>JAYRPG010000149.1:0-20138 GCA_041911275.1 Ferruginibacter sp. | reverse complement strand
TTTGCGGAAAGGCCATCGCGTACTGGATCGGGAGTTTCATATCCGGCAGTCCCATCTGGGCTTTCATGCTGCCATCTTCAAACTGCACCATGCTGTGGATCACACTCTGGGGGTGAATGATCACCTGCACCTGCGCGGGATCCAGGTTAAAGAGCCATTTGGCTTCAATCATTTCCAGCCCCTTGTTCATGAGCGTGGCCGAGTCGATGGTAATCTTGGCCCCCATCGACCAGTTGGGATGCTGGAGTGCATGATCCCGCTTTACATTCACCAGGAAGTTGGGCTTCTTACCGAGAAAGGGGCCTCCGCTGGCGGTAAGGATGATCTTTTCAATTTTGTTGCGGGTCTCCCCCACCAGGCACTGGAATATCGCCGAATGCTCACTGTCAACCGGGATCATCGGCGCCCGGTTTTCATAGGATTTCTGCATCACAATATCGCCGGCCACCACCAGGGTTTCCTTATTGGCGAGGCCCACCGGCCTGCCCTTTTCCACCGCTTTGAGGGTGGGGCGCAGCCCGGCAAAGCCCACGATGGCCGCGAGCATCATATCATAAGTATCGAAATCGGCCGCCTCTTCGAGGGCCTTTTCGCCGGCAAACACTTTGGTATCCGTGGCCGCCAGGGCTTCCTTCACTTTTCCGTACAGGGATTCATCGCCGATCACCACCGCGTTAGGCGAAAATTCCAGCGCCTGCTTGATCAGCAGGTCGGCATTGGTTTGTGCCGTGAGGATCTCTGCTTCAAAGAGGGCGGGGTTGGCCCGGATCACTTCCAGTGCCTGGGTACCGATGGAACCGGTGGATCCGAATACAGCAATACGTTTTTTGTTTTCCATAAAAATCGCAGCGGTAAAGATAACGGATAAACCCGCACATCCCGGTGCTCCCCGGGGGCAGTCCGGCCGGTTATCCCCTATTCAGGCCGGAGAAGGAGGCGGCTGTGGTAAAAAACCAGGGCTCCGAGGCTCCGGGCAGCCGGGTTCTGGCGCTCTGATTTCTTCAGCAGTTTCACTGCCCGGTCGTAATCGGCAGCAGCTTTCAGCTGAAGCTCCGGGTACAGGTCTGCCGTACTGAAGGCATAACCGCCCGAAACGGGCCGCAACTGGCCGATCACACGGCAACGCAGCTGCAGCCAGGGCAGCTGTTCTCTTTGTGCATAGGCCAGCCAGGTTTCGGCCCAGCCTGCTGCCAGCGCGCCCAGGAGGATCTGGCCGGCGTTCCAATTCCCCTCATTGAGGTTCGTATGGCCGGGCAGACTGTCCAGCAGGGTTCTTTCCAGGCGGAACGGGGTTTCCGGGCTCCCTTCCAGGTTAACCTCCAGCAAAAAATGCGGACCGGTTTTGCGGCTGTTTTGCGGCAGATGTGTCATCGGTGATAAAATTGGTGTTAAATTGCCAGTCATGCAATGAGAGCGGTCAAACCCGGCGATGACCTTTCTCCAATAACAGGTGTATGCATCCTGATGCTCTCCCTCCCCGGCTCCATGCCAAAGGCTATCTGCCCGCATACGGGATCCGTTTGCTCCGGGGCGGACAACCTTATTTCTCCCGTTTATTCGAACTGATCCAGTCAGCCCGCGAAAGTATTTTCATCCAGGTGTACATCCTGGCTGATGATGCCACCGGGCAACAGGTGGCAACAGCCCTCAGCGAAGCTGCCCGCCGTGGGGTGCAGGTGTACCTGATGGTGGATGGCTATGCCGCACAATCGCTGCCCCACCGTTTCACCAGCGCATTGCAGTCGGCCGGCGTACGGTTCCGCTTTTTTGAGCCCCTGTTCAGGAGCACCAACTATTATTTCGGCAGGCGCATGCACCAGAAAGTGGTGGTGGTGGATGCGCAAACGGCCCTCGTGGGCGGCATCAATATGGCCGACCGGTACAACGATACCGGACAGGGACCGGCCTGGCTGGATTTTGCCCTGGAGGTAAAAGGACCGGTGGCCCGTGAGCTCTGCCGCTTCTGCAGCCGCGAATGGCGAGGATACCTGGGCAACAAACCGGCAGCTCCCTGTCCTGATCCTGTTCCGCTGATCCCCGCCGGGCAAAGCACGGTTCCGGTGAAAATCTGCCGCAATGATTTTGTCAAGGGCAAAAACCAGATCTCCGCAACCTATATTGAAATGCTGCGCAACGCCCGCAGCGAGGTCTGCATCCTGTGCAGCTATTTTCTGCCCGGCCGCATCATCCGCCGGCAGCTGGTGCAGGCGGTACGGCGCGGTGTAAAGGTTACCGTGATTACGGCCGGTGACTCAGATGTGAAGGTGGCGAAAAGCGCGGAGCGCTGGTTATACGATTACCTGCTCCGCAATGGCGTGCGCCTCTACGAATACCAGGCCAATATCCTCCATGGCAAGATTGCGGTATGCGACGGGGAATGGATGACCGCGGGTTCGTACAACATCAATAACATCAGCGCCTATGCGAGTGTGGAACTGAACCTGGCAGTACGCGACCCGGATTTCAGCCGGCAAACCCAGGCCTTGCTGGACCAGCTCATCCGGGAAGACTGCCTGGCCATCACTGCCGAAACACAAAGCCGTTTTAAAAATCCCTTCCTGCAGTTCCTCCGCTGGTGTTCCTACCAGTTCATCCGGGCCATGGTGTATTTGTTTACCTTTTATTACCGGCAGAAGCCTTAAACGCCGCGGATCCGCCGCAACAGGGCCATAAAAATGTCCCAGTCCCACCGTGCAAACCGCCCCCGCTGCACCACCAGCCGGTTATCTGCGGGTTGCTGCAGGAAATAATGAAAAACAAAATGTTCACGGGGATCGGCCCAGCCGATGATCTGCCCGAAACGCAGGTCGTTGAACACCACCGTGTCGCCCCAGCGCTCCACGGTATAAAACTGCTGGGAGAAGCGGATCAAACGGTGCAGGTCTTCATGATTGCGGTAGGGAATCAGCAGGGAATCGTTGCGGGGGAAATAGGTGTAACGGATGGTACTGCCCCGGTCGAACAGGCTGCGGAAGCCCACATAATAGCCGCTGTCGTTGCCCGCCACCACAAACCAGAGCCAGTTCTGCAGGGGCGCTGGCGTGGTAAAATAACGCTCATGCGGAATGCTTTGCTCAGCAAAGGATTGCTGCACCTGGCGGTTGACGGCCCATTTGTTGATGCCGCAGTAAAGGAGATAAAGCGCAGGCAGGATGAGCCCAAACCGCACCCAGAAGCGGCGCCGCGGATGATAACGTTTCAGCACCAGCAGCATCAGCAGGGCAATGGCCGGCCAGATGCTGAAGAAGGGGTCGGCCACATAAATGGCATGAAAAGAAATGCGGGCATGGCTGAACGGCTCAAACCAGCCAACGCCATAGTTATTGAAGGCATCGATGAAGAGGTGCACCAAAATGGTCGCTCCAAAAAACAGGAGCCATTTGCGCAGCGGGATATCGTGCGGACGGTGCCATCGCTCTGCCAGCAGGGCAAATACAGGCGTGATCAGCAGCCAGCATAAAAAGGAATGCGTAAAACCGCGGTGAGCGAGCAGGTTGCCCGTGGTATTCATCCAGAAGGAAGCGAGGAAATCAATATCCGGCACACTCTGGGCCACTGCGCCCCAGATCATGGCCTTGCGGCCCAGCTGCCGGCCGGCAAAAGCTTCGCCCATGCAGGCGCCCAAGGCGATGTGCGTAATGGAATCCATAGGCGCGGCTCAGCGGTTATGTGTTACAAATACCGGCAGCTTCACTTCCTTCATCAGCACATCCGCCATACTTTCGCGGAACCAGCGGCTCACCATGCCGCGACGGTTGGCGCCCAGCACCACCAGGGCCGTGGCTTCCTGTTCCTGCAGGTGCTTGACCACCGCAAATTCCGGGTAGCCTTTCAGCACCGTGTATTTGGCTTTGGGATAATGCCGCTTCATGTATTCCTTGATGAGTTTGTGATCGGGTACATGAAGGGTGCTGCCCACGGGATTCACGGTCACCACCTCGGTATCAAGGGTAATCAGGCGCGGCAGCAGGTATCCCAGCATTTTGATGGCCTGCACGGAGGCCGGTTCACCATCGTACAGCAGCACCATCTTTTCAAATGGCTGGAACCGCTGCGGCACCAGCAAGACCGGGCACTGTATATCCACCAGCATATCGCGGATAAAACGGGTGGGCAGCTTCTCCTTGTAATGGGTGAGGGTTTCCGCAGCATCAATGATCAGCAGGTCGGCATAAATGCTCTCATGCTTCAGATCCTGCAGGGCAATCTGGTGGTCGTGGTGCAGCGAATAATGCAGTCCCTCCCGCTTACAGACGGCCTCAAACTGCTGGGCTGATGCCTTGCGGGTGGCTTCGTCTTTTTTACTGAGCTGCCGCATTTTTGCTTCCGACATGCCCTTTTCGGTGACGATCTCATGCATCCGGAAACTGCTGTAGGTGGGATCGTCGAGAAACACCCCCACCAGATGGGCGCCGGTGAGCCGGGCCAGGTAAACTGCATAAGCCTCGGAGGCTGCGGAGTATTTCAGGCCGTCGAAAGCCACGATGATTTTTTGCATAATGCGGAATTGTAGTGTTTAAGATAAGATATTACCGGCAGAACAACTTGCATTGTCCGCCTAAAAGTAGGCTGGCCTGCCGGCAGCCCCTATGACGCCCGGTCCGTTTCCGGCTGATTATCGTCATTCCGCATGAATGGCCTATTTTCAGGCCGCTGAAACTGTTCCGCCATGACGCTTCCTCTCTCCTGCTGGTCATCCCTTGCCGCGGCCTACGGCTTTGCCGAAAACATGCCCGAACTGCATCCGTTGGGTAACGGGTTGATCCACCGCAGCTGGCGGTTCAGCCTGAACGGATCGGATTGGATCCTGCAGCAGCTGAACACCGCTGTTTTCCGGCATCCCGAACAGATTGCAGACAACATCAACCGGATCGGCAAATACCTGGAGCAGGAGGCCCCGGATTACCTCTTTGTACAGCCCCTGCCTTCCCGCCGGGGCATTACCCACCTGCAGCTGCCGGAAGGCTGGTTCCGCATTTTTCCCTTTGTGCCCGGATCGCAGAGTCTAACGGTGGCGGATAAGCCCGAAACGGCCTATGAAGCGGCCCGCCAGTTCGGCGGTTTTACCCGGCGGCTCACCGGTTTTCCGGCCTCCAGCCTGCACATCACCCTCCCCCGCTTTCATGACCTGCCCTTCCGGTTCGGGCAATTCCGGGATGCCCTGCATAACGGCATTCCCGAAAGAGTCCGGGAAGCGGCCGGGCTCATCCGGTACCTGCAGGAGCAGGCTCACCTGGTGCGCACAGCCGCAGCGCTGCCGGGCAGCGGCGTGTTCAAAATCCGGGTAACCCACCACGATACCAAGATCAGCAATGTACTGCTGGATGCGGACGGAAAGGGACTGTGTGTCATTGACCTGGATACGGTGATGCCGGGTTATTTCATCAGCGATGCCGGCGATATGATCCGCACCTGCTGCCCTTCAGCCGATGAGGAATGCACCGACTGGCAGCGCCTCAACATCCGTACCGATTATTTTGAGGCCATCGCCCAGGGATACCTGGACGAAATGGCCAGCCGGCTGACGCCGGAAGAAAGGGCGCATTTCGTGTATGCGGGACAGTTCATGGTATATATGCAGGCGCTGCGGTTCCTCACCGATTTCCTCACGGGCGATGGGTATTACGGCGCCCGATACCCCGGCCATAACCTCAACCGGGCACAGAACCAGTCCACCCTGCTGCGGCAGCTGCTGGCAAGGGCCAACGACCTCAGCCGGCTGATCTGAATGGGCTCAGGGCAACACCGGTTTCAGGGGGGCAAAGCGCAGGCTTTTCAGCTCGATGCCGTCCGGGGACTGGATGCGGATATCCGTCCAGGGCCGGGAGGGAAAGCAAACCGCGGTGAGGCAGCTGAGCCCGTCATCGGCAAACAATTCCACCGAACTCACGTCAACGACCAGGGTCATTTTCACCGGACCCGCCTGCGCAAAACGCGGCGCCTCGTAACGGCCGCCAAAACCGGCATGAAAATCTGTTGGGCCGGCAGTCGACCGGTCGATGTAATAACAGTTCCGTAAACGGTCATAACCCACCGAGAGCTGTTCGCCCAGCTCATTGCGCAGCTGCAGGGAGAAATTTTTCGGATAGCCCTGCTCCAGGTCGATCCGGCAGGGCAGCGGTGTTTCACCCACGCGGGTGCGGAGGCTGAGCGCTCCCTTTACCGGCCAGTGCTGTACCCGGGTAACCCGCTGCTCCAGCGTATGGAGTTCCGTCACCGGGCGGGAAGCCAGGAAAATCCGGCCGCCGCTTTGCCGCAGGAATAACTCACGGGGAACGGTAAGCGCACTCCGCCAGGGAGCAGTGGGCACCCGGGTGGCATAATCCCAGTTGCTCATCCAGCCGATGAGCAAACGGCGGCTGCCCGTATTGCTGAAAGTAACCCCGGCATAGTTATCCGGACCGTAATCCATCCAGCGGATCTGCTCGTCGAGGGGTACAAAGCGGCGACCATCAAAATCACCCAGAAAATACTGGGTGCCCGAACCGCCGTTCGGCCCGCCGGGATTGAGGTTCACCAGCAGCACCCATACCTGCCGGCCGTTCAGGGGAAGCGGAAAAAGATCCGGGCATTCCCATACCCCACCTCGGGCGCCGATGCCTTTCCCAAACTCCGACTCCATCGTCCAGGCCTTCAGGTCGGGGGAACTGTAAAAGCGGATACAGTCTTTGGTGGCAAGGCTCATGATCCAGCGCTGGTGCGGTGCATACCAGAAAACTTTAGGATCCCTGAAATCCCGGATACCGGGATTACGCAGCACGGGATTGCCCGTGTATTTCGTCCAGGTGTTCCCGTTATCAACACTGTATGCCAGGCTTTGGTACTCAAAGGTGTCACAGCTATTCTCCAGTGAGGGCTGGTGATGGGTAAACACGGCTACCAGCGGCGGTCCGTCCTTATGGCCCAGCCCACTGCTGTTGGCCGAATCCACTACCGCACTGCCGGAAAAAATATAACCCAGGCTGTCGGGATACAGCGCGATGGGCTGCTCCTTCCAGTGCAGCAGATCGGGGCTGGTGGCATGCCCCCAGTGCATGGGCCCCCACACCGGCTGATCCGGATAATACTGGTAAAACAGATGATAAACGCCCCGGTGATAAACCAGGCCGTTGGGGTCGTTCATCCAGTTCCGTGCCGGCGTGTAATGAAGCCGCGGCCGATGCGGCTCAGGACGTTCGGCCACCTGCGCCTGCAGGGGGCGCCCGGTGAAGGCAACCAGCGCCAGTAACAGGCAAAACTTACAGATCTGCATAGTCGTTTGATTCAGTTGATGAATGTACGCATTAGCCCCGGAAAAGGTTCCGGTACAAAAGGAATATCAGTGATCCGGCAGAAGGACACTGATGAGAATCAATTCCGCAGGCGAAAATTTAATCTACATTCGCGACGCTTGCCCTCCGCGTCGTACCGGCTGTCGCGGATCATTCAGGGAAGCCGGCACATTACTTCACTTTATCCACTGCTTATGACCATCTCCATTCCTGATGCTGTAAAATGCATGAAAGCCGTTCTTGACAGGCCTGCTTCCCGGGAAAAGTCTTCCACCTTCTGCTTCCCGCCCTCCTGATCCTGCTCCTCGCCGCAGCGGTTGCCGGTCAATCCCCCGCACAGCGGCAGCGGCCCACCCGGAAAGCGGAGCAGCCCTTCCGGATGCCGGCTTCGTTTTTTGAAAAATCGGAAAAGAAAGAAGGGGATCATGAGGAGGGGAAAGAAAAATATGACCGCCCCGATCTCGCCATGGAGATGGAGATCCGGAAAACCAAGGATCCCGCAACCGGAAAAGTACCCCGTGAAAAACTCGTTGCGGCACTGGAACGTGCTGCCAGCTCCAGGCGCAACCGGCTGCTGGCCGGACCGCAGGTGCTGGGCAATTTCAGCTGGACGGAGAGAGGGCCCAACAGCGACGCCGTAGGCAGCAGCAACGGCAACACCCGCGCCAACAGCGGCGTAACCTCCGGCCGCATGCGGGCCATCCACGTTGACCTCAGCGACCCCAGCGGAAAAACCGTGTGGACGGGTGGCGTTAGCGGGGGCCTCTGGAAAACCACGGACATCACCGCCTCGCCCGCCAACTGGATCCCCCTGGGCGATTACATGAGCAATATGGCCGTTACCGGCATCGCCCAAAACCCGTTGAGCACCAGCACCCTCTATGTATGTACCGGCGAAGCCTTTTACAATGCCGATGCCGTGCGTGGCAACGGTGTTTTTAAAAGTAATGACAACGGATTAACCTGGTTTCAGTTGCCCACCACCAGCACCTCAGCTTTCTACTATTGCACCAAAATACTCTGCGATGCAGCAGGTAACGTTTACGTCTCCACGCGGTCGGGGCTCTACCGCTCCGGTAACGGCGGTACCAGCTGGACGAACATCACCCCCTCCGGGCTGCCCTCCATCGGCATCAGCGACATGGAACTCAGTTCAACCGGCAGGCTGCACATCAGCAGCGGTATCAGCGGCAGCTGTGCCTATCGCTACACCGATAACCCCGCTACCGTGAGCAGCAGCGGCTGGAGCTCCCCGGCCTCAGGCTACCCATCCAGCCCAATCCGGATTGAACTGGCCTGCAAGGGTAACACCCTCTATGCCTTTCCTTCCACCAGCAATAGCAGGGTGGAGCGTAGCCCGCTCAACCGATGGCGGAGCCAACTGGACGACCACGGCACTCTCCACCACGGCAGCAAACGATCTGAATGGCAGCGGCGCCAGCCAGGCCTGGTACTGCCTGGGAGCCGATATTGATCCCTCCAACCTCAATACCGTGGTGGTAGGCAATCTCAACTGCATTAAATCCACCGACGGCGGCGCCACCTGGAGTAAAATGTCGGAATGGGTGGGTACCAGCGGGCAGTATGTGCATGCTGACCAGCATACCGTGCTGTGGTACGATAACGGCAACAAGCTCCTTATCGGCAGCGATGGCGGCATTCATTACTCCGCGGATAAGGGTGCTACCATCCGCGACCGGAACGTGAATCTTCGGCTGAAGCAGTTTTATTCCTGTGCCATTCACCCTACCGCCGGCAATCATAATTTCCTTGGCGGCACACAGGATAACGGGGTGCACCGGCTCACTTCTGCCGGTTTGAGTGCTTCGGTGGAAGTGACCGGGGGTGACGGCGGCTTTGTGGCGATTGACCAGGACCAGCCCCAGAACCAGTTCGGATCCTACATCTATAATGTTTACCGGCGCAGCACCAACAGCGGTTCAACCTGGACAACGATCCGTTTTTACAAAGGCAGTTCGGCCGCTCCCAGCGATTTCGGGGATTTCATCAATCCCTTCGATTACGACAATACCAATAACTACATTTATGCAGCCGCAGGCACCAATGAGCTGTTCCGCTGGACCACCCCGCTGACCACGATTTCAGGGAATTATTACCTCAGCAGCGGCTTTCCGGCCGGCGCCGAAATCCTTACCGGCATCACCGGACTCAACAATGCCCAGGCATCCGCCATTACCGTATCGCCCTACACCGGCAACCGGGTTTACCTGGGTTCTGATAACGGACGCCTGATTTACATCGACAACGCCCATACTGCCACCTCCGGAACTTCCGGTACCAACATCACCGGCAGCAGTTTCCCGGCTGCCAATATTTCCTGCATTGCCACGGGCACCAGCGACCAGTACCTCATGACGAGTTTCAGCAACTACGGGGTGAGCAACATCTGGATTTCGTCGAACGGCGGCAGCAGCTGGACGGCCTGCGACGGCAACCTCCCGGATATGCCCGTGCGCTGGTGCATGTACTACCCCGGCGACAATACCCGGGCCATCATTGCCACCGAAACCGGGGTATGGACCACCGATCTGCTGAATGGTGCCTCCACCCTCTGGTATGCCGAACCGGGTTTCCCCTACGCGAGAACCGACATGATGAAGTACCGTGCTGCCGACCGTACCCTGCTTGCTGCCACGCACGGAAGAGGCCTGTATACCACCCAGCTTCCCGATTGTTCGGTAACGGCTGTGATCAGCAGCAACAACAGCCCGGTAGCCTGCAATGGCACCGCCACCTTCAACCTGAGTGGTACCGCCAATGCCACCGTTACCTATCAGCTTAACGGCGGCAGCCAGGCCAGTGTTACCCTCAACAGTTCAGGCACCGGCAGCATCAATGTTCCCAACGTAAGCAGCAACCAGCAGCTTACCCTGGTGTCGGTTACCGATGGCAGCTGCAGCAACGGACTGGGCAGCAAATCATCCGTAACGGTAACGACTACCCTGAACGCAGGCTTTGTCAACCTGCAGTATCCTTCCATCGCCACCATTTGCGCGGGCTCCAATTTCAGCAGCTACGGGCAGGTGTACAAAGCGGGACTCACCGAAGCTGCCGGCGCGGGAGCCAACATCATCGCGCAACTGGGTTTCAGCCCGTTGAATACCCCCTCCCACCCCGCTACCTGGACGAACTGGGTAAATGCCACGTTCAATGTACAGTCGGGCAACAATGATGAATTCACCGCTGTTGCCGGCAGCAGCCTCGCACCCGGCACCTATTATTATACATACCGCTACGGATACAATGGCGGCTGCGGATACCAGTATGGCGGCTTCAGCAACAGCGGGGGCGGCACCTGGGATGGCATCAGCAACGTGAGCGGTGTGCTTACGGTATATGCCAGTCCGGCCATGACCAGCGCGGCTTCGGCCAGCATCAGCAGCGGAGGCACGGTGAGCATCAGCCTCAGCAGCAGCAGCGCAGCCACTTACAGCTGGGTGGCCACCGACAATGCCCAGGTAACCGGTGAAAGCACCACACCGCAGAACAGTTCCACGCTGAGCAACACCCTCGTGAATCTGACGGGGGTCAATCAGCAGGTAATCTATACCGTTACCCCCACCTCCACCCTGGCAGGCGGATGTACGGGCGCAGCCCAAACCGTAACCGTAACAGTGGGTCCGGGCTGTACGCCACCCGCCATTTTCAATGTCACGGGCGGAGGCAGCTATTGTTCGGGCGGCAGCGGACTGGCCATTGGGTTATCCGGATCAGAAAGCGCGGTGAGTTACCAGCTGCTCCTTAACGGCAATCCGGTGGGCACAGCCGTGCCCGGCACCGGTGCGGCCCTCAGTTTCGGGAACCAGCTCAGCGCCGGCAACTATACCGTAACAGCCACCGGCGGCAGTTGCCAGAGCAACATGAACGGCAGCGCTGCCATTACGGTCAACCCGGCCCTGAACGCCTCCTATGTTAACCTGCAATGGCCGCCCAGCGCCAGCATCTGCCAGGGAGGCAGTTTCAGCACATACGGACAGGTATACAAATCCGGGCTAACCGAAGCCGCCGGTGCCGGAACCGGCATTGTGGCCGAGTTGGGGATCAGTCCGGTAAACACAGCTTCCGCACCTGCTGCCTGGACAAACTGGACCAATGCCCCCTTCAATGTGCAATCAGGTAACAATGACGAGTATACGATCAGCACCGGTGCTGCCCTCGCACCCGGAACATATTACTATGCCTACCGCTACTCCCTCAACGGATGCGGATACCAGTACGGGGGATACAACGCCTCCGGCGGCGGAACCTGGGACGGCAGCACCAACGTCAGTGGCATCCTTACGGTAACGGCGCCGGTTACCCCCGCTGTAACCCTGGCGGCTACCACCACCGGTGCGATATGTGCCGGCACCGGCGTCACCTTTACCGCAACCGCCTCCAACACGGGCGGCGGAACGGTGACCTATCATTTCAGGGTGAACGGCAGCAACGTTCAAAGCGGATCGGGCAATACCTACAGCACCAGCGCCCTCGCCAATGGCGATGTGGTGAGCTGTGCAATCAGCATCAGCGGCGGCACCTGCCTCACCGCCAATACGGCCAGCTCCAACAGCCTTACCTATACGGTAAACCCGAACCTCACACCTTCGGTGAGCCTCAGTGCCTCCAACCCCGGCCCCATTTGTCCGGGCACCGGCATCACCTTCACCGCTACCGCCTCCAGCACGGGCGGCGGAACGGTGACCTATCATTTCAGGGTAAACGGCAGCAGTGTTCAAAGCAGTAACAGCAATGTGTACACGACCAGCTCACTGGGCAATGAGGATGCCGTGAGCTGTGAGATCACGGTGAGCGGCGGCACCTGTCTCAGTACGGCCACGGCCCTTTCAAACAGCCTCACCTATAGGCTTTCAGCCTATACCCTCACGGTTACCGCCGGGGCCAATGGTTCCATTACGCCGGGAACAGGCAGCGTGATCTGCGGCAGCAATGCCAGCTACAGCATCACCCCCGACCCGGGCTATAATATTGATGATGTGCTGGTAGACGGCGTATCGCAGGGTCCCATCAGCAGCTATACCTTCACCAATGTACAGACTACGCATACCCTCAGCGCTTCCTTTGTGCTGGCGGCCTGCATCAACAACAACTTCAGCGGTACGGGCAACTGGACCGACGGCAGCAGATGGAGCTGCGGCGCACCGCCGAAGGCGGGCGACAATGTGACCATCCTGGCAGGGGCCAACGTCACCCTGAACACCGACTTCACGGTGGCGGGTACCTTCACCCTGCAAACCGGGGCCTCGATGACCGTGAACCCCGACCGCACCTTCAGCATCAGCGGCAGCGCCAGTTTCAACGGCCAGCCGGTGACCTTTAAATCCGATGCCACGGGCTACGGCTCACTGGGCCAGGTAACGGGCACGCTCACCGGCGCCAGCAATGTAACCGTAGAGCGCTACCTGCCGAACAACGGTTTCCGCAGCTGGAGGCTGCTGAGTGTACCCACCAGCGGCAGCCAGACGATCCGCCAGAGCTGGCAGGAGAACAACGCTCCGCTGGCCAACAACACCCCCGGTTACGGTACGCTCATCACCGGTGGCGGCAACAATACGGGCGCCTCGCAGCTGGCCGGTTTTGATTACAGCGGTCCCAACACCTCCATGCAGTTCTGGAACGGAACAGGCTGGAGCAATGTGAGCGGCACGCTGGGCGCCATCTCTGCCCGCCAGGCCTACTTCCTGTATGTGCGTGGCGACCGCAGCAAGAGTGTTACCGGCCTCACTTCAGATGCCGGCTCCACCACGCTGCGCACCCGGGGCACGATCTATACCGGCAACCAGTCGTTTACGGTTCCGGAAGGTCAGTTCCAGGTGATCCCGAACCTCTATCCCTCGGCCATCGACTTCACGGCGCTTACCCGCAGCGGTATCGCCAACAGCTATACGGTATGGGATTCCAAAACACTGTACGGTACATCGCTGGGCCGCTATGTAACCTTCAGCGGTACCTCAGGATGGGACCCGAGTGTGAGCAGTGTGAGCTACCCGCTGAGCGGCGCCCCCTATACCACGATCGAGAGCGGCCAGGCCTTCTTTGTGCAGGATAACCCCAGCCAGGGCGGCGGCGGCAGCGTAACGCTGGTGGAGGGTGCCAAAACCAGTCAGTCGGCCAGCGGCACGTTGGGCCTGCGCCCGGTGAAGCGCCAGCAGCTGCGCACGCGCCTGCAACAGCAGGATGAGGTGCTGGACGGCAACACGGTGGTGTTCGACGCTCAGTTCAGTGCGGAAGTGGATGGCGATGACGCGATGAAGATGGGCAACCCGGGCGCCAACTTCGGTATTGAAAGCGGCAGTAAACTGCTGTCGGTGGAAGGACGCCCGGTGGCTGCGGCGCAGGATGTGGTGCAGTTCCGGATGTGGAACCTGGCTGCGGGCGATTACACGCTGCAGCTGGATGCGGGCGTGATTGCACGGCCCGGCCTGGAGCCGGTGCTGGAAGACCGCTACACGCAAACGGTGACACCGCTGCAGCAGAACGGCAGCACCGCGGTATCGTTTACCGTGAACGCGGATGCCGCCTCCAAAGCCGCCAACCGCTTCAGGGTCGTGTTCAGCCAGGCAGTTCAATATGATCAGCCCTATGTGCTGATCCCCAATCCTGCCACCGGCAACCGGGTGATGATCCGTTTGATCAACAGACCGGCCGGACCATACCTCATCAGCCTGTTCAGTGCGGAAGGCAAACGCCTCCTCACCCAAAAACTGCAGCATGCAGGCAGTACGGCTGGTTATGCACTCAGCATCCCCACATTACTGAAGCCCGGTATTTACCAGGTGGAAATCACGAATCCTGCAGCCCAGCGATCTGTGCTGAACCTGATGATGAACCGGTAACTGATTTCCCGGAACAACAACGAGGCCGGTTCCTGTAGGAACCGGCCTCGTTGTAATAAGAAACACCCCTGAGAAGGGGTGTTTTTAGTGACTCCGTCAGGATTCAAACCTGAAACCTTCTGATCCGTAGTCAGATGCTCTATTCAGTTGAGCTACGGAGCCATTACCTTTCGTAAAAGGAGTGCAAAAATAGAGATTTATTTTATTCAGGCCAAGACTTTCCAAAAAAACATAGCCGATCCTGCCGGTACTGCCCAGTAGGTCCGGAAAACGGCTTATGAATATTAACTTATTTATTAACATATGGACTGCGAGGGCGGCCGGCATCGGAAAAAAATGTAGCTTCTCGACCCGGGAAAAACTGCTTGCCACAGAACAGCCCCTGATTCTTACCCATCTGAACTTACCTGAATCTGCCTGAACCACTCAAATGTATGATGGGATGCTTCAACCATCCATGAAACCATTATTGATTCCTTGAAACTGCCCGGTATCATATTGCTTTTGCTGTCGTGGACCGGCTTATGGGGACAAAGCTTCACGGGAACCGGAGGGGCCATTCCCGATAATGGCAGTGCACCCACCTGTTTCCCCATGACCGTAACGGGCGTGGGTATCCTCAACGGCACTTATGGACTTGCTTCCGTATGCCTGAACATCACCCATCCCTGGACGGGCGACCTGGATATCCTGCTGCGGGGGCCGGATGGCACCCTGATCCCCCTCTCTATGCAGAACGGCGGGTCGGGTGATCATTACACCGGTACCTGTTTCACGGGCAATGCCGTTACTTCCATCACCGCCGGCACGGCGCCTTTTACGGGCAACTTCCTGGCAGAAGGGATACTGGGCAATGTAAACAACGGGCAGAATGGCAATGGCAACTGGGAACTCTGTATCCAGGACCAGGCCAGCGGCGACCAGGGCTCTCTGCTGAACTGGACCCTGAATTTCAGCAACAGCCCCGCGCAACCGCTTGCTCCCCCTGCAAACGACGACCCCTGCAATGCCACCCCGCTCACCGTGGGGGCCACCTGCGTGTACAGCAACTTTACCAATGCCGGCGCCGGCAATTCCACCGGGGTACCCGCGCCGGGCTGTGCCAATTACCAGGGATCAGATGTTTGGTTCAGCGTGGTGGTGCCGGCCGGCGGCATACTGGATATTGATACCCAAACCGGCAGCCTCACCGACGGCGGCATGGCGGTGTACAGCGGCACCTGCACGGCATTAACGCTGCTGGATTGCGATGATGATGCCAGCAACAACGGACTCATGCCCCGGCTTACCGTCAGCGGGCTCACCCCCGGCAGCACCGTATGGATCAGGATTTGGGAATATGGCAATGACAACCCGGGCAGTTTTGGCATTTGTGTAACCGCTCCCACCCCGCCACCGCCACTCACCAATGACGATCCCTGTAATGCCATCCCGCTAACGGCCAGCACTACCTGTAATTTCAGCACCTTCAGCAATGCCGGCGCGGGTAATTCCACGGGCGTACCTGCACCGGGCTGTGCCAGCTATTCCAGCGGTGATGTATGGTTCAGTGTAACGGTACCGGCAGGCGGCGCACTGGTATTTGATTCGCAGGAAGGCATCATCACCGATGGCGGCATGGCAATTTACAGCGGCACCTGCAACGCCTTAACCCTGATTGACTGTGATGACGACGGTGGCAATGGAACCATGCCGAAAATTTCCGTCACCGGCCTTACCCCCGGCAGCACGGTATGGGTGCGGTTCTGGGAATATGGCAACAACAACAACGGCACATTCGGGATTTGTGCAACCATCCCGGTGCCGCCACCGGGATGCGCTTCCAGTCCGCCGGCCGGCAACACCTGCAGTTCCGCAGCACCCGTGTGTAATTTTACGGGTTACTGCGGCAACACCTCCGCCAGTTATACGGCCGATTACTGGCCTGAGCTGTATGACGCCTTTGATGCCTGCCTCGGGGGCGGCACCAGCATTGACAACAATTCCTTCCTGTCGTTTGTGGCCTCCTCCACCACTGCTTCCTTCAATGTATGGGTGAGCAACTCCCTGTTCGACGGAGGCATTCAGCTGATGTTTTACGAGGGCGGTTGCGGCTCGGGACCGGTTACCTGCCATGGCGGTTACAATGATGTGCTGGGCGGGCCCAACCTGATTACCGCAACAGGACTGATCCCGGGCAATACCTACTACCTGATGATCGACGGGGTGGCCGGAGATGTTTGTGATTTTGCCTTTGATCCTGTTTCGGGTGTTGATGCATTGAATGTAACGCCCGCATCAGCCACCCGCTGTGCCGGAGATACGGTGCAACTGAGTGCCACCGGCGGCAATGGTGTTTACAGCTGGAGCCCGGCGACCGGTCTCAACAGTACCAGCGGGGCCAATGTGATTGCCAGTCCGGCAGCCAGCACGGTATACACGGTTACTTCAACCGGAACAGGAGATTGCCCGACCTCCCTCAGCAGGCAGGTACCCATTACCGTTATCCCCCGGCCCGCCGATCCGTTAACCAGCCCCGTGAGCTATTGCCAGGGCGATGCGGCCTTACCCCTGAGTGCCTCCGGAACAGGTTTAACCTGGTACAGTTCCGCTGCCGGAGGCACGGGCTCCGCAGTGGCCCCCACGCCGGCAACAGGGTCATCCGGTGTTTTCACGTATTATGTTACCCAGCGCGCAAACGGATGTGAAAGCAACCGCTCTGCCATCCAGGTTACGGTAAACACCTGCAGTGCCGCATTTGGTGATTTTGCCAGCGCCCCATACCTGACACACTGTACCGGCAACACCGACAGCTCAGGATTTTACAACAGCAGCGGCTCCGGGGTGCACCTGATCGGGGCTGTCAGTTATACCGGCAGTAACCTGGGGACCTATATGCAGAACAGCGGAAACCTCATCCTCCGGGGTGCAGAAATCAAGACGTTCAAAAACCCCGCATTGGCCAATGTATGCGGCGCCACCCTTTTTTACACCCTGTATGCGGGGCCGCGGCCTGCCTCACCGGTTTTCACCCCGATCAACCTGCCCTTTTTTGCCGACTGCATCAGCGGAAATTTCAATGATCCCTTTGGTGGCCCCTGCTCACCCGGAGACCAGAAATGGCAGAGCATCGCCGGAAATGTGGATCTTACTGCCTATCCGCCAGGCAGCTACACCCTTGAAATCTACTACCGCATTACCGGCGATAACGCTTCCACGAACCAGTGCCGGGATACCCTGTACAGCAATAACGGCGGCAATAATTTCAGTGCCGGCTTTACCCTCGTAGCGCCACCATCGGTAACCTACAGCGGCGAGCCCTTCTGCAGCAACGACCCGGCATCCCATACCCCGCTGCTTACCGGTATCAGCGGAGGCAGTTTCAGCGCTTCTCCGGCGGGCTTAGCGATCAATCCCGTTACCGGTGCGATCACGGCGGGCAGCAGTACGGCGGGCACCTATACGGTGAAATATGTGTTTCAGGATGCTCAGCATTGCAGCGACTCCGTGAGTGTTACCCTCAGCATCCGGCCCCCGGGCAGCAGCACGAGCAACATCAGCATATGTGCCGGCCAACTGCCCTATGTATGGAATGGCAACAGTTACAACGGACCGGGGACCTATTCGGTTACCCTTACCGGCGCGGCTGGATGTGATTCAACCGCCACCCTGAACCTGACACTGAAGCCCAACAGCAGCAGTTTACTCAAAGCAGCGCTTTGTCCGGCTGACCTGCCCTTCACCTGGAATGGCAACCCCTACAGCCAGCCCGGCAACTACAGCATAACCCTCACCAATGCTGCAGGCTGCGACTCCGTTGCCAGGCTGGAACTCACGGTACCGGACACCCTTACAGTGCGCCCGGATACCAGCATCTGCCCGGGAGGTTCCGTACCCCTATGGGTCAGCGGCGGATCCGGGCAATATGCCTGGACCGCTTCGCCGGCAGATCCAGGTCTGGTAAATCCGGTCAGCAGTAACCCGGTGGTATCCCCGGGCAGTACCACTACCTATACGGTTACCGCTGCAGACAGCAGTACGGTGGACCTGGTGATCAACGGTGATTTCTCTGCCGGCAATACGGGGTTCTTTTCAGATTACCCGCATATTCCGAACAATGCCAGTAAACTGAAACGGGCCTATGGTATTGTAACCAGTCCCAGCAATTTTGAAAACACCTTCATCAATTGCGGCGATCACAGCAGCGGCACAGGCAATATGATGTGTGTAGACGGATCGGACATCAACGGAGGCACCGACAGGGTGTGGTGCCAGACCGTACCGGTGATACCGGGAAGAGACTACACGTTCAGTTACTGGATCCACACCATCAATTCTTCGGCTTCCAACCAGGCGGTGTTATCGGTGTGGATCAATGCTGTAAACCTGCAGACCAATATGGCTCCCGGCACCTCGACCTGTGGCAGCTGGAACCAGGTGAATGTTCCCTGGAATTCAGGATCCGCCACAACGGCAGAAATCTGTATCCGTGACGACAATACATCCGGGGCCGGAAATGATTTTGCTCTTGACGACCTTCGGTTCACCAGCACCACCGTGTGCCTGTTCAGCAAGTCGGTAACGGTTACGGTCACCCCGATGGTTTTCAGCACCGTCAATATGAGTATTTGTCCGGCTCAGTTGCCCTTTGCCTGGCATGGCAAAAACTATTCTGCAGCCGGATCCTATTCAGATACCCTGAACAGCAGTACCGGATGTGATTCGGTGGTTACCTTGAACCTGGCCGTCAAAGCCAATAGCAGCAGTACCACCAACATCAGCGTTTGTCCCGCCCAGTTACCCTATGCCTGGAATGGCAACAGCTACTCCGCAGCCGGATCCTATAATGTAACATTGGTGAACGCTGCAGGATGCGATTCCGTCGCTACCCTCAACCTGAGCGTCAAAGCCAATAGCAGCAGCATTACCGACATCAGTGTATGTCCTGCACAGCTGCCCTATACCTGGAATGGCAACAGCTATTCTGCAGCCGGAACGTACAATGTCACACTGGTGAACGCCGCAGGCTGCGACTCCATCGCCACCCTCAACCTCACCGTCAAAGCCAACAGCAGCAGCACCACCAACATCAGCGTTTGTCCCGCTCAGCTGCCCTATGCCTGGAACGGAAACAGCTACTCCACTGCCGGGTCGTACAGTTTGACGCTGGTCAATGCTGCAGGATGCGATTCCGTCGCCACGCTCAACCTGACCGTTAAAGCCAACAGCAGCAGCACCACCAACATCAGTGTATGCCCCGCCCAGTTGCCCTATGCCTGGAATGGCAATAACTACTCCGCAGCCGGCTCGTACAATGTCACACTGGTGAACGCAGCAGGATGTGATTCCGTCGCTACCCTCAACCTGAGCGTTAAAGCCAATACCAGCAGCACGACCAGCATCAGCGTTTGTCCAACTCAGCTGCCCTATACCTGGAGCGGCAACAGCTACTCGGCTGCAGGTTCGTATAGTGTAACGCTGGTCAATGCCGTAGGTTGCGATTCTGTCGCCACGCTTAACCTCAATGTTTCGGATACCAGCTCCACTACCACTACCCTGAGCCTTTGTCCGGGTCAATTGCCGTACAGTTGGGGCTCATATATCATTACCACAGCGGGCACCTACTCCGACACGCTAATCGGTAGTTCCGGGTGTGACTCGATTGCGACATTGATTTTGTCAGTCCTGCCCAACAACAGCAGCACTACCAGCATCAGCGTTTGTCCGGCTCAGTTGCCGTACAGTTGGGGCTCGCATATCATTACCACAGCGGGCACCTACTCCGACACGCTAATCGGTAGTTCCGGGTGTGACTCGGTTGCGACATTGATTTTGTCTGTGTTGCCCAATAGCAGCAGCAGCACCAACATCAGTGTATGCCCCGCTCAGCTGCCCTATGCCTGGAACGGCAACAGCTATTCTGCAGCCGGAACGTACAATGTCACACTGGTGAACGCCGCAGGTTGCGACTCCATCGCCACCCTCAACCTCACCGTTAAAGCCAACAGCAGCAGCACCACCAACATCAGTG
>JAYRPG010000148.1:0-4721 GCA_041911275.1 Ferruginibacter sp. | reverse complement strand
TTCCCCGGTATTTGTGGACAGGGGAGACTTTGCCGGGAAAAGGAGCCCGAGAAAAATGTTTTGCATTCATCTGCCTTTTGGGCCAAAAAAGAAAATCCCCCTGCTCGCGCAGAGGGACTCCTTTTTTGGCTAACAATCGCTACAGCGTTTATATCCGGGGCGCAGCCGCGAGGATTTCGGGGCTAACGCCATCAGCGTATTTTTTAAAGTTGTCGAGGAACAGCTGCGCCAGTTTTCCGGCAGCGGCATCATAGGCATCCTTATCCGTCCAGGTATTGCGCGGGTTCAGGATTTCGGCGGGTACACCCGGACAGGCAGCCGGCATCAGCATACCAAAAACGGGGTGGGGCTCATATTCGATATTGTTCAGGCTGCCTTCGAGCGCAGCCGTAATCATCGCGCGGGTATAACCCAGGTTCATGCGTTTGCCCACCCCATAGGCACCACCGCTCCAGCCGGTGTTGATCATCCACACGTTCACCTTCTGTTCGGTCATCTTTTTGCCCAGCATCTCTGCATACTGCCCCGGATGCAGGGGCAGGAAGGGGGCGCCGAAGCAGGCGCTGAACGTGGCCTTGGGTTCCACTACACCGGCTTCGGTTCCGGCTACCCGGGCCGTGTAGCCGCTGATGAACTGGTACATGGCCTGGCCGGCAGAAAGCTTACTGATCGGGGGCAATACCCCGTAACTGTCGCAGGTGAGGAAGAAAATATTTTTGGGGAGCGGACCTATAGAAGGCTCCAGGGCATTGCTGATAAAATGCAGGGGATAGCTCACCCGCGTGTTCTGGGTGATGGCCTTGCTGCTGAAATCGAGGTGGCGGGAGCCGGGTAAATAGGGCACATTCTCTACGATGGCACCCGGACGTACCGCCCGGTAAATTTCCGGCTCCTTGTCTTCAGTGAGGTCAATGGTTTTGGCATAACAGCCGCCTTCAAAATTGAAGATGCTGCCGGCTGCCCAGCCGTGCTCGTCGTCGCCGATGAGGCGACGGTTGGGATCGGCACTGAGCGTGGTTTTTCCGGTGCCGCTGAGGCCGAAGAAGATGGCCGTATCGCCATCCTTGCCCAGGTTGGCCGAGCAATGCATGCTCAGCACGCCTTTTTCCAGGGGCAGGGTATAGTTCAGGACGGAGAAGATGCCTTTCTTCATTTCTCCGGTATAGCCGGTGCCGCCGATCAGGATCACTTTTTTGCTGAAGTTCACGATGGCAAAATTGTGCTGCCGGATGCCGTCATTGGCGCCATCGGCCCTGAAGCCGGGGGCCTGGATGATGTGCCATTCGGGAACAAAACCGTCCAGCTCCTCCGCTTTCGGCCGCAGGAACATATTATAGGCAAAGAGATTACTCCAGGGTTGCTCATTGATCACCCGGATGTTCAGGCGGTAGGCCGGGTCGGCGCAGGCATAGCAGTCGCGCACCCAGATATCTTTGTCGGCCAGGTAATCCATCATCCGCTGGTACAAGGCATCAAAATAGTAAGGCTCGAGGGGAAGGTTGAAATTATTCCAGTTCACCGTGTTGCGGGTGAGGTCGTCGCAAACGATGAATTTGTCTTCCGGACTCCGGCCGGTAAATTCACCGGTGCTGATCACCAGGGCGCCCGTATCGCAGAGGGTTCCCTGTTCCAGTTCCACCGTTTGTCGGGTCAGGACTTCAGGGCTGAGCTGGTAATGCACTTTGTCGGCATACCGGAGTCCGATATTGAGCAGGGCATGTTTAGGGTAGGCAAGCATCGTTGGTACTGACATACAAAGGGTGATTGTATTAATAAATCGTTACCGGGCGCAATATAGGGTTTGTGTTTTGACCTGATTTTTGAATAAAGCGTCAGAATTTGGAGATTTTCCACCCATTTTTTTAAAAATTTACAAATCTGCAATCGTTCCCGTAATCATTAAACGCAATTGAATTTTGGCTCAGTATGCTTGAATGGTTTACATTTTTTTGGCATTTGTCGTGTAATTCTTACACAAAACCGGCCGGAATTTCACGTTTCAATCATTCAGGAAAGGCTGCAAAATCCGGTGGATGGATCACAGTATCGGCTGGTTGAATCCCGGGCTCCCTTTCTGCTTCCCCAACCTCCCTAAACGCTAAACCCTAAACTCTAAACTCTAAACTCCTCAACCCTCAACCCCTAACTCCCAGCCTCCAACCCTGCATCTCCACATTTCCCGTATATTGCAATGCTTAATGCGCACGCATGAAATACCATCCCCTCAACCCCCAGATTTTTATCCAGAACCGGGAACGGTTTGTGGCTAAAATGGAACCGGGCAGCATTGCCATTTTCAACAGCAACGACGAACTGCCCGCCAACGGCGATGCCCTGCACCGCTTCAAACAGAATTCCGATCTTTTCTGGCTCACCGGCATTGAGCAGGAGGATACCCTGCTGGTGCTCTTCCCCGGCAATCCTGATCCCCAGTACCGGGAAGTGCTGGTGCTCGTGCGTCCCAACGAAATGAAAGAAAAATGGGATGGTCACCGCCTCCGTCGTGAGGAGGCCACCGCCATCTCCGGTATCCAGACCATCGTTTGGCTCGACAGCCTCGAGGGGATGCTGCAGCCCTGGATCCACCTGGCTGAAACCATTTACCTCAATACCAACGAAAACGACCGGAAGTCGAACTGGGTGCCGGTACGCGATTACCGCTATGCCCAGCAGATGCGGGAACGTTATCCCCTTCACCAGTACCGGCGCAGCGCGCGGATCATGAAAGAACTGCGGGCCATCAAAACGCCTCTGGAAATTGAAGTGATGCAACAGGCTATAGACATTACCGCCAATACTTTCAATCGCCTGCTGCAGTTCATCCGTCCTGGTGTGATGGAATATGAGATTGAGGCCGAAATCCTGCATTCCTTTCTTTCCCAAAGGGCTACCGGAGAAGCCTATGGCAGCATCATTGCCAGTGGTGACCGTGCCCGTACCCTGCATTATGTGGAGAACAACCAGGAGTGCCGCGATGGCGAACTGGTGCTGATGGACTTCGGCGCGCTCTATGGCAATTATGCGGCCGATCTTACCCGCACCGTACCGGTGAACGGCAAATTCACCCGTCGCCAGAAAACCGTGTACAACGCCTGTCTGCACCTGCACCGCTATGCAGCCAGCATCCTGAAACCGGGTATCAGCATTGTTGACTATACCGAGAAGGTGGGCGATGAGGCGACGGTGGTGTTCCAGAAAATCGGACTGCTGCGCAAATCGGATATCCGGAATGAAGATCCTGCCAACCGGGCTTACCGTAAATACCTGTACCACGGGATCTCGCACCACCTGGGGATTGATGTGCACGACCTCGGCACCCGCACGGAGCCCATCAAGGCCGGCATGGTGTTTACGATTGAACCCGGTATCTATATTGAGGAAGAAAAAATGGGCATCCGGATCGAAAACAATTTCTGGATCACCCGCAACGGCAACAAAGACCTGATGAAGCATATTCCGATTGAGGCGGATGACATCGAGCGGTTAATGAAGAAAATGTAATGAAGGATGAGGAGGGGCCTGAAGTGAATTCCGGACGCTGTGTGTGTGGCCGGGATCCTGATCTTCACCTCCGCCCCTGATTCCATGTATTTTTAGTGCAAACACAGATCATGAAGAACCTGCCCAACTACTTTACCCTGCTGAACCTGGTGGCCGGCTGTATTGCCATCGTGTTGTCGCTGCAAACCAATAACATCATCATCTACACCGGTGAAGACGGCGTAAGCACGTTCAATATTCCGGAAAACCTTTCCCTGGCCGCCCTGTTTTTGTATGCGGCCGGCGTCATTGATTTCCTGGACGGCTTTGTGGCCCGGTTTTTCAAGATGAGTTCGGAGATGGGCAAGCAGCTCGACTCCCTGGCTGATGTGGTGAGTTTTGGCGTGGCTCCGGCCGTACTCCTGTTCCAGTTGCTGCGCATGAGTTACCTCCGGGAGGAAAACGGACTGGAAACCCCGCTCTGGCTGCTGATGCCGGTGTTCATCTACGCGGTGGCCGCGGCCTACCGGCTCGCCAAATTCAACCTGGATACCCGGCAGTCTTATTGTTTTTTTGGTGTGCCCACTCCTGCGGCCGGCCTGCTGGTAGCGTCATTCCCGCTGATCCTGCATTATGGCAGCGGCCTGGTGCAGGTAAACGAATGGCTGGTGAATAAAACCTTTTTATACAGCATCGCCGCCGTGCTGGCTTTTTTGATGGTGAGCAACCTGCCCATCATGGCCCTCAAGTTTACGGATTACCGGCTTTCGACTAACCTGCCCAAGCTGATCCTCCTGGTGATCGGGCTGGTGTCTGCCATCTTCCTGCACTGGCTGGCCGTGCCGGTACTTTTCGTTGCGTATATCCTGATTTCACTGATCGTTAAACCCTCTTCCCATGCTCTACACAGTACAGGTGAAAGTAATGCCGCATAAAGAACTGCTCGATCCCCAGGGTAAGGCGGTGCTGGGTGGTTTGGGCAACCTCGGACTCTCCGCCATCCGCGATGTGCGCATCGGCAAGCAGATCAGTCTGCAGGTGGAAGCTGACAATGCTGACGCCGCCCGGACCGTTGCAGAAACCGCGGCCCAACAACTCCTGGCCAATCCGGTGATGGAAATGTTTGAGGTGGTGGTGGAAGGATAAAGGGCCAATCTGCCCGTCAGCGGATTTGATCCTGTGCACCTTTGCTGAAGCTTTCAGGTGACTGTTGTTTTCCTGTTCCATGATCATGGCCGGCT
>JAYRPG010000147.1:0-4143 GCA_041911275.1 Ferruginibacter sp. | reverse complement strand
GTGATAAAATAAAGTGAAGTTTTTTCACTTTTTCAAAGGTATTTTATGACCGGCTGGGAACTGCGAATCTGGCGAAAAAGCATGCTCTGGTCACGCGAAAAAGCGGCCAGAGAATTTGGCGTGACACAGAGAACATGGCACGCCTGGGAAAATGCGGAGCAGGTGGATGTCACCGTCTGGAGGACCACCCAGGCACTTTCAGTCCGTGACCTGCTGCCTCACATGCAGGGGATGCACAAGGCAGATATCATCAGGCGACTGGAAAATGAACTGGGGGAAACGGCAGAGGATGTGTGAGCGTAATTCACAGCCTGGCTGAATGCCAGGCTACTGCTCATCAGGAAACAGTTTTTTCAGTTCTTCACCGGAAAGTCCCGTGACCTCCTGAATCCGTTCCGGCGGCCAGCCTATATCCCGAAGCCGGCAGGCTATTTCCCGCGCCACTTCAAGAGCCCCTTGTTTAAAACCCTCGTCGAAACCTTTCTGTATAAGACGTTCTGCAATCGTCATGCTGTTTGCTCTGCTCCTGCTGACAAAAAAGCCCGGCATTTTGCCGGGCTTTGTGGTTCTCATCAGTGAGTGATTTTCTTCAGTTCGTCATCGGAAAGTCCGGTAGCCTGCTTAATCTGCTCCGGCGTCATCCCCATTTTCTGAAGCTGGCACGCAATAGCCAGGGCTTTTTCAAGCGCTCCTTCCATGCGTCCTTCCATCCTGCCTTCCTGGCGACCTTTTTGCTCAAGACGTTCAGCGATAGTCATCAGTTTATCCTCATGCTGCGGCAGACGCTCAGCCAGCGCCCGCATAAATTCCGGTGATACAGAGTCCCCTGCGTTAACGATGTAATGAATCAGAACACGCACCTGCTCATCTGAAATTTCCACCATGACCTGCGGGAGTTTGTCCAGCAGCTCCATCATGTCACGATGGCGGATATGCTTCATCAGCAGCGTCAGTGCGGCCATCCGGCGATGGTTCATGATTTCATTGTCATCAACGACAGTGATATCAACCAGCGGAAACGGCTTTGTGTATATTTTAGCCGCAAGTGCCGGATTCTCAAAACAGTCCAGCCAGTTCATGCTGTACGGGTACGGGCTGCGCTCACCATGATAGAACAGTACAGGAATCACCAGTGGCAACGTTTTGTGCTGCTCCAGATGTCTCTGCATCGCCGCCACACTGTAACGTAACATGCGGAAAGGCATGTACAGATTTTCGGTGCTCTGGTGCTCGATGAGCGTATAAACATAGCCATCTTCACCCCCGGTGGTTTTCACGCTCCAGAGGATATCGCTGGCGTACTGATGCAGGTCCGGCTCAACAAAGGTGGCGGGTTCCAGCTTCAGCGTGGACAGGTCGCACAACTGCCGGTACTCCGCCGGAAGATGCAGTTCCAGAAAATCTCTGGCGACGTCGGGATTCGCCAGGAACGACCGGAACGCAGCATCATGCGGCGTGGGCGTCGTGGTGTTTTTCTTCTTACTCACGGTTCCTCCATCAAATCAGCAGCATCGCAGCAATCATCGCCCAAATCCCCACAACCGAGAGGACAGCAATTGCGTTCAAAGCCATGACAACAATAGCCGCGTTCTGAGTCACGGCGTATTTCTTCAGCAATCTCTTCTGCGGAAAGGTAATCAAACTCCTCACGGGCCAGTTCCAGGACCAGTAGATGTTGTTCTGTCGGCAATGTGGCCACAAAATTATCAATAGCAGCACTCAAACGTCGCTGATATAGCTCATAAACAAGACCACAACGGGGCATTAGTTCTTCGGATAATAGTTCCAGTTTTGAGCGAATTCTGTCAGCGTTGAAAGTGACTTCATCAAAAGACATATGAAAAGCTTTGTCAGTATCAAAACAAGACTTCATTGTTATCTCCAGCCCTCCCGGGCCCTGAATGAAAGAGAATCTGTTTCCCTTTTCTGTTTTTTGTGGAGACACCATGCAACACAGACGTCGTGATGTTTTTCATCTTGCTCACGGTTCCTCCTGGTAAAGTACCTGAACACATCCTGCCACCTGCACAGGCAGACGGCAGGGGTTAATCAGTGACAGACCCGTTCAATTTCAAGCGCGCGGAGCAGGTGGCCCCATTCGCTGACTTTCATAGCGGGGATACGTACCCGCTTCTGCTCACTGCAGCGTCTGGCGATATGACCGCCCATCGCCAGGACGTCCGGGTTAATCTCATCCGGTGCCAGTTCCTGGCGTCTGAAGCGGGTATGGCGGTGCAGGGGTTTGTTCTCCCGCAGGCACTCTTCACGCAGACGCTTTACATACTCGGCGGTTGCGAAGATAATTGATGGTCTCATGGCATAATCTCCATAGTTAGTGAATGAGATGCCGGACTTCCGTACGGGGAAGCGCCAGCGGAGAAAGGCAGGGTTTATCGCCCTGCTTTTTTTCATTCCGGACAGCGACGCAGTGCCAGCGCGAGCGCTTTCATCTTCCAGCCTTCCGGCGTGCGGTACATCACCTTCCAGTAGCCGTCGATGAACACATAATGGAAGCGCACCTCTTCAGTGCTTTCAGTGGCAATAGCCTCCCTGAAAGAACGGTACTCACGCGCCTCACTGTCCATCCGGAAACCACTGTCACGTCCGTAATAAGCCGTCACACCGTCCACCGGGTTCTGAAGCGTATGCCCGGCGGGTTTGTCGCAACGGGGACCAAGGCAACGGATATCACCGTGTTCAACCAGGGCTTCGGCCTGCTGACCGGTGGCATAGTGGGTATGCAGGATGCGACCGTTCCAGGTCGGCTCACCGTGCAGGTGGCAGTAAACGGTACGGAACACCCCGTCGCGGCAAAAAACGGAAATCGTGCTGCTGACTGTCATGAAAACGTCTCCTTCTGCTGAATCAGGTCGCCGGGCCGACCGGTTGCTCCCCCGGAGGGGCGAAAGCCCCTTCTGCCGTCCACTTCTTCGGGGTTTCTCCCCGCAGTGGACCTTTCCGATGGGGCAGCGACAGCCACGGCACGGGGCAGTTGTCCGGGGGCAGACGCAAAAGTTTTTGACGCTTGCGGCAAAAAGTTTTGTGGCTGGTACATCTCTCCCCTGGACGGCTGAAACGTGTTGTGGCCGCTTCAGCCCCCGGAAAGTCCACAGCGGGGAAACAGGCCGCAGGGGGGGCGGCGGAAGGGCAGACAACTGCGCCATCAGGCGCAGTTTCCTTACACACCGTCAGGTGTGCAGGGAGCGCAGGTCACGGCGCGACAGAGGCGGCGCGACCGGAACGGTCGCTGCAAGCCTGGTTTTTCAGACATCGGACCGTAGCGGCAGCCCGAAACCGCGCCAGCGGGTTCGGCGGAGACTGGCGGGTGCGCCAGCAGCTGCCTGTCGGAGTCGGGCCTGACGACCGGATGCCGCCAGGCAGCCGGGAGCCGAAGGGTGTCCCCGCCCCCGGGAGTCAGAACAACAGAAACGACAAAACAGAAAAATGCCTCACACTATGACAGGCAGGAAGGGCAGCGCCGCAGGCGCGGCCCTCCTGTATTTCAGGCAGGCGTAAGCCTGCCAGGGTTTTCCGGGGGCCTGGCAGGCCATACCCCCGCCGGAGCGGGGGAGTAAATCACCGACGGAACACATGACCGTCAATAAAGGTGAAGGAGTCCAGGAATAAATCCCGCGCATACGCCTCATAGTCAAAATAGAGCGCCACCGTCTCCGGCACGTCAGCCAGCAGGCCGGTATCACTGGCGAACTCAACCGCAAAAGCCTCCTCACTGTCAGCCTCGCCCCACCAGGCATCGCGGAAGGTGTCAAAATCCGTCTCACCGGTATCCTCCACCCAGAGACGATAAGCCTCTTCGCAGCCTTCATCCCGCGCCTGGCGGAAGCCTTCAACCCAGGCCCAGTTGATATGGCATTCAGAGGCCATATTCCCCGGGAATCCCTCATAATCCTGAAACATCAGTTCCGGGTCGGTTTCATCCTGGTGAAGGGCACGGCAGGCGGCGAAAAAGTCGCGTTCATCATCAAACGTTGTCAGGTCAAACCAGCGGCCAGCGATGCTTCCACAGTTGTATTTGTGCCAGGTTCCAACGTATACAGCAGGTGCAACAACAGACATTCCCGAATCCTCCATAGTCACATGTTCTGCGACACCGGGCGGTGCCGTGCCTCCATCTTTGCCGGG
>JAYRPG010000146.1:0-198732 GCA_041911275.1 Ferruginibacter sp. | reverse complement strand
CTGCTGGGCCAACTGCAATAAACCTAACTTGGTTTTGATTAACTTAGATTCTTGATTCATAATCTGACTTTTGGGGTTAACAATAGTTTGTAGTTACTCTAAAGTTAATCCCAACTGTCAGATTAAGTCTTAGCTAATACAAATGAGTGTATTCAAAATCTATTATGGGTCAACATTAATTCAACAAAGTATCTGCTGTTTCAACAATTGCAATTTTACGAATTGCTGTAATAGCATTGTTATGGTCATCTATTGAACCAGCGGCGCAGCAATCGCTAATTACAAATGTAATAAAGTCCCTGTCATGGCTGTCACGAGCTACTGATGAAACAACCAAATCTGTTGCACATCCACAGATATAAATGTCAGTGATTTTGTTTTCATGTAAGATAGCTTCAAGAGAAGTAGAATAGAATGGACTAACACGATGCTTAATTACAACAAAGTCTGACTCCTTTACTTCAATGGCGTTGTGAATTTCTGTAGCCCATGTGCCAAGTTTTAATGCCTGGAACTGATCCGCCTTACCGAAAAGTATCGAGTTTTTAGGCTGCTCCTTATAATCAGCGCTAAAACCAATCTTTACAAAAATAATTGTAAAGCCAAGTTCCCTTGCCTTCGTTATTGCACTTGCAGTCTTTTCAAGTGTGCTGTGTTCTTTAGCAAAGGCGGCATAACCTTTGCCTTTAAATTTACCCTCCGGGCTGATAATTTCATTAATGAAATCACAAATGATAAGTGCTTTTTTCATTTTGCTTTTAATTTAATTGTTTATTAATACTTGTTGTTATGTTCCTTGTCTGTACTATGTATATTTGACCGGATGCAAGCACCAGTTCAATATCTTGTGGGTGACCAAACTTTTGTTCAATTTCCAATCCTACCTGGGCAATACGTAATGCTGTTTTGTTGTCAATTGAAAAGCTATGCTGCATATTTATAGCATTAGGCACAAGTCGGTAGATTCCCTTATTCTTTGAATTGAATGAATCATAAACTACTTTGGCTCGCTTGCTGCCGATCTCCCGGTTGTAAACTACCATTGAGGTTCTGTCAATAGTAATGAGGTCGCCCGTAACCTTGCCGCTAACTATTGCTTCACAAGGGCCATAAGTTGCTTCCATCGCCAACATATCTTGTATTTCTAATGGATCTCGTGTCATCATTACCGCTGAAACATCAGCCAAAATCATCTCCTGGATTACCACCGACATCTTGCTATGTAAAAAAGTATTATTGCATTTCGCATCGTATACATGTAGACTTCTCTCATTGAAAATGGAAGCCCAACAGAGCTTTATAGCAGACGAGACTTCCTCAGATGGCACATTTAAAAAACTTTCGTATTGGCCCGCCAAACTTTTATTTGATGAGTCTTCAACAATTGCTTTACCATTCTGCATTACCACCCCGCTTGATCTTACTGCAAACATTGTGTTGGTAGAAAATTCGGACACAGTCTTTGAAATACTTCCTAAAATATCTTCAGGAATTTCAGTGTCGATTATGAGCTCTCTGATTTTCTCAGATGCTTGCCTGTAATTATTATTCCGGATGATTGAGGCAATGGAATCGGCTATAGGAGCAAGAAATTTACCAAACGCATTAAATGTTACACCAAAAGCTTTTGGAACATTGAACCCATACTCAGTCAGTAATGCCAGGTTACTACACTTGTTGCCTATGTCAGCCAGGTCTTTGCTATTGTTTAACTGTTTTATGTACATGGGATTTTATTTTAGTGTTAATGAAATGGGGGCAGGGTTACTGCCCCCATGTTATTTACCCTTCAAGTGAGATTATGTTATTAGCGGTGTCTAAAATGATTACCGCTCCGTCAGGAATTTGTTTCCTTGCATTATCAACATCAGTAATACAAGGCAGATTATTCTCCCGACTATAGATTGCGGCATGGCAAAACCTGCCACCCTGTTCAGTGATCAGACCTACACAAAGTTCCAACGCAGGAACAAAATTGATGTCGGTTTGCGGTGCAACCATAATGTCACCCGGCTGGATTTTATCCAACTCTGTTTCATTGTTAATGATACGGGCTATACCCTTGGTAATACCTTCACCAATGCTGGCAACCCGACCTGAAAGCTTAATTTTCGTTCGCATGATTGTTAATTTTAGTGTTTGATTAAGAATGCCTGTGCTACGGCGGTAATAGATCCTTCGTTCCCTGTATGTTTAATTGCTTTATCAAATGCGTTCCAGTGGATTAACCCTGGCCATGATTTGAAGCTGTACTTCACATCTATATTGTCATTGAGAAAATTCAGGTGATCAATCTGCTGTATTAACTGAAAGAACCTGCTGGAGTTACCACCAATAGATTCAATCCTGTTAGCAATTTTTTCTGTAAGACCAATTTTCTCTGCCCGCTTCGCGGCAATCATGGCTGATTTAGCTTTCAGTTTAGCATACACCGTCCTGTATTGTGCCAGTTGCTTATTAAATTTTTTCAAAGAGTAGCAGCAAAAATCACGGAGAAGTTTACGTACCAGTCCGCCTGATTTTGTGTCAACCTCTTCAATATTGGAATCTAAAACCTGCCCATCGTGGACATCAATAAGTGCAATGTAATTTTCTGGCAACTCTGCTGCCGATGAATGCCCTGATGAAACAGTTTGAACTATTGTATTTGCTGCTTCTTCGATATCACCAAATTCATCAGTCCATACTTCTTGAAGCGTAGTCATTAATTCAGCAATCAGTATCTCCTGTTGATTATCCAGTCCTATCTTTGACCGCTTTCCCTCCCGGCCCCGCGCCGCTTCAGAAAAAACCGCTATCTCAAACGCCATATATATATCATCAGCATTAGTACTTCTTAACAGCGGATATAAACTCATGGCATTTGATACATAGCTCAATGATGTTTGATGAAACCGGTGTACTAAGCCGTTATAGGTAGGAATAAACTCGTCAGAATATGGCCAGGTATTGTTTCTGATAAGCCATTGGTACTTTGAAATAAATGTTGTGATATGCTCGTTGCAATCAGCAAACCTTACCAGGTTTGTGATACCCTCCTGATTTTCAAACTGAAGTATCTGCTGCTCCTGCTGCCTTATCAGCGCTTCTGTTTTGGCATTTATTGTATCCATATTGTGCAGTTTTAAAAACTACACAATTATAAAAGAGATAAATTGGTTAGATTTTGTATAGCTAACTACTTGAAGAAGTAAGTAGGAAAAGCTAACTAAATGTTAAAATGGAATGCTAAAACTAACTTTCAATAAATGTTAGGAAGAGATTTTTGCGATGAAACCCGGCTTTGTTTTGTGAATTTCTTTCAGAATATTCTTTAAAAAAAGTTCTTCTTTATCGGCGAGAAGTGGTATAAGTTCTTTAATATTCGTTGATTTCGTAATAAATAATTCGTTGTTGAAAAATGCTTCGTGATCATTACCAATAATTTTTCGATCACCGAACACCAAAGCACCATGAGTTTCTTCTAAGTTAAAACCAAATATTAACAGTAAGGCCAAAGCAAGTCTTCGCCTTGAAAGCAAGAGCAAAAAGTATTTGATTGAATCTTCATCAGTTTTCTTTAACCCATTGACAGTTTTGTTCAACACATTCAATTCATCATTCTTGTCGCTATATGTTTCACTTATTATTTGCTTTAATTTATTTTTATCGTCGCAATGATTGATCAGTTTTTTAATAAAAGAGTGGTTGCTATAAAATAAATACTTATCTCTCAAACTCGTATATTTCTCCAAATCAAAAGCATAATAAAAGAAATCATTTAGTTTAATATCTTCTCCACCGTTTTTAAATAAAGGTTTCGAGAGTTTATTTTCTAAGGGTTTTGAAAGATGTGTTTTGGGCTTGTACGCATCACTTCTTTTTTTCTGAGCATGTTCTCTCAAAATCTTATCCCCAAAACGGTGAAACCAATATGCCCTTAACTCTTTTACTATGCCTTGATAAATATCGATTCCGGTTTCACTTTCTGTTCCTACAACCATATACAAATTACCGAGCGGGATAAAAGACTTGTTTTGTCTGTCCTGTATTGAAATAGGCTTAGCTAATATGAAATAGTGTGGTAGTTCCTTAAACCATTCCTTTGACAGAAAACACTCAGTATAGGTCTTATAAAATGAATAAAGGTCATCATCAGACAAAATTTTGTCTTCGTCAATATGCTTATAATTTTCTTTTAATATTTTTGACTCATCTTCGTCGGGTTCATCAAGGTATGCGTTCAAAATTGAGTATGTTAGTGCTATTTCTTCTTCATTTTTATGAATAACATAGAAGTGCTTCTCTCTTTCATACCAATTAAAGTATTTAATTGGTGAGCCAAAAGGGGTCTTACTGATATCCTCGATGATTTTTTTATATTCTTTCTGGATAGTCTGTTTTATATATTCAATAGGCTTATGAGCTAAATAAACCGTTTCACCTATACCTTGTAATTTGCTAATAGTTACAGTTTCAATAATAGCAAGGAGTAACCGATTTTTCCCTAAATGTTTTTTTATTATACTTTGAACAATATCCTCCACCTTAGAATTCTTTGGAAATTCTGAAGAAGTAAATCCATCAGTAGGCTTTGGTTCGATATTAGGCATATTCAAAATGCTATTGAAATATTCTGTCTTTCATTGTTCCTTCAGAATAAGTACAAATAGTTTCAGCAACATCATCCTTAGGACCTCGTGAACAAATACACAAATGTTTTGCCTGTGTTCGTACATAACAGCCATTCGCATCTAATACCCTCATTATATCTTTACAAATGTCTCTTGTCATTAGCTCCTGTATTTGCAAGCGTCTACTATGTACATCCTTTACTAACCGTACTAATTTGCCTAACCCGGTAATAATGGTCTTGGGTTGGTAATATATGTCACATGCGCCAAAAAAAGGGGCAAAATGATGCTCACACATGCTGTAAAATTGTATGTTTTTCATTTCAACAATGCCATTATACTCCTCCACATGAACTACATCGTTCAACACATCCTCTGCCTTTAATGCATAACCAGAAAATAGCTCGTTGAATGAAGTGCGAATACGATGTTCGGATTCCTGAAGTTTGATTCTTACTTTTTCGTTTTCTATAAAACTAAAAAGATTTTTTAAATTATCGTTGCTCATTTTTTATGATGTACGTCTATTGTTTGATTAAAAATAAATTTTGGTTCATTAAGCTTATTTTTCAGAAATGATATTAGCCGATCCTCCTTTTCTTCAATATCTATTAACATCAAATAAGAAACCTGCTTTGCCAAAGTTTTAAAATCGCTGCACTTGATTTCTGCTTTAAAAGGTATTGTTTTTATAAGGTTGTAGCCCTTTGGAAAATTCTTCAATCTTACCTCTGGATTGGAAACTGAGTAGTTATCATTAGTCCATTCAATCAACTCGCCCATAAAATCATTATTAGAATTTAGAACAGTAATAATATTCTCGGGGTTGAGTTCTGCAACTTTAAAATTTAGTTCTTCAATGTCATCGTCAATAAACTGCAAAGTGTGAGATATGAAAATTGTATTGATTTTTTCCTTTGAATGAAATTCAAGAAAGTCGGCTTTTTTCCGTACATGCTCCGGTCTGCACGGATAGTCGTGTTTTGAAATTGCGTTTACGTCAATCAAAATGGTTTTCTTATTCTTTAATGCCTTAAATGCAATGTCACCGATTCCTGATCCCACATCTAAAATGGGGGGAGTGAAATATTGTAGTAAGTCTTTGATAATAATATCAATTATGATTTGATTTTCATTACAATATTGTTCCTTAAAATCAAAAACTTCTTTCTTCGCAATACTATTAATGTGCACCTGTCTAAGAGATTTTGAAAGGGTTAAAATTTGTGTCCTTATCATAATAATCTTCGTTTTCTACCTTCTTCAGCCAAGTTACCAGCAGAATACTCAGAGGAAGTGCAACCACTTCCCAAGCTACTTTAAACAACCACGCTGAAAAGAAAACTGTTAACATCACATTTGCAGGCATTGTGCCTGAGAAAGCAATTATAATAAAAATGGCAGTATCCACGGCCTGACCAAAAAGTGTGGACACTATAAAACGGAGCGGCATTGCCTTTCCCCTTTGTTTCAATTTCATTTTTGCAATTGTTATTGAGTTGACAAACTCACCACATAAATAAGCAACAATGGAGGCAACAACTATCCTAAATACTTTTCCAAGAACAGTATCAAATGCTGCTTGATCCTTCCAAAACCCTGCTGGGGGTAAATGCCTTGCTATTTCCAATGTAATAACAAATAATATCAGAGAAAAGAAACCACCCCAAATGGCTTTTCTACTTTGACTGTATCCATATACTTCTGTGAAAATGTCGCCAAAAACATAAACAACCGGAAACAAAATTATTCCAGCCGGAAAAGCTGTTCTTCCGATTTCAAAGAACTTGGTGTCTAAGAGATTTGATATAATAAGTGAGGCACAAAAAATACCAGTTATGATTGAGAAATATTTATAATTTTTCATTCCTTCAGATTTTAGGTACAAAGAAACAAATTAGAATTACGATTGGCTGATTAAGCTACCTTTTTATAAAAGTTAGGTTATACGTTGCTTTTTGTTCCGTAGTATTTAACTACCTCACACTGAAATCCATTTGAATATATCTTCAGTTTATTTGCAAATGATCTACAAAAACCACAACGTCTCTTTCCCAAAGTCCGATAGTACCGGGGTTTTGAAAAAGGGGAATATTTCGGCGACCATCTGGGGGTACAAGATGGTTACCGGCAGGTTTTGCTGGGCCACCGATTTCCAGTACATACGGCTAAATTGATAGACCTGGTCAATCAATAAATCCACCAGCGCCGGATCATCTAATAATTCAAGCTGGGTGGAAGTCATCTTAATTTTCACCGGAAACTGGTATTTCGTCTTCTTAACATAAGAGGTTTCATTGTACCGGATGTTATTGTACAGCAAATATTGCCTTTCGGCTATCTGCACATAGGTGCCGGTTAAAGGCATCATAGTATCAGGAGCGGCAATATCAAATGCCAGAATGTTTTTGGAGACCGTTTTGTTGATGGTCAAAATAATGACGGGTATATCCACCTTGAGCTTATAGAGCATATCCAGGAGTGGTTTGAGTTCCTTTTTGCTCATCAGCTTATAAAAATGTATAATCAGTCTTTTTGCGTCCGGGTTCTTAGTCCTGAAGTCTATCAGCGCCAACCGGATCGATTCAGTAAGTGCTGTTGTATTATCAGCCGGAAAACAATCAAAATGCCGGAACTTGCCATCATTGTCAAAACAAAAGGCTGATCCCAGCATTTTACTTTTAGCGAAACGGACTTTGGAGGCCCCGATACCAACGATGAGCTCCTTAGCTGGTTCCCGGTTTAGCCGCCAGGGTACACCACCGAGCTTAGCCAGCATGGCGATCTGTATGTTTGGCAAAGCAAAATTGAAATCTGCCCCGTTTACCTTGCCTTTGAACACCACCTGTGAGTGATACCCATAGAACAAGAACATTTCCTTTAACCGGATATAAATTCTTTTCTCTTCCTGAGTGGCATCATCTTTTGAAACAGGACTAAGGTAAATAACCAGATACCTTACATTATGTTCTTTCTGCCTGTTTTCTAAGGCATGATAACAGGTTTTAACAGCATCATTCAGGCTGTCAAATGCAATATTCCATTCGTCTTTATATGTATAGGGTAGCTTTACATACTCATTCAGCGACTGTGCATTTTTAAAGCCCTTATCAAAGCATTCTTTTAAATTCTGAACGATGGCAGCATCAGATTTTTGGTAGACAAAGAACAGCTTAACATTGTGAGGATACTCTATTGTTTTGTAAGGACCGTATTCTTTTATGTCGTTATGCGGATCGGTTCCTGTGCCTTCATTCCCATATTCCAGCAGGCTGGCGTTTGAATCAATGCGGTGAAACTCTCCTTCATTCTTTACTATGAAGCCAGCCGGAGATAAAGGAATCACTTTCCTGAAATCATCATTGTTCAGATATTTAGTATAAAAGCCAGTAATGAGTTTGAAAAAGGTGGGGTAGCGGTTGTCCCTGTCTGACTTTGGAAAAATGATTTCCAGTTCTGTGCCTAATTCGTTGCTGATAACAGGAAATACTTCATGCTGGTTGCGTAGAGCTTCGTCAGGGAATGACTCACCCCAATGATAAAGAAGCCCTTTATAATTCATCCAGCGGTAAATGAGTGTATCTAAGCCTGGTAGTTCTGCCATGCTTTTTTTAAGCACCCTTGAATTACCATCGTAAGAAACTATAAGTTCCGGAGTTTTGTTTACACTATGCTGTACGGCTAATGTAAACTTGTAATACTGGTTATATTCTTTGTTCTTTAAAGTGGTATCCAGCATCCACAACTCCACTTCCTGTGTGAAATTGCGACGCATAATGGGTGCAATATCCCGGAAGTAATTGCTGATTAGAAAGCGGTAATAGTGCTCTGCAAACTGTAGGTGAACGTTGAGGTCTATCTCCAGTTCAATGCCACCTTCCCGCAAAGGCTGAAAATCGCTGTACAACCATTGGGTTTCTGCTTTGGTGGGGTCTGGCTTATGAAAGTGCTGAACTAACAGTAGCAGATCTTCAGTGATAAATACGGCATAAGCACTCTGGAACCACTCCTTGTAAAAAGCAAAGGTTTTGGTTTTAGCCGGTGGCGAGAAAGGGATGATATTGAGTTGCAGCGTTTGCAATAATTATTGTTTTCTCAAATTTATAAATTAATACAAGTTTAGTTTGTGATAGATGCCTGTAATAGCTCAATTCCTTTTAAAATATCGCTATGATGAATCACCGCCACTTTATACCCCAATTTCTTCAACTTGGTTCTTTTTCTTTCATCATCCAGTTTTATATGTTCTTTATCGTGATCAGGACCGTCAATAAACACACATATTTTAGGATTGTAAAACAAATCTGCTTCTGCAACAGGTTCATCGTCCTTAAATATGATTTTATGCAACTCTTCAGGCATTCTTATTTTCATCTCTTTCATCATTATAAGAACCTTTTTTTCCAGTGCAGAAAGTTCTTGTTGCATAAAAGTGTCGAATTGAACATTATCGTCAACGGCAGAAGACATTTCGTCTACAGCGGAGAGCTTGAGGAGAAAATCTTTTACGGTACTCCTGTCAAATAATCTATGATCTCGTTGGTTATAGAAGTTGCAAATACAGGAGTAGCAGGATTTCAGACAAGCGCCTTCAACATCGTTCCCATTTGAATCAAAATGCAGTAGTTCTAACGCCTTATTGCTTATTCTCTTCAATAAGTGTATATCATTTGCAATTGCTGACAGCGTACCAGTGCCTCCTTCTGAAGTTTCGTAAATAATCATCTTCCCATTTTGTCCTACGATTGGCTGATATAAACCATTGATCTCATCGTCATCCAGGTTTAATACGGTGCAAAGACTTTGTATGAAAGCATTCAAAAGTGTTTTCGCAAAAACTTCTTCATCACCAACAAAGGGCTCTGCTAATTGCAATACAATAACATCATTCTTAGACTCTGTAAGCAGCGAGACGTTTGTACGCATTTGGCCTTTGCTCAGGTTCTTCTCTTTACAGTGTTCATCCAATTTGGAAAACTGTACCCATTTGAAGTTTACCGGATCAAGGTTAAAGCCAATTCGTTGATCAGAATAATCTGCCATCTGCCCCATATTTAAATGACGGAGCTGAGCACTTCTTTCAAATGCCAGTTTACAGATGGGGTTCCCATTTGTTTTTATCTCTTTGACAATTGCTTTTGAGGTAGGCTTATAGCTGTTTATTATCTTATATCCACCTTTTAGCCTTTCCTCCTCATCGGCTGTAATTCTTGTTCTTCTTTCTCCTCTCATTCTTGGAAACTTCAATGCAGCGATAGGTCTGTTTGATTCCCAAACTGTACCACAATTAGGGCAATTGGTGGGGAAAGGGCTTGAATTAGAAAGTAATTCGATATGCTCACAGTCCGGACAAACCGCTGTGCTTATAACATTATTTGGGTCGGTTTCTTTACTTACATACTGTACAGCATATTTCAACCCTCCAAAGTAAAGTGTATTGTGCGGCGCAAATTCTCTGATGGCAATATTCTGGTCTCTTACCAATTCCTCTTCTTCTTTTTGATGGAGGAATTTTATAGAAGTTACTTTTTGTGGGAATGCATAGTTTGGCAAGAAACCAACCTGGCTTAAATACCTATACACATAAAATTCTTCCTTACCATTTTTTATATTTTCATTCCTTTTTTCTAACGCTTCTCTACGGCTTGAAAGCACAAAGTCATGGGCTTTATCATCGATTTTCATTTTATTGATCTCGAGAATTTCCTTCAATGATTCCCGGTAATCACTTCTCATTTTATCAAAAGCCCTGTCAAATCTGTAAACAAACTCCCCGATCTGTTCCTCCACATCATTCCATGTAATTTGTCTTTCAGAATCCTCAATTTCCTTTCCAAAAGCTTCTCGTATATTTTCCAGAATCTTTGGCTTATTATCCTGAACTGCTTTTAACAATGATTCAAGATAGCTGTTAATTACCGGCAGTTCATTAAAGTCACTAAAATCAATAAAGTCTGATGGCCGGGCCCAAATTTTTTCAGATATAACCTGCAGAACCAAAGAATTTATGTGTGCAGAAAATAATGAAGCGTTAGAGAGATTAAATCTTGGTACTGCAATCTTTCCTGATACAATTTCAACGGGACGCCTGTAATAGTACTGATCGTGAGCACCTCTTCCGGGACCACTACCACAAAATGTTTGTACTATTGAGCCCTGACCACTACGACCTGCCCTACCAGCACGTTGAGCATAATTGCTTGGGCTAGGAGGAACATTCCTTAAATACACAGAGGAAAGTGTACCAATATCAATACCTAATTCCATTGTAGGAGTGGCTACCAAAAATTGAATTTCGGGAGGAGTTTTCTTGAACTTATTTTCTCTTTCCTTTCTCGTTTGCCCATCTACCTGACCAGAGTGATCTTCCGAAACAATATTCTCTGAACCATCAAAGGGCAAAGTGTATTGATAGTAGTAATAATTATTTTCCTGCTTTGCTTCCCCCAGCGTTCCTTTACAGGTTGATTTGAGGCAGTAGTTTACCTCATTCCAATTGTATTTTGAACCACACTTTTTACACTCCTGCTTAAATTCCTCTTTCGGAGCTTTCACTAAAATCATTACAGGATCGAGATAGTATATATCATGGCCTTTAAACCGCTGTAAATTGATATATCCAATCTGTTTCAGGAAGGAAACCGTTTCCTGAATTAAGGATACAATTTGCTGTGAGTGATCAAGTTCAAAGCATTTTCTTATCCAAGTAGTTAATGCCCTCGAATTATCTAAGGCATGAAAGGTAAAATCACTGAATCTAAATGTGTCTTTATCAGCATTTGTAAATACTCCCACATTAGTGTCCTCTACCGCCTCAAATATTCGCTTTTCGGGAGCATAGTTTTGAATTACATTTATTGTTTGCTGTTTGAACGTAGCCCTGTCTATTAAGTTTGAATGACCAATAGCCATTTCTCGCCGGAATATTTCAAGAAATCCTTTCACATAATCATGCAACAGTGGTTTTGATACCTGCTTTAAAAAATCAAATTTTTCAAGCTCAGGCTGGTTGATTGCTTCTGCTAACTGCTCATATCCGACTTCTAACAACCCAACATCCTCCAGGTTAATTGAAATAAATCGTTTGGTGCCCCGTATTTCTACATACAGATATGTTTCAAGGTATTCCAGGAATTTATTCTTAAAAATTCTTCGCTGTACAAATGGAATATTAGACTCATCATGAATGATTAACGGATATAGCAATTTTGGAAGTTCATTAACCGGAATGTAATCCTGCTGATCTTTTAAGATATTGTACAATGCTCTTCGGAAATAAATCTGGTTATACCAGTGATCCATGTGCCCTGCCTGAAAAGCAGCATCCTGACGGTTATCCGTAAAGCCAATTACTTTTCTTTCCAGCTTAGGAGATGCTTTCAATGAAGCACTTACAATAACATCCGTCCCGGTTGCCCTACCAACTGAATTGAGCTGAAACAATTTTGAATATTCGGTGGATGCACCAGAATGATAAGTACGACAATTCAAACAATAAGGCAGCGGTTGCGGAACCAAGGTGCCCCGTTCTTCTTCGTCTTCAAAATAGGGTGTAAACCTGTTTTCGGTAGAATCTAATTTGCCTAAAAGGGGCTTTCGGCCTTTATATTGACTCTTTAATTCTCTTTTCTTGGGAGTAAGCCAATTTTCGGGCAGGTCAGCTGATGTTTCTTTATGTTCTTTTGAATAGTACCCGGCTATCCCTTTGGACTTATCATCGTTAAAACTCCAGGGTGTTGTATTGCCGTTGTCCTTATCATAGGTAAGTCCATAATACTCCTGACCACAGGTTCTGCAAAAATGCAAGGGGTATAAGGTTGCTTCGGGCCGTCCTTCTTCTATACATTTCGGACAGGTGGTTTCCCCGGTATCACTCAGGTAGCCACATCCATCTATCAAACAACCTTTTAGTTCTGAGCCCTGATTGTAAAATGCATGGACTTTAGGCACAAATCTTGGCACCTCTCTTCCCATTCCTGATATTACCGTACCGGCCATGCCCAGTAACAGTCCTGCATGAATTTCTATCCGGCATTTATCTTCTGTTTCATTACTGCGATAAGCCTGCTGGTATTCCCGGATAAGTGTTCCTAAATCTTTTACCTCCTTCAAAGACCGTTCAAGAAATGATAATAACAGTGAATCTTTTAATGCGTCGCCCAACCCCCTTCTGTTCATCTCACCCTTAAAGCCGAATCCCATGATTGCCTTAAATAAGGGCAATGCAGTTTGAAAATCCTGTAAATCAAAAGCGTTCAATTCAGCTTCTGTAACTGTTATGCTATGGCTGAGTTGCTTTCCATCAAACCAAACAGATTTATCTTCCTCTTCCGTAACTACGTTTTCAGGAAGAAATTCCTCTCCAAATAATCTTGAAGCAAAACCCGCAACAGCTTCACTGGATTTACCATCTGCCTTATCACTTACCATGGTAGCTGAAGTGCCAATACATAAGAGTTTACCTTTCGTATTGGTCTTCTGTTTTAATCTCCTGATCAGAAAGGCAACATCTGCACCTTGTTTGCCACTATAAGTATGTATTTCATCCAGTACCAGAAAGCGAAGATTTTCTTTCTTACCCTCACTAAACAAGGTGTTATCCTGTATCCTTGTCAGCATTAATTCCAACTGAACATAGTTGGTGATCAAAATATCAGGAGGAGTTCTTCTTAATTGCTGCCGGTCTATAATTTCTGAATCTTTAGGAACGGCATCGTCACCAAATATTTTTTTGTACGCTGTTAATGCAGCACCTCCTTCTTCCTCTGTATCACCCGTATATAAGCCAATCTTTAAACCAGAGCCCTCCAATTTATTAGCCAGCTCCTGGTATTGAGAGTTTGCCAATGCATTCATGGGATAAATAACAATGGCTTTTATACCCGGTAAACCTTTATCCTTTGCATGCAGGCAATAATTCACAACAGGTAATTCAAAAGTCAATGATTTACCGGAACCGGTACCTGTTGTTACTACCAGGTTTTGTTCTTTACCACAGGTTATTTCTACCGCTTTTTGCTGATGTGAATAGGGGTCAATTTTAAAAATGGCTTCTGTTGCCGGATGCAACAATTTTTTGTCAATCAGTTCCTTAATTGTTAACCCACTTTTGAAACGTTTTGTGATCTGTATAATAGGTTCCTGCCAAAGCATTTGCCTGTTTGCTACAGCATTCGCAACAAAAGCTTCGATTTCTTTATTCTTAAAAACCTGAAAGGTTTTGATAAAAGAATAATACTGGTCTTTTACCTCCTGGTATATTTTGAATGGATCCATATTACTAAATAGACTTTGAAACAATATAGCCTGTGAGCAGGGCAACGGATATACTTATAAGCGTACCTACCAATACATATTCACTCATTTTTTGCTCGCCCTCTTTTAACCGAATAATAGATTTTGCTGCTACCAATAAGCCGATGGCTTCGTATTGACTAATCAGCACCAAAAAGAATATGATCAGCCTTTCCAAAATACCTATCCATGACCCTGCATTTTCCAGGCTTTGTTCATTATGGTTGGGTATCTGGTCTCTGAAAGATTTTGTGATCATACCGATAAGAATACCCACAGGACTTGTCAGGAATACCAATGCTATACCCACCACCCAGATTTTTCCATCAACCATACAGGTTTGGAATACTTCCTTTAGAGATATGACTTCAGGGAACTTGATCCACCAAATGATAACTATCACCAGCAAGTGGAGGAACTGGTCAATTGCAAAATACAATACGTTGTTGGGGCGGTAACTCTTCCACCAGTCAATGAGGCCATGGCTGATAAATATTGCCAGTGGCACCCACCAGGTATCGAAACAGGTGAACCATGCTGCTACCCCTGTAGTAAGCAAAATGTGATACCAAAATTGCTTTGCTTTATGGTGGGTCGTTCTTCTTGCTTCTACCCAGCTTGTGGGCTGCAGTACAAAATCGGTAATTAAATGTGCGGCCAGCAGCCGGATGAGCCAAATGATTGCATTATCCATTTATGGGGGTGGTTTGTTGTATGCTTTGGTTATACAGCCTCAGCAACTCCTCCATCTGCTTCCACCCAAGCGACTGTACATGCCTGTTTACAGTTGACTGGGATTTATCCAACACTTTTGCTGTTTCTATTTGAGTGCGGTTGTTCAGCAAATGCTGCAACACTTCCGCCTGCTTATAGGTTAAGGCATCAAACAGGTAGTCGGTAAACAGGCTGATGGTTTCCAGCGTAGTGTTTACCTTTTCATCCCCGCAACGGATGATTAACCTGCGCCCGGTTTTCTCCAGTTCATCCAAACCCCTGCCCGACAGAAGAAAAGCCTCTCCCTGTGCTGTTTTTATCTGCGTTACCGGTGTTTCTATACCTCCGATGCCTATGGAAATTTTAAGGTCGGTGCTTATACCCGGGAGCTGGTTTTCAAAAATTCTGGCTGCTGTACGTAACCTCAGGGCCAGCCGGTAGGCCGGGTAGGGATCTACCAGGTAGCTCTGAAAACTGTCGCCCCGGTAAAAAGAGAGGAATTTTGCCTGGTTGGCATTGATCAGCTGCTCCAGTATGGAACGAAGTTCCCCGGCAGCCTTGCTGCCCATGGTTGTTGAGTTAACTATATCGGCTGTAATAACTGCACCTAGAACTATCATGGTTTAAAGATATAGCTCTTTTTGACGAATTATGCAATTTATCGCTAAAAAAGTAGATAATTTAAAAATATCGTATTAAAATACGAATATTTAATATTATGCTATTTATAGGCGAATAATTGAGAATATGGCATTTTTTAGCGGTAGCCTCCATAAAGATTATTTAATTCATAATCAATGAGTTAAATAGACGTCAAAAAGTAATCAAATTTGAGTTGCCTAAAGCTAACCAATTACCACCGGTGCCGGAAACCTGTGCTTTAAGACATCCAGTTCCTTTTTAATTAAGGGAATCAGTTCTTCTCCTAACTCCCAAAGTTGGGTGCTGCCGGGGTTTGGGAAGTATCCAGTAAACTGGTAAGCTGCTTTGGCATTCACTGTGGCTGTTTCAATGGCAATGGGATGAAAATCCGGATTGAACCCACCCTGAATAACCGTTGGCAGGTATGGCTTCCAGTTGTTGCATTGACCAATGTTGGCCAATGCTGGTAACTGTGCCTTTGCATGGAAATATAACCATACTTCAAAACAGGGGTTACTTTGTGCGACACGCCAATTTGGGTGTTGTGTACACTGCTGCCTGATGGTATGCAAGTGAATACGCCATCTATCAGTATCTATTACAAACCACAACCGATCAACCGCAGGATCTACTGATAATTCCTGCTCAGCAGCTAAGGCTACTCCCACCAATTGATTGGGAGCACTGCCACCCACACTTTGTAACGGAACTACTTTTACCCTGGATGACATGCCATCGAAAAAGCGGAAGTAATCAGGCTCCCGGTTGGTGCCTTCGCAAACAATAATAAAAAGAAAAGCATCCCTGAAGGGTGCTTTCTTTTCGTAGGTAAACTTAGTTGGCTTCGGCATACTTCTCCCAGTTTAAGTCTTTTAAATTCCCTAAAAAGGGGATGCCTCCATAGCGACCATTCAGGTAGCCTTTTCGTATGTCAATGGTGTGATGCTCTTTAAACTCACTTAACGCATAAACTTCTGTAGCCCCCTCTTTATTCTTCTCAGCAAACCATATTTCATCGGGTCGGAAAATATCCTGATCCAATAAATTAGATTCATGGGTGGAAAAAATCAGTTGCCCATGTGTCTTTTCATCGTGTGAGAATTTATTGATAAGCTCTTTAATCAACAAGGGATGAATACTTCTCTCAATTTCATCTACCAGGTACACCCTTTTTGATTTGATGGCTGCATAAAAGGCCGGCAAATAATCCAGCAAACGCCGTGTACCATCTGATTCTTCTGCTGCAGTAAATTTCGCCTGTCCGTCATCCGTATCATGCAAAAAATATAAGCGCTTTGCCACCACTTTATTTTGCCGTAACACAAATAATATTTCTTCATGTTCGGTAATGAGTGGGCTTATCTTATCCGGGTTTGCCTTTAGTTCTGCCGTAATACGTTCTGCCTGTTGCTTATTATCCTCCCCAAAAAAATCCTCAATGGGTATGGTATCCACATTAATGCTTTTGATACCCGTATTGAACGACTGCATTACCTGAGAAGCAAATTGATAAAATCCGGCATCCTCCTCCAAGTGGATGGTTAACCCTGTTGGTCTTGCATTGGGCATTACAGGAACCAGATCATGTGTGAACCACTGCAACGCTCTTTTAAAAGGATCGAACACTTTATTCTTGCGGCTGGCCATGTGAAACAAAACGGGTTTGTTTCTTTCCAACACTTCGTTTTTTAAGAAAAAAGGAAATACAGCAGCTTCTTTATCTTCCATGACCTCTTTGCAGAATGTCAATTCGAGGTTTTTATCACCAGGCTTATCGGTTCGGGTAAAAAGGACATAATCTTCTTTTTTGCCTACGCCACTGAACTGCAACTCTTCTTCCACAATAATGCCCTGGTTTACGGTAATGCCGTAGTAATAAGGCACTTCATCCTTTATGAACTCCACGCCGAGGTACACATCTTTTTTGCGGCTTTCTTTATCAAACTTGAAAGTTTCTATCAGCAGCTCAATGGGCAGGTTACCTGTTTCTACAAACTGGCAAAGCAGCGCCAGTGACCTGATCAGATTGCTTTTGCCCGCCCCGTTGGCTCCGTACATGGCATTCAATTTCAACAGGGAAATGCCATCGGCCTCATATACATGGTAAGGCATGCGGTTGAACCTACCGGGCAGCATGTTAAACTCAGTCAATTCCTTAAAGGAGAACAGGTTTTTTACAAGAAACCTAATTAGCATGACGTGATATTTTCACGCAAAATAATGCAAATAGGTTTTAAAAATAAAATTTTTGAGCATTTTTGGCTAAAATGGTGTGATATTTTCACATTTAAACCTGTTTCTGAATCTCCTCTCTGACCCAGGCAAACTCATCGTACAGCCGTAAAATAGTTTCTTTGGTATGAAATGAATTGTGTTTTTCTTCATCCCTCTTTTTTACAGCTGGGAATGAATCCATTATAATTTCAACATCATTCTTATCCAAATGATACAAATGGAAGAATATGGCATCTAATTCACATTGTAAACTGTGCCTTAGGTTTTTGTTCCATGATATCTTTTCAATCTCTGGAAAGTCCAAGAAAAAAGGTGAAACATCGTTACTTGTGTTGCTAAGCTGAACTGTATTCTTAATTATATGTTCTTTGAGTCGTTCAGGGATTACATTATATATAATAATAGGAAGCTGATTTAAATTCCATAAGTTAAGATTAATACCGCCCATTCTTCTGCGACAAACAAAATCACAGACAAATGAATTTAGATTAGCTAATAATACGACCAAAGCCTTTTTATCTTTTCCTAATATTAAATTAGCTGAATTGCTGAAAGCAAGTTTTGGCGCAAATGCACCAATAAGTGTTCTTTCATTAGTTGGGCTTGAAATCATTCTGGTAGCAATTATCGCTTCAAATTTGTAATTGTGCTTATTATAGAATCTTTCAGTTAGCTCTTTGGAAATATAATAACGACAAGTAATTGAATAATCGAAATTTGACTTTTGCAAATCAGTTACATAACTTGAATTACCACTTGCAATTTCAGACGGAGAAGAGCTTTCAAATGTTGAAAACCTGTGATCGAATTGGTGTATGTGCTTTGATTCGTAAAGACCAAAATATTTCTCTTTCTCACTATCTATTATTTTATTCTGCTTGATTGACTTTTTAACCTCATCATTTAGTGTGACAAATTGGTCAGCTTTGTCCGAAACGTTGAACATTTGTTTTGTAATAAATAGGTTCTCTTTTTCATCATCACTGATAATTGCAGAGTTCTTATATATTTTATAAATAAGCTGATACTCTTCGTTAGAACTAACTGTAAGGCAATTTTTAGTATTTGGGCTTATTTTATAAAGCGAATCATAACTTACTAAAATTGACCTGCTTCTTATTTTCTCAAGATCAATTTCTAAATTGTAAAATGACATTTTTGCTTCTTTAAATTGATTCTCTCTTCCTGAAAAAATGAATGAACAAAACTTTGTTCTGTTATCGATCGAAGGAAAGATATGTTTGAGATTGATATAATCTATCGCTTCGGAAATCTTCCCTTTTTTTAATAGGCTGTGAAATAATGGCATTGAGTTCTTATCCGACATAATTCCACTCGGTATTATAATTCCAGTATAGCCAGAACTTGATAATATTTGGTCATATTTTTCAGTGAAAACTAAATAAGTATTTAACCAACCAAATGTAGAATTTTTATATGCCCCTGATAGTTTAATAAAATTCGCAACCTTGTTAGAATCATCAAGCGCAATTTTATAATCCCGGTATAATAAAGGATTAGTAGATATTAAATTTTCAATCTTTGCAGCTCTTTTTGACGCATTCTTTGTATCTGCTATATCATTGTCTTTTCCTGCGAAGAATTCCTCTTCCTCTAATTGTATTTGCTCCCAGGGCGGATTTCCCAACAAACAATCAAAGCCGCCTTTCTCAAATACTTCCGGATACTCTAAGTGATAATGAAAGAAGTTGTATTGGTCGGCAGTTTTCAGCACCCTTTCTATCAGGGTTTCATTTAGTTTTTCATTTTCCCGCAATTGCTCCAGTGTAGCGTTGGTTGGGTACAGGTTCAGGTCGGTCTCCTTCTTTTCTATAAAAAAAGCTGCCGTCCATACATCGGCCATCAGCCAGTCTTTAAACAGCCGTTCCATATTTTCCAATCTATGGAACTCTTCCTCCGTTGCGTCCACATCTTCGCTGTCTTCCTGCTTGCGGTTGTTCAGCGCTTCCCGCAGGCGGAGTAATTCATCGGTTTGGTTACGGCTAAACTGCAGGCCATATTGAGCCTGGGGTTCGTTTACCTTGCTCAGGGTTTCTAACTGTTTGCGTATTTTCTTTTTAAGCTCCGTACAAATGGCTGGGTTGTCATTGCCCACCGGTTTATAGGCTTCTTCCGGTATTCCTTTTTTTATTAACTCAGGTGTAGCCCCAATTAATGAGTTACCACATTTCAGTTTGTGGTCTAAAAAAGTAAGCGGCATATCGGGCAGGGAGGCGGTAATCCATAAGGAGAACTTGGCCAGTTCCAACGCCATAGGGTTTAAGTCAACCCCATAAATGCAATGCAACAACACATCCCGTTTGGCCTCTCTAAGCTGATCTTCGGTGGGCCGTTCTTCTTCCCCCATGCGTATCAACGCAAGGGTTTCGCCCAGTTTTTCCAGGGCCGCACAAATAAAGGCACCGGAGCCACAAGCAATATCAGCCACTTTCAAATCAAGCAGGGCTGCTTCTTTTTCTGCCTGTGTGGTTTTGTCTTTCAACGCATTTTGTATCACCGGTACAAGGGCAGACTCAATTAACTGAGCCACCAGGCGGCTGTCGGTATAATATGAGCCGGTAGTTTTGCGGTCAGTTCCCCTGTCATCTAAGTAAAATTCTCCTCTTTTAATTTCCCGTTTACCCAGCGTAAGGTTTTCCTTTGCCAATTTTGGCTCATAATCAAGCAGGCTTTCATACACTGAACCCAGTTCATCAATAGCCAAATTGGCGTAATTGATGCGGTTGCTCAGGTTATCCAGCTTAAAATAACTGAGCCGATATATGGCATCGAGGAGAAATTTGTTCTTCAGCGAAAGATCTTTAATGACAGCTATTTTCTTGTCCGAAAATAACTGCCCGCCAAAGGCATTTATTTTATCGCCATTCTTAAACTCGTAGCCATTGGCTACTAATTTGAAAGTAATTTTTAAGCCTTCCCATAAATCATGTTCCTCATCGTGGCTGTAGTTTCCTCTTTCCGCCATTTCTCTCAGTGCATTCAAACTGTACGTACGGGCATAAATGCTGTTTCGTACCGGCAGCCAGCCTTTTTGCTCGGCAAACATGAGGAAGAGGAGGCGGTAAATGATATTGAGAATCTCACCGTAAAAGCCTTTTACTTTTCCGTTTTGAAACTCATCAGGGTTTAGGTTTTCGGCAAAGCCATTACCTAACTTTTCAATGGCTTCAATTACCTGGTCACGCAGTTTGTTGCCGACCTTTACACCTGTTTCTCTTGATTTCTTATGAAAACTTTCCAGCAGACAATTGTCTTCCACATCAATGGGGTTACCTTCCTCATCATATTCAATTTCCTGCTTACCCTGGTACTGGTTTTCTATCCGGGAACGATGCAAAATCCTAAACATTACCCGGAACTGCTCTGTATTGGCTGTTTCAAAAATGCTTTCCAGATCAAATTCCAAAAAGCCTTTGGTAATGGAATGGTAGAAGTCACGAAGCAGTCGAACTTTTTTGCCATTGATCAGAATAGCCCATTGGTGGTGTGTGGTGTTGAGGAATTGCTGCAGGTAATCCTGAGGGCTTTTCTTACTATGGGCAATGCTGTGTTTATCCTTGTTGTCAAAATCCTGTGCGGAGCTAACCATGTGTATTAGCGGCGCATATTCACTGTCCCAACCCTTATACGGAATATGGTATTCAATGCCGGATTCACTGCTGACAGAACCGATATGTTTTGGTGCATAGCCCAATGACTTGAGGAATGGTATGATCCATTTATTTCTGAGTTCTGAGTTGTCGAACTTGTTATCAATAATATTAAGCCTGTTTTCCTCCCATCGTTCACGGAGCTTTTCAAAAGCAGATGCGATGACTTCATCTACTTTCTTCATATCTGGCCCGAAGCTTTTGTCCTTAACATAGTCGGCCTTTGTTTCGCTGGCCAGCGCTAAACAAAAGTCTTCTGTAATAATATTGCCGCTTGATTTAATAAAACTTAATGCCATGCTATTGAATAATTAAAGCGGTTGAATAATGGTAAGGGTTAATAAGTCGTGTCCCGCTTCCTCTATGTGAATGATATCGTTCAGCCAGTCAGGTTGTTTTGCGTCTTTACTTTCCAGCAAAATCTTATTGTATAACTCCTGCCGTTCTTCAATCAATTTAAACCTGCGGTCTTTTACTTTTTCATCTACCAGTTTATCCAGCCCATTAAAAGCCAATGCTTCATTGATTTGTTCTGTTAAATCTTCCTGAGCTACATTCCGGGTGGTTTGAGCCGGGGTAAAACTGGTATTTGGAATTGCTTTTTCTGTATAGCTATCCACCGCAATGGTAATTAACTCTTCAATGACTCTTTTCTCTTTTAGGCCAACGGTAAAGCGAACCAGGAAATTATATTGCCATGTTACGGCCTCCACTTCATTTGAGAAGAAATAGGCATTACGGCCATATAAACCCTTATTGGTAAAAAACTCAGCCTTTACCAACTCAATCATTTTACGAATGAAAGGATGCCCGGCGTCTAATATTACCGCATCAGGATGAGTCAATGCCAATTCAGGGTCGAAGGTTACTTTCTTAATAGTACTACCGAATCGTTGCAGTATCAATCTTACATCATTGATATTAATTTCAAAAAAGCCAGAACCTTTATCTATCAACGCAGAATTGAAGCGAGCCAATGCTGACTTTACAAAAGTCAACACTTCTTCCTGGGAGCCTACGATACGTTTGGTTTCTTCAATTCGTTTATCTATTTCCGGCAATTCAATATCCAAGCTGCTGTAGAATGATTCTTCCTCAATTCTCTTTTTCCGTTTCCTGTCCTCTTCCGGAGAACTGAATGCCTGACGAACTGCTTTTTTGGTTTCTTCCAAACCGGCAGAAGAAAACAGGTCAGGCATGTTGGGGGCAATTCCTTTCTTTTTGCTTTTCTTTTTAGCAGAGGCTTCAAGGATAATACTCTTCAAAGATTCTTCATCACCAAAATAAGCAGCGGCATAGTCACGGTCCATTTCAATGGTTCGTTGTTTCTCCAGCAACAAATCCAATATTTCTTTATCCATTGATTTGTCAACCACCAAAGTCCGAATGTTAACGATGTCTCTTTTTTGACCAATCCTGTCAACACGGCCATTTCGTTGTTCTAAACGATTGGGGTTCCAGGGTAATTCATAATGCACTACATTGGAGGCAAGGCGTTGCAGGTTCAACCCTTCAGAAATTAAATCTGTTGCAATCAGAATGGCTTTTTTAGACCGATCAAATTTGCCAAAGATTTCCGTTCTGGCATTCAGGCTCATGTCGCCATGCATCACAAAGGTTTCAAAGTCTTTTGTTTTCAGATGCTTCTCTAAGTAATCTAAAGTGTCTTTATACTTGGTAAACAGGATAACTTTCGGGTCTTTGGCAATCAATTCTGGAAGTATATCATTTTTGAGTTTCTGTAATTTTTCATCATCCTTTGGTGTCAGTGTTTCACCAAACTCAATAATACGTTTCAATTCTGTGATTTCATCCTGGCTTAATGCTTCAAAGTCGAGACGGAGAGAAGCCATTTCCTCTGATATACGTTCATCATCAGAAAACAAATCATACACATAGTTTTCGAGGGTTTCTTCTTCGCTTTCACTCAGGTTGTCTACTTTATTTTCAATGGTGGAGATTCTGTTCTCTAATGATTTTAACACCGCATACGGCGAACTGATGGCCCTTTTTTGTAAATGAATGGCTATCCAATTGGCAATGTTTTTTACTTTTTTAGACTCCTTTTCTTTCGCAGACTTTAAAATGAAATCCCCATAGCGTTCTACAGCATCTAATAATTGAATAAGTTTTCCATTTGGCTTTGGATCAATGACAACTTCTTTTTGGTCCCGTTGCGGAAAAGGAGATTTCTTCCCTTGTTTTTCGTACCATGCTTCCAGTTTCTTGCGGTTACGCTGAATAACATTGTAGCGGGCATTCGACTTATCGAAAGTTATGGATCCATTTCCGTTATATCGGACAATTTCCGGGTTAATCATTTCCAGTATACTGGCAAATGAATCGGAGTAGCCATTGTGCGGAGTAGCCGTTAAAAACAATACATTATCAATTTTTTTACTCAGGTCTTTTACCAGTTCATATCGCTTTTGCTGTTTGCTTGCCTTTACATTACTATGTGGTCGGGCACATAAATGAATTTCATCGACCAGTAATAAATCCCAAGGTTGTTCTTGTATTTGCTGTTTGATATCGGGAGACTTCGCATAATCAACTGATGCTATTACAAATTGAAAATATTGCCAGGGATTAGCACCGGCCGGCAATTCCTTTTCAAACTCTTTCCTGGAAAAAGAATCAATAATGGTTGCTTTTATATGGAAGAAATAATCCAGCGCTTCTTTCCATTGTTGCTTCAGATTGGCAGGTGTAAGGAATATCACTCTTTTTACCTTACCTCTTTGTATTAATTCCGAAATGATAAGCCCAGCTTCAACCGTTTTACCCAAACCCACATCATCGCCTATTAACATCCTTGCATTGGGCTTTTCCAGTGCAAGCACCAGCGGCACCATTTGATAATTGTACGGAACTACAGAAGAACGATGCAAGCTAAGAAAGGGAGCAGAGCCATGTATTAAATCAAATTGATATGCCCTTAATAACAAACGTTGCGCTGATAAATCACCAGGTAAATCAGCATTGATACTTTCAAACCTTTCCTCCTTAATATTTTCTACATCGGCTAAAAATACTCGTTGGTCATTGGAGTCGCCTGTAATAGGGGTTGCTACTACTTCTACACCATCAAATTCATCTATCCGCCATAATCGGTTTCGCATTTTTACGATGATGCCGGGTTTAAGATTCTCGTTAATCATTTCTTCTTTTTCTAAGTTTTATTTTCTTCTCTGTTATCTGTATGGCTTCATTTGCCAGCTTCTCATCCTTTACTACAGCATAAATCTGATCGGCTAACCAAAGTGTGAGCAATTCATCAGCATCGGTATTCAGAATATTGGCTATAATGGGTATTTGCTCTCTTTTGAGTTGCCGGGAACCCTTTTCGATTTTACTCAGTTGAGCTGTATCCATTTCAAGCAATGGAGCTACCTGTCGTAAATACAAATTTTGCTTTTCTCGCAGTGCCCGTATTTTCTCTCCGAATTGGCTATCCATCATTTATTTGTTGACTTGTCAAATATTGGCAAACATAAACAATAATAAGCAGGGATTATTATCCAGTTACCAAGAATGGAAATAAGAGGCAGGTGCAAACACTGCAAAGTCTGCAAACCTTGCAAAATAGAAGGCACAGTGAATCAAGAATGTAATAGTTTACGGTATAGGCCAGGCTTGGGTTTTTCCAGTAATACCCCGAGGGCATTTCGGAGAAGGTCGTCGACAGTTCGGGCTGCCAGGTCAAAGGTTCTACCTAATTCTACTGCCTGATGGCGGGTGAACTCCTGCGGCAGGGCGTCATAGAATTGACGTTTATTACCGCCTGTTTTGAAATGGGTGGTTTCGGACTGCTTGGGGAGGTTATTAAACATAAGCAGGCTGTGCTGGAGGTAGATACCGGCCAGTTGCAGGGCCGTGCTGAAATCTTCGTTGGTACATTCAAGTGTTGTGTCAGACTCCCCGTTTTCAAACTTCCGCAAAGCTGTAAACAGCATGGCCATACGAAACAGGATAAGCCCCAGCCGTTTTACAATACTGGCCGCTTCTTCGGCGGTGAACATGGTTACTTCCTGCAACCATGCTTCGCAGGTTTGGTTGAGTAGCTGCCATTGCTCAGAGGCAAGTGTTACTGTAGTTTCTTCCCTTTGGAGAAACAGTTCCATCCTGTACACTTTGAGAGAAAGGTTCTTGAAATGATCAGTAAGGTTGATATTGTTAGCACCGGGTGAAACATCCCGCCACTTTTGCTCCACTTTAAAAGCGTAAAACAGAAAGCGGCTGAACAGGCCATCTTCGGAGGAGGCAATCAGGCCGGTAACCTGGTTAGGTGTGCCGGATAGTGCAATAGACAGGCTGGGTGTGTTTACTTCGGTAAACTCATTGTTTCCTTTACGGGAACTGGATAACCGTTCGTGGTGGAAAGATTTGCGGAGCATGTCGGAATAAGAACCCCATTCCTGTTTGAATACATTGCCCAGGGTATCGGCCTCCGTTTCGCAAATGATGCCTGTGCCTTCGTTCTGTTCCAGATGCCAGAGAATTTTGGCATAACTGGTGTTGGCAGGAATGTACACTACCCGGAAAGCAGGTTTCGTAGGTGGTTCATCTGGCGGTGCGGTTTGGTTCTTTTTACCAAATAGTTTTTGTTTATGTTCGGCCATCTGCTGGTTAAAAAGCTGCTCCGCTTCTTTACTTGAACGCAAGACCATGCCGTGGTATTCATCGGCCAACATTTTTGCAAACTTCAATGCTCCCTTGCCACTGGCGGCCGGTGCTATGGCAAATGAAAACAGGTTGGGAAAGACTTCGTTACCTGCATACACTCCCTTTACACCGGGCAGGCATCCGCTGAGAATGGCTAATGCACCGGTAAGAAACACATCTCTTTCTCTGGCTTCGGTAAATGCTTTTGCACCTTCCTTTAATAGTTCGGGCATGTGGTTATACAACGATTCCGGGATGGACGGAGTGTTTTTCAGATAATCTTCCGTTTCCTGCCGTTCTTCCTCTCTTTGCAGGCTTGCAGCGTTTGCAAACTTTGCATGTTCCTGTTTATGGTGCATATAGGCGCTGCGGACGGAGGCTCTTATTTCTTTTTCAGAAAGGTCAAACTGTTGCAGGCATAATGCCAGAGTATCCTGCTCGGGAATACCGGCACGATTGCAATTTGATGCCAGCAGATACATATAATTGTTACGGTTTCCATTTGTGTACTCCATTTTTTGATTAGTGAATAAAACTTGTTGCTTAAAGGCTAAGAGGTATTCATCTGTTGAAATGTTTTCCGCTTTAGGTTCTTGTATAGTAATTGCAGGAACATGCTTTGCCTGAACGGGAATATCCTGTACAGGAAACTTTTCGCTGTAAATGTTTTTATACAACTGCGGATCGTAGCTTACAAAGCAAAGCCGGGTGATGTCTTTGCATTTTTCATCTGCTTTCAACCCGGTTGCTTTTTCGTAGTACTCCATTACCTGCCTGTAAGCCAACTCATGGTGTTGGGCTCCGGTGTTTACTTCCACAAACACTTTGAGGCCGTTACCGCTGGGGCTGGTAAAGCAAAGGAATGTGTAAGGAACCTGGCCGATAATTGTAAAAGCCTTTTCCATTTGTTCCGGCTGCAGCTTGTCGAAGTCCAGGTGAACAAATCCACTGTATTGCTCCATATTGAGCAATACTCTTTTTTCTTTGAATGTTGCCGATGGTGTAAAGGCCGGAAGCTGTTGTTTTAATGCCTGAGCTTCTTCGGTTTTGCCTTGTGCTACCAGGTGCCGGATTTTTTCTACCTGTATTTTGTATTTGTCTGATGCCAGCCAATTGGAAAGAATGATTAAAGAAACATCCTCTACCGGGGTGCTGAAATTTCTGAATAATGTTACTGATGCCATTCTACTGTTCTTTTAAATGTTCAACAAAGGGTTAGCTTCTGCGGCTGCGGATAACTAGGTCGGCAGCATCGGTACTGTCGTCGCTACTCTGGCGGTTGCGTTGTAACCAGGCATCGAGTTCCTCTCTTTTGAAATAGAGTTTTTTACCCTGCGGACAGAAATGGGGAATTTGTTTAGTACTCGTAAGCTTGTAGAGATGGGAAGGGCTTACATCAATGTACTTACAGGCCTCGTTGAAATTGAGGGTAGCCTTTTGTAACAGGTTTTGCTCATCCAGTTTGTTTGCAATTTCGGTGAGCTTGTCGAGGATTAAATTATCTGTATTCATTGTTTTCGGAATCCTGTTTTGTCAGGACTCGAAAACAAAAAGAGCAAGTAAGGGAAAGGTAATACAGGGGTAAGATTACTTTACCACAATTACTTTTTAAGTTGCTGTAAATCAGTATCGTAAAGAGGGGGTTTGTCTGAAAACTTTGTTTTTGTTGTCTTTCTTTCTGCGTTACCAAACTGGGTAAACATATCGTGCAAGAAGTTAATCCAGCTTTCACGAATTGCTTTGGTGGTATAGAGGCTTTTATGTAGTAAATAAAACGTGTAGCGGATATAGTTTGTGGGCAGATTGATTTGTGGTATTGGTTTTTTTATTTCGGGAACCAGGTCAGTTTCAATTAGCTTATTTACAGCTTCTATAAGTTGATTAAACTGTACTTCGGGCATTATTTTTTGATTCTGTGCATTGTACCCCTTTAGAAAAGAAAGATGCTGAAATGCAATTGCCTTTTGTTCTTCTGTATGAACTTTATTGATAATCGCTTTTGGCTCAGTAATCGGATTTTTATCCAATACAGGTGCGAAAACATTGCTGGCGGCATTGGTGTAAACAGTTGCCTGTGTATTGAGCCAATGCCAAAGTAGCGAGGGTATTGAATGATAGTTTTTGGATATTGTATCCGTATAAAATAGTTTGTTCATCTCATCATTTACAATATCTAACCGGTCAAGACCAAGAGGAATACTATTTATCTTATTTTGAATAGTTGTTTTTTCACTATTAAACAGTTCATTGACCAATGTTTGATTTAACAGGTTTTGAATTTCTGCCGGATTATGGCCAAGTAAATGCAGGTAGATTGCATTTTCATATTTTGCCACTACCTGATCTTTTTGCTCCAGATTATTTTCTGCTTTAAGCTGGTCAAATATTTTCTTTATTGTTTCGTACGAAAAGATATTGTTATCAATATAAAACATCAACTTATATTCATAGAATGCCCAGGCTGGATTCAAATAGTCTTCATTGTATAACTCTTTTAAAAATGTTTGAAAGAATGCTTTTGGAATAACCGGAGACTTTACAACATCTGCAAACAATTCCTGTATTTCAAAAAAGAGGTGTATCACAAAATATCTTGCTACAAACAAGGCATACAAAACAGATTCTGAGTGTGGGTTTGGCGTTTGGGCATAACCCCGTTCATTCATTTTTTCAGTGAGAGATAAAGCCAGGTACTTTAATTCTTTAAGGTTTTCATTCACCAGAAAAGATTTCATTTCATCATCCATTTCACTGTAACTATTGATGATGAGATTGAATAAGCGGAGTGTTTCCTGCCGGAATGTCAAATAATAATATGCTGTAAAAGTATCTGTGTGCTGCGGCAGTCTGATGGAATAAAATGATGGAATAAGCTTTGATGGAAATTCAGGAGCCTGTGTCTTTAAATAAGCTGTTAAAGCAGGAAATGGTTGAACTAATGTATTTAATTGCTCATGCAGCTCTTTATCGTTAGACGGCACCGAACCTGTTGCCTTTAAATAGCAGGGATCAATCTTACTGACAAAACTTTCATTATTGTTCAGCCAGGGAATTAAATCGCCGTTAAGAATGCTATACAGTATCGTGAATTTTATCATAGTTCGGTTAACAGGTTTGCGTATTTCAGCTTTACATCGTCTGTAAAGCTATCCAAATAATTTTCAGTTGTCACCAATGAACTGTGGCCTAATGATTCTTTGATAAACTCAGTGGAAACACCTTTGCGCTTTAATACTGTAGAGAAAGAGTGCCGGGCTGAGTAGGTCCCGATTTTCTGTTCTATTTCCAGTTCCTTACGGATGCTTTCCATTTTGTTATTAACCCACTTGATGAAACGCTGGCAGCGGTGCTTGACGGTTAAGGGTGTTAATCCCTCTTCGAGTATGGGAAACAAATAGGGGTTGGTATTATCAGTGTTTTTCTGACGGTTGATGATTTCAATTGCCCTGGCATTCAAGCCTACACGAATGGGCCGTAAATCTTTTTTCTTTGTTCGTTTGGTTTTGGTTCTGATGAAATGCAGGTAGTTGCCAGATATGTTATCCGGTTTGAGTTCGATAATATCGGCAAAGTTCATTCCATTGCAGAGGTAAGAGAACAGCCAGAAATCTATTGCCTTTTGCTTATCCGGTGAAGTGGGCTGGTAGGAAAGTAGCTTATTGAGGTCTGCTTCGCTTAATGCCTTTTTGATATTGCGGCCGGCAGGGATCTGGTATTTCTTAAATGGGTATTTATCAGATGAAAGCACATTGGCCTCAATAGCCTGGTTAATGATGGCCCGAAGCTGCCGCATGTAAATACCTACCGTACTCACAGACTTGCCATCTATCAGCAAGTAATTTTCATAATCATGCAGCAGGGCAGGTGTAACATCGTGCAGGCAGAGATTTTTACGAAAGTCGTTGATAGAGTTCAATGTAGTGTTATAAGAAATGGCAGTACCTATTTGCCCTGTGTACTTGAGTTGTTCAATGTATTTATCAAACCAGTATTTGAGGGTGGTGCTGTGCCTGGCAGCTTCCTTATTAAAAAAGGCTTCTTCAAATGCAACGAATGAAAAGGGCACCAGCTTTGAAATAACCTTCTCTGCTTTGGTGGAAATATCATGCAGGCCTTTTTTGATTTTCTTCAACTCTTCATCCCGCAGATTGGAACCATTGATCTTTTTCCATTCATCCTGTGTGGCATGGTACTTTGTAGCATAGCGTTTTTTGGTTGGCCGCTGGTAGATGTTGAGTTTGATTAAACACTTGCCTTCTCCGTTTGGGCGGGAGGCATCGAGAAAGAAACTGACGGTTACTTGTTCCTGTTCCATAAGTGTTTCATGGTTTAATGTGACCTCAAATGTGACCTCAAAGATACAAAATAATACTAAATAATGTAGCAAAAAGAGAAAACAAGAGAAAAATAGGTGTTGAATATCAATTTGTTATGAAATCAAGGGAAGAAAAGAGAAAAGAAGGTGGGGCTTTTGTTCTGACTGTTAATCAGAGGGTCGCTGGTTCAAGTCCAGCAGGGGGAGCCAAGAAGCTCGTAAATCAAGTATTTACGGGCTTTTTTTATGCCCTTCTGCGCCAAATTAAGGCTGAATTGTCCCTAAAGATGATTAGCATTCTTGGGGTGGTGGGTGAAATGGAGCGTACCCAGATTCGGGAGCGCCACTTTGAGGGTATCAAGCTGGCCAAACTCCGTGGCGTTTATAAAGGTCGGGGGGCAGGGAGCAGAGAAGATACGTTAGCTTTCCTCTCCAAGGAGAAGAATAAGAAAGCTCTGGAATACTTGAAGAAGGGCTGTAAGGGAGTCGAGGCAGCTAAGCTGGCTGGGGTGCATTTGAATACGGTGACGAAGATTAAGCAACTGGGGCTTACTAATGCATAATTGCATGATATACTGCATTTTATACTCTGCTTCCTGACCAAGATAAGTCTTCTGTTTTTTTGCTCGAAAGTAAAACAAGAAATGTCATATTTTACTTTAGGTGCCAAAAAGTAAAATAACGTAATTTTTATTTTACTTTTACTGAAAAAGTCATCTAGATGCTATTCATTGAAAAGTTCAAAGCAGGAGAAATAAGAAAAAGTATTGATTATAAGTACTTTATACCAAGCTTGATTAATGTTGAGCTGAGTTGGACTGACCCACAACTGAACTTGTTATTGGAAAAAGCTTCATTTGAACTCGGTCAACTGAATTCATTTGCCAAACTGGTGCCCAACGTAGACTTGTTCATTCATTTGCACATTACAAAAGAAGCGGTTGTTTCCAGTAAAATTGAAGGAACCCAAACACATTTTGATGAAGCCTTCCTTCCAAAGGAGAGCATTAATCCAGAACGAAAAGACGACTGGCAGGAAGTGCAAAACTATACGGAGGCTTTGAATAATGCTATTGATGAGCTTAAAAACCTTCCCATATCATCAAGGCTCCTATTAAAAACGCATAGGGTGCTTATGCAAGGAGTAAGGGGTGAAAAGAAGACTCCTGGTGAATATCGAAAAAGCCAAAATTGGATTGGTGGGAGTAGTCTTGCTGATGCCGTTTTTATACCCCCTCATCACGAACATTTAAATGAATTGATGGGTGATTTAGAAAATTATATTCACAATGAAGGTTTAGGAATCCCTGTGCTTATAAAAATAGCCATTGTACATTATCAGTTTGAAACAATACATCCATTTTTAGATGGTAATGGAAGGATTGGTAGATTGCTCATTACGTTGCTGTTGATTGAGAAAAATATTCTTACCAAGCCGCTTCTGTATTTATCTAGCTATTTTGAAAAAGACAAAAGTTTATACTACGATAATCTTACACGAGTAAGAACACACAACGAATTAATGCAATGGATAAAATATTTTCTTGTTGGTGTAGCTCAAACGGCTAAAAAGGCAACACAAACGTTAGATAGCATTATGGATTTAAAAAGAAACCACGAGAACATAATACATACACAATTTGGCAAGAGAATTAAAACAGGGCTTGAGTTGCATAATTATTTATTAAAACAACCATTAGTAACGGTAAAAGAAGTTCAGCAAATTTGTGATTTGTCTCCCAAAGCAGCGGGAGAACTGATAAATCTTTTTGTCGAAAAAGGGATGCTTAAAGAATTTACTGGACAGTTTCGGAACAGAATTTTTATGTACGAGCCATATTTAAACTTGTTTAATGATTGATAATCAACAGATGAGTATCTGAAAGAAGCTTTAAATCCAGCAAGAACTGGTTAGATAAAAGTTTCCTTCGGGGAGCGAAGCAATAAAAAAGCACTTACAGCATAAACCCTGCAGGTGCTTTTTTTATTGCGGAACATTTCCGGGCAATGTGTCCCGCCAGGAGGGAGGTGGTCAGGGTCATCTCAGCAACCTGGTGGCGTCTCCCCGCCATCCCGGGAATGCGCTTTGAGGATTCGTTACCTGATCCCCTATTGAACACAGGATCAGGCAGAATATCACAAAGCGCTTTTATCAATTGTGATGACCCTGCTTTCTTTTTTGTCTTGAAACAAAAAAGAAACAAAAAAATTCAAGGCTGCAGAAAAACAGCTAAAATGTACGTTCCTCCGCTACGGCGAAAAAGCTAAGCATCGGCAGGGTGCATTAAGGTTACGAATGCCCACATCAGCTAAGTGCCTGGCTGAACATTTTCGCCGCTGAACGCTGCAGAACGTACATTTCTTAACGCTGTTTTTCTGAGGCCGAAAACGCGATTGATATAAGAGCCCGGGAATGATGCTGCCCTACCCCTGCTCATGCCACCCCTGCGCCCAGCCTGATGCCCCCAGGCATCCACCCCTCCCGGTTTCCCCAAAACAACCTACCTTTTCAGTCCAAAATCTGATTCATGGAGATCCGCATATCCGAATTGCCCATTCCGCAGCGCATGGCCTGGCTGCAGCACGCCATCGCCCCCCGGCCCATCTGCTTTGCCAGCACCATCAACGCTGCCGGCAGCGTTAACCTCAGTCCGTTCAGCTTTTTCAACCTCTTCTCCTCCAATCCGCCGGTGCTGGTATTCTCCCCGGCCCGGCGCGGCCGCGACAACACCACCAAGCACACCTACGAAAACGTGCTTGAAGTGCCCGAAGTGGTGGTGAACATCTGCGATTACAGCATGGTGCAACAGGTGAGCCTGGCCAGCTGCGAATATCCCGAAGGGGTAGACGAATTTCTGAAAGCGGGCTTCAGCAAAGAACCTTCGGTAATGGTAAAACCTCCCCGGGTGAAAGAAAGTCCGGTGCAGTTGGAATGCCGCGTTACGGAAGTCAAGCCCCTGGGCAGCGGCCCCGGCGCCGGCAACCTGGTGATCGCCGAAGTGCTGCTGATGCATGTAAAGGAATCGGTGCTCAACGATGAACACACCATGATCGACCAAACCCGCCTGCAGCATATCGCCCGGCTGGGCGGCGACTGGTACTGCCGGGTGGATGCACACAACCTCTTTACCGTAGCAAAACCCAATACCCGGCTGGGTATCGGCGTTGATGCCCTGCCGGCTGCCATCCGCAACAGCCGTATCCTCACCGGGAACGACCTGGGTCAGCTGGCCAATGTACACGAACAGCCTTTTGTGGATCCCGCCTTCCACGACGACCGGCTCAAAAACATCATCCAGTACTATGCCATCAATCCCGAAGAGATGGAGCGGGAAATGCACCGCTATGCCCAGGAACTGCTGGAGAACGGAAAAGTACAGGAGGCCTGGCAGGTATTGCTCAGCTGCGGCTAATTCAGCCTGTATCGCTCATCGAAGTATCCGCGCCGCATGAATGGCTAATACGAAAAGGTCACGCCGGCCCCAAAGCCCATATCGCTGTCATAATGCGTGCGCAGGCTGAAATTTCGGGTGAGGATATACCCAAGATCAAACATGTATTCCCTATCTGTATTCACCATAAAACCCGCCCTCAGTCTTTTGGAAACGGGGATGTCTTCCCGCATGAGCTGCAGGCGTACAATACCGTCCGTAAAAATTTCTGCCTGAAAACGAACCAGCATGGGAAGGGTATAGTTGATGCCCACGCTGACAACAGCCCGGTTGTTCTTGGTGCTGGCTTGTCCAAACAGATTCCTGGCATGTGCATCCATCCCGCCCTTTCGGTATCGCCAATCAAACCCGATAAAGGGCATCATCCATTGCATCTTACCGATATACCTGCCGAGATGGGTTTCTGTTTCCCATCCCATCATCTTATCATAGCCTAGGCGCCATTCCGTTCCCAGGCTCCAGCGCGCATTCTGCACCATGAGTTCCCCATCATTACCATTGGTAGCAAAGTCGTTACGCGCCATCAGGTGCGGCCTGTTGCTTTCGCGCTGCAGCATCCTGTAAGCCCTGGCCTTATCCGGCAACAAGGGATTAGGGTAATCATCTACAGCGAATACCCGGTTCATTCCGGCCATCATGTGGTATAAAATATGACAGTGAAAAAACCAGTCGCCCTCTGCATTGGCCAGAAACTCAATGGTATCCGTTTCCATCGGCATGATGTCAATAATATTTTTCATCGGGGCATTGGCACCCTGACCATTCAGCAGCCTGAAATCAAATCCATGCAGATGAATGGGATGCCGCATCATGGAATTATTGAAAAGGGTAATCCTGAGTACCTCTCCTTTTTTAACGGGTATCTTGTCGGTTTCTGCGAGCACACGGTTATCCATGCTCCATACATACCGGTTCATGTTACCGGTAAGGGTAAAGGTTAAATTCCTCACCGGTGCGGTTGCGGGTAACAGCGTATTGACCGGAGATCTGAGCATGGCATAATTGAGGGTAACGATATTGCCCAGGGCATTGACGTTGTACCGGTTGGGATCATTTTCCCCTGCCGTGGGCTTTGTTTCACCGGTGAGTTCGGGATACATCACCACATTCATATCCATCTGGTTTAAGCTCATCTGCATGCCCATGTCATTCAGGTCGCCATTCATCTTCATCATGGCATTCATCATCTTCATGCCTTCAAAATAATGGAGGCGGGGCAATACCCCTGCGGGCTGTTTTGTTCCGCTACCCAGAAAAACACTGGCGGCATTGGTTCGGTCCTCTGTGGTAACCCGCAACTCCCAGGCTTTATCCTGCTCCGGAACCTCGAGCACGATATCGTAGGTTTCTGAAACCGCAATGATCAACCGATCTACTTCAACCGGTTCCACATCGTTACCATCACTGGCCACCACGGTCATTTTTCCCCCGGCATAGTGAAGCCAGAAATAGGAAGATGCCCCGCCGTTGGAAATCCGCAAACGAATTTTGTCGCCGGCTTTCAGCGGCTCCCCGTTCATGCTTTTCAGATCCAGAGTGGGCTGGCCATTCACAAGAATCCTGTCGTAATAAACATCACTGACATCCATGGCCAGCATACGTTTCCATTCATTGTTAAGTTTGGTGCTGAAATGCCCGCTCCGGATGGCTTCCGCATAGCTCTGCGTGGCCCCTTTCTTCATGGCAAACCAGTCGCTGGCATTGTGCAGCATCCGGTGCACCTGGTCAGGATCCTGATTTGTCCATTCGCTTATCATCACCGGAACGGCCGGCAGATCATCAATCCCCTTTCTGAAACTGGGGTCGCCCTCCCTTTTGTGCATGATAAAACTGCCATACATACCGATTTGCTCCTGCAAGCCGGAATGCGAATGGTACCAATGTGTACCATGCTGAAGAACGGGGAAACGATAGGTATAAAACGTTCCGGGCGCGATGGGCATCTGGGTAAGCAGCGGCACCCCGTCTTCCCGGTTCGGTAGAAAAACGCCATGCCAGTGCAGGGAGGTGGCTTCGTTCAGCTGGTTGTGCACCACAATTTCAGCCGTATCGCCCTCGGTGAATTCAAGGGTGGGCATGGGAATCTGCCCATTCACCGCAATAGCCCTTTTCGGCTTGCCGGCATAGTGTACCATCGTGTCTTTAACGTACAGATCATAGTGTACCCGTTGCTGTGCCATACCCGGAGCGGCATGAAAAAGCAGCAGCAGCAGTGCCGGCAACAGTTTCACCTGCATGATGCCTTTATTGTTCATCTGTCCTGTATTTCAGGTTAGGAAATTAACATGACGCCTTCCCCCATCTTCCGTTGTGGTCATGGCTTTGTGTCCACCACTTTGCCGCAGGCAAGCATTGACGATCCGTAATATGGGTTCCTGATTTCCTTGTCCATACTCAGCCAGTAGGCGTTTTTCATCGGACAGTACTGGTAGTATACAGGCTGGCTTACAGCGCCTGAACCCTTCACCAGTTTCCAGAGGAGCACAGAAATATCATTCAGGGCCGCACGCTGCTTCTCCAGGCTTCCTGCATGCAGCATTTTACCCACAGCCTGCAGCAGACCGGCCTTTTCAGCAAACTCGGCTTCCCCGCTTATGCGCAACTGAAAGGCGGTAGCAGCTTCGGCTGCGGCTTTGCTGTTCCCGCTGACCAGGGCAAGCCTGACCGGATCATACGCGGACAGCAGTTTGCCGGCATCCTGGGAAAAAGAGACTTGCCCGGTAAGCACCGCGGCCAGTGCAAAGAATAATTGTTTCATGTCCGATTGATTTTAGGCGTTTAGATTTTCGATCACAAATCCCGCTTCCTGAATAGTGGCCATGATCGCTTCCGTGGTAACGTCAGCCGATTGCACGGTAAGTATCTTATCTCTGGCAGCGGTATCCACCTGCCACCTGCCCACACCTGCTGTGCGATCCAGGCGGGATTGAACTGCGGCCACACAACCGGCACAGTTAATATTGGTCCTGAACCGAAGGGTTTGCATTGTCTTTGTCATTTTGATGTCGTACTAATAATGAACAGTTGAGTTAATGATGAGCAGTCGAAGGTGTGCAGCAGCCGGATGTGCAATGGGGTATGGCGTCTTCCGGGTCCTCCGCAACTGCGTACCCGGCCTTCGTGATGGCCTTTTCCACTTCGGCTTTCAGACTTTCGGTGGCCAGCGAAACCGTTAATTTTCCGGCCTCGGTTTTTTCAATCTGAACCCCTGCCACCTGGCTTACTGCATGGGATACAACAGTTTCACAATGCCGGCTCTGCATGCCGGGAATGCTGATGATAAGCTGTTTCATGTTGAGGTTAATTTTATGATGTAAAATTCCGGATACGCTTTCAGGCGGGCGTTACACGATTTCCTGTTTGATTTATGAGATTTACAAATTCAGCGCTTCCATTTTAAACGTAAGCTGTTGCCCACCACACTTACACTGCTCAGGGCCATTGCCGCCCCTGCAATCATCGGGTTTAACAGGAAACCATTTACAGGATAGAGTATGCCGGCAGCAACCGGGATGCCGATAATATTGTAGATAAAAGCCCAAAAGAGGTTTTGCCGGATGGCGGCCACGGTTTGCCTGGACAGGCGGATCGCCTGGGGAATCCTGGTGAGGTCAGCAGAGATAATGGTCATTTTGGCCGCATCCATGGCAATGTCGCTGCCCTTGCCCATGGCTATGCTGACATCTGCCGTGGCGAGTGCTGTGCTGTCATTAATTCCATCGCCCACCATCGCAACGATTTTGCCCTGCTGCTGCAGTGCCTTTACAAATTCTGCTTTTTGCTGAGGCAATACTTCCGCTTTGTAATGCTGAATACCCGCCTGCTGAGCAATGGCCTGTGCGGAAGCTGCGTGATCGCCGGTGAGCATGTACACTTCAATGCCCATATCCTGCAGTTCACGGATGGCCGATGCAGAAGAGGCCTTGATCTGATCGGAAATGGCGATCACGGAAAGCACCTGTGTACTGTCAGCAAACCCTATCACAGTCATGGATTGCCGTGCCCATGCTTCAGCCTGCCTTTGCAGCCGGCCTGCCATAACGATATGCTTTTCTTCCAGAAATTTCAGGTTGCCCACCCGGTAGGTTTCACCCTGGTAAACGGCTTGCACCCCTTTACCGGTAACACTCTCAAAGGAAGACAAACCCACGGTGGGCAAATGATCCATGTGCCTGATCACCGCTTCTGCCAGGGGATGCTCAGACTGCTTTTCCATGCTCAGCAAAACACTTCGGGCAGCAGCATCTTCGTTCAGCCATTCCATACCCGCAACCTGTGGTTTGCCTTCGGTAAGGGTGCCGGTTTTATCCAACACAACCGCCTGAATGTTTTTAGCCAGTTCAAGACTTTCAGCATCCTTGATCAGGATTCCGTTTTCAGCACCCTTTCCCACCCCAACCATAATCGCGGTAGGTGTTGCCAGTCCCAGCGCACAGGGACAAGCAATGACCAGCACCGTAACCGCTGCCAACAACCCCTGTACAATGCCACTGTCGCCGCCAAGAATGGCCCATAACACAAAGGTGAGCAGCGCCACACCAATGACTACCGGAACAAAGATGCCGGCGATCCTGTCAACCAGTTTTTGTACAGGTGCCTTACTTCCCTGGGCATCCTGCACCATTTGGATGATTTGTGCAAGCAGGGTGTCCTTACCCACTTTGATCGCTTTGAACCGAAAACTCCCTTTTTGATTGATGGTTCCGGCAAACACTTTTTCATGCTCGATTTTCAGCACAGGCACCGGCTCCCCGCTCAGCATGCTTTCATCCACATAAGAACTGCCTGAAACAACCCATCCATCAACGGCAATTCTTTCACCGGGCTTCACCAACAAAACATCGCCCGCCCTCACCTCCTCAATGGCAGCCTGCTTTTCTGTGCCATCCGGCTGAATCAGGGTAACCGTTTTGGGCTGCAGGCCCATCAGCTTTTTAATGGCAGAAGAGGTATTGCCCTTGGCTTTTTCTTCCAGCAGCCTGCCCAATAACAGGAATGCTATCACCACCGATGCCGCCTCAAAATATACATGGGCATGCAAGCCCCGTTGATGCCAGAAATCAGGTAAAAGCACATTGAAAACACTGAACAGGTAGGCAATGCCCGTACTCAGGGCCACCAGCGTATCCATGTTGGCGGAACGGTGCCTGGCCTGCTTCCAGGCGTTGAGGAAAAAGTCTTTTCCCAGCCACCATACCACAGGAGTGGAGAAAAGCCACATGACGGCATTGGCATAGGGCCAATCCATAAAGAACATACCTGCCGCCACAACAGGAAGCGTGAGTACCACTGCCCAGATCGTCTTCCTTTTTAACTGACTGAATTTCCTTTGATGAATGGCTTCCAGTGTTTCCTGCTGAGCCGTTTCATCTTCAATCAGCAAATCATAGCCAATGGACTGAACGGCTTGCTGAATAAGCAAAGGACTGGTGATGTTGGGCAGGTACTCCACGCTGAGCAGGGCACTGGCAAAATTCACGGTGGCTCCGATGACACCAGCAACAGACTTTACCATGCTTTCGGCACTGACTGCACAGGAGGCACAGGTCATGTGAAGCACCGGAAATGATTTTTTTACAGTGGTTACCCCATAGCCCAGGTCCCGAACCGCTTGTACAGCTTCAGGAATGACCGAAGGATCATCAACGGTAATCACAGCCCTGTTGTTGTTCAGTTCAACCTTGTGGGTTAACACGCCCTTTACCCGGGCAAGCCCCTTATCTGTAATCAGGGCACAGTGTTCGCTTTCCACGCCCTCTAAAGGCAGAAAAACGGGTTCATGCTGAATAGCTGCCATAGTTCGTCATTTTTAACGATACAAAATTGGCAGCAACAGGCGGGGACGCTGTTACAGTATTCCGGAATTGATTTGTAAGATTTACACCTTGTCCAAAGGCTTTCTTTTGTCTTCTTTTACCTGCCTGAAATGGCTGGGAGTAAGCCCGGTAACCTTTTTGAACTGGTTACTGAGGTAGGCCACACTCGAATAATTGAGCCGGAAAGCAATTTCACTCAGCGATAATTCATCATACACCAGCAGCTCTTTGACCTTTTCAATCTTCTGCGCGATGAAATACTTTTCAATGGTTGTGCCTTCCACTTCTGAAAACAGGTTTGACAGATAATTGTAGTCGTGGTTCAGCTCTTTGCTCAAAACATCAGACAGGTTGCTTTTTAAATCATTGTCCTGGTGATGAACAACCTGTATGATTACATTCTTTATTTTTTCTATGGTGCGGCTTTTCCTGTCGTCAATAACCTCAAACCCCAATGACGCCAATGCCTTTTCCAGGCTTTGCCTTTGCGCCCGGGTTGGCTCCTCTTCAAAACTGAGCTCGCCCAGCTTGATGCTGCCGGCGCGTAATCCCAGTTTTTCCACTTCATGCTGCACCACCATGATACAGCGCTGGCAAACCATGTTTTTGATATAAAGCGTCATATTTTCTGATTGGCAGGTTAGACATACAAATTTATCAATTGCGCAGGGTAATTGGTTCAGTCCAAGACTGTGCCTGAGCAAGTGCGATCCCGGTGCGACAGAAAGCAGCCGGAGGGGTAAAGCCCTATCAGCACCGGGAATAAGCCCCCGAATTCAGCCTGATCCAATATCTTTGCAGCCGCCTGCCGAAACAGCAAGGCCCTCTACAGTTATGAACCTCCAGCATCTTTCCGAACAGGAAATCATCCGCCGCGAAAAACTCGCCGAGCTCAGCAAAATGGGCATCGACGCCTACCCGGCTGCGCTCTACCCGGTCAATACCACCGCCGCCTATATCAAGGAACACTATAAAGGCGAAGAGAACAAAGACCAGTTTGCCGACGTTTGCCTCGCCGGCCGCATCATGAGCGTAAGGGATATGGGCAAGGCCAATTTCGCCGTACTGCAGGACAGCACCGGAAAAATCCAGTTCTACATCCGGCAGGACGATATCTGCCCGGGCGAGGATAAAAGCCTCTTTCAGAACGTCTGGAAAAAACTGCTGGATATCGGCGACATCATCGGCATCAAAGGCTTTGTGTTCACCACCAAAACCGGCGAAACCTCCGTACATGTCCGCGAATTCACCCTGCTCACCAAGGCGCTGCACCCCCTGCCCATCGTGAAGGAAAAAGAAGGCGAAACCTTCGATGAGGTTACCGATCCGGAGTTCCGCTACCGGCAGCGCTATGCCGACCTCATCGTGAACCCCGGCGTGAAAGACACCTTCATCAGGCGCACCAAAATGGTGAATGCCATCCGCCGGTTCCTCAACGAACGCGGCGCCCTGGAAGTGGATACCCCCGTGCTGCAAAGCATCCCGGGCGGAGCGGCAGCCCGGCCCTTCATCACCCACCACAACGCCCTCGATGTACCCATGTACATGCGGATCGCCAATGAACTCTACCTGAAAAGGCTGATCGTGGGCGGGTTCGACTGGGTGTATGAATTCAGCCGCAACTTCCGCAACGAGGGCATGGACCGCACCCATAACCCCGAGTTCACCGTGCTGGAGTTTTACGTGGCGTACAAGGATTATGAATGGATGATGGACACCACCGAACAGCTGCTGGAACAAACCGCCCTCGCCACCAACGGCAGCACCAAGATAACCGTGGGCGACCGGGAAATCGACTTCAAAGCCCCCTACCGCCGCGTAACGATGTTTGAAGCCATCCAGGAACATACCGGCTATGATATCAGCGGCATGGATGAGGAAGGCATCCGCGAAGTGTGCCGGAAACTGGACATCTTCCCCGACCCCAAATGGGGCAAGGGCAAACTGATCGATGAAATCTTCGGCGAAAAATGCGAGCACCACTATATCCAGCCCACCTTCATCACCGATTACCCGGTGGAAATGAGTCCGCTCACAAAAAAACACCGCAGCAAACCCGGACTGGTGGAGCGTTTTGAGCTGATGTGCAACGGCAAGGAAATCGCCAACGCCTACAGCGAGCTCAACGACCCTATTGAACAGCGCGAACGCTTCGAAGAACAGGTAAAACTCATGGAGCGCGGGGACGATGAAGCCATGTACATCGACTACGACTTCCTCCGGGCGCTGGAATACGGCATGCCCCCCACCAGCGGCATCGGCTTCGGCATCGACCGGCTGGCCATGCTGCTCACCAACCAGCACTCCATCCAGGACGTGCTGTTCTTCCCGATGATGCGCCCCGAAAACCGGGAAACACCATAACTGATCCCGTCATATAACCATCGAAAGGGTGATCCGCAGCGGTCACCCTTTTGTTTTGAAAGGAACCCCCAAATCCTTTATCTTACCTCCTCATTTTAATGTTTGGATATGACCACTACAACTTTCCGGAACGCAGCGGTATGCCTGCTTTCCGTGCTCAGTCTCCAGGGAATTGCCCAGCAAAAACCCCTGACCGACGACCAGTATTTTAAAAACAATTTCAAAGGCATCAGCCAGCCCCTGCCACAGTTTGTAAAATGGATCGGCGACGAACAGCTGGTGTACCTGAAAGAGGGTAAAAAATGGACGCTCGACACCAAAACGGGGCAGGAACGGGAAGCCACGGAGGAAAAGGGAAAGGTCGAATCCGGAAAAGCCGCCGGGGCATACCGCAAAAACAACGACCTGTTCATCCGGCTTGACGGAAAAGAAGTGCAGCTCACCAACGACCCCGAAGAAGAGGTAAACCCCACGATGAGCCCGGATGGCAACTATGTAGCCTACACGAAAAAGAACAACCTGTACACCGTACACATCGCCACGCGGAAAGAAAATGCCCTCACCAGCGACGGCAGCGACGTGATCCTGAACGGTTTTGCCAGCTGGGTGTACACCGAAGAGATCCTCGGCCGCTCAAGCGAATACCGGAGCTTCTGGTGGAGCCCCGACAGCAAAAAGATCGCTTACTTCCGCACCGACGACAGCGGCGTACCCGTGTTCACCATGACGGACGGCATGGGTCAGCACGGTTACCTCGAAACCGTTCGCTATCCCAAAGTGGGCGATCCCAACCCGGAAGTGAAGGTGGGCATCGTTTCCCCCGATGGCGGCCCCACCGCCTGGGCCGATTTCAACCCCAAAGACGACCAGTATTTCGGCATGCCTTACTGGACGCCCGATGGCAGCGCCCTCTGGGTGCAGTGGATGAACCGGCTGCAGAACAACCTCAAAATCTGGAGCGTGAACCCCGCAACCGGCAGCAAAGCCCTGCTGTACAATGAGGAACAGAAAACCTGGATCAACCTGGATGATGAAGGCAAACGCATCCGCTTCATCAACGGGGGCAAGAACTTTATCCTGATGAGCGACTCCTCCGGCTGGAAACACCTCTATCATTACAGTGCGGATGGCAAACTCATCAACCGGATTACGGAAGGCCGCTTCACCGTTACGGAACTGGACTTTGTGGATGAGAAAAACAAAATCGTTTACTTCACGGCCCGCGGCCGCGAAAACACGGCCCGCTTTGATTTTTACCGCGTAAACCTGGATGGCAAAAAACTGCAGCGCCTGAGCTTTGGCGATTACAGCCATACCAATATCAAACTGTCTCCTTCCGGCACCTTCTTCCTCACCACCTGCTCCAACGCCGCCACCCCCGCCCAGCTGAGCCTGGTGAACAACAAAGGAAAACTGATCAAGGTGCTGGGATCGGCCCGCGGACCTGAATTTGATCAATACGCACTGGCCAAAACGGAAATGATCCGTGTACCGAGCGAAGACGGCAAATACGAGCTGCCCATGAAAGTAACCTGGCCCCTGAATGCAGAGAAGGGCCGGAAATACCCGGTACTCATTTCCATCTACGGCGGCCCCGACGCCGGCACCTGTTTCGATACCTGGTTACTGAACGGCACCCAGCAGTGGTATGCCAAAGAAGGCCTGATCCAGGTGGTGATGGATCACCGCGCCAGCGGACATTTCGGCAAAGAAGGCGTGAATTACATGTACCACAACCTGGGCTACTGGGAAATGAAGGATTACGGGGCAATGGTGAAATGGCTCATCGCCAACGGCCAGGCCGATCCCGCTAAAATCTGCATCACCGGATTCAGCTACGGCGGCTACCTCAGCTGTTATGCCCTCACCTATGGCAGCGATATCTTTACCCATGCCATGGCCGGCGGACCGGTAACCGACTGGACTTATTACGACACCCACTACACCGAACGCTTCATGGGCACCCCCGCCAACAACCCGGAAGGATACAAAAGCAGTTCGGTGCTCACCCATGCCGGCAAATACAAAGGCATGCTGCAACTGGCGCACGGCATCATTGACGACAATGTACACCTGCAGAACAGCATCAACTTCATCAGTAAACTGCAGGACGCCAAAAAAGAATTCGAATTCATGCCCTACAGCGGCGGCCGCCATGGCTGGCCGGGCAACAAATGGCTGCACTATACCAACATGAAAACGCGGTTCATCTATCGCTACCTGCTGGAAAAAGAAGCGCCGAAGGCCATGATCAAATGATCAGCAACGGAAGCCGCTGGATAAGCAGGAATCGGCAGATCTGGCTTTCCGACTTCAGCCCGATGCCACCAGGCTAAGCCGTTTCAGGGATATACCACAATGAAAAAGAGCTCACCCCTGTGAGCTCTTTTTCATTTTTACACTTATGGGCTTACCCGCCGCTCAGGCATGTTTCCTTTTGGCCCTGGTTCGCAGCGAAGCGTAATCAATGAAATAAATCACTTTCAGGGAAACACTGCTGAACTCGGTTAAGTTGTTGTAACCGTTGCCCTCCCAGGTTTTACCGAGGTTGGAAAAATACCCGGATTCAAAATCCCGGCGGAAATTCTCGTCAATGCTCTTCCACACCAGGTTGATAAAGCTGCCCTGGGCAAACTGCCAGGTGTACACCATGTCAATGCTCATGAAATTGTAATTCTGCTTCACATTGCCGGTAAAAGGAGTGGTGGGCGTTTGCAGATAGCCGTCGCTGTTGAGTTCATAAAACTCCTTCGGGGTTACCTTGCTCCAGTAATGCCGCGCACGCAGGTTCAGGCCCATCCGGTTGGTGAAATTGTATTTGAAGGTGAGCATGTTTTCCACGGTGCCCACATGCCGGCGGGAGAAATAAATGACATCTCCCACCTTCTGGGCAAAACCCGGCTGGTTGTCGATCGACTCGCGATTGATCTGGTGATCAATCGAAAAGCGGCTGCTGAAACGGATCCGGGAAAACAATCCCAGGTTCACCAGGTTACGCCCGAAATAACTGCCGATGCCATAGGCCGCGTTGCCGCCGAAAGAAAATTTCTTCGCGAAATTGCTTTCCCACCAGCCGTTGAAAAAATGGCGGGCCTTGTCGCGGAATACCCGCCCGTACTGGCGCGGCTCGTAAAAATCATTCCGGTCTGAGAGTCCGCCGTTGATGTTCAACCCTACCCACCAGAGGTTCTTCAGCTGGCTGTTCATGTTGAAACTGTAGCCGGTGGTCTGGTGCATCAGTTCCGGCCGGCGCGCCGCATCAATGGGCGAAACCAGGCGGCTGACCCAACCGTTCAGGCTCATCCGCATCTGGTTATAAAAACGCGTGGGCTTCACCCAGTTATACCCCATCCAGAAACCCTGGTCCATGGTGTTGTTGTTGGTGAAATACCCCAGGTCGCTCTTGTCATACTTCGCGTTGATGAGGTCCTGCCACAGGTTAAAATTGAAGCGGCCGCTCACTTTGCCGAAGTATACCGAGTGGGAGTAGCCGGTAATGTTCCTGCCGTTTTTCCCGAACAGGTTGCTCACACTTACATTGCCCCCCACATTCCACTTGTTCTTTTTGTCGTACAGGTCAACCAGCGCAGAGGTTACGTTGGCGTCATAATCCCTGCCGCTCCGCCACACATTGGTGTTCACCAGCGAAACACTGCTGTTGTTTTTCAGCGTCTGGTTCAGCACCAGCACATTGTAGTTGGTCAGCGGGTCGGTTTCCACCTTCCGCTCCGTACCGGTATTCTTGTTCACCAGGATGGCGTGCTGCGACTGGGTGATGGCATTGAGGAAACCGATGCCGAGCCCCTTCTGCGTGCGCCCGCTGATCTTGGTGGCGTTCAGGAGCTTCACCTGGCGGGGATTGTGCTTTACCCTTTCCACCCCGTTATAATCATCCCCATCTTCGCCGATATCCCAGTAGTGCAGCGGACGATCACCCACCCGGCCGATGCGGCGGCTGTAAAAGAGATTGCCCTTGTTGAAAAGCTCAGCGCCTTCGGTAAAAAATGAACGGTTGTCGTTGAAGCGCTGCTCAAAGGGGGAGAGATTAAGAATGAGGTTATCGGTCTGTACCTGGCCGAAATCCGGAATCAGGGTCATGTCCAGCGTAAAAGCCTGGTTGAGCCCGTACTTGATGTCCATGCCGCCGTTAAACGTGGTGGTATTGACCGGCTGACCGGGTTTTGCATTGGCATCGTGGTTCTGGTAGGTGGAAAAATAAGGCGAGAACTGCAGCCGCAGGGGCGGTTTGATGTTCTCGATGCCCGTGAGCAGGCCTTCCTGGGTCAGGAAGCCGTTGACGTTGGGGTCGATGCTTTGCCAGAACAACTGCTCCCCGCTCTTCTGGCGTCGGCGTACGATATTCAGTCCCCAGTCCTGTACCCGGTTCTTACCGAAACGGATAGCCGCATAGGGGATGAACATTTCAAAACTCCAGCCATCCGCATGGATTTTGGAAGCGCTCTCCCACACGCCGTTCCAGCTGAAGTCTTCACTGTCGCCGTTCGGATTCGGAGCCTGTTTGGCATCCATCTGCTCGCCCAGCGGGGTTACAAAATATTCGAACCCATTCAGCTTATCGTAATAAGTATCAAAAATGATCCCCACATAATCGTTGGCGCCAAATCCATCCCGGCCCACCAGCTCATGCGAAATGCTGTCGCGGGATTTTTCGTGCAGGTAGCCACCTACATAAATGCCTTCATCATTGTAGAGAAAATAAATTTCAGTGGCGTTTTCGGGGCGTTCGGGCTGAAAGGGAACGGGGCGCAGGGTCACAAACTGGTTGGCCACCGGTGCGGTTTTCCACTCCGGTTCCTCCAGGATGCCATCCACTTTCAGGGAACTGCTGATCCGTTTAGCGGCAATTTTTTTCTTTTCGGGCTGCTGGGCGGCTGCCGTGCAAAAAAACACCAGCAACAGGCCGGTGACGGCCGTTTTACAAATAGGCATGGCTATACTTTTTAAGTCAGATCACATTGATCCGTAGCTGTGATACGGATCAAAACTAAAATAGTTACAGCCGAATGCCTTACCACTCATCAAAAGCCGGCCGCGGTACACGGGCCTTAACAAAGTTTTGACAAATCAGCAAGCCATTACCTGGGGAAGCCGCGAAACTGCGGATGGTTGAAGCTTTAACCAGGAAAACCGGCCAACCCCAAGGAGGCATTAGTTATAGCAATGCCACACGATATCAGGCGGACAAGGGGGAACGCGAAGGCGCAGCCGCCGCTCTTGCATGATGGCAGCAAACAAAACCACGCGGTAAACAGGAGATCAGTGTGCGCCCGGGTAACCGGGTTAAAAGGTTACATGGCCAATAACCGACACTTAAACAAACAGATCGTCATACAGGGGTCCGCCGGGCACCATGGCATAGGGAGCCAGGTCGGTAATGCCTTCAGCCCGCAGCACTTCTTCATCAATAAAGCTGTTGCCGGTGCATTCCACCGACGATCTGGACAGGATAGCGTAAGCCGCATCAGCCACAATTTCGGGCTTACGGCTCATCTTCATCAGCGCCTCGCCGCCCAGCAGGTTGTTCACCGCTGCGGTGGCAATGGTGGTGCGTGGCCAGAGGGTATTCGCAGCGATATGATATTTTTTCAGTTCGGCAGACAATCCCAGGGCGATCATCGTCATATTATACTTGCTGATCGTGTAGGCGAGATGGTTGGCAAACCATTTCAGGTCCATGTTCAGCGGGGGCGAAAGATTGAGGATATGCGGGTTGGCGGCCTTTTTGAGATAGGGGATGCAGGCGCGGCTCATGAGGAAGGTGCCGCGAACATTGATGTTGTACATCAGGTCGTAACGCTTGGGCTCGGTTTGCTCTGTGGGCGTGAGGCTGATGGCTGATGCATTGTTCACGAGGATATCAATGCCGCCGAAAGCCGCCGCCGCTTTTTCAACCGTATCCCGGATCTGTTCTTCAAAGCGGATATCGCATTGCAGGGCCAGGGCCTTGCCGCCGGCGGCTTCCATTTCCGCTGCCGCGGAGTAGATGGTACCGCCCAGCTTCGGGTTCTCTTCCACGCTCTTGCTGGCCACCACGATGTTGGCGCCTTCGCTGGCCAGTTTCAGTCCGATCGCTTTGCCGATACCCCGGCTGGCGCCGGTGATCAGCGCGGTTTTTCCTTTGAATCGCATAACAGATGTTTCACCAAAGCTAATGAAAAGAGGCTGTATCGCTTTCAGCAGCAGGACCCTGGGCAGGATCCGGGCCGGCACTCAATGGCCGGCGCTGCCTGAACCGATACAGCCTCATCCTACCCGGAAGCCCTTAAGCCAGTACGGCTTCGTGAGTGATCTGGGTGTTATAGAGTTTGGAGATGGGGCAGTTGGCCTTGGCATCCAGCACACACTCCGTGAATTTTTCGGCGCTGATACCCGGCACCGAAGCCTTTACATTCAGGTGTGATGCGGTGATGGAGCCGCTCTCCAGCGTAATATCGCAGCGGGTTTCAATGCTGTCGGCAGTAAAACCGGCCGCGTTGAGCACAAAGCTGAGCTTCATGGTAAAGCAACCGGCATGTGCTGCCGCCACCAGCTCCTCAGGGTTGGTGCCGATACCGTCTTCAAAACGGGTATTGTAGGAATACTGGGTTTGACTGAGCACACCGCTCTGCGTGCTGAGCTGTCCTTTTCCTTCTTTGCCGGTACCGTTCCAAACGGCCGTTGCGTTGCGTTTCATACTTGTTTGTTTTTTATTTGGTTTTGTGAAATGCTTTTTTGAGCTGTTCCTCATCAAAGCCTACCAGGAGCAGGTCGCCGGATTCAATCACCGGTCTTTTGATGAGGCTGCTGTGTTCCGTCATGAGCCGGATGGCCGCCGCGGCGGTTTTAACCGACTGCTGCGTTTCGGGCGGCAGTTTCCGCCAGGTGGTGCCGCGGGTGTTGAGCAGCAGTTTCCAGTCCGTTCGTGCCGCCCAGCTCCTGAGCTGCTCAGTACGGATGCCTTCCTTTTTATAATCGTGCAGCCTGTGCGGAATCCGGTGCTTTTTAAACCAATCCAGCGTTTTCTTAATGGTATCGCAGTTGGGGATACCGTAAATCACCGTCTCTTGCATCTTGATCAGTATTCGGGTGCGGCCGGTTTGGTTTTCATAATGGTTTCAATTTTCTCCATCACTTCCGGCGTCAGCAGGTTCATCACTTCAAGGGCCTTCAGGTTTTCGGTGAGCTGTTGCTTGCGCGTGGCGCCGAGAATGGCCGTGCTCACATTCGGATTTTTGATGCACCAGGCAATGCTGAGGGCCGCGGTGCTGGTACCCAGCCGGGCAGCCAGTTCGCCCAGTTTCTTTACCCGTTTGATGCGGTCGTCCACCATCCAGCGGTCGCGCAGCCAGTCGAAACCCTGCAGTGCAAAGCGGCTGTTCTCGGGAATGCCGTCATTGTATTTTCCGCTCAGCAGCCCCGCGGCCAGCGGGCTCCAGATGGTGGTGCCCAGGCCTACATTCTTATAGATCTCGGCATATTCCACCTCCACCTTGCTGCGTTCAAAAAGATTGTACTGCGGTTGTTCCACCGTGGGACCAATCAGCCGGTATTGCTGCGCCACCCGGTGCGCTTCCATGATTTCCACGCCGCTCCACTCACTGGTGCCCCAGTACAGGATTTTACCCTGCTGCAGCAGGTGGTTCATGGCCCACACGGTTTCTTCCACCGGTGTTTTCTTATCCGGGCGGTGGCAAAAGAACAAATCCAGGTAATCCACCTGCAGCCGCTGCAGCGCTTCATCGCAGGCCTCCATGATGTGCTTGCGGCTGAGCCCGGTTTGGTTGGGCAGGTTGGCCTTGCCCCGCCAGCCGAAAAACACTTTGGAGGAAACCACGAAGGAGCTGCGGTCCCATTTTTTCTTTTTGAGCACACGCCCCATCATCTTTTCGCTCTCGCCCAGCGCATACACTTCGGCGTTATCAAAAAAATTCACCCCCTGATCATAGGCCATGCCCATGAGCTGATCGGCGGTTCTGTCGTTGATCTGTTTGCTGAAGCTCACCCAGCTGCCAAATGAAAGCACACTGAGTTGCAGTCCTGTTCGGCCCATCCGGCGGTATTCCATAAAAAATTTGATTTATGGCGTGAAATTACAACATCGGCAGCAGGCCTCCGGAAGATGACGCCTTTTTTTCCTTAATTGGGAAACTCCGCAGCGGGCACCTGCACATAACCGGCGGGATGCAGAATATGCCATTCTTTAAAGTCCTGGCTGGCTTCCATTCCCGTACCGTCAATGATCTGCAGGCGGCGCCGGATGCGTACCGGCTTATCGGTATAAAACTCCACCCCTTTGCGGGAGCGGTCCCAGTACAGCTCCTCGCAGTACAGGGTGTCGCCCAGGGTATTCATCACCCGCACCTGGTCGCGCAGGTACACCAGGCTCTGGGCATCGCGGTATTTGGCATAGCGGGCATCGAGGCGGCTTTCCAGGCTGTCGCCGCGCTCATTGTAAAAATCCACGTGGAGGGTTTCCGGGAACTCGATGTATGAAGCGGTATCCTGCACCCGGTACATCAGGGGCGCGGTGAGCAGGGCCTTGCGGCGTCCGCCGAGTGAATAGCGGACCTGCACCTGCCGGGCCACATCCTTGCCCAGCTCGCGGGAGTTGATCTGCCGCACGGCGGCCGGATCGTTTTCGCAGCCCGCCAGCAGCATCAATGCCAGCCAGCCCGCTGTCCGAATCCGGTTATGTAGGGCCTGGATCATACAATGCAGGGATCAATAGTATTTGGAGCGGTTGAACCACAGATCGCTCAGGGAGAAACCGAAACAGATGCGCACATAATTCTCACGCAGGGTGGTCCGGTTGTTGCCGCGGCTGCCGAACTCGATGGCGGTATTGAGGTAGCTCGACTGTGTTTCGTAGAAACCGGTCCGCAGCTTCAGCGGGAATCCGGCGCCCAGGGTGATGCCGTATTCAGGCATACTCGTTCCCAGGTTCACGTAGTTGGGACCGTAATATGCACCAACCCGGTACTTCACATAACTGAAGTACTTGCGGTAAGGCGTGCGGCCGGCCTCTGCAGGAAAATATTCCGCGCCGCCGCGGACCTTCCAGGTATTCTGCACATTGTCTTTCTGGCCGAAAAAGAGATAGCCGTTCCAGTTAGTCCGCTCATAATCCGCCCCGAAGCGCCAGTGATTGCTGAAGTCGTGATACGTGAAGCCCACGCCCCAGCTGGAGGGATACTTCACCTCTCCGCGCTGCGTGGCCCGGTACACGCTGTCAACCTGGTAGGAGCCGCCGGCATCGTCAAAGCTCACCGTCTGCCGCAGGATCTCGTTGGTGCCGCTGAGGCCGCGCTGCAGGGAGGTATAAGCACCCAGGCGCAGCACCGAAACCTTTTTCGCATCGCCCTGTCCCTTCTGGAAACGCAGTTCATACTGTGCCCCCACATTGAAGAAGAGTCCGCCGAAATCGGTTTGGTTGGTGGATTTGGACTGGTAATAGGTAACGGTGTCGTTCAGGAAACTTACCGTGGTGCTGTACGATTTGTTGCCAAAGCGGTAGCCGCTGTTGAAACCCAGGCTGAGGCTTTTCACCCGCAGGCCCGCGCCAAACATGGCCTCGTGCATGCCGCCGCTGCCCTCATAGAGGGTGGCCATGCTGTCAATGCCCGGCTTGCGCTCAACATTGATGATTTTGTAATTGATGCGGGAAACGGGGCGCAGGCCGAAGTTCAGTCCCAGGAAGATGCCCTTCTTGTTCGCCTTGCGCATCCGCACAGGCACCCCCATCTGGATATACGAAATCACCAGGTTGGTGGCGCGGAAGGTGGCCGGCGGGTTGTTCTGACGCAGGCCGCGGCTGTCGATTTCAAAACCAAAATCAAAAATGGTGCGGCGCAGCAAACCCGAACTGGTTTTCAGGAGGGCGTGATCGATATAGCTCAGGTTGCCAAAACTGGCGGGATTCGCGAAGTTCACCGACTGATCATCTGAGAAACCGGCCGCCAGGCCCCCCATGCCCCGGGTAATGATGTTCTGGGTGGGAACCATATCCCCCAAACCATAACGGGAGTAGGGTGAATTTTCCTGGGCGCTGAGCATCAAAGGGAAAAGAAGTGAAAACAAACTTCCGGCAGATCTCTTCATGTTAGCAGTTGTTGACTTCGCTGATGGCATAAAGTCCTTTAAATAAAAAAGTTGGGTCTGCAAATATCCTGTTTTTAAGGCGACGTGCAAAATAGGCCGAATCACCCCCGGTTAAAACAGCGTTAAAGTTCCCATACCGTTCCGCGTAGAATGCAAGATAGCCGCTGATTTCAAAGGAAATACCGGCCAGCACACCGCTCTGCAGATTGGTGAGGGTATCGTACCCGGTTACGGGAAAATTGAAGTCTTTCCGGGCCAGCGGCAGCTTGGCGGTATAATCGTGCATACTCCGGAAACGCATCTCCATCCCCGGCGAGATGGCGCCGCCCAGGAACTCGTGGTACTGGTTGATGAAGTTGTAGGTGATGCAGGTGCCCAGGCCCACCACCAGGTTGTTTTTACCCGGGTATTCCTGTACAGCGGCCGCGGCCAGGGCCAGCCGGTCGGCGCCGATCGTGGCCGGTTTGCCCACCGGCGTGCGGAAATTCAGCCGGGTGGCATGCGAGAGCTTATGAAAACGGGTGGCCTCCCCCAGCAATTTTTCGACGGCCACATCATGATCAATCACCGACGACAGGATCGATTTCTCCGGGCGGTATTTGTCCAGCAAACCGGCCATCGTCAGGCTGCTGTCATCCGGCAGCAACTCCTCTGCCACCAGGCTGCCGGATGAAAAGATGGCGGCCTTGAGGCGGGTATTGCCGAAATCGAGACAGAGGGTGGTCATGGGGGAAAATTAATGGTTTAGGGTTTAGGGTTTAAGGTTTAGGGAGAGCGGATGTACCACTTTAAACCTTAAACTTTAACCCTGATACTTTTCATTACAGGTTAAACCCGCTCAGGTTTCTGAAATGGCCGTTGAGCTGCACCCGCTCTTTCAGGGCCTCCATCTCCGACACCACGGGCAGTACCCGCATGATGTGCCGCTTCAGGTATTCCTGGCGCTGGAGCTCATGCAGCAGCTGCAGCAGTTCATACTCCTCCTGAACCGACAAGCCGGCATGGTGCGCCACATCATAACTCCGCAGTTCGGCGTCGGGCTTTTTAAAGTCCTTGGACACTTTCAGCACCTTATGCAGTTCGCGGATGGCATTGATCACGCTGTTCATCAGCTGCCGGTTGCCCTGCTCGGTATTGTCGGGGTAGTTCACGATGGCGCCGCTGTACAGCTTATCCGGCACCTCTTTCAGCACTTCCAGTACGCGGAAAACTTTGAGCCCCCGGGTACGGATATCCATCTCCCCGTTTTCCTCCGTACGGGTGATCTCCACCAGCTCCATCAGGGTGCCCATGTCTGTCATCCGCTTGTTCAGCACCACGGGAATCCCAAAATGACGGCCGCTGGCGCTGCACTCCCGGATCAGTTCCTTGTAACGCGGCTCAAAGATGTGCAGGTTAAGCTCCTCTCCGGGATATACCACAATCTCCAGCGGAAAAATGGGGATGAAATTCGTCATGAACGGTTGAAATCTGCACCGAAGATAAAGGGCATTCCGGAATCGGCCATCATACCCAACCTCCCTAAACTTTCCTAAACCTTCCTAAACTTCCCCAACCTTCTCAAACCCCTCAACGTCCCGCCCCAATACCCTCTCCCCTTCATCCATTTTCACACTACCTTTGCCCCCAATCCCTGTAAATATGAAATACGTTTTTTTGCTCCTGCTCCTGGGCTTCCAGATCAGTAATGCCCAGAAACTGAAGAAAGCGGATAAGGCCGTGATCCAGCAACTGCAGCAGCATGTGCATTTCCTGGCGGATGACCAACTGGAAGGCCGCAGGGCGGGATCAGCAGGCGAAAGGGCGGCAGCCGACTACATCATAAAGGCATTCAGCCAGGCCGGAATTGCCCCGCGGGGAGAGAACGGCGGATACCTGCAGCCCTTCAGCATCCGCGAAGGACGCGCCATCCATCCCTCCTCACACCTGCTGATCAACGGGCACGACCTCCAGCTCCATAAAGAATACTTCCCGCTGGCCTGCAGCCCCAACGGGTCCCTCGAATCCACTTCCGCCCTCGCCCTCCAGGAAAGCGGGGAAGCCTGGTTCTGCGACCTGAAGCCTTTCTTTGCGGGTCACCAGCAAAACCCGCATTTCAACCTGGAAGATGCCATCCGGGAGAAAGCTGCAGAGGCCGCCAAAAAAGGCTGCAAAGCCCTCCTGCTGTATAACTCCACCGGCATCCCCGATGCGCTGAAATTTGAACCCCATGCCCGTCCTGAACCCTGCCCCATCCCCGTGCTCTACCTTACCGCCGCCGGCATGAACCGCTGCGGCAAAGACGAAACGGCTACGCTGGACATCAAACTCAAAGTGCTGCTCGAGGAAAAGCAACGCACCGGGCACAATGTAATTGGCTACATCGACAACGGCGCAGCGGGCACCGTAGTGATCGGCGCCCATTACGACCACCTGGGTTATGGCGAAGACAGCAATTCGCGCTACACCGGCGCTGAACCGCAGATCCACAACGGCGCCGACGATAATGCCAGCGGTACCGCCACCCTGCTGGAACTGGGCCGGCAGCTGCGCAGCAGCAAACTGCGGGCACGCAACTACCTGCTGATCGCCTTCTCCGGTGAGGAACTGGGACTGTACGGCTCCAAATATTTCACCGAACACCCCACCCTTGACCTGGGTACGGTGGACTACATGATCAACATGGACATGGTGGGCCGGCTGAACGACAGCTCCCGCGCCCTCACCATCGGCGGCTTCGGCACTTCACCTGCCTGGAGCACAGTGATTGCCCCCAAAGACAACTATTTTACCATCAAGATCGACAGCAGCGGCACCGGCCCCAGCGACCATACGAGTTTCTACCGCAAAAACATTCCCGTGCTGTTCTTTTTCACCGGCCTCCATACCGATTACCACAAGCCCTCCGATGATGCCGACCGGATCAACTATACCGGCCAGCTGATGGTGCTGCGCTATATCCGGCAGCTGATCGAAAAAATGGAGAACATGGGCAAGCCCGCTTTCAGCAAAACCCGCGAGATGAACATGGGGGCGAAAACCAGCTTCAGGGTAACCCTGGGCATCATGCCCGATTATACCTACAGCGGCGGCGTTCGGGTGGATGGCGTGAGCGAGGGCAAACCGGCGCAAAAAGCAGGTATCCGTGCAGGTGATGTGCTGCAGCAGCTGGGTGAATATAAATTTGCAGATGTGCAGGGCTATATGGAAGCCCTTTCCAAATTCAAAAAAGGCGATACCACCATCGTCAGGATAAAGAGAGGAGAAGAACTGCTGATGCTTGAAGTGGTGTTTTAGGATAAAAGGAAGCAGAAAAAAAGACAAGCCGGCCTTTGTGTAATATTGCCCTGTGATGACTGCTGTTTGTGAACTGCCATGAAGCTGAAAATCGATAACGAATCTCTGGCCCGCGATTTTTTCGAGGATGTGGTACTCATGGGCATCGTGGCGCCGGTAAAGCAGTACCAGCTGAGCTGGCAGCTGAACCAGTTGCTGGGCTTCGACTTCCGGATGAGCACCGATTATGAAATTGAGTTGAATAAGAAGAACCGGAAGTACTTTTTCTCCATCTATGAATACCCGGTGCCCGCGGTTTGCACCACCCATTACCTTTACAACAATCATTTTGACGGAGAATACCTGCTGCCTGAATTCAAGCACCTCGATTTTCTCTGGCTCATCAAGGGCGACCCGCTGTCTGCAGAAGAACTGAACAGCCTGCTCCAGTCGATCCGCACCCTGCCTGGGGTACAGCTGGTGACCGAAATGACGCACGAAAAAATCCGCAACAAACAGCACCTGATTTTCTGACAGCTATCCGCCCCCGTAAACGTTCATCAACATTCAAAACCCCTGTTATGTGGAAAGAAGAGCATAACCGCCTGCACCGCACTTTTATATTCCCGGATTTTTCTGCCGCCTTTGCCTTCATGACGCGGGTAGCCCTGGAAGCGGAAAAGATGAACCATCATCCGCTCTGGACCAACGTGTACAACAAGGTGGAGATCTGGCTCAGCACGCACGATGCCGGCGATGTGGTAACGGAGAAGGACCGGGCACTGGCGGCAGCCATTGAGCGGATTGCCGAAACGCGGTAATCATTTCAGCACTTTCAGCTTAACGGTTTCCACCCGGGTGCCGCTTACATTGAGGATATCGAACTGGTAATTGCCGGTGATCACGGTTTCTTTCTGCCGGGGAATTTCATCGCGGTTCCGGATGATGAAGCCGCTGAGGGTTTCCGTACCCTCGCTGTCGGGGAATTCGAGTTCGTACTTTTCCGTGATATAATCCAGTTCAAGGCGGCCGCTGAAAATATATTCATTGGCCGAAATCTGTTTTTCAATCAGTTCATCGGTATCATACTCATCCTTGATCTCACCGAAAATTTCTTCCAGCAGGTCTTCCATGGTAACGATGCCGGCTGTGCCGCCGAATTCATCCACCACCCAGGCAATGCTTTTTCTTTCCTTGCTGAACTTGTTCATCAGGTCGGTGGCGCTCATGCTTTCCGGCACTACGGGGATGGGCAGGAGGATAGACTGGATGTCGGGCGGATTCTTGAACATGTCCAGCTGATGCACATAGCCCAGGATGCTGTCGATGTTCTGATCATACACCACCAGCTTGCTGAGTTTGGTATGGATGAAATGACTCCGGAGTTCCTGCACCGTGGTGCGGATATCCACGGCTTCAATTTCGCGGCGCGGCACAAAACATTCCCGGATCCGGGTTTCACTCAGGGAAAGGGCGTTTTCAAACAGCTCCCGGTTGATTTCTGCGGTATGCTCCTCCTCGTGGTACCTGCTCTGGTGGATGAAATTTTCCAGGTCAATTTTGGAAAAAGCATCTTTCTTCTCATTCAGCTTCACATTGAAAATGTAGCGCAGGATCCACTCGGCGATTTCAACAAAAAAGTTGGCCACGCCGGAAAAAATATTGAAAAAGAAACGCACTGTTACACTGAACAGCCCGTTGCTGAGCACTTCATCATTCTTGGCGCGGAAGATGGCTTTGAACATGAACTCAAAGAAGAGCAGGATGGTGGTGGAGATCACGGTTTCCACCGCGAGGCGGATGTAGGGATTCTCGGTATTGAACTTGCGCCAGAAAGAGAGCTCCCAGATCGGCTCCATGAAACTGCTCCAGAGCAATCCGTAAACCACCAGGATGATGTTGAAACACACCAGTGAAGTGCCGATGAACTGCGCCGGTTTTTCGGCATAGGCTCCCCAGATGCGTCCGCTGAGGGTGCCCTGCTTTTTCCGCAGTTCCATGGAGAGCTTGTTGGCCGAAACGAAAGCAATTTCGATCCCGGAAAAAAAGCCCACCAGCAGCAGGGAAAGCACAATGGCCGTCAGGGTGGTGATCCAATCCATAACGTAAATATAGGGAAAAAGCGCCGGCGCTATTGTTCAAGGAAAGTCCGCACGATCTCAACAGCCTGGGCGCGGGCCCTTGACAGGTCATCATTCATGATGCACACATCAAACTGATCCTTGAACGAAATTTCATAAGCGGCCTTGTTCACCCGGGCGGCCAGCGATTCTGCCGTTTCGGTGCCGCGGCTTTCAAGACGGCGTTTCAGCTCTTCCACGGAAGGCGGTTCAATGAAAATCGTGAGTGCATTATCGGGGTACTGACCCTTAACATGAATGGCCCCTTTTACGTCGATATCCAGGATGGGCACCTGCTGGTTGCCCCAGATGCGATCCATTTCGGATTTAAGCGTGCCGTAATACTTGCCCTCATACACCATCTCCCATTCCAGGAATTCATTGTTCTGGATCCTTTGCTGAAAAGCTTCTGCGGTCATGAAATAGTAATCCACGCCATCCTGCTCGTTGCCACGGGGTTGGCGGGTAGCGGCGGATACGGAAAAGGCCAGCTGCGGAAACTGCTGCATCAGGTGGTGGGTGATGGAGGTTTTGCCGGCGCCGGAGGGTGCGGTGATGATGATGATTTTGTGCGGTTGGGCCATGTGCAAAGAAAAGAAAGAATCGGGGTTCTCCGAAATAGCCCGCTCCCTCATTTACCCCTGAATACCGGGGACCGCTTTTCCAGAAAAGCGCTGATGCCCTCTGCATAATCGGCGGTGGCAGCGGCCTGCTGCTGAAAATGATCTTCCAGCTGCAGCTGCTCCTCCCAGTCATGGCTGAACGATTGGTTCAGGGCATGCTTGGTGAAGGCCAGCGCCTGCGTGGGCATCGCCGCCAGCTGGAAGGCCAGTTCGGCTGAAGCGGCCTCAAAAGCACTGTTAGCAAACACCTTGTACAGCATTCCCAGGCGCTCCGCCTCGGAAGCTGAGCATTTGTCACCGGTCATCATCAGCGCGCTGGCCTTCTGCCAGCCGATCAGCCGGGGCAGGGTAAACGTACCGCCGCTGTCGGGGATCAGGCCAATCTTGCTGAAAGCCTGGATAAATGAAGCCCCCTCGGCCGCCACCACCACATCGCAGCACAGGGCGATATTGGCGCCGGCGCCTGCCGCCACCCCGTTCACCGCAGCCACCACGGGCTTCGGCAGGTTGCGGATGCGCCTCACAATGGGATTGTAGTGCTCCGAGAGAATTTGCTTGATTTCGATCCGGTCATCCCCCACCAGCTCTGCAATATCCTGCCCCGCGCAGAAAGCCTTTCCGGCGCCGGTGAGGTACAGACAACGCACCTCATGCAGCGAAGCGCATTCATCCAGCCGGGCCTGCAGCGCCAGCGCCATTTCCCGGTTAAAAGCATTGAATTTCTCCGGGCGGTTGAGGGTGATGAAGCCCACCTGGTTGCGGATTTCGAAGAGGAGGGAAGACATGGGGATGGGGGTTTAGGGGTTTAGGGTTTAGAAAGGTTTAGAGAAGTTTAGGGAGGTTTAGTGTGCTATTTGTTTAATGAAGCGGTCATCACTCTTCCCGACGCATTTCCTGTTATACAGTCAGCTTTTCAGGTACAACTTATACCTCAAAGGCTTCCACCTCCGGGTGCATCAGCAGGAAATGGTTGACCGCATCGTAATTCCTTTTGGGAGAACTGATGCGGTACAGGTACACCGCATTGTGATCTTCCTTGGTCACCTTCATGCAGCGGAAGGTTACATTGCCCGAAGCCAGGAATTCTTCCAGGTCTTTTTTAAAAACATTACCGGTGGAAACGGTGCGGATTTTATAATCCTTCACCTTGTGCAGGTTATTGATGAACCGCTGCACGGGCTCCAGTACAAAGAGCGCCGTTACCACCATGGAAGTCACCACAAAGGCAATCGGGTAATTGTGATAACCCACGGCCATGCCCAGCGCCGCGGTGATCCAGATGAGGGCCGCCGTAGTGAGACCGTTTACCGAAATACCTTCCTTGAAAATCACCCCGGCGCCGATAAAACCGATGCCGGTTACGATATTGCTGGCAATGCGGTCAGGACTCACATCATTGCTTTCCTTCGAAAGAATGGTGTACAGGCAGGAGCCCACGCAAATCAGGATCATGGTGCGGAAACCGGCGGGCTTGCTGCGCACCTCACGTTCAATGCCGATGAGGGCACCCAGGATAAAGGCCACAGAAACCTGGGCCGCTTCTTCAAGATAGAGGTTGATGTTCATACCGCCGTTACAGCAACTGTAAATTAGGAGAAATTAATGGCATTTGAAATAATCGAAAGGCTCCAGGCAGTCGCTGCACTGGTACAGGGCCTTGCAGGCCGTACTGCCAAACTCGCTCTGCAGGCGGGTGTGCACGGAGCCGCAGCGCGGACAAGTGACCCCATCCGCGGGAATTTGGAAGCGCTGATCGGGCGGAGCGATGCCATAAGCTGCCAGTTGCTGTTTGCCCGCTTCCGTCATCCAGTCGGTGGTCCAGGCCGGCGACAGCGCCCGGGTAACCGTTACCTCCCGGAAACCCAGGGTGTTCAGCATCACGCGGATCTGGGCGGCAATCATGTCCATGGCCGGACACCCGGTGTAGGTGGAGGTGATCACCACTTCAATACCCGGCTTTTCACCGGGCTGATCATGAAAATGAATGGCCCGCACAATGCCCATGTCTACAATCGACAGCACGGGAATCTCGGGGTCCATGATCTCGGCGAGGTAGCCCATGATCACCCGTTCATTGATGGGTTCCTGTATGGCGGGGGCAGCTGACATGCGGTTACCATTCGCAGCCGGGATAAGCCCGCTGCATGTACTGAAGTTCGGTTAAGAGATAGCCCAGGTGCTCGGTGTGGAGGCCCTGCTTGCCTCCCTGCTGCATGAAGGTGGCGCCCGGTATGGGTAAGGTGGCTTCCTGCAGGATGGCGGCAACCTGTTCTTTCCAGGCGGTTTCCCAGGATGCAGGATCGGCGCCGGCGGCTTTTTCATAATCAGCGGCGCTGAACAGCTCGCCGGTGTAGGACCAGCACTGCTGCAAAGCCTGTTGCATCCGGACATGACTTTCGGGGGTGCCGTCGCCCAGGCGGATCACCCATTCGCTGCTCCAGCGCAGGTGATACTTCAGTTCCTTCAGCGCCTTGGCCGCGATGGCCGAAAGCTGCGCATCAGCATGGCGCTGCAGTTCCTGGTACTGGAGGTACTGGAACTGGCAAAGCAGGTATTGCCGCAATACGGTAAAGGCCCAGTCGCCACGCGGCAGTTCCGCCAGCAGCGGGTGCCGGTATTCCCGCTCCGGCCGGGTCATGGCCAGGCGGTCTTCATCCGTATTGCCCAGGGTGGCAGCCGCATACTGATAAAGGTTGCGGGCCAGGCCCAGCTGATCGAGTGCGATATTGGTGATGGCGATATCCTGCTCCAGCACCGGACCGTGACCGCACCACTCGCTGTTGCGGTGGGAGAGGATAAGGGCGGTGTCAGCCAGATGAAGCAGGTATTGTATATTGGTATGATGCATTATTTTTTGATAAGATTATTAATTACTGATGATTGATTATTCCGGCTCTGTGCATATCAAAAGAATGCTCTTCAAGTAAATTGTTGATGATTCAACACATTATAAATCCGAAGACGCGCTGCTTGATTGAACGCCCAATAATCAATCATGAATCATCAAAAATTGACCAGTTAATTTGAGTAGCAAACTACATGTGATTCACCTCATCCGGCAAATCATAAAAGGTAGGATGCCGGTACACCTTATCCATCGCCGGCTCGTAGAGTTCACCCGCTTCTTCCGGATTGGAGGCGGTGATGTGTTTGCTCTCCACCACCCAGATGCTCACCCCTTCCATCCGTCGGGTGTACACATCACGGGCATTCTCAATGGCCATCTGCGCATCGGCAGCATGCAGGCTGCCCACATGCTTGTGATCGAGGCCCTGCTTGCTGCGGATGAACACTTCCCAGAGCGGCCAGTGGCGGGCGTCAGCCGGTGATGACGGCGCCTGAGCGGATGCGGCCTTGTCTTCGGGAATATCGCCGTAATAATGTTTGCGGAACAGGTTCATGGGATGATTGATTATTGATTATTCAATTATTGATTATTTGGACCATCATGTTTTCAGCAGCTGTTAAAATTCGCAGTAATGCTGTTTTGCAGCCCTTTCGTTTTCGAAATTCAAGCATCATTCATCTTGGCGGTTTTAAGATACTTGATATAGCTGTTGATCTGTTTAAGGCACTCTTTATATTGCCTGTTTACATCAGTCAGGATCGCTTTCGAAATAGATTGTTCATCATATGCCGTAATCATATGCTCGGGTGTTTCTGCCAGCGACCCTCTTGCCTGCCGGCAGAACTGAATATTCTCCTGGTAATGGAATCTGCCAAAGCCTTCAGCCAGATTTGCGGTAACTGACCTTGCCGCATCGGTAACCTGTGCTTTCAGATGAAATGACTCCTGTTTTGGAAAATGGTCTCTTACAATCATCGCAACAACCTTTCTGAATTCCCTGCAAACCTTATACACCGGCAGGTCGTAAAAGTGATTGTAGGTTGGCAAGGTGCTTTTGAGGGTTGAATTGCAATCTGTCAAACTGATTTTTTAATTATTGATTATTGATTATTAGGTGCCTGATATTTTAACTGTCCTGATTGGACATACACCCCAAATAATACATCATACATTAAATAAGGCCCCACTGTAAAATTGAACTGCCAATAATCAATAATGAATAATCAGTAATCCAGTTCTGCATCATGCCGCCGAAACCCTGGCAGCTCTTTTCTGCGCATAAGCTATCGCTGCCTCCCTTACCCAGCGGCCTTCCTCGTGTGCCTTGCGCCGGGCATCGAGCCGTTGCTGGTTACAGGGACCATTGCCCTTCACCACATTCCAGAATTCCGCCCAGTTGATTTCCCCGAAATCATAATGGCCGCGTTCGGCATTCCATTTCAGATCGGGATCGGGCAGCGTCATGCCCAGCACCTTGATCTGTTCAGCAATCATATCCACGAAATTCTGGCGCAGTTCATCATTGCTCTTGCGTTTGATCTTCCACTTCATGCTCTGGTCGCTGTTGGTACTTTCGGTATCCTTCGGACCGAACATCATCAAACTCGGCCACCACCAGCGGTTGATGGCATCCTGGCACATGGCCTTTTGTTCAGCCGTTCCGCGCGACAGCACAAGCAGGGCCTCGAAGCCCTGGCGCTGGTGGAAGCTTTCCTCCTTGCAGATGCGCACCATGGCGCGGGCATAGGGTCCGTAGGAAGTGCGGGTGAGCATCACCTGGTTCATGATGGCCGCGCCGTCAACCAGCCAGCCGATGGCGCCCACGTCCGCCCAGGTAAGGGTGGGATAATTGAAGATGGAAGAATATTTGGCTTTGCCGCTGTGCAGGTCCGCAATCATTTCATCCCGGCTCTGGCCCAGGGTTTCGGCGGCACTGTACAGGTAAAGGCCGTGGCCGCCTTCATCCTGCACTTTGGCCAGCAGGATGGCCTTGCGCTTCAGTGAAGGAGCCCGGGTGATCCAGTTGCCCTCCGGGAGCATCCCTACAATTTCGCTGTGGGCATGCTGGCTGATCTGGCGCAGGTTGGTTTTGCGGTAAGCCTCGGGCATCCAGTCTTTGGGTTCAATTTTAATTTCAGCATCAATTTTCTGCTGGAACAGCTGTTCAAAATCCTGTACGGGCATAGCCATGATTTAGGTGTTAAAAATACAAAAAATGCTAACGATTGTTAGTTTTTGTGGAAGAAAGGGGCTCCGGCCAGGACGGAAGCCGTATTGGAAAACAGGGTGAAGATGCTTACTTTTGCAGCCGCTGCAGCAATCCTGCAGTAGCTACATTGGCAATCGATGGTTCCGGCTCCCGGCCGGAATGCAACAGATACCCTGTTTCGCAGGCAAAGCGGTCTCATAGTTCAATGGATAGAATAGGAGTTTCCTAAACTCTAGATCCAAGTTCGATTCTTGGTGAGACCACTTTGCTTTTGCGGACATACAGTCCGGGTGAGCATCCGGTTCCGGGCGGGTCTGAAATTTGTCTAATAACCAAAACGGGCACTGAAACTCTGTTTCAGCGCCCGTTTTAATATCCTGATCGTTCCGGTCCTTATTCAAAAAACAGCGTTGTGCGCTTCAACATATCACTGGCCCGGATTTCCAGCAAATACACGCCCCTGGACAGGCCTTCGCGCTGCATCAAAATCCGTTGCTCACCGGCAGGCAGCCGCCGTGGAGGGATACGGCGCATCACCCGGCCCGACACATCATACAACACCGCGGAAAAGGGCCCTGCATCCGCAAGAGAAGCCCGGATGGTGATGCTGTTGGCTACCGGATTGGGGTAAACGAAAATATCGTTGCCGCTGATCGGCGCGCCGGGCAGTGGGCGCGCCAGCGGCTTGCTCACAAAACCATTGTCATACCAGTTCTCTCCACACACATTCAGCAGGTCAGCGGTTTGCGGCGATCCGTTATTGTTGAAGATAATGTTGCCGCATCCGGCCCCCTTCACCACATATCCCCACCAGCCATTGCCTTCATCCAGCATGGCATTACCCGGCCAGGTTACCGCGGGTAAAGCGGGCGTGGTATTCCAGTAGTATACCCTCGGGATATTCGTCCAGGCTGCAGGCCGCCTGAAGTGCAGGATGATATCCGATGCGCAGCGGTTGGCGGGTTCAGCCGCCAGCCAGCCATTGTCATAAAAGCGTGTACTGTTCACATTCAGCAGGTCAGGCGTTTGGTTGCCCGACCGGTCGTTGAACACCAGGTTCACCGCACTCACTGTTGAGGGGAGCGTGAATTTGTACCAGCCATTGCAGTCGGCTGTCATCAGCGCACCCGGCCAGGTGGTGGAAGCCAGGGATCCCGCAGGCTGGGCATTCCAGTAATGCACGCTCACCGTACTGGCCCAGTTGGCGGGCTTCTTCATGTATACGCTGATGCCTGCGGCAGGCGGTGCGGAAACGGTTACCTCCTGCGTGCTGCTGTCTTTCCGGCCCTGCTGGTCAGTAACCACCAGCTTGATCTTATACAGCCCTGCGGCAGTATAACCGGCCGAAGCATTCACCCCCGTGGCAGCAGTGCCATTCCCAAAGTCCCAGTTATAAGCGGCAATCCCTGTGCAGGAGGTGGATGAGGCCCCATTCACCGATGCCGTAAACGGCACAGTACCCGCGGAAGCCGACAGGGTAAACCGGGCCTGGGGAGCACGGTTGATCACCGGCGGGGTGGCAAGCCAGCCATTGTCATAGTAGGCGGTACCCGTTACCGTGAGATCTGGTGTCTGATTGGTGCCGCCATCATTGAAGATGAGATTCACCGAAGCTGTGGCGTTAAAATCCCACCGGTACCAGTCTCCGCAATCCTGCACCATACTGTTGCCGGGCCAGGTCATCGATGGTACTGCGCCTGCGGGAACAGGACTCCAGCAGAAAATCCTTGCGGATGCCCACGTAGCGGGTTTCTTGAAATACACAGAGAAATTCTGTGTAGTCAGCGGGGCATTGATATTGCTCATGGTGACGTTCCGGTCAAGATATATGCGGTACTCGCCAGGCTGCAGGGTGATCGACTGCGATGTTGCTGAAATATTCAGCTGGTTGCCGGTGATGAATTCCGTCCAGATCCCTGTTCGTTGAAAATTGATGGTCCGGGTTTGCGGCACCACATCAAAATTGCCCACTACCGTTACATTCATCGACCCGGTGGAAATCTGGTAAAACTTGAAGCTGTTGCAACCGAGATCATAGCCCACAGCAAGGTCGGTGGCAAACACATCACTGTACTGGTTTTTCAGTTTCATCAGGGCCGCCATGACATCATACAATCTTTTACGGTCGGTCTGCTGCAGGTAATCCCAGCGGATAGGCTTACGGCCAGTCCGGCACTGGTCGCCGGTACCCAGCTGGCCGTTGGAACAGGCGTTAATGGAATAATCATAGCCCAGCTCCGTGAACTGCCAGATCATTTTGGGGCCGGGCATCAGCAGGTGAAAAGCCGCGGCAGCCTGCATACGGCTTAAACCGGTAGCCAGGTTTTTTACATCATAACCCGTTGTGGCGCGGCCATAGGTCTTGTTTTTGTACATCAGCCGCTCCTCATCATGGCTTTCCAGGTTGCCCATCCGCAGCGGCCGGCTGAAATTGTTGTTGTGGCGGTAATATACCTCGCTGATGTCCTGGTCACAGCCGGTCCAGCCCATCGTTGCTTCATTGTACTTCACATCCAGACGATGCCAGGGTATCATCCCCTGCTTATAATTCATGTATTCATTTTCTTCTCCCCAATCACCCAGGTGTTCGAGGATCACATAACCCGTGGGGGCTTTACTCCAGATCACATCTGCCAGCCATTTGATATTGGCCACCCGGCCCGCGTCGTATGCGCCCCAGGCGCCAACATCACTGCCGGTGTATTTCTGGGTAAAGCCTTTGGACAAATCAAACCGGAAGCCATCAATCCGGTATTCGGTGAGCCAATACTCCAGTATCCGCTGAAAGAAATATTTCGTCGCGGAGCTGCTGAAATTAAAATCATTGCCAAATCCGTAAGGATGAGGGGCAGTTTGATTAAACCAGGGATTATTGGCGGCTGGCCGGTTATTGGCCGCATCCCAGTACAATTGTGCCAGCGGACAGCTTCCCCAGGCATGATTGAAAACAATGTCCTGGATCACCGCGATATTGCGCTTATGGCATTCGTCAATGAATGCTTTCAGATCGGTGTCGGTACCGTAATATTTGTCCGGCGCATTGTAAAAATTGGGATTGTATCCCCAACTCGTATTCCCGTCAAATTCATTGAAAGGCATCAGCTCTATCGCGTTGATGCCCAGGTTTTGCAGATAGTTCAGGGTATCCCGCAGTGTTTTCCAGCTGTGAGTGGCCACAAAATCCCGAACATGCAGTTCATAAACGAGCAGCTTGTTTTGAGCCGGCCGGGTAAAACTGTTACTCGTCCAGTTAAAGGCAGGCTTAGCCGTCTGGATCACCGTTACATAGCCGGTGGTCTTCCCGGTTGGATAAGCCTTGAGATTGGGGTAAACGGTAAAGCCGCTGACGTCATTGATATAAGGATCATTCCAGGGGTCCAGGATTTTTTCCGAGTAAGGATCCGCTACCCGCAGGCTGCCGTTCACCAGGTATTGAAATGCATATTCCACACCGGGCGTGAGGCCGCTGATGGTGATCCAGAACTTTTGTCCATCAGGTGTAATATTCATGTTGTAGGCCGTACCGGCAGTCCAGTTATTGAAATCGCCGATCACAGCCACTTTGGTTTTCCCCGGTGCATGCAGCACCAGTGTCACCTTGGTATTGTCGCTTCCGTAGTTGATGCCATCCCTTACGCCGGCCGGAAGTGGTAGCACGGCTGCATTAAGATGAGCCAGCAGGAGCAGGAAACAAATGATCAGTAATCCTGATTTTTTCATAAGCAGTATTGGAGGTGATGAAATGTATGTTTTGTCAGAGCCGGATGAGATCAGGGCGGGCTGACACAGCAGACCGGCTGCCCGGCAGCGTCAGGAAAAACGCAAGGGATAAACCATTGTAATCGAAGCATGGCGGCAAGCGGCAGTTAATGTGTATTCATTACACATAATAAATGTATACTATACTTTCCGTTCCGCAAAATAAAATGAGGCAAAATTAATCGCCCGGCGCCGGTGTTCCTTCCGCCTCTAAGCAAGCGCCGGCAGTCAGCCGCTTCCCCCAGCCAGCTCAACGGTTTCTGCCCCTTTCGCTGGATGGCTTCCGGGGTTGCCCCGGAAAAAATACCCCCTGCAGGGTATAGCTGCATACTGAAGCCCCTGATATTTTAGCAAAAACAACCTGTATGAAAAAAATCTTCAGCATCCTGCTCACCGCAGTACTGGGGGCCAGCCTGCTGGCTTCCTGCAGTAAATCCAGCAACAATGCCACTACCGGCAACGGATACATGAAAGCCAAGGTAGACGGCACCCTTAAAGAATGCGACCTGGCCGTGGAAGCCACCTATTCGGGCGGCGTGCTGGGCATTGCCGGCCGCTGGGGCGGCAGTGGAGGCGGGTATACCCTTGCGATCCCCAGTTACACATCGGGCGCCACCGGCGATTTCAACATCGGAGCCGGAAGCTTTGCCAACGCCATCCTCAGCGAAGGCGCTGATCCCAGCGCCAGCTATAGCGCCAATATGGTAACCGGCACCGGAAAGATCACCATCCTCAGCATGAACAGCAGCAAGGTAAAAGGGACCTTCCAGTTCACCGGACGCAATACCGGCGGCGCCAGTAAATCGGTAACGGATGGTGAATTTGAAATCGAATTTTAACCCGGACAACCTGTCCGTCTGAAGGCCCCCTCCCCGAGGGGGCTTTTTTGTGGATGCATCCGGACAGCCGCACCGGATGGCCCGGATCAGGATTTGCGGACATACCGCGTGAGGATAACAATCACTTCATCATGGATGCGGCCCTCAATCTGTTCGGTATTGTCGGGCACGAGCCGGATCTTCCTGACAATGGTGCCCTTGGGCGCCGTAAAACCAGCGCCCTTCACATTCAGACTCTGGGTGAGCACCACCGTATCCCCGTTACTCAGTACCTGACCGTTGCTGTCGCGGTGCTGTTCCTGTACGGCATAACTGCTGAGGGCCCATTGCTGTACCGCTTCCTCCAGCTCCACCCCGCTGAGGATTTCAGCGGCCCATTCCTGATCCCGGTAACCATACAGGATACGGTAACTGAGGGCCTGCACAGCCGGTACCGGATTCCAGATGCTGCCGCCCAGGCACTGCCAGTGCTCCGCTGCATCGGTACTTTCCAGCGCCTGCTGGCAGGTATGGCAGATCGCCACTTCATGATCCACATGATCATGGTTTTTCGGACTCACCGCATAGGCGATGGCAGCAGGTTCGGAAGTACAAAGTTCACATACGCCTTCACAGCGGTCACGGAGGGCCTGGGTCATTAAGGTGCTCATCGAAAAGGGAATTAAGAGGTTGGAAATAAACAAACGGCTACCGGCCCGTTTTGCCGCAAAGGAATGTGAAATTGTGTAGATGGGCAAATCAGGAATCGCGCAGACAGGAATCAGCCTCAGACAGCATCAAAACAGGCGCCCGTATGCCAGTAAACCTGCCCGCTGCAGTGAAATATTACATGATTAAACCTTTCCACCAGCCTGCGAATCCCGCCTTATGAACCTTAAACTTTGAACTTTTGAACTTTAAACTTTTCAATGCACCACCTCCAGGTTTCCGCCGGAGGCGATGGTGAGCACTGCGGCGGTGCTGTTAACGCGCAGGCTGCGGCAGACTGCCTGCGTGCTCACGGTGGGCTGACCGGCCGGAATCAGCACATCGGTATACCGGTCAGGCACCTGTCCGCAGCTCCAGTTGGCCGGATTCTCCCAGCTGCTGTCGGCCTGGCCCGTCCAGACCGATTCAAATTTGATGACAAAACTGCTGCTGTACCCGCTGTTGTTCACACGGCAACGGTAGGCATTGCCGTAAGCCGACGCGGGCAGCTGCAGCACCAGCACAGAATCTGTTTGTCCGGCTAAATTCGTATACCCGTTACCGGTATCAACTTCCCACTGATACTGATTCCCCCGCAGGTCGCTGCTGAGGGTGAAGTCTCCCGGGCCGGCACAGATCCGCCGGGTCAGCCGGCCGGGCACCAGCTGATTCAGGTAGGTCTCCAGCCGGGTATAGCCTTCGGCATTCAGCTGGTTGCGGTCGGCCGCATCGTAGGGATTCAGCCCGTTTTCAAGTTCCCACTCATCCGGCATGCCGTCGTGGTCCGTATCGGCATCACCGGTGCAGGCCCGGTACTGCGGCCAGCCGCCCACCGCCGAAGGGGCATCAATGATGCCGGGCTTGTTGGCCGACCCGGTGCCGCTGGAGGTACGGGTGCGCACTTCCTGCGCTATGCGTACATCCACCGACTCGCGCCGGGGCAGGATGGCGCCGGCGCCCAGCAGAACAGTGTCATAGGCAGCCTGGGCCGTTTGTGCCGGCAGGGGAACCGAAATACTGAAAGCCGTATCGGAGCGTGAGGAGTCGCGGCTGGTGGTAGGGATCAGGGCAAAATCCACGGCCAGCCAGTTATCGGCAGTGCGGGCGGCATTGCCCTCAATGATGTTGCCCTGCACATGAAAGCGGCCTACGCCGGTGGCAATACCGGAATAATCAGGGCGCATGAGTTTATGGGTACTGGGTGTGGAGGGACCCGGCTTATAATAATTATTGAGTTCATTCAGCCGGGCGATACCGCCATTGATTTCCACATCGCCGCCATAGGTGGCGCTGGAACTGCCCCAGTTGTAATTCACGTTGTTGCGGTAATCAATCAGGGCGATCGTGTCGTGCGCCCGGGCGCCGTTGAAACGGGGCGTACGGTTGTTCTGATGGGCGATGAGGTTATGGTGATAGCTGGCAAACTGACCTCCCCACACCCCGGCATAACTGCGCACCCCCTTGCTGTGGTAAGCATTGTACAAGCCTTCACTGGCTATGCACCATTGCAGGGTGGTGTACTTGTTGTCGTACATGGCCAGGCATTCCTCATTGGCCCAGCTGAACGAGCAGTGGTCAATGATCACATTCTCATAATTCTCCACATCCAGTCCATAGGTAACAAAACTGCTGGTGGGCACCCCGTTGGCATCCAGCGGCACGCCCGGCCTGAAACGCAGGTAACGCATGATCACATTCTTGCGGCGCGGACCCCAGTAAAACAGCTGGGCGCCGGTGGCGCCGTTGAGGATCACTGAGCGGCCGGCGATGCAGATGCCGTCGCAGGGAGCCGTCTGGCCGGCGATGGTGAGGTGATCCCGCCTGATGCGCAGATCGGATTTGAGCCAGATGATGCCCGACACCCTGAACACCACCGTGAGCGGCTGGTACACCGTTACCGGGTAGAGGGGGTTGGCGGCATCCTTGTACACGTAAATCGTATCCACATACTGATCGAGGGCCCAGCGCAAACTGCCCACACCGGTATCCTGCAGGTTGGTGACTTCCACCACCTGGCCACCCCGGCCGCCGCTGGCATAGCGGCCATAGCCTTCCGCTCCGGGAAAAGCAGGCAGCTGCGCCTCAGCGCCTGGCTGCAGACTGAAGAAAAGGATCAGGATGCTGAACAGATATTTCATACCGGCAATGAATCAGGTCCTACAAGTTCGTGAAAAAACCGGCAGCCATGGCAAGGGAAGCCGGCGCATTTTTACGAAATCGTTGCCGGAAAACAGCAGGCCGCGTCGCAGGGATGAAGCAGAATGAGGAGGAAAACGTATGCGTGTATACGTTACTGGTATTTCAGCATCAGGCGCGGGGAAGAACAAAGGAAAACAGCGAGCCCGTGCCGGGTTCACTTTCCACGGTGATTTCACCGCCGTTCCGGGTCACAAACTCGCGGCAGATCATCAGTCCGAGACCGCTGCCGGCTTCATCAGCCGTACCCTTGGTGCTGTAATATGTGCTGCCGAACAGGCGGCTGCGCACTTCCGGCGTCATGCCCAAACCGGTATCCTGCACCTGTACTTCCACTTTCTCCCCGTTGTGCCGTACCGCTACCATAACGCGCCCGCCGGGCGGTGTAAACTTAATGGCATTGCTCAGCAGGTTCCGCAGCACGGCTTCAATCATTTCCTTTTCGGCATAAATCAGCGCTTCCTCCGGAAGCCGGATTTCGACACTGATCTGCTTGCGCTCAGCCTGCAGTTTCATGCCGTTGCTTACCGTGGTCGTGAGGCGGCACAGGTCGATGAGCCGGGGCTGCAGCGATTCGCCCCGAAGCTGGCTTTTGGCCCACTGCAGCAGGTTTTCCATCAGGTCGGTGGTGTATTGCAGGTTCTTCACCACCTCGGGTACCAGCTGCTTGATGTCTTCGGCCGGAAGATCATACTGCTGAACCGATTTGAAGAGGTTGCTGAGCCCGTAGATCGGGGTACGCATATCATGCGAAATCACGGAGAACATTTTGGATTTGAGCTGATTCAGTTCGGCCAGTTCTTCCTTCTGACGTTCCACTTCCAGGTTGTACCGGCTCAGCTCCTCATTGCTCGTGAGGATCTCCGCCTGAAAGTCGCGGTTCTCCTTTTTAATCAGGAAAAGCCCGGTAAAGATCAGGGTGATGGACAACAGGTGATTGAAAACAAAGAAGGGATAGTTGATTTCGGCCAGCACAAACGTATAGTCTTCCCGGCGTACATATACATACAGGTAACAGATCAGGGTAAAGCCCACGGAGATGCTGATGAGACGGGCGTCTTGCAGAAAAAACACCGCATAAACCCCATAGAGTACAAAAAAGAGTTCAATACCCACATCAATGCTGCCGAGATACACCAGGGAGGTGATGATGGGATAGCAGATAAAATACCAGGTCATCGCCAGGTTATAGTACCTGAAATGATTGGCCAGCAGTACCCCCGCGCTGATGAACATCGGCGCCGCTGCCACCATCCAGGCAATCCAGGGCAGGTAACCCTCTCCCATCAGCGCAGCCAGGATCACCAGCAGCCCGGTAAGGAAACCGATAAAATTCAGCAGGTTGAATATGCCCAGGCGCCGGGCAGCATAGGCATCCAGTTCGGCCGTGTATCCAATCCGGCGGATGGCCGTGATTGCATCAGACAGGTGCAGGGAAATTTTATCAGCCAGGGAGTACGGCAGCCGGATCGCTCCGGTAATAAATTTGGTCATCATCACGATGGGGGTAAACGCAAAAATGCCGCCTGAAGTATAAACAGCATCGGGGAGCGCAGCACAAAACCCATCCTCCGGACGACAGCCGCCGTTCTGTTCAATCCGGAAAACCGAAAACAACAGAAAGACTGAACAACTCAGCCTGGCCACTCAACGGATCCATTGCCCTGGTAACCCCAGGCCGGGAGACACCCTTCCGCAGTGGGCATAAAAAAACGGCTGTTGGAAAACAGCCGTCGTATTTACCAAAACCCTGTAAAAAACCCTCAATCAAAAGGCATTGGCAGGTAACATGCAATCCATTGCCGCAATCAGTTCATATCACTGCCATTCCCCTGCCGGCTGATGAGCTTCTTCAGCACAGCAGCGTTGGTGATGGCATCGGTGTTAGCGGGATCGAGTTCCAGCACCTTGCTGAAATATTCCAGGGAGGCGCTGTACTGCCGCGTGATATTGGCTTCATACACCCCCAGGTAACCGTAGGCCCGCAGCAGGAGGTCGCGGTTGCGGACCGAATCCTGGTGCGCCACCGCGATCAGCTTCAGGTAATGGGGTACAGCCATGCCCTTTTCCATCGTGGAATCGATGAGGGCATTGCAACGGGCCCGCCACAGGTAACCGTATACCTGGTCGGGGTATTTTTCTTCGTATAGCGCAAACACACTGTCGGCCTTGTCATAATCCCTGCTGTAAAACAGGGCGAGCCCCCAGTTGTAAATATCGAGATTACTGGGCTGCGCCTTGCTTTGCACAATGGCTTCGCGCCAGCGTGCCTCACGGTCACGGTTACCCCGTTCACGCTGCAGATCGGCAAGCGCCTTCATATAGCTGATTTTATCGTCTGCATTTTCTTCCCGGGCAATGGCCTTCCGGTAATTGTCCACGATGGCGGCAGTATCTCCGCGCTGGAACTGCAGCAGGCGGATATTCAGCACGTAATCCTTTGCTACCCTGAGGCTGTCGGGCTGCCGCTGGAAGTACGCCTGCATGGCCTTCACCGCAGCGGCCGAATCGCCCAGCGCCGCTTCAGCATAAGCCATCAGCTTAAACAGGCGGGGCTGCACCGCATCGCCGTCGCGTGCCCTGATCAGGCGGGCGGTTTGCAGGGCAGCGGCGGTTTGCCCGGACACATACTGCAGGTCCATTTCGAGATAGGCCTGTTCCGGAGAAGGCTCACTGTGCCGGATGTACGCATATAAATAACGGGCAGCCTGCTGTACATCCCGGGTAAAGTAATGGGCATAGAGCTGGTAAAGTGCCGGCGCATAGGTGCTGTCTGCGTTAACCGCTGCGCTGAATTGTTCGAGGTAGATCTCCGGATTCTGCTGAGATTTATAAATCAGTCCCGTTTTATACCGGGCTTCGGCATATCCCGGATCATCGGCCAGCGCATCCTCGTAAGCCCGTACCGCCTTGCCGCCCTCACCCATCCGGCGGTAAAGATCACCGGCCAGCGTCTGCAGCGCTGCACGGCGGGCAAGCTTTTCGGGCGCCTGCTGCAGCCAGCCCAGCGCCCGCTGCCAGTCGGCCTTGGGCGCCGCCGCCATGGCCCCCAGCCCGGCGGCCAGCAACGCTTCGTTTTTATAGCGGGAGGCCTGCAGTACCTGCTCAATCTGATCAGCCGCCGCCTGAGCTTCACCGGATGCCAGCAGCACGGCACTGCGCGCCATCAGCAGCCAGTCCCCGTCGCGGTCTCCGGCTGCAGCAGGCAATGACATCTGGGCCAGCAGGATCCGGGCCGAATCGATAAAACCCTGGCGCAGGTACAGCTGGGTTTTGCCGTAGCGGGCAGCTGCATCCGCGGGATCCTGGAGGAGGCGCTGCTGCAGCAGGCGGCCGGCTTCCTGGTAACGCTGGTAGTAAAATGCCCGCTCCAGATCGTCTGCCGGCTGCGCGGTGAGTGAACCGCAAGCAGACAGCAGGAGCAGCATATTGATGATTTTTTTCATCCTGTTCATGATTTATTCAGTTCCCAATGCTGTAACCGTGAGTACCGGCGGCGTTGCCGCCTGGTGGATCACCTTACCCCAGAGCGCAGCAAAAAAGCCCGGCAGCAGGGTTTGGGTGCCCGGATTCAGAATCACCAGATCGGCCGGATGACGCGTGGTGAACTGCTGCACCGCACTCGCTACATTTTCCCCCGCCACCATATCCACCTGCACCTGCAGGGCCGAGTGCTCGGCAATCAGTTCATAGGCCCGGCTCAGGTAATGCTGCACTTTTCCGCGGGTTACCCGGTTGTCAATACCCAGCAAACGGATGCTGCCGTTGCTTTTCGAGGCGATGTACACCGCGTAAATCAGTTTGCGCACCGGCAGAAAATCGGTGACCGGCACCACCACAGCAGCCACGCGCAGCGGCATCCGGGAGGCAGACACGGTGATGACCGGGATGCGGCAGAAGCGGGTAACCGTATCCGGATTCACCGGAAATTTTTTCTTCCGGAACAGCCCGCCGGCATGCCCCATCAGCACCAGGTCAACGCGGTGCAGAACAGCCATCGAACGGATCTGCTCCAGCCAGTGCCCCTGCCGCACGGCGCCCATTACAGCAATGCCCTTCCCGGCACGCTCGCGGATGCGGCGCTCCAGTTCCTGCATGCGTTGCTCCAGCTGGCGCATTTCTTCAAGCACCGCATAAGGAATGGGTAGCGGCCCGTCAGGTAAGGCTGCAGCCACAAAAGGACTCAGGGCTGCCACATGCAGCAACAGCACACTGCACCCGAATTCCACCGCCATATCCGCCGCCCGGTCGGCCACCATGGGTGTGGCGGCTGAAAAATCCACCGGAACCAGAATATGATTGAAGAGCTTCTGCATAACGGTGATACAAGATTACCGGGGGCAACTGAAAACCAGGTTAAGGCCCGATTAAAATCCGATTAAAATGCCGGGTGGCGGGCGATGATCGGTAAACGCCGGGCTAGTTTTGCCATGCGCCCTGCCATGATCAGGGTGTTACGCTTATGTCGCTACGGCAATTCCTCAGCTCCCGAAAACTGCTTCGCTCCCTGAATCTGCTGGCCGGTTCCATCGAAGTGAAATGGCAGGAACTGGCTGCCCGGTTTAACCTGAGGGAAGACCTGTTTGAAAACCCCCGGCATGTCCGGATGCAGCAGCCGGTTTCAGTGATCATCATCGGGGCCGGCAACCGGGGATCGGTATATGCCGGATATGCCCTCAGCAACCCCGATGAAATGCAGATCGCCGGCGTGTCCGAACCCAATCCCCGCCGGCTGCAGGTATTCCGTTCGCATTTTCACCTGCCCGACAACCGGTGCTTCGCCAGCTGGGAGGAAGTGTTCCAACAGCCGCGTTTTGCCGATGCCGTCATCATTGCCACACCCGACCAGCTGCATACCGCACCCTGCCTGGCCGCCCTGGAAGCCGGTTACGATGTGCTGCTCGAAAAACCCGTGGCCCCCTCGGTGGAAGAATGCCTGCAGATTCTGGACAAAGTGCGCAGCACCGGCAGGATTGCAGGGGTTTGCCATGTGCTCCGTTACGCCCCTTATTTCCGTCACCTGAAAGAACTGATCAGCAGCGGCATGCTGGGCAAAATCATCAGCGTGCAGCACCTTGAACCCATTGAACAGGTACATATGAGCCACTCCTATGTGCGCGGCCACTGGCGCAACAGCCAGACGGCCACCCCCATCGTGCTGGCCAAATCCTGTCATGATACCGATATCCTCCGGTGGCTGGTGGATAGCCCGGTGAAAGATGTGCACTGCTTCGGCAACCTCCGCTGGTTCACCACCAAAAACGCACCCCCGGGCAGCACGCCGCGCTGCACAGACGGATGCCCGGCTGAGCGGGATTGCGCCTACTCGGCGCTGCAGATTTACCTGCGCGATAAAAAACGGTTGTATGTATTCGACCTCCCTGAAGACCCTGCCGCCTGGGATGCCTACATCCTCGAACAGCTGAAGCATACGGATTACGGGCGCTGCGTGTACCAGATGGACAATGACCAGCCGGATCACCTCACCGTAAACATGCTTTTCGAAAACGGGGTCACCGCCGCCTTTTCCATGGAAGCCCATGTTTCTTACGAGGGACGCCGTACCCGCATCATGGGTTCGGAAGGCGATGTGGTGGGTGATATGGAAACCTTTGTGTTCACCGATTTCAAAACCCGGAAGCAGCGGATGTGGAAGATGAAAACAGATGCACACGGGGGCGGTGACCACCGCCTGATGAAAGACTGGCTGCAGGCCGTTTACCAGCAGGACCCCGCATTACTGAGTTCTTCCATCGGGGTTTCCATTGAAAGCCATCTCGTGGCCCTTGCCGCGGAAAGAAGCCGGCTCAACCGCAGTATCGAATCGGTATCGTTCAGCCCCGGCAAAGCCGGAATTTAGCAGGTATGCCTTACCGTGATCAGCAGGTTACCGGCACCGTGTGGTCACCGGCCTCCGGCGCTTCCGGTACTGCAGGCAGGGCGTAGGCCAGCACGGGCCGCAGGGTGGGATGCAGGATCAGGCGGTCGGCCACGGCATTCAGCGCCGGGTCGGCTGAACAGAAAGCAATGCCCAGCCCAGCCCGCTCAATCATGCAGCGGTCGTTTTCACTGTCGCCCACCGTGATGCAGTTGTCAACCGCCACCCGGTACTGGGCAGCAAAATGAGCCAGGGCATGGGTCTTGCACAGCGTATGGCCGCAGTGGCTGCCGCTGTGATGATAAAAGCTCGAGGGAATGGTGACTTCCCCGGTGCTGCTGCCTTCAAAAAACTCAAGCTGGTTGCCCAGGGCAAAATCGGCGCCCGTTTTATTTTTCACATAATCCACCACAAACTGGTAACTGTCGCTGATGATCCCCACCACCAGTCCGCGCTGGCGCAGTTCACCGATCACCGCTGCCGCATCGGCCACGAGCGGGATACCGGCTGCCACCTGCAGCAGCTCGGCACGCGGCTTCCCTTCCAGCAGCCGGGCAATCTGCTTGGTGCGCACCGCAGCATCCTGGTGACCGTTCCGCAAACGGGCCAGCTCCTCCGTAAAGCCATACTTTTCCGCGCAGGCATCAATGAAGCGACCGCGCAGCAGGGTATTGTCCATATCCAGCACCACCATCCTGCGCAGGCCCCGCATGATGCCCGAAACGGTTTGCTCCATCTGGCTGCTGATGAGGTTCACCGATCCGAGGGTGCCCATGTTCACCAGGTGCCCCTTGCGTTCGGTGGCCCGGCGGATGATGGCCCTGGACACTTCCACGCTCATCCGGCCCAGCATCTGCCAGGGCTTGCTCTTGTTTTCAATGTACCCGATGTTCACCTCGCGGATACGGGCCTGCATGAGGAACATGTCGATGAGGATACCGATGTCTACCCCGTAATCCCGGAAAAACTCCAGCCGCTGCAGAAACACTTTTTTCCCGGCAATCATTCCGCTCAGCGGCTGCTGAAAACCCGACAGCTCGGGGTAAAAAATACTGAGCAGGGGCTTGGCCACCAGCTCGGTTACCCGGCCGGCATTGCGGGCAAAAGCGCCCTTTACAAAATCACATTCATCCCGCAGCAGGGGCTCCAGCAAATCGGTGAGGGTGCCTGCCGGATAAGGATCAATATCCGCATCAAGGAAAACAATCAGGGGGTTCGCCGCAGCGTCAATACCCTCCTGCATCGAGATGCCTTTTCCCCTTTCACGGCTCAGCAGCACACGGGCCCCCGCATCCGCGGCAATTTGCCGGGTGTCGTCGGTGCTCTGGTCGTCCACCACCATCACTTCGGTAACCATCGGGTGCTGCTGACAGAACCGGACAACAGACCGGATGGTGGCCGATTCATTTAAAGCCGGGATGACAACGGTTACCATAGATTCAGTTTTATCAGGTGAAAAATGCCGGCAGGCGCATACCCAGCCGGTTACCGGACAACAAGATGCGTCACCCCCATTAAAAGGGCGTTAAAGCAGGATTAAAATACCCTCAATCAGGCGGAAACAGGAAGGGTGATGCTGAAGCGGGTGCCCTTGTCGGGGCCCGACTCCACGGCAATGGTTCCCTTGTGCAGGGCAAGGATGCGCCGCGTAAGGGTAAGCCCGAGGCCAAAGCCGGGCTTCTGGCGCGCCTGCTCGGAACGGAAAAAAGGCTGGAAGATCTGCTGGATATCGGCTTCGGCAATCACATCCCCCACGTTGTGTACCGTTACCTCCGCAGCCGGCAGCCCGAAGCGGGCGGTGACATCAGACTGCTGGTTGGCAGCATACTTACAGCCGTTTTCGATGATGTTTTTGAAAGCCATGTACAGGAGATTGCTGTTGCCGAAAACCGTGAGCAGCCGCTCATCCTCCGGAAAGGAATCAAAAGCAAAATGCACTTTGTAACCGGGGTTCTGGCGCTGCACATCGGCAGCTACCTTGAACAGCACTTCATCCAGCCGCACTTCACTCAGCTCGATGGCGCCCTGGCTGCCCGTGCGGGCAATATCGAGCAGGCTGCGGGTGAGCTGCTGCAGTTCCATCACATCTTCATACACACTCCGCATCACCTCACGGTACTCTTCCGGGGGGCGGTCTTTCTGCAGGGCCACTTCCAGCTGGCTCGACACTGCGGTTAAGGGCGTGGAAAGCTCATGCGAGGCGTTGGAGATGAAACGGCGCTGGATGGCAAAGGATTCTTCCAGCCGGTCGAGGAGGTGATTGAAGGTGGTGCTGAGGTGCGCCAGTTCATCGCGTCCGTTGGCGGCCTCCAGGCGTTCGGAAAGGTTGCGGGAAGTGATGCGGTTTACCTGCGCGGTGATCCGGCTGAGCTGCCGGGTGAGGGTGCGTGCAAAAAACAAACCGGTGAAAAAGGAAAGAAAAACAGATACAATCAGGGCGCCGAGCAGGATGTGCTTGAGCTGCTGCAGGTATTCGGCACTGTTGGCATCCCGGGCCGCCACCCCCACAATGTGATGAGTGCCCTGAGCCGTGCTGGCATATACCGCCACGGCGGGCTTGTCGCGGAAGCGGAACTCATACAACCCGTTGATCATGGCCTGCTCCCGCACTTCAGGCGAAAAATACAGGGTATCGCCGGGCAGGTCGGCATTGAGGTAAACATAACGCCCCCGGCTGTCGAGCACGGTGATGCTTCGTTCATAGAGCGATGCCACCCCCGCCGAATCCAGCCTGTACAGCACCGCGTATCCGCTGTCTGAAGCTCCGGAAATCAGGCCGGCCGTGGTGAGGGCACGGCCCTTCAGCCTCACCCTGAAAGCGTTTGCACGTTCCTGTGAGCTGTAAAGGTACACGGCCGTTCCGAGCAGGAGCAGGATCACCGATACCAGTGCGGCGAACAGCAGGGCAATTTTATAGCGGATACTCATCAGCTGTTGGTGGCTTTCATCACATAACCCATCCCCACCTGGGTGTGAATCAGTTTTTCATCAAAATCGCGGTCAATTTTTTTCCGGAGAAAATTGACGTACACGTCAATCACATTGGTTTTGGTGTCAAAGTCCAGGTCCCACACCTTTTCCGCTATGTCGGCCCGCGAGAGTACGCGGTTCCGGTTGCGCATAAAATATTCCAGCAGCTGAAACTCTTTGGCGGTAAGGCTGATCGGAATGCCCCTCCGCTTCACTTCCTTGCTGTCTACATTCAGTTCCAGGTCGCCCACGGTAAGCAGGTTGCCGGCAGGCAGCTGCCGGTGCAGGCTGCGCTTCAGGAGGGCCCGGATGCGCACCACCAGTTCCCGGAACTCAAAAGGTTTTACGATATAATCATCCGCCCCCGCGTCAAAACCTTCCACCTTGTCGTCGGTGGAGCTGAAGGCGGTGAGCAGCAGGATGGGGATATGCTGGTTGCGCGACCGGATGGCCTTGCAGAGTTCATAGCCGTTGATGCCCGGCAGGTTGATGTCGGAGATCACCAGGTTAAAACCGCCGGCTTCAAAGAGCCGCAGCCCGATCCGTCCGTCGTACGCGGTTTCTGTATGGTAGCCCAGCTCCCGCAGGCCCTTCGAAACCGCGTCGGCGATCTTCTTTTCATCCTCCACCAGCAGTACTTTGATTGCTTCCATATGCTTTACCCGCTTGAACAGCCGCGGATCCGCAGCCTCCCTAAAATTAACACAACCCGGCCAGAACAGGGCATCCCCCGGGCTGCAGGCTCCGCACCCCGCTTACTGAATGAACTGGGCCTGCCCACGCAAAATAACCGCCACAGCACAAGGCGGGATTAAGACGGCATTAAAACGACATTAAATTGAAGCAACGCAGAGCGGGTGCTGCGCGGTATTATGGCAGCAGACTGGTGAGCGCAGGATCGAGGGGCGATACGGATGGCCCCAGGAAGGCCTGCAGGTTGCCCTGTTCGTCTACGAGGTACTTGAAGAAATTCCAGGAGGGTGGCCGGTTGTTCCAGCCGTTGAGGGCTGAGCGGGTGAGCCACTGGTATACCGGGTGCTGGGCCTTTCCGGGCAGCACCACCGATTTTTCCATCAGCAGAAAGGTTACGCCATAATTCTTCCGGCAAAAAGCCGCAATCTCGGCGGCGCTGCCCTTTTCCTGCTCTTTAAAGTCATTGGCCGGAAAAGCGATTACCGTAAGCCGCTGGCCATATTTACGGTGGAGTTCCTCCAGCGCTTCATACTGTGCCGTGTATCCGCAATCAGAAGCGGTGTTGACAATCAGAATTTTTTTGCCCCGGAACTGATGGAAGTCAACTGCATTTCCGCTCAGGTCACGGGCCTGCAGGGTATAAAAACTCACCGGCGCGGGGGTACCGGTGCTCACCTGCTGCTCCTGCTTGCTGTGCAGCAGGCGGGCCGCGCGGATAAAGGCCGGGTAAAGGGTTTTGAGTACTTTTTGTCTTACGGTCATATCAGTGGCATTGCGCTCCACCAGGAGCGAAACGGCAAGGAGGATCACCGGCACACTCAGGAGGATCAGCAGGGTATATTTTATCCGGCTCAGGGAATCAGTTTTTTAAAGAGTGACAAACGGCCTTTAAACGGCGGGTACTTGATGGCCGGATCCAGCCATACCGGTGTTTTCATCACCGCCTTCTCATGCGTGAAGGTGTCGAAGGAATATTTTCCATGATACCGTCCCGTTCCGCTTTGCCCGCGCCCGCCGAAAGGCAGTTGCGGGTTGGTGAGGTGCCAGGCGCTGTTGTTCACACAGGCGCCGCCCGCAGCCACCCGGCTGAGCCATTCTTTTTCCCTGGCCGCTGAAGAAGTAAACACATAAAAAGCCAATGGGTTGGGATTGCGGTCAATTATTTTCAGAGCCTCGTCGGCATCATGAAAACTGAGGATGGGCAATACCGGGCCGAAAATCTCTTCCTGCATCACCGGCGCATCCGGCGCCACATCGGTGAGCAGGGTGGGTTCAAGGTAAAGGTCTTCCCGCAGGTAACGCCCGCCATGAACCGTTTTGCCCTGCTGCAGGTAGGCAACCACCCGGTCAAACTGCCGGGTATTCACCAGGCGGCCATAGCTGTAGCTGCCGGCCGGATCATCCCCATAAAACGCCGGCAGCAGTTTTTTCAGGGCCCCGATAAAGGCCTCTTTCACGGTGTGGTGCACCAGCACATAATCCGGCGCCACGCAGGTTTGGCCGGCATTGCTGAACTTGGCCAGGGCAATGCGCCGGGCTGCCACCTGCAGGTTGGCATCGGCTTCCACCACACAGGGACTTTTCCCGCCCAGTTCCAGGGTTACGGGCACCAGCTGGTCTGCAGCCATCCGGTACACCATGCGACCCACCGCAGTGCTGCCGGTGAAAAACACATGGTCAAACCGGAAGGATTGCATCAGGGCCGGCACCACCGCAGCCCCCTCTCCCGGTACACAGCAGATGTAATCGGCAGGAAAGAGATCGGTGATGATGCGCTCCAGCAATGCCGAGGTGGCGGGATTAAATTCGCTGGGCTTCAGCACCGCGCAGTTGCCGGCGGCGATGGCGCCCACAAGCGGACTCAGCAATAAATTCACCGGGTAGTTCCAGGGGCCGATGATGAGCACCACGCCCAGCGGTTCCTTCATGATATAACTGGTGGCGGGCAGGTTGGGCAGGTTGGTGCGGGTGCGCAAGGGCGCCATCCAGGTTTTGAGGTGGCGCAGGGTGTGCTTGATTTCCGCCAGCACCAGGCCGGTTTCCGTTACCCAGGCTTCTTCTTTGTTCTTGCGCAGGTCGGCCTGCAGGGCCGCATAAATCGCCTGCTCATTTTCCAGGATTGCCTGGCGCAGTTTCAGGAGCTGCTCTTTGCGGAATGCATACGACCGGGTGACGCCGGTTTTGTAAAATGCGCGGATACGATCCAGGTATTCAGCGGTAATCATGCGTACTGTTTGAACCTTAAAGATAGGAAACCGGAGGAGTGAATGACCAATCCACGCAACCCGCTCAACACCTGAACGGCAAACGCCCTACCTTTATCCCTCATGACCGACGAACAATATATGCGGCAGGCGCTGCGGGAGGCGGAGAAAGCCTTTGAAGCAGAGGAGGTACCAGTGGGGACTATCCTGGTGATGAACAACCGGATCATTGCCCGGGGATACAACCAGGTGGAACAGCTCAACGACTGCACCGCCCATGCAGAAATCATTGCCCTCACTTCAGCGTTTAATTTCCTGGGCAGCAAATACCTGCCCGATGCCACCCTGTATGTTACGCTGGAGCCCTGTGTGATGTGCAGCGGCGCACTTTACTGGAGCAAGATCGGCCGGGTGGTGTATGGCGCTGCGGATGATAAAAACGGCTACCGGCACACCTGCGCAGCCCATTCGCCCTTCCACCCCAAAACCCTTGTGGAGAGCGGGCTGCTGGCAGATGAATGTGCCGCGCTGATGAAGTCGTTTTTTGCCGCGCGGCGGCGCTGATTTGCGAAATCAGAAAGAAATCAGGGCGGCCATAACAAAGTCAGGCACAGTTTGTAATTTTACTCCTCCGCAATTCATCTTTCAACCTTCTAAACTCTTTTTTATGTCATTCACGCTTCCCCCGCTCCCGTATGCTTTCGAAGCCCTGGAGCCCCATATTGATACCCGTACGATGCAGATCCATCACGGCAAGCACCACCAGGCTTATGTAGACAACCTCAATAAAGCCATCGCCGGTACCGCCCATGAAGGCAAGTCGCTCGAAGAACTGGTGAAAGCTGCCGGTTCCATTTCAGCAGCGGTACGCAACAACGGCGGTGGTCACTGGAACCATACCTTTTTCTGGGAGAGCATGGCCCCCAACGCCGGCGGCGCACCCGGCGGCCAGCTGGCCGCGGCGATCGATGCCGCTTTCGGATCTTTTGATGCCTTCCGGGAAAAATTTGCCAACGCCGGCATGACCCGCTTTGGCAGCGGCTGGGCCTGGCTGATCGTGAAAGAGGGCAAACTCGAAATCAGCTCCACCCCCAACCAGGACAACCCCCTGATGGATGTGGCCGAAGTAAAAGGCACGCCCCTGCTCGGTGTAGACGTATGGGAACATGCCTATTACCTGCACTACCAGAACCGCCGGGCCGATTACCTTGCCGCATTCTGGAACGTGGTGAACTGGAGCAAGGTAGCTGAACGCTTTGCGGCTGCGCAATAAGGATACTCAAGGCACATATCGAAAACTGCATCTCCCCGGGGATGCAGTTTTTTTTGGCCCGAAAAAATGGTTGGCTTCGGGAAAAAGCGGGAGGGTTGAGGGATCGCACCGGCTGAGGCGCTCCCAGCGGTACTGGTGAAGATTCGCATTCAATCTTTACAGCAGAACGGTTGGGGCAGGTTCATCATTACGCAGCGGAATATGGCAGAGAAGGGTTGCCGGCCTCAGCGAAACAGCGTGAAGAAATGGACGGCTTGCCACAGCAAGTTTGCACAGCAAACGGCCATCTATCGAACAAGAAGTTATCTCAGAAATCCGCAACTGCTGCAAGATCGCACGCTTTCGCCTCCACTGCCGGCAGGCAGCGTACCGCTGTCCGCGCTGCACCCGCTGCTTGCGAAAAATCTGCTGCGCATTTTTCGCATTCCGCCTGCGGCGGAACCGCACCGGCTGAGGCGCTCCCAGCGGTACTGGTGAAGATTCGCATTCAATCTTTACAGCAGAACGGTTGGGGCAGGTTCATCATTACGCAGCGGAATATGGCAGGCGGAGGGTTTCCGGCCTCAGCAAAACAGCGTGAAGAAATGGACGGCATGGAGCGTCAAGCGGCGAAAATGTTCAGTGTAGCCCTGCGCTGATCAGGGCATGGGCTGAATGATGCGTTACTGCGGATGCTTCGCTTTTTCGCCGTAGCGGAATGGCGGCCATTTTAGCTGTTTTGCTGCAGCCTTGATCTTTTTGTTACTTTTTGCATCAAGGCAAAAAGTAAACAGAGACATTGCGGACGCAGCAACAGACTTACATCTCCAATAACCCCCCGTTAATCAAAGAATAGTCAGCCACGCAGCGTTCGGGCTGCTAAAGCTTCCGGGCCCGAGCGCCCCCTTTGCCCTTGCGCCAGCAGTCATTCACATGATCATCCACCATGCCGCTGGCCTGCATAAATGCATAACAGATGGTTGACCCCACAAATTTAAATCCGCATTTCAGCAGATCCTTGCTCATGGCATCCGAGATGGCCGTTTTTGCAGGCACAGCCTGCAGGGTGGGTACATTGTTCACCAGGCTTCGGCCACCCATAAACTGCCAGATGTACCGGTCGAAACTCCCCCATTCCTGCTGCACCGCCAGAAAGGCTTTGGCATTGGTAACAAAGGCCTGCACCTTGAGCCGGTTGCGGATGATGCCGGGATCCTGCAGCAGTTTCTCCATTTTGGCCGGTGTATAGCGGGCCATTTTAACGGCGTCGAACTGGTCGAATACCTTCCGGTAATGTTCGCGTTTACGCAGCACCGTATGCCAGCTCAGTCCGGCCTGTGCTCCCTCCAGGCACAGCAGTTCAAACAGGGCCCGGTCATCGTGCAGCGGCACGCCCCATTCCCGGTCGTGGTAATCACGGTACAGGTCATCCCGGTCACACCAGCTGCAGCGTTTTTTTTCGGCGGTCATACGAAACAGATTGACAATTAAAGATTGAAGGTACTTCCGCAGATCATTACGGAGGAGGTACAGGAGGCCTCATTCATCGCCCAGTCACGCAGTGCTCACCGCCTGTTGCGTCACCCTACGGGGCCAACGGTGGTCAGGTGATGCGGCAGGTATGCTCCCGGCTACGGCACCGGGTCGTAGCCCTGGCCACCCCAGGGATGGCACCGGGCCACCCGCCTGAAAGTGAGCCAAAGCCCTTTTACGGGACCATACTTTTTGAGGGCCTCCACCCCGTACTGCGAACAGGTGGGGGTATAGCGGCACTTCTTCCCGAGCCAGGGGGAGATGATCCACTGATACAGTTTGATCAGCGCAATCAGCGGAAAGCTAAGGATGGTCAGCAGGTTTTTCATGGATCATTTTCTGAAGACGCTGCAATACGCCCTGGGTTTTTTCCCGTACCGGTTCCCCTTCGGGAACCTCCTTGCCCACATAAATGAGGAATACGCGCAGTTGCCGGTTATGCTGCCTCAGCATTTCCTGCAGCGGCCCTTTCTGCAGCCGCCAGGCTTCCCGCATCAGCCGCTTGATCCGGTTGCGCTGCACCGAGCGCCTGAAGTGGCGGCGGGGCACGCTGAAAGCAGCCTGCAAAGCCTCCACGCCCAAAGCGGCAGATTCGTCATTTCCCCTCACCGCTTCCCCATGCTTCGTTCCCGGTTCAACCGGCATCATGCCCGGTTCTTCCACCCAGCTCACGCGGAAGGGAAAATGAGAAAATGAACGACCCTCCGCGAAAATCCGTTCAATGGTTTTGCGGCTCTTGATGCGTTCCTTCTTCCCGAGGGTATATCGCTGCGCCTGTTTCAAGGAATCAAAAATAAAAAAGCCCCGCGAGCGGGGCTTGTAAAATATGTTTCCGGTTGCCTTCCGGCAGGAATTTATTTTTTACCGAAACGCTCGTCAGATACCGTCAGTTTATGACGTCCTTTTTTCCGGCGGCTGGCCAGTACTTTGCGTCCGTTGGCGGATTGCATGCGCTTGCGGAAGCCATGCACCGATTTACGGCGGCGTACGTGCGGCTGGTAGGTTCTTTTTTTACCTGGCATTGTAGTACAGTTTAACCTTTTAAAAAATCAGTTTTAAAACCCAAATCGCACTCAGTCGCTCCCAGGGCACCATCCCTGTCGTACTAAGGCTGGATGAAAGGACGGCGAAGGTAGTGATTTTTGCAAAAGCAGCGCGCTTTTGCCGCGATTATTTTCTCAGGAAAGGGCCAGATGGCGCGATTGAACGGGTTTTCCGTAAAAAACAGCGGCCTTCCGGTCAAAATCTGCCGGGTCGTCGGTGGTAAAAAAGGCGGGGGCGGCGCCCCGGGTACAGCGCGCTTCCATTTCAGGGTGCCGTTGCAGGTAATCTGCCAGGCTGGCCGCTACTATTTCCCCCTGGGGCAGCAGGGTGGTGCCCTCCGGCACCAGTTCCCGGAGGGTATCCAGGATCAGGGGATAATGGGTGCAGGCCAGGAGGATGGTGTCGATCTGTTTTGACTGCGCCAGCAGGGCATCCACATTTTTCCGGAAAAAAAAGCGGGCGCCTTCGCTCTGGTGCTCATGGTTTTCGATGAGGGGCACCCACATGGGGCAGGCCTCCTGGTGCACCACCATCTCCGGGAAAAAACGGTTGATTTCGATGCGGTAGGAGTCAGACTGAACGGTTCCGGGCGTGCCCAGCACACCGATATGCCCGGTATGGCTGTAGCGGCCGATGATCTCAGAAGTGGGCCGGATCACGCCCAGCACCCGGCGCGTGGGGTCGGCCATCCGGGGCAGGTCATGCTGCTGGATGCTGCGGAGCGCCTTGGCCGAAGCGGTATTACAGGCCAGGATCACCAGGGGGCACCCCTGCGCAAAAAACCATTCCACACACTGCAGGGTATACTGGTAAACCGTTTCAAAACTGCGGGTGCCATAGGGCGCCCGGGCATTATCGCCCAGATAAATATAATCGTACTGCGGCAGGCGGCCGGTGATGGCCTTCAGCACGGTAAGGCCGCCGTAACCACTGTCGAAAACACCGATGGGTCCCCTGTTCATGGATCAAAAATAAGAAAGCCACCCCTGTTGGGATGGCTTCCGTAAAGGTTTTTATGCATTAAGGCTTTTTGGGTGCGCCGCCGGCAGCAGGTTTGGCCGCAGGCTCCTTCACGCCCAGTTTCTTTTTAACCAGGGGCAGGATGTCATCTCCCGGAGGGCCCACCAGCACGGCGGCTTCTTCCAGGATGTAAGAATACCCGTTCTCCTTGGCCACGGCCTTCACGGCGTCGAGGGCCTTGGTACGGATGGGAACGATCAGGGCCTGGGATTTTTCCTGGATCATCTGCTGCATGGTCTGGTTCCAGCCCTGCACTTTCTGGTAGAGGGCAATGAGGTCGTTGCGCTTCAGTTCCTTCTGCGTCTGGGTGTATTTGGCAGAATCGGCCTGGAAAGTGCTGTCTTTCTCGCTGAGTTCACGGTAGTAATCGTTACCCTGCTCCTGCAGCGTGGCCTGGTATTCCTGCAACTGGGCGTTGGCGGCCTCGGTTTCAGGCATGGAACCGATCAGTTCCTCGGTGTTGATGTACCCTACTTTGGTTTGCGCAGAAACGCCCTGGGTCAGTCCCAGCAGTGCGGCGCCCAGCACCAGAAAACGTAATGTTCTTTTCATTGTACTCTTTACAGTTTAACGGCACCGGCTTCATCGCGGTACCTGGTGAAAAATGTTCAGTTCCTGTATTTCAATAAGCAGGCCAGTTCAGGCCGTTCTGAGCCCTGCCTGCCGGGAAGGGGCGTTATTAGTATTTATTTAACACCCAGGTGCTTCAACACCTCGTCACTCCGGTCCAGTTTAGGGTCGGCAAAGATAACGGTTATTCCCTCACTTTTATCTAAAATAAAGTCGTAAGCCTTGTCCACCGCCAGTTTCTGGATGGCCGTGTACACGCGGTCCTGGATGGGCTTGATGAGCTCCTGCCGCTTTTTGAACAGGTCGCCTTCAAAACCAAAACGTTTCTTCTGCAGGTCGCGCAGTTCCTTTTCCTTATTGTACAGTTCGTCTTCGCGTTTTTTCTTCAGGGCATCGCTGAGCATCACCTGCTCCGCATCATAATCCTTGAACATTTTGTCAAGCGCGGCCTGCCGGCTCTCAATTTCCTGCTGCCACTGGGCGCTGAGCTGATCGAGGGTTTTCTGCGACTCTTTATACTCAGGCATTTTTTCCAGGATATACCGGGAGTCGATCACGGCATAACGCTGGGCCTGTACATACACCGCGGCCAACAGCAGGCATCCGGCGAGCAAAAGCATTTTTTTCATGGTGCTGTATTTTAATGAGGAATGGTCGGGTTTACATCGGCTCCATGCCCAGCATAAAGGTAAACTTGTAGGCGTTGCGGAGGGGTTCATTGGCCTTGATGCGGTCAAATCCTATGCCGTAATCAAAGCCGAGCAGGCCGAACATCGGCAGGAAAAAGCGCATACCCACGCCCGCGGAGCGGCGCAGTTTGAAGGGATTGTAATCCTTGAAACTGTACCAGCCGTTGGCTGCTTCAAAGAACACCAGCCCGTAAATGGTGCTGCTGGGGTTGGTGCTGAAGGGATACCGCAGCTCCACCGTGTATTTGTTGAAGATCGTAAAGAACTCAGAGGGATTCACATTCTCCGGATTCACCTTCGGATCCGAGCTGGCGTATACCGGGTAACCGCGGTGGGCAATGATGTCGTAACCCAGCAAACCGAAGTTGTTCATCAAACCCGCGTCGCCTACCTGGAAGCGTTCGAAGGGAGAGATGGGGCGCTTCTTGGTATAGCGGCCGATGAAGCCGTATTTGGCCGCCACTTTCAGGATGAACTGCCGGTTCTTCTCGGCGCCTTTGGCCATGCCGATGGGCACATAGTATTCGCCGGTGAACAACCACTTGTGGAACTCGGGCAGCTTGTACGGGTTGTCTTCATCCTTCACGAGGCCCAGCAGGGAGTAGGGCAGGGTAAACTGACCACTCACCATGAAGTTGGAGCCGCCGGTGGGGAAGATGGGATTGCCCAGGGTGGCCGAGCGGGCCAGGGCCAGCTTCAGGCTGAGGTTGGTGGACGTACCATTGTTCAGTCCGCCAAAGCCTGCCACCGCATAATTGCGCAGTTTGTACTGCTGGAAGTTCAGCGAAGTGATGAGGGAGAAGTAATCATCCGGCCACTTCAGCTGCTTGCCCAGGGATACAGAAAAGCCCAGGATCCGCAGGTATGAGGTATCACCGCAGGAACGGCAGAAATTGCCGAAGCGGTCAAAAGAATTGGTTTGCTTGGTGTTGTAAAAGCTTACCGAGAACGAATTGCGCTTGCGGCCGCCCAGCCAGGGTTCCGTGAAGGAAACGTTGTAGGTGCGGAAGGCGCGGCCGTTCGACTGGATGCGGGCGCTGAGCTTCTGGCCCGAGCCTGAAGGCAAGGGATCCCAGGTGCTTTTCTTGAAAATATTGTCGAGCGAAAAGTTGTTGAAAGTGATGCCGAGGGTACCCGTTAAACCAATGCCCCCGCCAAAGCCGGCCGACAGTTCGAGCTGGTCGTTGGATTTTTCCTCCACGCTCCAGTTGATGTCTACCGTTCCGTTATCAGCATTGGGCACAATATTGGGCACAATTTTCTCCGGGTTAAAGAAGCCCAGCTGTCCAAGTTCGCGCTGGGTACGGATGATGTCGGCACGGCTGAATTTTTCACCGGGGATGGTGCGCAGCTCCCGGCGGATCACATAGTCCTTGGTTTTGTCGTTGCCGCTGATGTCTACCTTGCCGATGGTGGCCTGCGGACCTTCCTGCAGGCGGATCTCAAAATCAATGGTGTCGTTGTACACCGAGGTTTCCACGGGCTCCACCCTGAAGAACAGGTAACCGTCATCCATGTACAGGCTCTGGATATCGCCGCCTTCCGCGCTGGGTGAACGGCCCAGCCGCTTGTTCAGCAGTTCGAGATTGTAGATGTCGCCCTTCTTGATGGCCAGCAGCAGGTTGAGCAGCGAATCCGTATACTTGGTGTTGCCGCGCCAGCTGATGTTGCCGAAATAATAGCGGCGGCCTTCGTTGAGTTTGATGTGGATGTCGAGGTTGCCGTTCTGGTTCACCATCTGGGTGTCAGCCACAATTTCGGCGTCGCGGTAGCCCTCGGCATAGTAATAATCCACCAGCTTTTCCTTGTCTTCTTCATATTTCTGCGGCACAAACTTGGACGAGCTGAACAGTTTGAAACGGAAATAAGGATCGATGGCGTCCTTGGTTTTGGACACCGAGAGGAAGCCGTAATCCCGCAGGTACTGCTTGAAGGTGACATTGCGGGGGGTGTCGTTGTAGGGACTGGTATAACGGGGAGGATTAAGCGTAAACCGCGATTTCTCCTTGGTACCTTTCATCTGCTTTTTGAGCTTCAGATCAGATACCGCCTCGTTGCCGGCAAAATTCAGTGAATTCACTTTCACCTTGTTGCCCTTGTTGATATTGAAAACCAGCACCACGGCGTTGTTGACACCGGTGGCCGGCACTTCGGAGAGGGTGATGCTGGCATTGCGGTAGGATTTTTCCGCGTAAAAACGGCGGATCGCATCCAGGGCGCTCACCTTCATGTTCTCGGTAACCACGCGGTCGCGGGAGAGACCGGTCTTGGCTTCCAGGTCTTCCTTTTCCCCTTTTTTGATGCCGAGAAATTTCACATCGGCCAGCCGCGGACGCTCGGTCACGGCCAGTTCAACATAGAGGTTATTGCCCACCAGGTTGGTGAAATACACCTCCACGTCGGCAATCAGGTTCTGGCGCCAGAGTTTGGAAATGGCCTTGCTGAAGGCATCGGTACCGGGTATCTGCACTTTGTCGCCTACGGCGAGACCGGAAATCGAGATAATCAGGTTGGGGTCGAATGAGCTGGCGCCGCTCACAGAAATGCCGGCGATGATGTACTCTTTGGGCGGGCGGCTGTTGAAGATGTCGAGCAGCTGGGGGTTGACCGATACCGGCACCGTGTCGGCAACCGGTACCTGAGCATTTGCCAAAAGGCTGAGGGTCATAGCAGTTACAGTCAGCAACAAGTTTTGGTAAATCCTCTGCATCAACATTTTTTTACGGGCGGCAATTTACTCGCAATTATTAAAACTATTTGTTAAACAATCCTTTCTGCCGGACGGGCCGGCAGCCTTACCTGCAGGGCAAAGCCGGTCAGGGGCGGGCGGGATTTTCCTCCAGGCTCACCTGTTCTCCGGTTTTACCAAACCTTCTTTCGCGATGCTGAAAATCGAGGATGGCCTCGTACAGGTTGTGCTTCCTGAAATCGGGCCAGCGGGTGTTGGTGAAATACAATTCTGCGTAGGCCAGTTGGTACAAAAGGAAGTTGCTGATCCGGTATTCACCGCTGGTGCGGATCATGAGCTCGGGATCGGGGAAGCCGCTCGTGGCCAGGTAGTTTTGCAGGGTTTCCTGGTTCACCTCTTCGGGATCCAGTATTCCCGCCTTCACGTCGCGGGCAATCTGTTTTACCGCGTGCACCAGCTCCCAGCGGCTGCTGTAGCTCAGCGCCATCACCAGGTTGAGACCGGTATTGGCGGCCGTTTCCTCCAGCGCCTCCCGCAGGGCGCCCCGGGCCGATTCGGGCAGCATGCCCATATCGCCGATCACGTGCAGGCGGATGTTGTTTTTGTTGAGCGTGGGCACTTCCTTGCGGATGGTATCCACCAGGATCTCCATCAATCCGCTCACTTCCCGTGCAGGGCGGTCCCAGTTCTCGGTGCTGAAAGCATACAGCGTCAGGTATTCGATGCCCAGTTCGGCGCAGCCCTCCACAATATTGCGCACACTCTCCACACCATGCAGATGGCCGAAGAGGCGGTCTTCGCCTTTCTCCTGCGCCCAGCGGCCATTTCCATCCATGATGATGGCAATGTGGCGGGGGAGCCGGTTCATATCGATTTGTTCCTTCAGATGCATAACCCGATCAGGGCCGCAAAATTAAGGAAAATAGCGGTAAAAGCGGGGATTTCCTGCATCCGGGCTGGATTTCTTACTGCCTGATCAGCCGGCCCCGGAACCAGGCGCCGCCGATCTGCAGGCGGTAAAAATACAGCCCGGGTGGCTGACGACTGATGTCGAAACGGGCTGCCTGACGGAAAGCGGCCACCTGCTGTCCGGCGGCATTGAAAACCAGGATTTCAGCTGCCGGCTGCAGCTGTCCCTGGTAGGCCAGCTGGTACAGCCCGTTACCGGGGTTGGGGTAGATCCGGAGATCCTGCCCGGTTGCCGCTTCGGCTCCGGCTGTGCCGCAGGACTGCATGGCCTGCTGCCAGGCCGGGTCATCGGCCAGGCGGCCCGTTGCCAGGCAGCCGCCTGCTCCAATAAGGCGCACCAGGGCATCCGGCCCCATGGCTGCCGGCAGTTCAAACCGCTCACCGGCTGACCGGTACCAGCGCCCGTTGTCGTAGAGCTCCCAACGGAGATCCGCTGCGGCGGCATGGGCCTCCAGCGTAAGGATGCAGGCGCCCTCCTGCTGGCGGGCCCTGAGCTTCCAGCCTTTGGTGCCACAGTTTTTCGGCCGGGCATACCAGTACAGGTTGCTGAGGTTGGCCAGGCAAAGCCGGTATTGCTCCATCTTCAGCGCCTGCCAGCAACGGCCGTCCAGGCCCGGTTGCACCGGCAGGTACCAGAGGGCCGAATCGGCAGGGTCGGCCAGCATCGGCTCGGCCACGTTGCCCGCGGGATCCCGGAAAGCAAAGGCCTCCGCGATGGCCTGGCGGCCGGCAAATCCGGCCCCGCCCGGGTTGGAGTTGTTCAGGCTGAAGTAGATCCGGTCAACCCCCTGCGGCACATAAAACCAGCCGGGCAGGCTGCTGAGATCGGCGCGGTAATTCTCAACCGTATTGCCCAGAAAGGGCTCCTCTCTGAAGATCCAGTTGCCCCTGGTGTAGAGGGTGAGCTGCAGGGCGGCCTTATTTTGGGTAACCAGCGAAAGGCGGTAATGCCCCGCAGCAGGCAATTGCAGCAGCAGCTCCCCCGGTCCGGAACCGGCTGTAACCGTATGGTCTGTAAAGACCTTCAGCGGATCATCCGCATCTTCAAGCGTAAAGTTGATCATCCCCTGCCCCGGCTGGTCAAAGCGGGGCGTAAACTGCAGGCGAACGCTGCCAGCCCGGGCAGCGAGGATGCCAAACACAGCCCGGTAGGGGTATCCTTTTCCCTGCGTATACCCAGCCTGCAGCCGGATGCGTTCCAGGGGTTCCATACCGGCGGCCTCCATTTGAGCGGCTACGGCCCGGGGACCGGGCAGGTGGTAACGGCTGATCAGGGCCTGCTGTTCACGGCAGTCGGCGGTAAACTGGCTGTCGATCTCCGCGGGCAGGGGCAGCTCAAAGCTCTTCTGCTGGTAGGCCTCCCCGTTCGTAACGTTGTACAGGCGCTGCAGCCGGCTGCCCGTACCGGAGCGGTTCACCAGGTCGCTGATGAGAAAATAGCTGTTCACGATCTGGCGGCTGCGGATCCGGGCCAGGTAAATACAGAGGGCTTCAGCCAGATCTTCTTTGGCCGCGCCGACACGCTGATCAGATGCCCAGCGGTAATAGAGCAGCATGTAATGCAGGTAGATCTTCAACTCCCGCAGCCGCTCCCGCACCACGGCAGGCTCTCCGGCCGCCAGGGCATCGGCTTCCTGCAGCAAACTGAAATACAGGGGCAGCTTGTACCGGTTATCCGGCAGGGCGTAGCCCACGGTAACCGTTTGCGGATCGGTCCAGTGCTGCAGCAGGGTATACAGCTTGCCCGCGGCAGGGCCAAACAGGCGCCCGCAGAATTCCTGCAGGGTACTGTCTACCGGCACATCCTGCAGCAGGGAGCAGGTGGCAGCCAGCAGCAGGGGCAGACTGGCGAATTTGGAGGGCGCCGCCTCCCACACCAGGCCCTGGGCCTGCTGCGTTTTCACCCGCTGCAGGGTTTGGGTAAGATCCCGCAGGCTCACCGCCGGATTCTCCCCGCTCCATTGCGCCAGGTTGAGGTAATGGTATTCGGAAATGAAACGGTGACGGCTGTACCAGCGGCGGAGGAGGCCCTTCGCACTCGTCTCTGCCTGGAAGGCGGTGGGCACCACCTGCACATCCAGCTGCGGGTGCAGGGAGATAGCGGCCGAGGGCGGCGCAGCATGCCCGTCATAGGCATAGAGCTGAAACCGGGCGCCGGGATAAGCCTGCTGCAGGCGGCCGGCGGTATGGTTGGCCAGGAGAAAATGCTGGTCTGACTCACTCAGCAGTGCCCCGCCCCCGCACTGCCCGTCGGTGCTGTTGGCCCATCGGGCACCATCGGGTACTTCAATGCCGATGCGGCTGTAAGCATAACTGAAGTTGCGGTACAGGTTGGCATAGAGGCCGGGCTGTGCCTTGATGGTTTCACGGTAACGGGTATACTTATTTTCGATGCTGCTGCTCCAGAGTTCCATCGCCGCGGCCTGGCGCACATCCGGTACCGACTGGCGGGTAACCGTTCGGGATCCGTTGTAAGGCGCTACAAAACAGGGATTGCGCCCGAGCTCGGCAAGGTACTCGGGCGTGAGGATATCATCGCGGTGACCGGCAAAACGGTAAGCGCCCGTCATGTTGTTGCGGCGCATATACAAGGCCCAGGCATGCCCGGCCTCCCCATTGTAGGTATCCCAGTAAAAACGGCGGGCTGTATCCAGGGCCCAGCTGTTGTAGCCGCCGCTGATGAACCAGTTGCTGTACTGAAAACGGTTGCTGTATACCGTATCCACCCGGAGAAAGGGCGTGCTGAGCACGGGATAAAGCTCCCAGATGCTGCCCGGCTGATAAAAGCGGAAACCCAGCGACTGCAGGTAGCTGTACACCCCGAAGTGCAGGCCGTTGTCTTCAGCCGCCGCAAACAGCAACTGGTTGCTGCCATTGCCTTTGAGCCGGCAGAGCGGGTTGCCGGACACCGTACTGTCATAAACCAGTACGATGCCCTCCCGGGGCATGATGCTCCAGGGCGCCGTTTCGAACCGGCTGCCGGGAAGCGCTTTTTGCAGCAGTGCCGCCATATCCGCAGCCGTACTGCGCAGCAAATCAGAAGCGCCAGACGGGTAATAAACCGTCTGCGCACGCAGCAAGCCATAAGCAAACAGGCATAGTGCTGTGAGCACACAACGAAAACGAGCCATAGTGATAGTTTGGTAATGAACTAACTATGGTTCTCACAGAAAAAGGGAAAGGGGAAATTCGGTAGGGATATCAGAAGTAATACGGATCGGATGTAAAGTAGTGAATTGGGGCGAAACGGCCAAATAAGGGGGTTTAGGGTTTAGGAGTTTAGGGTTTAGGGAGGTTGGGGGCCATTCAGCCGCTTAAAAGTCTGAGGGGCAGCGGTAGCTCATGATGTTGAACGAAAGGCCGATTTCAGCCATCACATACTGGTCCTTCTGCTTACTCCATCCGCGCTGGCGGCCTTCGATACCGATGCGGGTTCCCTTCTCATAACTGCGGTCCTGCAGGGCCCAGGCCGCAGAGCCTTCGGTGAAGCGGCTGGCGCCGATATAGGTGCTGCTCACGTCATCCAGGTAGTCGGTGAAGGTGAGCCGGTGACCGATCTGAAAGGTAAAATTGAAGCGTTCGTTTACGTTGTACTTGATGCCCATAGCGATGGGTACACATACAGCCATGCTGCCGTAGGGCTTGCGGGCTACGCCGGTATTGGGGTCGGTATAGCCGATGTTCTGTCCCTCCGTACCCAGGGCCCGCAGGTAAATCTTTTTCCCCTCCAGGTAGGCATAAGGATTGAAGCTGAACATGCCCAGCCCCAGGGAGATATAGGGGGTGAATGCATGGTCCTTTTCACCGGGTTCAAAGCGGAAGAAATTGAAATCGCCGCAGAGGGCCACTTCAAAAATATCGGTGTTAAAGCTCAGGTTGCGGGTTTTCTGGTAATCGTTCTTGCTGTAGCGGTCGCTGTAACCCAGCTGCGCCCAGTGGGCCATCAAACGGGCGGCAAGGTAGTTGTTGAACTGCTTGCGATAAAATACACCAATGGTGGGTTTGGGGCGGTTGAGGGCGGCACGGGTATTCAGGTCGCCGAAATAATGGGCGGCACCGATGGTGATGCCAAATTCGCCCTGCAGTTCGTTGGGGTTAAAGCGGCCCTGTGCAGCGGCTCCGGAAAGGATGCAGGCCATGAAAAAAAGGACTCCGGAAATTTTGCTCATAAACGCTAAAATAAGCATTAGTTTGTTAACCACTGGTGAAATGAGCCGTCTTTCCGCCTCAGTAATCATCGCCCGGGGCAAACACCGGCTTGCGGTACATCCACTGTCCGCCGGTAAAATCCGGAAAGGCTACGGTTTGATTTCCCAGGCGGATGCTCTCCTCGCTCAGGGGGGTGATGGCGCTCCAGGCAGCCGCATCATATACATCCATAGGCGTGGCCACGCGGCGTTTCACCGACTCCATGAAAGCGTGCAGCACAAAAAAGTCCATCCCCCCATGCCCGGCTCCCTTTGCGTCGTTGCCGTACCGTTTCCAGAGCGGATGATCATATTTTTCCAGCCAGGAGGCAGCCGGCTCCCACTGGTGTGGCGGCGTCTGGCCTTCGATGTACAGCGATTTGTTGAGGTCCATCCAGAGCCCGCGGGTACCCTGTATCCTGAAACCCAGGGAATAGGGCCGGGGCAGGTTGGTGTCGTGCTGCAGCAGGATGGTTTCGCCATTGGCCGTACTGATGCTGGTGGTCACCACATCCCCCAGCCTGAATTCCACCCTGGCATTGGGATGCTGCGGACCGCCCTTCTGAACAACATATTCGTGCAGACCGCGGGCCTTGCTGGAAAATGAACAGAGGTTCACCAGGCGGTTGCCCCGGTTGATGCCGATACAATGCGCCAGCGGACCTACCCCATGCGTCGGGTACAGGTCGCCGTTGCGCAGTACACTGTGATGCGTGCGCCACTTCGCTTCTGAATAGCCTTTGTCGCCGAATTCCGCTCCGCTGTCGTAAGGCGTTTTTCCGTCGTTGAATTTTACGCCGCGCAGATCGTGCTGGTAGCCGCCCTGCAGGTGAATCAGCTCTCCGAAAAGTCCCTGCCGCACCATATTCAGCACCGCCATCACATCGCGGCGGTAGCACACGTTTTCGAGCATCATCAGGTTGCCGTGGTATTGTTCGCAGGTGCGCACCACCGCCCAGTGATCTTCCAGGGTGATGCCCAGCACCACTTCCGTGCCCACATATTTGCCGGCCTGGAGCGCGGCGATGCACATGGGGGTATGCCATTCCCAGGGTGTGGCAATGATCACGGCTTCCAGTTCCGGCAGCCTGAGCAGTTCTTCATAAGCATGGTCGCTGCCCGTAAAAATCCGGGGCTGCGGCCGGCCGGCATCCTTGAACAACTGGCGGGCGCTGTTGAGCATCCCCGCATCCACGTCACACACGGCGGTGATTTCGGTATCCGCCCGTTTCAGCAGCAGTTCGATGTGGTTCTGTCCGCGTAACCCGGTGCCGATTACGCCCACTTTCACTTTTCGCTCAGCGGAGCGCAGGGCCCCGGCGGGCAGGATGGCAAAACCGGCCCCGGCGAGGGCTGTCTGGCGGAGGAATTGACGGCGGTACATGATGAGGATTTTGCATGAAAAGGACCCGGAAAATACATTTTTCCGGTCACTGCCGCTTCAGCGGGCGGAAAATCAGTTCCGTTTGTCGAGACCCCAGCTGAGCTTGGTGCGGAGGGTTTGCAGGAAATTGTTCTCATTCAGCCGGATGAGGCTGATGGCAAACTGTTCTTTCCGCACGGCCAGCTGCACTTCTTTGGGCACCACCATGCGGCGGCTGTCGAGGGTGCAGATGAAGGAATCGGTGCGGCCCTCCACTTCAAAAGAGATGATGTTGTTATCCGGCACCACAATGGGGCGGATGTTGAGGTTGTGCGGGGCAATGGGCGTGATGACAAAACTGCCGCTTTCGGGAAAAACGATCGGGCCGTTACAGCTCAGCGAATAGCCGGTGCTGCCGGTGGGCGTGGCCACAATGAGGCCATCCGCCCAATAGGTATTCAGGAATTCGCCGTTGAGGTAGGCGTGGATTTTGATCATGGAAGAAGAGTCCTTCTTCTGCAGGGTGAACTCATTCAGCGCGTAAGGCATGCCATTGAACACGGGCACGTTGGCATCGAGATGGATGAGGGAGCGTTTGTCGATTACATAGGTGCGTTCCACCAGGGCGCTGATGGCCGAACGCAGGTCTTCCTTGCCGATGTTGGCCAGAAAACCCAGCCGGCCGTAGTTGATGCCCAGCACGGGAATGTTTTTATCCTGTACCAGGGTTACGGTATCCAGCAGGGTGCCGTCGCCGCCGAGGCTGATCATGCAGTCGATGTCTTCATCCAGGTCTTCCGCAGAACTGAAGGTGCCATAGCTGCCCCGGATGGAAACGGCCGAGTAAAACTGGTTGAAGAAATCCTGGAAAAAAACCGGCTCTACCTGGTGGGCATACAGCTCATCCAGGAAGGAGTCCATATCCTTGTGCTGCTGGTTTTCGACCCCGCGGCTGTAAATGGCGATTTTCATACAATGATATTGTGATGCCGCGCGGGCTGTACCTGGCTATAACCCGCTCTGCGCCTGTAAAAATAACCCGTTTTTACCTAACTGGTTAAAACTGTATTCAATCCGGAGGTTCACGTCATAAATCGAAAGAATATCCATCCCGAAGCCGCCGGTGTACAGCAACCTGTTGTTGAGATCCGTTTGGTAAGCGGGCCGGTTGTACACCATGGCCAGGTCGCCATAGGCTTTGGCAAAAACAGTGAAGGGCACCACCCGGTATTTGTCTGACCGGAACGGCGTGCGCACATTCATCGTAAACAGTTTTTTGCGGAGGGTTTGCCGGGTCATGCCAAAGGCCACCCCATCCACCACATACAACTCCAGCCCGCGGAGATTCACATCTGAATACCCCAACGCCCGCTGGTTGATATAGGGTTGTGTAAAGGGCAGGGTGGTTTTGGCGGAGAGCTGCCAGCTCACGAACCAGTTTTTCGGCAGGGCCCAGTAGCGGTTGTAATACCCTTCCAGCGACAGCATGTTCACCCCGCCGCTGAAACCCAGGCCCCGCTTGGTGAGGCGGATCTGTGCCAGGGTTCCCTTGAGCGGATACACGGCATTGTTGGCATTGATATACTGGAAGGTGTACACGAAATCAATGAAGGATTTACTGGAAACCGGATCCCGGAAATAGTTGGGGTTGTAGGGCTGGTTGATCAGTGAATCGGTTACGCTGAGGTGGGTGTAATTGAAATTGAAGTAGTGGGTGCCCAGGATATTTTTCCGGTAATTGTACCCGATACCGGCTGTAATCTGTGTGCGCGAAAAGGCGCCGTTATTGAACAGCAGCGGCTTGTTGCCCTTGTCGATCCGGTAAATGAACTCCCGGTTTTTGAGCACGCCGGCCGTAAAGGAGAAGCCGTTGTTGAGGGATTTATTGCTCACCGGTTTAAAGTATGAGAGCGACACATTGCGGGTAAAGCCGTTGAGTACGGTAAGCCGCAGCAGGTCGCGCCGGCCGGTGAGGTTATAATGGGTGAATTTCACGCCATACACCACCCGGTTGAGGTCGCCGTTGTATTTCTGCAGCCATTCATTGATGTTGCGGTCTATCAGCTGAAACTTCGGGATCGGGAAGATGTACCAGCGCTCTTTGAGCTGCAGCTCCACCTCCACGGCATCCGGACCCGCGCGGCTGAGCACGGGCTTTACCTCAAGAAACAGGTTGGTGTTGTACACCTGCTGCTGCAGCCGGCGAAGCTCCTCATTGAGCCGGCCGATGGGCACCGAGTCGCCGGCCTGCAGGTGCATCTCGCGGCGGATGATGCTTTCACGGGTGCGCTTGTGGCCGCTGATGCTGAGGCTGCGGATGAGTACTTTGCGGGAAGTGTCGGCCCCGGAAAAAAGGGAGCCGGTATAATCCACCGACACATTGATGTTCTGCGCCTGCACAGGCCGGCCGGCCATGAACACGAAAACGGCAAGTATCGGCAGAACGCGGTACATCAGTGGGGTTACAATGCCAGCAAAAGTAACTGAAACGGAAAGATAAATACAGGTGGAGAAAAAGATTAAATATCGAGATAGTTCATGAGATGCCGGTAATTGCTGTGGATCTCATTTTCAAACTTCTCATCGCCGAAGAAATAAATCACATCGTATTCGTACCGCTCAAAGGTGGCAACAATGGCGGCGATTTCCTTCTTGTTCAGATGAAGGGTAACGGTGAGCAGCCCGGTTTCGGGATGAACCGTGGTGTTCAGGTGGAGGATGTGGGCATCGTTGCTTTCCACCAGCCGGCTGATCTCAGAAATGGCAAACTGGCTGCGCTCCATCTCCATCACAATGATACCGCCGATTTCGTTGGCGCCCGCAAATTCCCCGAGTGATTTGAGCAGGTCGGTGAGGGTGATGCAGCCGATGAGTTCCTTTTCCTCATTCACCACAGGTACCACGGAGCTGTCGTAATGATTGCTGCAGCTCACCGCGTTGAGAAAATGTTCGTTTTCTTTCACCGCCGCATACACGAACAGGTCCTGCATGTATTGCAGCGTACCCCGTGCTTCATCAGCATCCAGCAGGTCGTCTTCCCCCACCAGCCCCAGGAAGCGACCGTCAGCGGCTACCACGGGCAGGTGGTTCACCCGGTAGTCGGTGATCAGCTGCAACGCCTTGGCCACACTGTCCTGCAGTTTCAGCCGGGGGATGGTCTGATTGATGAGTTCGGTGGTGAGCATGCGCTTTTTTTAACGGATGGCTGGCCGCAATATTGTGAATTTTCCGTTTGTTGAGACAATCAAATCTGTTAATTCGTTGCAGCAGGAGATTTTTGTCTGGCCAGGAAGCCATCCAGGATGCGGTTGAATTCAACAGGCACTTCCATCATCGGGGCATGGCCGCAGTGATCGATGATGTGCAGTTCGCTGTTCGGGATCAGCCGGTGAAACTCCCGGCCCACAAATGGCGGGGTGATGGAATCGTTATTGCCCCAGATCAGGCAGGTGGGCTGCCGGATTTCTTTCAGCTCATCCCCCAGGTTGTTGCGGATGGCGCTTTTGGCCAGGGCGATGATCTTGATGACCTTGAGGCGGTTATTGGTGATTTCAAACACTTCATTCACCAGCTCCTCCGTGGCCATGGCCGGATCGTAAAAGGTGAGTTCGGTTTTTTTCCGGATGTACTCGCGGTCGCCCCGCTTGGGATAGGTATCGCCCATCCCGTTCTCAAACAGCCCGGAGCTGCCGGTGAGGATCAGGGTTTTGATGCGCTCCGGATGCTTGAGGATATGCACCAGGGCCACATGTCCGCCAAGCGAATTGCCCAGCAGGTGAATCTGGTTGTAATTGCGGTGCTCCACAAACTTATGCACGAATTTCTGCAGGCCGCCCACGGAGGTGTGCAGCAGATCCAGGTCGAGCAGCGGCAGTATGGGAACAATGACCTGGTGGGTATGTCGGAAATGCTCAATGAGATCTTTAAAGTTGCTCAGCGCGCCAAACAGTCCGTGCAGCAACATCAACGGCTCACCCTGACCTTCCTCTATGAACCTGAACTTACCGTCTTCTTTGATTTCGTAATTCATTAGGCAGTATTGAATTAACGGCGCTTTAACAGGTTGCTAAAATAAGCAATCACGTTAAAATTAAGTGTTTCCGCCGCGTTTTCATGATTTAAATTTAGGGCCTTCCCCGCCCCTGTGTTCAGGGTTGGACCTGCTCAGCCACCTGGCCGAAAAAATGCTGCAGGGTGGCGAAAGAATCCTTCAGCAGGGGAATCAGTTTTCCCATCCAGGTGAAGAGTTCGGGTGCAAGCGGACCAACCCAGGGCCAGCTGAGAGAATTGGCCAGGGTCGCCGGCTTCAGCAGCTGCAGCTGCTGCGCATAAAAAAGCAGCACACTCCAGATCAGCATATAAAGCAGTCCGTAACCCACTGCACCGGCCAGTTTGTTGGCCCAGCCCATCAGGGCCCATTCCAGGCTTTCTCCCACCAGCTTTCCGGCAAACCGCACCAGGATCACCACCCCCGCAAACACCAGCAGAAAAGAGAGTACCGGCAGCCAGCGGGAGGGCAGCTCCATGTGCCGTTCCAGGTAGGCGGCCACCACCGCCGAGAGTTTGAGGGCGGCAGCCAGACCGATCACATAGGCCAGCAGGGAAAAAAGCGCCATCACCAGGCCCTGGCGCAGGCCGCGGATCACGGCCACCACCAGCAATACCGTGGTAATGATATCGATCATGCGTACAAATTACCGGCTGTACCGGATCAATTAGGGAGTGAGCAATGCTTTCACGATGGCGCTGATGGTTTTGCCATCGGCCTGGCCGGCCAGCTGTTTGGAGGCCACGCCCATCACCTTGCCCAGGTCGGCGGGAGAGGCCGCGCCGGTGGAAGCAATGATGCCGGCCACCGCTTCGCGGATCTCGGCTTCGCTGAGCTGTTTCGGCAAAAAGCGTTCGATCACATCCATTTCTTCTTTTTCCTTCGCGGCAAGATCGGCACGACCCTGCTGCTGGAAAATTTCAAATGAATCGCGCCGCTGCTTCATCATTTTCTGCAGGAATTTCTGCTCGGTGGCTTCATCGATCACGCCGCCGGCGCCGGGGTCGGTTTTGGCCTTGATGATCTCAGCCTTGATGGCCCGCAGTCCGCGGAGCAGTGCTTCATTCTTGCTTTTCATGGCTTCCTTCATTTCGGCCATGATTTTTTCTTCGAGTGCCATAAAAATAATTTGATGATCAGGTAATGGGATGATGTGCCGCGGCGGGCAGTCCTTCACCAGGGTCAGGCTTTGTTTTCTTTCAGCTGGATTGCCCTGAACTTCTCAAAAAAAGTTTTGGCAAATGCCTTCATGTCGTCGGTGAGTTCCTGCTGATGGGTGGCCCGGTTAAAGGTATCGGCCATGGTCATCATCATCTGGTAATAAAAATCGGCCATTTCGTCCACCATCATGTCCTTGGTCCACAGGTCAATGCGCATGGCGGTTTTCTCGGCTCCGTCCCAGAAAGCGATGCACATGGCTTTGGCTTTCTGTTTGACTTCCGCGCTGCTGTCGGTGGCGCTCCACTGAATCAGTTCAGGTACTTTCTGGGGATCGAGCAATACGTCGATGGATATGGTGGATTTGTTCATGCTGAAGGGGTATTGAGTGGCGGCAAAGGTAGCCAATTATTGATTCTGCAGGGAACGGAGCAGTTGGTATAACTGCTCATCGGGGTCGCTGCTGAGCAAAGCCGCATACTGCTGGTTGCCCTGCTCCACCAGGGCTTTGCGTTCCTGTTCGTCGCGGTACAGGTGCATGAGCTGAGCCGCCAGGGCGGCGGGATCCTCAGGCGCCGCATAAAAAGCCCCGCTGCCCAGCAGGTCGCGGGCTACCGGGTCGTCGGCCGCCAGCAGGGGCACCGCGGCCGGCCAGCAGGATTGCGCCCGGATAAGCTCTGCCGGCAGCACCGACAGCTGGATGCCGGCATAAGCGCTGCGCAGCAGCCGTTCGGCTTCCTCCTTCTGCAGGCCGGCGAGCAGGTGCAGTTCGGTGCGGTATTTATAAAGCCGCAGGCTCTCCACCCACGCATCTTTTTCCGGCAGCACATCGCTCAGGATCACGAGCCGCATGCTGCTCTTCATCCTTTTCTTGAACAGGGAAAATGCTTTCAGCAGGGCAAGGAGATGACTGCGCGGATGGATCGCCGCCCGGCAAACAAAATACTCGCAACCCGCTGTGTACGTGGCTTTCACCGTTTCCCGCTCCTCCTCGCCCACCCTTTCCAGCGGTGGGGGCAGGGGTTGCCAGACCTGCAGCCGGTCTGCAGCCACCGGCAGTTTCAGCCCGGGCAATACGTGTTGGGATGCCGCCGGCACACGAAGCGCCGCCGCTTTGCGCAGCGCATCCGGCAGCTGTTTCGCGTACAGGGCGGCCTGTGCGCGGGGCAGCCATTGCGGATGACGGATAAAGGAAAGGCCGGGCAGCAGGATGCACTGGGGCAGGGTGGTACGATGGGAGGCCAGGCCGGCGCTCTGCAGCAGTACGGAAGCCTGTGCCGTACGCAGCAGGCGGGGCAGCCGGTAATGGTACCACCACTTCAGCGCAAGGGCATGGCCGGCGCGCTGGGGCAGGCCGTGCACCTGCACATTTCGGATATCCGTTACCGGCAGTTCCGGGCTGTTGCTGATCAGCAGTACCTGCGTACGGGGATGGCGCACCGCGATGCGGAGCAGGGTTTCCTGTACCAGCTCACTCCATCCGGCGTCGCCGGGAAGGGCTCGTATGTTGGCCGCGATCACCATCCTTTTATCAGGGTATCAATCCAGCACGGTCACCACGCGGGTGCCGGCAGCCGTTAACCGGCCGATGGGTTCAGTGTGGGCGCCCAGGCCGGCCTGCTGCAGCAGCTGCTTCACTTCGGGTACCGATTCCGGCGCCACCGCAATGAGCAGCCCACCGCTTGTTTGGGGATCGGCGAGCAGCGCTTTCTGCATGTCGGTTACCGCTCCGATGCGGTGGCCGTAGCTGTCCCAGTTGCGGTGCGTGCCGCCGGGCACAGACCCCTGTTCGATATACCATTCAATGTCAGGGATGATGCGGGGCACCTGGCTGTACCAGAGCTCGGCACTCAGGCCGCTTCCCGCCGCCATCTCCACCAGGTGCCCCAGCAGGGCAAAGCCGGTAACATCCGTCATGGCGCTTACGCCGGCCAGCCGGCCGAGTTGTTCGCCGGCCTTGTTCAGTTGCATCATCTGGGCCGCAGCCAGGCCGCGGTGCGGCGCCTGCAGCAGGTTCTTCTTTTCGGCGGTGGTGAGGATGCCCACCCCCAGCGGTTTGGTGAGGAAGAGCAGATCGCCGGCACGGGCCGTATTGTTCTGTTTGATGTTGGCGATGGGCACCATGCCGTTGACCGCCAGCCCGAAGATGGGCTCGGGTGAATCAATGCTGTGGCCGCCGGCCAGCGGAATCCCCGCTTCGCGGCAGATGCTGCGGCTGCCCTCGATCACCTTCTGCGCCACCGACGCCGGCAGTTTGTTCACCGGCCAGCCGAGGATGGCAATGGCCAGCACAGGCTGTCCGCCCATGGCGTACACATCACTGATGGCGTTGGCCGAGGCAATTCTCCCGAAATCATACGGATCGTCCACGATGGGCATGAAAAAATCAGTGGTGGAAATGAGGGCGGTGCCGTTGCCCATATCATACACGGCGGCATCATCGCGGCTGTGGTTGCCCACAATCAGCCGGTCGTTGTCGGGCATGGCCTGGTTGCTGGCCAGGATCTCATCGAGCACTTTCGGCGAAATCTTGCAGCCACATCCGGCGCCATGCGAATACTGGGTAAGCAGAATCTTTTCGGTTGCAGTAATGTCCATATTATTCTTCTTTTCTTCTGCGGAGCACAATGCCCGCGTTGGTTTTGAGATCGGCGCTGAACCGCACTTCATAGCGTTTGTCGCCATCGTTCACAATCAGGAGCCCGGTATTGGGGGGTATTTCACCCAGGCTCTCCGCATACATCACCAGTTTCACCGAATCCATATTGGGGGTGATGTAAATCGTTTTGGTGTTGGGGCGGATGTCGAGGCCGGCTTTGGAGAACAGCACGCCGCCGTTCATCAGCACGGTCACGGTATCGCCGTCTACTTCCCCGTTGTCATATAAGGTGAGCACCAGGCTGTCTGATTGAAAATAAAAGGACTGGTCGGTCCGGGTCACGCGCTTGTCAATATCTGCCGCACCTTTCACCGCTGAGGGCGCTACAATTTCAGGCTGCGGCATCACGGGGCGGGTAACCACGGGCGGCGCAGGCTTTTTCTCCGGTTGGGGAGCAGGGGCCGGAGCGGCCTGGGCTACAGGAGGCGCGGGCGCCGGACGGGGCTGCGGGGCCGGCTTTTTCTCCGGCGGCGCCGGGGCAGGCTCCTGCTTCACCGGTGCTTTTACTGCGGCCACCACCGGTTCGGGCTGAACCGGTTTCGGAGCCGGTTTCATCGGCACCCGGGCCAGGGCATCCAGCTGAGCCTTTTTGCCGGCAGCCAGGGGACTTACCCGCGCCACCGAACGGGTGGGTACGGTTACGGTTACCCGCTCAGCCCACACGCGGGGCAGGGCCGGGATGAGCAGTTCAGGCTCCGGCTCCGGAGCGGAAGGCGCAGGGGCCATGGCCGTAACCGGCGGCAGTTCGGGACGGTCCTTGAATGACAGTTTGCTCACCAGCTTGAGCGTGTCCAGACTTTTAAACAATTCCGATTTTTTGAAATCCAGTTTGCGGCGCAGCACCACCGTTCCTTTGGCCGGAATATAGTACCGGGTGCGGTTGGTGCTCCAGGTACCTTCCATGATCATTTCGCGGTCGGTTTCGCGCAGCGTTACCACCATGGTTTTTTTCACCCGGCGGGAAGGATTGATGCTGAACTGGTGTTCGATAAAGCCCTCGTCTTCCATCACAATTTCCTTGCCCTTCCATTTGAGTTCAATATTCTGGATACCGGGTTCATCTTTTCCGTTGGCATGGAAAACAATCCTGGAATAACCCAGCAGTTTTCCTTTTTCCTCGCTCACAGCGATTTCGTAAGGCAGGTGTACGGGGTTGCCGGCGGTATCGGTCATCTGCAGTTCGCCGTTCCATACGCCGGTGATATCGGGCTGCTGTGCGGCGGCGGTGAAAGCCAGCAGGCAGGTGAAAAAAAACAGGAGTGTGGGTTGTTTCATGTTATGCGGTTTCGGGCCGGGAGGCCGGGTGGGCATCAGGTTCAGCAAAGGTGGCAAGAATCCTGGCGGCATTTTCGGGCGCCTCTACCCTTTGCGCCGGTACCGGCTGCAGCAGGGTAGGCAGGTTGTCGCGGTTTTCCAGTCCGGCCCGGTACCATTTATCATAGTACCGCAGCAGGATCCGGAAACACTCCCGGTGATTGTCTTCCACCAGCCAGTTCAGGGCATTCTTGGTTTCCAGTCCGCCCAGCCTTTTCTGGATGCGGAGCACGGCATTCACCAGCCGTTCTTTTTCAAAGCGGCCATATTCAGCAGTGAGGTATTCCAGCCGTTCTTCAAAGGGCACTTCGAGAAAGCAGATGGGGCTCCGGCGCATCTGGTGCCAGAAGGGATCCGGAATTTTCAGGTTCCCGATGCGCTGGCTCTCATCCTCCACCCACATGCTTTTATCCTCCAGGCTGTACAGCGCGCCGGCCAGCAGGTTTTCAAACATTTCCTGCCGGGGCTGCGGTGGCTCACCCAGGGCGCCGAAAGCAGAGCCCTTGTGATGGGCAAGCGCTTCCAGGTCAAGAATCGTTTGTCCGGCTGCAGCCAGGGCATGCAATACCCGGGTTTTACCCGATCCGGTATAGCCGCCCAGCACCCGCAGCTGAACGGGCTTGCCGAACTGTTCGAGTACCCATTGCCGGTAGGCTTTGTATCCTCCTTCGAGGGTGTACACGTCAAATCCGTAGAGATCCAGCAACCAGGCCACGCCGGCGCTGCGCATGCCGCCCCGCCAGCAGTGCACCAGCAGGGGCATCGGGCCCGTGGGGGAGGCTGCCGGAGCAGTTCCGGCATTCCCGGTTACCCCTTTGCCGGACTTCCGCCGCTGCCGCTCCTCCTTCATCAGCCCTTCCACCGTTTCAATCATGCCGCGCATCTTCGGACCAAAAAAATCAAGTCCGGCCTTGATGGCTCTTTCCCGGCTTTGCTTTTTATAGGTGGTGCCCACCACAGCGCGTTCCTCATCCGAAAATAACGGGAGGGAATATGCGCCGGGGATATGGGCATGGCCGTACTCACCCGGACTGCGCACGTCGAGCACCAGGTGCGTGGGCGCCCTTTGCAGAAATTCGGTGATGGAGATGCGTTTTACAGCCATGGCCGGTAAAGTTACTAAAGAAAAGGGGCCGTTAACCGTTTCCGGCAACCGCCCCTGTGACTATTTTGTGTATGTGCCGTCAGCCGTTCATGCTGGTCAGGAACTCCATGTTATCCTTGGTGCCGCGCATGTTTTTGAGCAGCAGGGTAATGGCTTCCTCGGTGTTCATATCGTTCATGTGCTTGCGCAGGACCCACATCCGGTTGGCCACATCCCGCTCCAGCAGCAGATCATCGCGGCGGGTGGAGGAGGCCACGATATCGATGGCGGGGTAGATGCGGCGGTTGGCCAGCTTACGGTCGAGCTGCAGTTCCATATTGCCGGTGCCCTTGAATTCTTCGAAGATCACCTCGTCCATCTTGCTGCCGGTATCCACCAGGGCCGTGGCCAGGATGGTGAGTGAGCCGCCGTTTTCAATTTTACGGGCCGCACCGAAGAACTGCTTGGGCTTTTGCATGGCGTTGGCTTCCACACCCCCGCTGAGCACCTTGCCGCTGGAAGGCGCTACGGTATTGTGGGCGCGGGCCAGGCGGGTGATGCTGTCCAGCAGGATCACCACATCATGTCCGCATTCCACGAGCCGCTTGGCTTTCTGCAGGGCAATCGTGGAAACCTTCACGTGCTTTTCGGCGGGTTCGTCGAAAGTGGAGGCGATCACTTCAGCTTTTACACTGCGCTCCATATCGGTTACCTCTTCGGGCCTTTCATCCACCAGCACCACCATCAGGTAGCACTCGGGGTGGTTTTCGGCGATGGCATTGGCCACCTCTTTCAGCAGCATGGTTTTACCGGTTTTGGGCTGGGCCACAATGAGGCCGCGCTGTCCTTTACCGATCGGGGTAAACAGGTCCATGATGCGGGTGCTGAAATTATCCGCACGGGTGCAGAGGTTCAGCTTTTCGTAGGGGAAGAGCGGGGTGAGGTAATCAAACGGTACCCGGTCGCGAACGTCTTCGGGCTTCTTGCCGTTGATGGTATCCACCTTCAGGAGGGCGAAATACTTTTCGCCTTCTTTGGGCGGACGCACCGAACCCAGCACCGTGTCGCCGGTTTTGAGACCAAAGAGTTTGATCTGTGAGGGCGATACATAAATATCATCGGGAGAGGAGAGGTAGTTGTAATCGCTGCTGCGCAGGAATCCATAACCATCAGGCATCATCTCAAGCACCCCTTCGCCCTGGATCACCCCGTCGAATTCGATATTGAAAACGGGCTGGTCGCGACGCGGCTGGTGACTGCGCTGGGGCTGCGGGGCTGCGGTTTCAAGAACCGGTTGTTCAGCCTGCTGGATATCGAGTTCATCTTCCTCCTGCAGCAAAGAAGCGATCGCGGCAGGAATGGTGCTTTGTTCACTGGTTATCGGCTGCAGTTCTTCCTCTTCCTCAGCCCGGGGCTCGGGCTCATGCTTGCGCACCGCTTTCTTTTTTTCGGGCGCCGGTTCAGCTCTTCTCACTTTGGCTGCAGCGGTTTTTTCAGGCGTGGGGGCCTCTTCCACAGCGGGCTTGGCCGCCTTGATCATGCGCTTACGCTTGGGCTTGTCTTTATCCTGCCCCTGCTTTTCCAGGATTTTATGAATGAGTTCCTGTTTGTCGAGTTTTTTGTGATGGGGAACGGCGAGCTGTTCTGCAATATCCTGCAGTTCAGGAACGAGCATGTCGTTCAGTTGTTGCGTATCGTACATAAAGGTGTGAAAATGAGTTTTTCAAAAAAGTCGCTCGTAAAAACGTGAAAAAAATGACCGGAAATGGCTGGTTGGAACGTGACTGTCTGATGTAACGGATGATTGGAAAAGACCTTATCAGCAATGATTCCGGCACGAAATTAGGGGCTTTTTATCATAAAGGAAAAATTTTTTCCCCTGCCTGCAGGCCCCGGATCAGGCCGGCCGGATCAGCACACCACGTGGCTGAGCGGCCTTCCGGAAGCGTACTCATCGAGGTTGGCCAGGGTGGTTTGCGCAATCTGTTCCAGCGCTTCTTCGGTGAAAAATCCCTGGTGCGAGGTGATCAGTACATTCGGAAAACTGAGCAGGCGCATGATGAGGTCGTCCTGGATGATGTTTTCCGAGAGATCCTTGAAGAACAACTTCTCTTCCTGTTCGTACACATCCAGGCCCAGGTACCCGATGTGTCCGCTTTTCAGCGCCTCAATCACATCCGGCGTATGCACCAGGCCGCCGCGGCTGGTGTTGATGAGCATCACCCCTTCTTTCATCATGCCCAGCGTTTGCTGGCAGATGAGGTGGCGGGTTTGTTCGTTGAGGGGGCAATGCAGGGAGATGATGTCACTCTGCTGCAGCAGGTCGGTGAGCGGCACAAATTCCACCCCGGCAGCGGCCAGTTCGCGGTGCTCAATGAGGTCGAAGGCCAGCACGCGGCACCCGAAGCCCAGCATGATGCGGGCAAAGGCCTCCCCGATTTTTCCGGTGCCCACCACGCCGGTCGTTTTCCCGTACAGGTCAAAGCCGGTAAGCCTTTCGAGCGAAAAATTGCCTTCCCTTACCAAGTTATAGGCCTTATGGGTTTTGCGGTTGAGGGTGAGGATCAGGGCCACCGCATGTTCGGCCACGGCATGGGGCGAATACGCCGGCACCCGCACCACCCGGATGCCCGCCTGTCGGGCCGCTTCCAGGTCCACATTATTGAATCCCGCGCAGCGGAGCGCAATCAGCTTTACCCCGTTTTTCTGCAGCTCGGCGATCACGGAAGCACTGAGCTTATCGTTCACAAAGGCACATACCGCCTCGCAGCCCGCGGTGAGGTTGACGGTCTGTTTGTCCAGGCGGGCCTCAAAAAACACCAGCTCATGCGGCGTTACATACCGGCTGAAAAAGCTCCGGTCGTAGTTTTTGGTGGAGAAAAAAGCGACTTTCATCCTGCAAAACTAATGAGCCGGTACGGTACTCTGCCGGAATAAAGGCCGGCACGGCATTCCGGGCTGCAATCCTGCAAAATCAACTGTATATTTGCACCCTCAAAAAATCAAGGGTATGTTCAACAAAAGAAGCCGCATCCGCGAACTGCTGTCCGGCGACCAGGTGAATTTCGAAACCACCGTGATGGGATGGGTACGCACCTTCCGCAACAACCAGTTCATCGCCCTCAATGACGGCAGCACCAACCAGAACCTGCAGGTGCTGGCCGAACTGGGCCGCTTTGATGAGGCCTTGCTGAAACGCATCACCACAGGATCCTGCATCAAGGCCACCGGGCAGCTCATCCCCTCCCTGGGCAAGGGCCAGAAGGTGGAACTGAAAGCCGACAGCATTGAAATACTCGGCGACAGCGACGCGGAGAAATACCCCCTGCAACCCAAGAAACACAGCCTGGAGTTCCTGCGCGAAATTGCCCACCTGCGGTTCCGCACCAACACCTTCGGCGCCGTGTTCCGCGTGCGGCATGCGCTGGCTTATGCCATCCACAAATTCTTCAACGATAAAGGATTTGTGTACATGCACACGCCCATCATCACCGCCAGCGACGCAGAAGGTGCCGGGGAGATGTTCCGCGTAACCACCCTGCCCATCGACGGCACCGCGCCGAAAAACGACGACGGCAGCATCAATTTCAAAGAAGATTTCTTCGGCCGCAGCACCAACCTCACCGTAAGCGGACAACTGGAAGGTGAACTGGCAGCCATGGCCTTCAGCGATATCTATACCTTCGGCCCTACTTTCCGGGCAGAGAATTCCAACACCACCCGCCACCTCGCGGAGTTCTGGATGATTGAGCCCGAGATGGCCTTCTACGATCTCGAAGACAATGCCAACCTGGCCGAGGAATTCATCAAATACCTCATCCGCTACGCGATGGACCACAACCGCGAAGACCTGGAGTTCCTGGCCCAGCGGCTGGCGGAGGAAGAAAAATCACTGCCGCAGGACAAGCGGAGCGAGATGGGACTGATCGAAAAACTGGAGTTTGTGCTGAACAACCAGTTTGAAAGACTCACCTATACCGAAGCCATTCATATCCTGAAAGAAAGCAACCACAACAAGAAGAAGAAGTTCCAGTACGAGATCACCGGCTGGGGCATGGACCTGCAGAGCGAACATGAACGCTACCTCGTGGAAAAACATTTCAAGAAACCGGTGATCCTCACCAACTACCCCGCCGCCATCAAGGCATTTTACATGCGGCTGGATGATGACTGCGAACCGGGCCGGCAAACCGTGGCGGCAATGGACATCCTGGCGCCCGGCATCGGGGAAATCGTGGGTGGCTCGCAAAGGGAAGAGCGGCTGGATAAGCTGGAAGCCCGCATGCAGGAAATGGGCATCCCCGCGGAAGAACTGCACTGGTACCTGGACACCCGCCGCTTTGGCGCCTGTCCCCACGCCGGCTTCGGTCTGGGCTTCGAGCGCATGGTGCAGTTTGTAACCGGCATGGGCAATATCCGGGACGTGATTCCTTTCCCGAGATATCCGAAGAGCGCGGAATTTTAAGAGGGTTTAAAGTTCAAGGTTTAAAGTTTAAAGTTGGGCACAACCTTAAACCTTAGACTTTTAAACCTTAAACTGATTATCGGGTAACCGTTAACGTCACCCCCGGCGCTACTGTTACCGAGGCGCCCGGCATCACGGTGAGTGTGCGGCAGATACCGTTCACCTCTACGATCACATTGCCGGAGAAAATCACCACATCGGTATTCCCGTCGGGCAGACTGCCGCAGCTCCAGTTGCCGCTGTTGCCCCATAAGTTATTCACCGCGCCCGTCCATTCATTCTTCACTTTCAGTTCCAGTTCCACCCCTGTCATCCCCTCCGCCGTACAGCGGTAGCGGTAACCGTACCAGGCTGAAGACACCGGGTTGATCTGTAGCGTGGAGGATTGGGTGCCGGAGTACGGTGCACCCTCCGGAATCGTCACAAAGCCCTGGCCGGTATTGACCTGCCACTGGTATCCGCCCGAAGCCAGGATGCGGGCGTCTATTACATACGCACTGTTCGGACAGGCAGGAGCCGGCGGCAACTGCAATACGGTTAACTGCAGGGTATCGCGACTGATACATCCTCCATTGTTTACAGTAAGCACATAGATGCGTGTGCTGTCGGCCACAATCACCGGGTTGGGTTCTGTGGAGGAAAATCCGGCCGGAATGGATTCCCATGAATAAGTATGGTTGGTACCCGTTTGCAGCGCTCCGAGCCGGAGTGTCGTGTTGTTAAGTACTGAGATATCAGGTCCGGCATCAGCAGGCGCGCAGTTGAAGATACCCGCGTCGGCGCCGATATCAACGGGGGTGTACTGATTGCGCAGCTGGTTGTCAAAATCGATATCCGCAGAATACAGATTATTGCCGGCTGCATCGGCAGGTGTTCCGGCCAGCAGGTGCAGGTCCGCCTGTCCGGCAGGCGCCACCGGTTGCACGAAGCGCGGGTCGGCCAGCAGTGAAGCGTCATCCTGCCCGCTGGCCGCTTTCCATTGCGCAAAGGTGGGGTAGCGGGTACTGTTGTAGGTGCCGAAAATATTGCCCGTTCCGCTGTGCCAGAAGAGATTGTTGTTGCTCACCAGCGCCTGGTTTACATTGATGGCCATATGACGGGCCTGCGAGGAAGCCAGCGCATTGGAGCGGGTGTTCACGAAAATATTATTGTTGTAAAAAGCGATGTTGCCGCCGGTGTTAAGGTTCAGGTAGGCCGCGCTGCCCAAAAATCCGTCCTGCACGCCCGCTCCACCGATAAACACACTGTTGTGCACCGCATCACTGGAGCCGCTGATCCCTGCAAAGTAGATCAGTCCGTCTGTTACACTTGCCCCGCTGCTGTCATACCCCAGCGACACCATATTGTTCCGGGTGCGGCATTGACCCTCGATCCCGACAACAGAGATGGCCGTTTCAGTGGCCCTGGCCACCAGGCAGTGTACCCAGTTGGCCAGCACATCATTATCTGAATTGCAGTATATCCCGGTAATGCCGGCACCCCTTAGTTTCCCGCTCAGCAGGTTGTAAACCCGGTTGGATTTTACCTGGTTGGCCCCGCCGCCGGAACCCGCATTGATATACATGCCATACAGCATACTGCCCGGCTCTTCCGCATCATACTGGTTATGGTACAAATTTGAAACGGTATTATTATTGATGCTGTCAATCGTACCGGCAATCCGGATGCCGAACATGGTACCATTCTGTCCGGGAGAGGTGGCGGTCATGTTGCGGATATTGTTCTCCGTTACCACGCTGGTACCTCCGGCAGTTACCCAGATACCCATGGTTTCTCCGCCGGAATGATTGATCACCGGTCCATTTACCTGGTTGCGGGTAACCCGGCAATAGTTTGACGATGAAATGACGCTGATATTCACCTGTCCATCCGGAACAGCCCGGGCGATCAACTGACGGCATTCATTGCGGCTGATGAATAAGGTGCCCTGCCCTAAGGAAGCAACCACTCCGCCTGCATTCGTCGTGTAACCGGGAAACCGCTGCTCCACAGCGATCGAATCAGCATCCTGGTCCCCGCCGATCAGGTTACTGTCGATCAGTACATCTCCCGAACCTTCAATATTGGCCGACCAAACGGCATACACGAAGGCGCCGAAAACAGCAGCTTCATTGTAACAATTCATGCGCCGGAAGCGGTTGCCGCGGATGATTAAAGCACCCCGCGCATCAATACAGGCAAAACTCGCCCGGTAGGGAACGGGCATGGAATTACCCAGAGCGCCGGGTTGGGTGCCGCCAAAAAAATTCTGTTCGATAATCGTAGGCACTGTGCCTGGGGTGCCCGTTACGAAGTAATCCGCCAGGATCATCCGGGCGTTGTCATCAATAGGATATGCGGGTTTGGTTTGATAGAAATGATTACCGCTGATCAGGGTTTCTTCATGCCGGTTCTGGAGCCAGATGCTGTAACGTTCAGCATTGGCAAAGCGGTTACCGCTGATCTGATTGGCGTTGTTCACGATGGTACCCGTGGTACTGGACAGCATCAGCACATTTCTGCCACCGGCAGTGGCGGCAGTGGCACTCAGCCAACACTGTTCAATGGTATTATGATCGGTACCGGCGCCCTGGGTGCCGTACAACCAAAGCAGGGCATTGGTGCCCGTTGAATTCAGTTTTCCGCCTTCCAGGTTAAGATAACGCAGAGCATTACCCGAACTGTTGAACAATACCAGTGCTGGCGCCGCGCGCAGGTTGGTAAGGGTGATGGCATTGGTATTGCCCGTAGCGCCAGGCCTTCCATCGATTGTTACATAATCACAGCTATCCAGCAGGATCAAGGCTGAATCATTGGAGGTAGAAAGATTCACCGCCTGCAGATCAGCCGCGCCGGTGATCAGCAGGGTGAAGTTGTTACCGGCACAGGGAATGAGCCGGCGTTTGGGTACCCGGATCGGGTAGATTTCCGCTGCCGGATCATAATTACTGCCCAGTTCAAACCTTACCGGGCCGGTAACCCCATGGGTTTGCAGTTTGCGCAGGGCCGCGGTAAGGGTAGGCACGGCACCGTCGGCGCCCACCCGGTAAACGCCCTGCAGGGAGCAGGCAGTGGCAGCGCTGTTCTGCACGGCGTTTCCGGCGCTGCCTTCTGTGCAAGGCACCACTTTCCAGTAATAGGTATTGCCCAGCGTAAGACCCGTGGCCATAAAGCGGGTACTGTTGGCCGGTAGCACGGCAAAGGGCAGGTAAGTGAAGCCGTCGTCAGACACGAGCACATTCCAGGCCACTTCGGTGGTCACCGGATCGTTCCAGCTGAGCTGCATGGCGGTGGCTCCGGCATCACTGATCTCCAGGTTGCCGGCCGGCGGAGGTGCACCGGTATAAATGGAGGGCGTTGTGAAGCGTATCCGACGGCGGGAACCCTCGGTGGGCGAGTGCAGCCCGTTGATAATGCCGGCAGCGGCGGTATTGACCAGACTCTGGGTGGCCGGTTCTTCAGCGGCAGTGCTGGTGAATGTAAAACTGCTGAGATCCTGCAAAGCGAGGAACTGCTGATCAGTTGCGCCTGCCGTGAAACCCACGGAAGCGGTAACCGTACTGGCATTGGCCACGATGGTCATCGCGCCGTAAACAAACTCAATCACGCCGGTACCTTCATACAGCCGGCACTGAAAGCGGGCGCTGGCAGGCTGCAGCCCATTGGTGTTGATCACCGTATTCCATTCAATCACCCGGCAACGCAGGTTATCCGTTCCCGTGAGTACGGTTTGCACATTGGGCAAGGCATTGGGCATGTACATCCGGTCCCAGAAGGGCGCAATCACCGGGCTGCTGTTGGCGCCGGAGGGATAGACCACGTTACGGGTAAGGTCATTGGCCTGGCTGCCGGTCAGGATGGTGCCGGCCGAATTGGCGTGACCCAGCGCAATGCAGCCGTTGGTGCCGGCAACAAAATGACTGTACTGGCGGCCCATAAAATAAAAGTCGAACCCAATGGACTGCAGGGCACTCACCTGGTTCACGGTGCTGCTGGAAAAAAGGCTGGAAGCGCCGGAGAAATTCACTACGTTGCCATAGGCATCGTTCTGCAGGCTGCCGTCCTGGCTTACCACCGGACTGTATTGCCCGGAAAGCTGGGCGGGTAAAGCAAGGGGCAGGCAGCAGAGTATACATACCTGGATGAGCAGCAAACGCACAGGATGCAAAACCATATTATCGGATTGGCGTGGAGAAAAAGGTAATATAGTAAAAATGGCATATCTCCTGTCAGACAACCGCTGCCTTAACAATTGGAGGAGGCCGCTCGCCCCTGAAAATATTCCGCGGGTGGTAAAACCCGGCTGCTGAAATTGGCTTAACATTGCTGCCCCGTTCAACGGGATTGCTGCCTATGCTCGAGCTGAATCTTGACCCCTTCCCGGTGCTGAACACCCGCCGCCTCCGGCTGAACGGGCTCAATCCGGATGACAGCGCTGCACTGCTTTTCCTGCGCAGCGACCCCGGTGTGATGCAATACATCGACCGACCGCGGGCCGGCAGCCCGGAGGATATCCGCCGGTTCCTGGAACTGGTGGAACAGGAGCGGCTGGAAGGCAAGGGCATCGCCTGGGCCATCCGCCTGCAGGAATCGCCCAACCTGATCGGCTACATCGGTTTCTGGCGCACGCAGCACGCCCATTACCGCTCTGAAGTGGGGTACGCCCTGCACCCGCATTACCAGGGCAGGGGCCTGGCCCGGGAAGCGCTGGACGCCGTTATCGATTTCGGGTTTCAGCAGCTGGGCCTGCACTCCATCGAAGCCAACATCAACCCGGGCAACGACGCCTCCCGGCAACTGCTGCTGCGCTGCGGCTTTGTACAGGAGGCCTATTTCAAACAGAATTTCTATTTCAACGGACAGTTCCTGGATTCGGAAATTTATTCCCTGCTCTGCCCCGCTGCCCGTTCAATCCCTGCCACATGACGCATTTTGAATCCATACATCCTTACACGCTCGAACGGCTGGAAACCCATCCGATCATGAACAACCGGCAACTCGAGGATTGCCTGCAGGCCGCAGAGCAGGCCTTTACCGGCTGGCGGCGCCGCAGCTTTGCAGAGCGGTCAGCCGTTTTACTGAAGGTAGCCGACCTGCTGCTGCAGCACCAGGAAGAACTGGCCCGGCTCATCAGTCTCGAGATGGGCAAAGTGCTGCCGGAGGCCCTGGCCGAAATTGAAAAATCTGCCCTGGTATGCCGGTATTATGCGGAAGAAGCGGCCGGCCTGCTGGCCGACTCGCCACGGGAAGCGGGGTACCGGCAGAGTTTTGTGAGTTACGAGCCTACGGGCGCCGTGCTGGGCATCATGCCCTGGAACTTCCCCTTCTGGCAGGTGTTCCGCTATGCTGCGCCCACCCTGATGGCCGGTAATGTTACGCTGCTGAAACATGCACCTAACGTTTGCGGATGTTCGAAAAAAATTGAATCCCTTTTCCTCGAGGCGGGTGCGCCGCGGGGTGTATTGCAATCCCTCATCATCGATATCCTGCAGGTAGAAACCGTGCTGAAAGCCGGTATCGTGCAGGGCGTCACCCTCACCGGCAGCAACCGCGCCGGCGCGGCCGTGGCATCCCTGGCCGGCCGTTACATCAAAAAAACGGTGCTGGAACTGGGAGGCTCGGATGCCCTGCTGGTGCTGCCGGATGCCGACCTGCCGCGGGCTGCCGCCACCGCCCTGCAATCGCGGATGAACAATGCCGGCCAAACCTGCATCAGCGCCAAAAGACTGATTGTAACCGCCCCTGTGGCCGAGGCCTTTACCGGCGAACTGCTGGAAGGCATCCGCAAGCTGCAGCAGGGCGATCCCTTCCGGCCGGAGACCAGCACCGGTCCCCTCGCCCGCCCCGACCTGGCAGAACAACTGCAACGGCAGGTGGCCGCCTCCCTGCAGGCCGGCGCCCGGCTGGAATATGGCGGGGGAATGGAAGCCTGCAACGTGCAACCCACCCTGCTCGTGAACGTGCAGCCCGGTATGGCCGCATTTGAAGAAGAAACATTCGGTCCGCTGGCCTGCATCACCATAGCCCGCGATGAAGAGGAGGCCCTGGCACTGGCCAACCAGAGCCGCTACGGACTGGCGGCCAGCATCTGGAGCCGCGATACGGAAAGAGCCCTCCGCCTGGCCCGCCGGCTGGAAGCCGGCAGCGTCTTCATCAACAGCCTGGTGAAAAGCGATCCGCGTATTCCTTTCGGTGGCATCCGGCAATCCGGCTACGGCCGCGAACTGGGCCGGGAAGGGTTGCTGGAATTTGTGAATGCCAAAACCATTGCGGTGGGATAAACAAGTTTAGGGTTTAGTGTTGAGGGTTTAGGGGGTGAACGGTTAGCGCCGCAACAGCCATCAGCCGAGCCCAACGCATTACCCCTCCGCTTCCGGCAACGCATCACAGGTATACCCGCAGTTGCCGCACTCGTACACATATTCCGGCGCCACGGCATAACTGGAGAAGAGCCAGGTAAGGATTGCCGTGAGGTAGTTCCCCGTATTTTTGGCAGGCATCCGCGTAAAACTGTTGCTGCCACAGCGCGGGCAGGTGGCGGAAAGCTGGTATTCCAGCTGATAAGCCGCCAGCTGTTTTAAGGCCCTCGCTTCATCTCCCTTGCTCACCACCAGCTTGATGCCGCCAATGGCGTTGGTAAGGATGGGATCGATGGTGACCGTGTTTTCATCCAGCAGCCAGCAGGGAATGCCATCGGCCTCTAACCGGGTGAGGTAAATATGGGCCGTGAAATAGTTGTCGAATGTTTTGACTATAACGGTGTTCATCTGCAGGAATGGATGTGGCCCGCGCCGGTGCCCCGGATAAAGGGCCGTTGTGGTGCCGGTAACAAATATACCCCCGCATCTCCACCGGGCAGCGGGAGGATCAATGAGTCAGTATCCCGGGAAGTGACCAAAACCCTTACGGTTGGCAAGTGCATACATCACCGTATCGGGGGTGCGCAAAACCAGCGGTTTCCCCTCCAGCTCCTCAATCTGCACGGCTCCGATTTTTTCAACCGCCCGCCGCGACCGGAAATTGTTTTTATCGATGTAAAACAAGACAACATCAACATAACGGAAGGCATACTCCACCATCAGGGCTTTCAGCGCCCGGTTATACTGACCGCCCCAGCATTTGCGTGCCAGGAATGTCCAGCCAATCTCAACAACCCGGTCAGATGCATCCGACAGCTTATACCGGCTGGTCCCGATGAGTTCCCCATTCTGTTTGTCAAAAACCGAAAATGCAGCACCGCACTGAAGGGCTTCCCCGAAAAAACGGGCAAAGCCTTCCGGGGTGCTGCGGTCCTTGGCCGGATGCTGCTCCCAGAGGGCGGGATCAGATGCCACAGCATACAACGCATCGTAGTCTGCCGGACGAAGCGGCTGCAGAACGACCCATTCATTTTCAAGAACAGGCTGAAGGGGAAAAGGGGTGGTCATGGCTTTGATTGCATGTTCTCCGGCTCAACCGGCAACCGGCGGGTGCCCGCTTCCTTGACCGACCGCCAGTCGCATAAATAAAAGGTCCACCTGGAAATCGATTCCGGACCGCGGAGATCCCCGGGCAGCCGGAGCACCTCCGAATATACAAAAAAGCCAGGCGGATGCCCTTCCCCGTTCTGCCGGTAATGGCCTATCTTTAGAAAGATGGAAACCGGTTTACTCAAATCCTATCTCAGCAAACTCTACCCGCTTTCTGAAACCGAACTGGATGCTTTCACCAACGACTGGCAAACGGTGACGGTTAAACGAAAAACCATCCTCACGGCTGCCGGTGAAACCGAGCGCTACCTGTACTTTGTGCTGGAAGGCGTGCAGCGGGCCTTTCACCTGAGCGAACAGGGAAAGGAAGCCACGATTGTTTTCACCTATCCGCCGTCTTTCAGTGGGGTGGCCGACAGTTTTCTGACGCAGACCCCCTCCCTGTATTTCCTCGAAACCCTCACCGCCAGCCAGCTGCTGCGGATCAGCCATGAGCAGGTGGAAGCCCTGATCCGGCAATACCCCAATATCCGGAATCTGCTTTTTAAAACCACGGCCTTCGCGCTGAAGGGCACACTCGAACGTTTTATCGAACTTCAGTGCTATACGAATGAGGAAAAATTCAGGACCCTGCTCCGCCGCAGTCCGCATATCCTGAACCTGGTTCCGCACAAATACCTGGCTTCCTACCTGGGCATGGATTCCACCAATTTCAGCAAGCTGCTGGCTACGGTGCGGATCTGAAAATCATGGTAAATACCAAGAACGGGTTGCAGCACGATGTTGATTTTTGTGTTCTCAAAAAACACAAACCATGACATACAACAGCCAATCCTTGCTCCTCGACCTGAAATCGGATGTCCGCGAACTGATCCTGCAGGCCAGCCTGCTGGAACAAATGCCGCCTGAAATGCTGGAACAGCAGCCCGCTGCCGGCGAGTGGAGTGTTGCCCAGGTACTGGAACACCTCAACATTTACGGCCGCTATTACAGCGCCGCCATCGAACAGCAGCTGCACCTGCACAGCGGCCAGCCGCAGGTGTTGTTCAGCCCCGGATGGCTGGGTAATTATTTTACCCGGTTGATGCAGCCGCAGCCCGAAGGCCGGCTCCGGAAAATGAAAGCACCGAAAAATGCCCGGCCTGCGGAACAGCCCGATGGCAGGGCCATGCTGCAGGAATTCATTGCCCAGCAACACCAGCTGCTGCTGTTGCTGCAGATTGCCCGCTCAGCCGATATCGGGCGGATCCGCATCCCCACTTCCCTGCACCCCATGATCCGGCTCAAACTCGGCGATACCTTCCGCTTTGTCATCGCCCATGAACAACGCCACTTTGATCAGATCCGGCGAACCCTGTCGCGGCTCGGCAACGGGATCCAGCAGGCCGCTTAACGGGGCCAGCCGGCAGAAACCGGAACCGGCCGGGGCACAGCCGCAAAACGGGTCATCCGGCCGGGTTTTATATTCTGCCCGAATTGGGATAACTTGCGCGGGTTACAAAAGGTTAGGGCGCTGTTCATTTAACCTTTCCTTAACCCCCCGGCTGGATATTTTTGCCGGTTAACCCACGTTTATGAAGAAGATCATTGCTACGGCATGTATACTGGTATCCCTGCTGGGCGCCCGGGCGCAGAACAAAGACTGGAAGAAAGAAACCCTGGAGCGGGCCAGCGACCATTTTATGGTTCAGCTCACCAACGACCGCTGGAGCGGCGTGCCGGACAGCATCAGGAGCCATATGGGTGGCTTTTCTCGCGGACTGGGCATTTCCCTGCTCTTCGACAAACCTTTTAAAACCGATCCCCACTGGAGTGTGGCCTTCGGACTGGGCGTGAACGGCAGCAGCATCTTCTTCAACCGGATGAGCCTGGATATCAAAGCCACCGGTACCCGGGTGCTTCCTTTCGTTAACCTCGACTCCGCCAACCACTTTAAAAAATACAAACTGGTTACCGCTTACCTCGAGGTGCCGGTGGAACTCCGTTACACTTTCAGCCCGGCCAAAGGCAACAAGAGCTGGAAAGCCGCGCTGGGCGCCAAAGTGGGCACGCTGATCAATGTACACACCAAGGGCAAAACCCTCCGCGACAAAGACGGCAACACCATCAACGCCTATACCGAAAAAGAGAGCAAACGCACCTTCTTCAACAGCAACCGCTTTGTACTCACCGGCCGCGTGGGCATCGGTCACTTCAGCCTCGTGTGCAACTACTCGCTCACGGCATTGCTGAAAGACGGCTCCGGACCTGAAATCAGGCCCTACCAGATCGGGCTTTGCATCAGCGGGCTCTAAGCAAAGCCATTTAAGGATGGATCAGGTTAAGCCCCTGGTCTCAGCAGGGTAAACGACAGCGCGCGCCGGCGTTTCAGGCTGCGTTGCCACTCGTACGATTAATCCCCCTTCAATAGTTTAATCAACTACCTTTGTCTCCTCACTCCCACTCATGAGCGACGAGATCAAACACGAATGTGGCCTTGCATTCATCCGGCTCCGCAAGCCCTTCAGCTATTACCAGCAGCAATACGGCAGCGTACTCTACGGCCTCAACAAGCTCTACCTCCTGATGGAGAAGCAGCACAACCGCGGGCAGGATGGCGCCGGCATCGCCACCGTAAAGCTCAATGTGGAACCGGGCTATCCCTTCATGCACCGGCTGCGCAGCAGCGCCCCGCAACCCATCGCCGATGTGTTTCAGCAGGTGGGCCGGGAGATCGACGAGATTGAAAAATACCAGCCCGATATCAAACAGCACCCGGGCCTGATGAAGGGTCATGTGAACTTCCTGGGCGAACTGCTGCTGGGGCACCTGCGCTACGGCACCCAGGGACGCAACAACGTGGAGTTCTGCCATCCCTTCATCAAACGCGATACCATCCCCGCCCGCAACCTTGCGCTGGCGGGCAATTTCAACCTGGTGAACACCGAAGAACTGTTCAGCCTGGTGAAGATTCAACCTGGCGACTTCCAGCGGCAGAGCGACCTCGCCGCCATGATGGAAGTGCTGCATCATTTTATCGTGAAAGGCGATGAGGCGGAACCGGGCCAGCTCCGGCTGCTCAGCGTGCTGCAGCAGGCCGTGCCCCTGTTCGACGGCGGCTTCAACTGCTGCGGCCTGCTGGGGAACGGCCATGCCTTCGTGGTGAGAGATGCCCACGGCATCCGGCCCTCGTACTATTACGTTAACGACGAAGTGATTGTGGCCGCGAGTGAAAGAGCCGCCATCCGCACCGCCTTCAATGTGGGGGAAAACGAGGTCAAGGAACTGATGCCCGGGCAGGGCCTGCTGGTGGATGCCGAAGGCAACTGGCAGATCGAACAGGTGCTGCCCGCCGCCGAACGCCGGGCCTGCAGTTTTGAACGGATTTATTTCAGCCGCGGCAGCGATGAAAAAATCTACCGCGAACGATCGGCACTGGGTTATTACCTCAGCGAACCGGTGCTGAAAGCCATTCAGTACGACCTGAAAAACACCATATTCTCCTTCATCCCCAATACCGCCGAAACGGCTTTCTACGGCCTTATCAAGGGCGCCGATGATTACCTCACCCGGGTAAAGATCGAGAAGATCCTGAGCTGGGGCAACCAGGTGGATCCCGACAAACTCACGGAGATGGTGAGCCGAAAAGTGCGGATCGAAAAGATCGCCATCAAGGATGTGAAGCTGCGCACCTTCATCACGGAAGACCGCAGCCGCAATGAAATGGTGCAGCACGTGTACGACATTACCTACGGCACCGTACGGCCCGGCGAAGACACCCTGGTGGTGATCGACGACTCCATCGTGCGCGGCACCACCCTTCGGGAAAGCATCATCCGCATGCTCTCGCGCCTGCAGCCCAAACGCATCATCGTGGTGTCGTCTGCACCGCAGATCCGTTACCCCGACTGCTACGGCATTGACATGAGCAAACTCGGCGACTTCGTAGCCTTCAGGGCCGCAGTGGAACTGCTGCACGAAACCGGGCAGGCCGCCCTGATGGATGACATTTTTGCGCAGTGTGAAGCCCTGAACCGCACGAACCGCCTCCACACCGAAAACCTGGTGCGGAAACTGTACAAGCCCTTCAGCCTCGAGGAAATATCGCGTAAAATTGCCCAGCTCATCACCCCGAAAGAAATCAGCATCCCCGTGGATGTGATCTATCAAACCATCGAAACCCTCCACCTCGCCTGCCCCACCAACACCGGCGACTGGTACTTCACCGGCAACTACCCCACCCCCGGCGGCAACCGGGTGTGCAACAAGGCATTCATGAACTATATGGAAGGCAAGAATGAACGGGGCTACTGAGCAAGCGCACCGAAATCACTAATTTCAGGCTATGAATGACCCTACATTGCACCGGCCCAAAACCCTGCTGGTGATCCGGCATGCCAAGAGCAGCTGGGACTGGCAAGAGCTCAGCGATTTCGAGCGGCCCCTGAATGAACGCGGCAAACGCGATGCCCCTGAAATGGCCCGCCGGCTGCTCGGGAAACAGATCCGGGTCGATGCCCTGGTGTCGAGTCCCGCCAAACGGGCCCGAAAAACCGCGGAATATTTTGCTGAGGAGTTGGGGTTCAGCAAAACGGATATCCGCTTCTTTCCCCAACTCTATCACGCCGCGCCGGAAACCTTTTTTGATGTGGTGCAGCAGCTGGACGATGCCTGCAGTACCGTCGCCCTGTTTTCGCATAACCCCGGTATCACCGCCTTTGTGAACCAGCTGGTGCCCGGCGTCCGCCTGGACCAGATGCCTACCTGCGGCATCTTTGCGGTAAGCATGGAAAGCGGCTCCTGGAAAGATTTTGCCCATGCCCGCAGGCGGTTCCTGTTTTTTGATTACCCGAAAAATACCGGGCAGGCGGAGTGACAGCGGGGATCAGGATACGGGCACATTGTCCTTCCAGCCCCAGAGATAACGGCAGGCATAGGTACGGTAGGGGCGCCAGCGCTCAGCCTGCCGCAGCATACTGGCTTTCAGCATTTTTTTATCCGCCACATCCCACCCGTATAAGCGGGCCATGCTTTGCTGGATGCCCAGGTCGTCCACGGCAAACACATCTTCACGCGCCAGTGTAAACATCAGCAGCATCTCCACCGTCCAGCGGCCCACGCCCCTGATCTGTGTGAGGTAGCCGATCAGCTCTTCATCCGCCATGTTGTAGAGGCGGGCATCGGTGATGTTTTCCTCCGCAAAAAAGCGGCACACTTCCTGCACATACTGCGCCTTCGCGTGGCTGAGTCCCACCCCGCGCAACCGTTCAAATGGCGTCTCCAGCACATCGGCGATGCAGGGCCGGCCACCGGGATACAGGGCCAGGAAACGCTCTTGTATCACCGCGGCGACCCGGGTACTGAGCTGCTGGCTGATGATGGAGCCGCAGAGATGCAGCCATACCTGCCGCCGGCGTTTCAGCTGTACGGGCTCCTGCAGCAGCAGGATCTTCCGGAGGCGGCGGTCTTTTTGCAAATGTTCAAGGTGTTCCATGCAGACAGTCAGGAGGGTTTGCGGTGATAAAGGTCCGGTCCGGCACCGGGTCAGCATTTGATCAGCCTTTCCACCGCCCGTTCCAGGGTGCTGTTCTGCTTGGCGAAGCAGAAACGGAGCACACCATGGTTCATCGGCTCGCGGTAGAAAACAGATACCGGGATGGCAGTGACCCCATACTCCCGGGTAAGGCGGATGGCGAACTCGGCCTCGGGCTCTCTGGTAAGGTGGTCGTAGCGGTACAGCTGAAAATAGGTGCCGTGGCTGGGCAGCGCCTGGAAGCGGGTTTGCCGCATCAGCGCAGCGAAATAATCGCGCCGCTCCTGTACGCGGGCGCCCAGTTCGAGGTAATGCGCCGGATCGCGCAGCAATTCGGCCAGCGCGTGCTGCACGGGGTGATTGCAGGAGAAACAGTTGAACTGGTGCACCTTCCGGTACTCCTGCATGAGCGCAGCGGGGGCGATGCAGTAGCCCAGCTTCCAGCCGGTGCAGCTGAAGGTTTTGCCGAATGAAAAACAGACAAAACTGCGGTCCAGCAGGTCGGGGTAACGGAGGATGCTTTCGTGCTGTAACCCGTCGAAGATGAGGTGCTCATACACTTCATCGCTTAAAATGAGGATATCCGTACCCGTTACCATATCCCGGAGCTGGCGGATGTCCTCGCTGCTCCACACGCTGCCGGTGGGGTTGTGCGGCGTGTTGAGCATGATCATGCGGGTCTTCGGGCTGATGCGCTGCCGCACCACCTCCCAGTCAACCCCGTAATCCGGGAACCGGAGCGGCACCGGCACCGGTACGGCCCCGTTCACTTCAATATTGGGCAGGTAGCTGTCGAAGGCGGGCTCAAACAGGATCACTTCATCGCCCGGCTGCAGCACGGTGGTAAGGGCCGTATAAATGGCGTAGGTGCCGCCGGGGGTTATGGTGATTTCCTGCACCGGATCCACCACCGTGCCGTAGAGGGAGGCTATTTTTTCGGCTATCCGTTCCCGTAACAGGGTGAGCCCCGCCATCTCGCTGTACTGGTTGTGACCGGCACGCATGGCTTCATGGGTAAGTCGGATCAGCGCTTCACTCATCTGAAAATCGGGGAAGCCCTGGCCCAGGTTCACGGCGCCGCATTCCGCGGCGAGGGCCGTCATGGTGGTAAAAATGGTGGTGCCCACCCGGGGCAGCTTGCTGTGGATGGAAGGTGTCAAGAGCAATGATTTGGTGGCCGGCGGTGGTGCCGGAAACCGAAAATACAGAATAACGGTAATCAGGAAGCGTTGAGAACAGGCCGCAGGGTATGGCGGCGGAAGGTAAACCGGGGCAAGCGCGGCGAGAAGCGGCGGGGCATCACCAGGATCAGCAGGGGCAGGATCCAGGCCAGGCGGGATACCCAGCCGGTAAGCGCATGAAAAAGGGTGGCATTACGGGCCGGAACCTCATTCAGCACCCCAATGATGGCGGTTTGCTGCCGGCCAAACTGGTATTCGAGGTGAGGATGCAGGGCCGGGTCATAATAAGGCTTGAGGCGGTCGTTGCGGTGCTGCCAGGCCGTGAGGCGGCGTTCGTTTTCAGAGATGGCCGGCTCCATGTTGGCGTCAAAAAAATACCAGTCGTCCCCGATCCTTACCTCCATGGCATAATGATGGGGGAAGCCCAGGCTGCGGTAGTCCATGCCCTTGCGGCGGAGTACAGCCATCATCACGAGTGATTGCTGCGAACAGGCCGCATGGGGATGCTGCAGGATCGCCTCCGGATCCACTTTACAGGAGTAATCTTCTTTCAGCAATCGGCCGGCGAGGGCAGCGATCCAGTTTTCGGCCGGGGAATAATGGGAGAAGCCATGGTAAAAGCGTTCTTCGATCACCCCTTCCAGCAGTTCGGTATAGGCAAAACTGCGCGGCGCGATGCCCCGGGCGGCAGCCAGCGAATCGGTGTAGCGTTCCAGTTCATCCACCGTATTCAGGCGGGCGAGTGCCGGATCAAAACGCTCCCGGCCATCATACCGGAGGGTAGGATGGATATCGTGCTGCAGCAGCAAAGGCGCCAGCAGCAGCACACCGGAAAGGATCAGCAGGATCTTACGCATGGGTGATGAGCCGGACAGGCCGGCCAGGGATAAAACGCCGGAACGGGGCAAAAAGTATGGAAAGAGAAAAACGGGAAGGGAGTGTGGCGAGCAAAAAAAATCCGCCTGCCGCTGCTGCGGTATTGCGGAAGGGGTTGCCGGGCGGTAATCAGGCGGTTTCTTTCAGCTTATAGGAAACCAGCGGGGTTACGTTGATGTTGAGGCTGTCGAGTACAAACAGGATCAGGGCGGCAATCATGATAAAGGGCGCCAGTAAAAACTGAACAGCCCAGCGGTGCTTGCTCATAGTTTAAGGGCCTGCAAAGGTTTGGTCAACTTCACAGCGGGTACATACAGAACGCAGGAGCTGCCGGTTTAGTGTGCAGCGCGGGCGCGTACGTAAAATAAAGACTCCGGGAGGAGAGAGAATGCCGCAGGCGGGTCAGAGATATTTGTCGCCCTTCATCTTTTTCACCTCGGCCACATATTCCTTGATGGCCTGTTCCTTGTCTTTTTTGCAGATGAGGAGCACGTCGCGGGTATCCACCACGATGAAATCGTCGAGGCCCTGCAGCAGCACCAGCTTGTCGTTGTCGGCGTGCACCATATTGCGGGTGGCATCGATGATCATCACATTGTTGCCCGCCACCGCGTTTTCAAAATAATCCTTTTCGAGGTTGTCGTAGGCGCTGGCCCAGGTGCCCAGGTCGCTCCAGCCAAAGGAAGCAGGGATGATGTACACATTATCAGCCTTCTCCATCACACCATAATCGATGGAGATATTGGTGCACTGGGGGTAGATGCGTTCGATGGCTTCATCTTCCGCGGCGGTGTTGAAGTAGTTTTTCTCGGCGTCGAACACATCGTGCATCTCCGGGAGGAATTTCTCGAAGGCCGCGATGATGTTCTTCACCTGCCAGGCAAAGATGCCCGCGTTCCAGAGGAAATCGCCGCTCTGCAGGAAGGCCTGGGCCAGTTCCCGGTCGGGCTTTTCGGTAAAGGTCTTCACCTTGTACACGTTGTCGCTCACCGGCTGCTGTTCGTACTGGATATAGCCATAACCCGTATTGGGATGGGTGGGCTTGATGCCCAGGGTCACCAGGCTCTTGATATGGGCGGTGAAATCGAGGGCCCGGAGGCACACATCCCGGAAGGTTTCGGGCTGCAGGATGATGTGATCGGCCGGCGCGCAGATGAGGTTGGCATCGGGGTTCAGCTGGCGCAGCTTGTACGATATATAGGCGATGCAGGGGGCGGTGTTCTTCCGGGAGGGCTCGCTCAGGATGTTCCGTTCGGGCAGTTCGGGCAGCTGCCGGGCCACGATGGGCGCATACTGCTCTGCGGTGACCACATAAATGTTCTCCACCGGGATGAAGAGGGCAAAACGGTCGAAGGTTGCCTGGATCAGTGTGCGGCCCGTATTGAGGATATCGAGAAACTGCTTGGGATAATCGGTGCGGCTCATGGGCCAGAAACGACTGCCGATACCGCCGGCCATGATGGCCACATAATGATTATGGTTCATACTCCGGTTCTTTAACAGCCTCCCGGAGCCGGAAGGCCGGATAATCGCGGCGGGGTGGGTCATGCTCTGCGGAGCCGGCCACCGCTCCTGCGGATAACAGGCCGCAAATGTACCGAAATCAGCGACAAAGCAATGTTTTTGACGCCGCTGCAGAAAACAATTGCATCCCTCGTTAAAAAAGTTTAACTTAAGGATTCCAATATTTAAACGGGTGCTTTTGCCCGGCTGGTGATATTGGCCTAACTTTACAGGCCCTGTTTGTATGAAAAACCGGTAAAGTTGTTATTTCAATCACAACTTTCAACAAGAAGGAACAGCATGTTATGGCTACAGTGAAAGCAAAAAAGACAGCCGTCAGAGAGAAAAAAACCGACCCCGTTACCAAAGCCACCCGGAAAACCGGCCCTTCTGCCAAAAACCATTCCCGGCATGATCTGCACGGTGCCCTTCAGCAATATTTCGGATTCGATGGATTCAAGGACCAGCAGGAACTGATCATCCAGAACCTGCTCGATGGCAAAGACACCTTTGTCATCATGCCCACCGGCGGCGGCAAAAGCCTCTGCTACCAGCTGCCCGCCCTCATCAGCGAGGGATGCGCCATCATCGTATCGCCGCTGATCGCCCTGATGAAGAACCAGGTTGACCTGGTGCGGAGCTACAGCAGCCAGGATGATGTGGCCCACTTCCTGAACAGCACCCTCAACAAGGGGCAGCAGAAAGTGGTGAAAGACGACCTGCTGTCGGGCACCACCAAGATGCTGTATGTGGCGCCCGAAACCCTGACCAAAGAAGACAACATTGAATTTTTCCGCGATCTCAATATTTCCTTTTTCGCTGTGGATGAGGCTCACTGTATTTCTGAATGGGGGCACGACTTCAGGCCGGAATACCGCCGCCTGCGGGATATGATGGAGATGATCAAACCCGAAGCGCCGGTGATCGCCTTAACGGCCACGGCTACCCCCAAAGTGCAGAGCGACATCCTCCGCAACCTGGGCCTTCGGGATCCGAAAATTTTTATTTCTTCCTTCAACCGGCCCAATCTCTATTACGAGATCCTGCCGAAAATCCAGAAAGACCAGACGATCAAGGCCATCGTGCGCTTCATTTCGCAGAACAAAGGCAAGAGCGGCATCATCTACACCCTCAACCGCAAAACAACGGAAGAGCTGGCGGAGATGCTGATGGCCAATGGCATCAAGGCGGTGGCCTACCATGCCGGACTGGAAAGCAAGCTGCGGGCCGATCGGCAGGACCAGTTCCTGAACGAGGATGTGCAGGTGATTGTGGCCACCATCGCGTTCGGGATGGGCATCGACAAGCCCGATATCCGCTTCGTGATCCATTACAATATTCCCAAGTCGATTGAGAACTATTACCAGGAAACCGGGCGGGCTGGCCGCGACGGACTGGAAGGCAAGTGCCTCCTCTTCTACTCCCACAAGGATGTAGCCAAGCTGGAACACCTGATGCGCGACAAACCGCTGAGTGAGCGGGAAGTGGGCGCCCAGCTCATCAATGAGATGGTGGCCTATGCGGAAGGTGCGGTATGCCGGCGGAAAATCCTGCTGAATTATTTCGGGGAGCAGTATGATACGAAGCGCTGCAGTAACATGTGCGACAACTGCAACAACCCGAAGGAGAAGCTCGAAGCCAAAGCCGAGGCGCAGCTGGCCCTGAAAGTGATTGCCGGGCTGGATGAACAGTTTACCATGGATTACCTGCTGCACATCCTCATGGGCCGGGCCAACACCCAGGTGAAGATGTTCCGCCACGACGAACGCGATTTCTTTGGCTCAGGTAAGGATAAAGACGATCATTACTGGAACTCCCTGATGCGGCAGTTGATCCTCGAAGGACTGATCAGCAAAGACATCGAGGAATACGGCGTGCTCAAGATCACGAAAAAGGGACAGGCCTTTATGAAGAAGCCGGCCTCCTTCAAAATCGTGCTCAATAACCTGTTTGAGGGCGCCGATGCCGATGACGATGAAGGCGGCGCCAATGGCGATGCGGCCGGCGCGATGGACGAGAAGCTGATGGAGATGCTGAAAGACCTGCGCAAGCAGGTGGCGAAAGACCTGAAGCTGCCGCCCTTTGTGATCTTCCTCGAAAGCAGCCTGGAAGACATGGCCACCCTCTACCCCACCACCATCCAGGAACTGGAGAAATGCCAGGGCGTGAGCAAGGGCAAGGCCATGCGGTACGGCAAACGCTTTGTGGAGATGATCGCGAAGTATGTGGAGGAAAATGAGATCGAGCGCCCGGATGATTTTATTGTGAAAGGCGTGGTGAACAAGCGCAACAATAAGATCTTCATCATCCAGAACGTGGACAAGAAGATTCCGCTCGAAACCATCGCGAAAAACAAAGACCTGAAGATCGAAGAGCTGCTGGAGGAGATGGAAACCATCGTGGCCAGCGGTACCCGCCTCAACCTCGACTATGCTATTGATGAAATGGTGGACGAGTATGAGCAGGAAGAGATCATCGACTATTTCAAGGCCTGCGAAACCAGCAGCCTGGCGGTGGCGCAGGAAGAACTGGCCGACAGCAGCTTCACCTGGGAACAGCTGAAGATCATGCGGATTAAGTTTTTGAGTGTGTTTGGAAATTGAGAAGGTTCAAAACGTTCAAAAGGTTCAAGAGGTTCAAAAGGTTGGCTCAGGGAGAATGCTCATCAGCACATCCCCAAATTACCAAATCATCAAATCCTTTTGTGCCCTTTGTGAATCCCTTTGTGAACCTTGTGGTTAAGTTTTCACGCGAAGGAGCGAAGCGGCAAAGGGGGGAGGCCCATCAGTACATCACCAAATCTTCAAATCACCAAATTATTCATCACATTCCAACACATTTTTCACATTCAAACAAATTGTTTCTCCACCAGCCCATCATCAAATTTTCAAATTTCTTTCCGTCCTTTGCGAACCCCTTTGCGATCTTTTCGTTTAATCATTTGCACATTGGCAAATTGGCACATTAGCACATTTATCTATTCATAAGTTTACCATCAAATCATTTCATTATGACCAACGCATACGCCGCACAAACCAAAACCAGTCCGCTGGCGCCTTTCAGCATCGAACGCCGCGCCGTGGGACCTCACGATGTCAAGATCGATATCCTGTATTGTGGCATCTGTCACTCTGATATTCACCAGGTACGCGATGAATGGGGTGGTTCCATTTTTCCGATGGTGCCCGGCCATGAAATTGTGGGCCGCATCACGGAAGTGGGCGCCCATGTTTCCAAATTTAAAGTGGGCCAGCTGGCCGGTGTAGGTTGTTTTGTGGACAGCTGCCGCACCTGTCCGAGCTGCCTCGCCCATGAAGAGCAGTACTGCGACAGCGGCATGATTGGCACGTATAACAGCCTGGATAAGGAAGGCAAGCCCACCTACGGCGGGTACAGCACGGAGATTGTGGTGGATGAAAACTACACCCTGCATGTATCTGAGAAACTGCCCATTGAAGGGGTGGCGCCCCTGCTCTGTGCCGGCATCACCACCTATTCGCCCCTGCGGCACTGGAATGTGCGGGAGGGCCAGAAGGTGGCCATTGTTGGGCTGGGCGGACTGGGCCATATGGGCGTGAAGTTCGCGGCATCCTTTGGCGCGGAGGTTACGGTGATCAGCACCTCCGAATCCAAGAAAAACGATGCCCTGGCATTGGGTGCGCATCATTTCGCGGTGAGCAAGGACCCGGAGCAGATGAAAAAGCTGCAGGGGCATTTTGACTTCATCCTCAACACGGTATCGGCCCAGCATGACTACAATGCCTTACTCAACCTGCTGAACCTGAACGGCACCATGGTGGTGGTAGGTGTACCCCCGAATCCTACCCCGGTACACGCCTTCCCGCTGATCATGAAGCGGCGGGGCCTGGCCGGATCGCTGATCGGCGGCATCAAGGAAACCCAGGAAATGCTGGATTACTGCGCTGAGCACGGCATTGTATCGGAGGTGGAAGTGGTGAAAGCCGATTACATCAACGAAGCCTATGAGCGCATGATCAAGAGTGATGTGCGGTACCGGTTTGTGATTGATATTGCTTCGATGAAGTGAGGTGATGGATGTCTAAAATTAGGTTTGCTGCACTTTAAAATCCCGGAACTAATAGAACTGGTTGCCGTATAAGATCAGGGATCTTCCGCAGAAGTCACAGTAGCACAACTGTTAAATCAAGGCTCCCTCCGCCATCGGGATGTAATCGATGGCGGGGCCCTTTTTGGGTACATTTTTGGGCAAGCAAAAAGGTACAACTCAAAAGCACAAAAGACTATACCCAAAATTCGCCTTTGATAACCTTCTAGTTCGAGGAATCTGGAGAACCACAACTTGAGAATATACCTGCAAAAAATGCCAATTTTTTGCAGGTATTTCCCAAAATCCCCCTATTTTTGCTGCCCGTTGACAGGAAACCGGTTCATGATTCATCATTCCCTGTTCCCTGTTCAACCTTCAAAACCCGGTGCGGTAGCTCAGTTGGTAGAGCAAAGGACTGAAAATCCTTGTGTCGGCGGTTCGATCCCGCCCCACACCACGAAAGCCTCAACAGTGATGTTGGGGTTTTTTGTTTTTGGGAAAGTATTGATGGGGAACTGTCTGAAAATGCGCAAGCACTCAATGGCGCAAATCCGCCGTCCTGTGTCTTACGCCGCTCAATAACGTTCCCCAGGATGCCTTCCGTCGCCCCGTTTCATGGCACACCGAACGGAATGAGGGGTTGCCCACCCCTGCTTCTTCAGGTACCTTACCTTTACGCTATGCCTTCTCCCACCACACCGGAAAACCCAATCCGCTATGTCAGCAGCTTTTACGAGCTGATGGCAGCCTCATTGGAAGGCCGGCAAAATGCAGTGTGCTGGAGCCGCCAGCTGCAGGGCGATTTTGCAGAGATCGTACAGAAAGCCAATAGCCCCGAAAACATTTACATACTGGAGCCCGACGAGCTCGCCACCATGGTACTGAGCGATGCCGGACAATTGGCCCGCACCACCCTCCTCGAAGATTATCGTTTACTGGAAGCGCAGGGCGCACAGCCCAGCATCAATATCATCCGCTGTTACGAACGGGATGAGGCGTATTCGGTTTTTCCGACCGACGTGTATTCATTCCATGTGGATCAGTCGCCCCTGGCCACCGACACCTTTCTCTGCACGTACTACGGGGCCCCAAGTGACATCCTCCCCAATGCGGAGGCTGTACAAAAAATCACCCTTCCCGAAATACGCCGGCAACTGCTTGCCCACTATGAGGGACCAGCGGCAGCATTTGACAGTTTTATAAAGGAACATTTCTACGACCTGCATTACGAAGCCCTGCCAGGCGCGCAGCCCATCAGCCTGGGTATCGGTAACCTGTGGCGCCTCGCCACCGATCATCCTGAGAGCAAAGTGCTTCCCTGCGTTCACCGGGCACCGGAAGAAAAAGCGGGAGAGTGGAGGTTGTTGATGATTTGTTAGGGTGAATTTATTACGGATTGTGAAGCACGAAGCCGAGCCCAGTAAGGGTTGCAGAATAAATATTTCATTAGATATTTTCAGATATGTGGCCGGGGTTCAATCCCACCCAAAATTCCCCCCTCCCCCAACCAAATCGCAAAACTTTTGTTAATTCAACAGATTTTGTAATTTGTAGCAACAAATCAACGATGCAACCCGCTCCGTTCAAGGCCGCCAGCACCCCACGGGTATTCTACCTGCAGGTAGACATGTGCGATGCCTTCACCTGGTCCTTCCCGGAGTTCATCCCCTTCTGCGCCTCGCTCTACTACTACTCCTCGCTCAAAACATTCGGCAACAGCTCCGCCGCGCTCTAAGCGCGCTGCAGCCGGATGGTTCCACGCAACCGCCCGGCTTTTCCCGATTTACCGATTGTTTACCCCAGCATGCTGATCCATGATTAATGTTGCTTACGCAATCCTACTCCTCGGATTGATCTCCCTCCCCATACCACTCTGGTATGTGGCCGATTTGCGCGCCCGGAAACGGCAATCCCGTGAGGGCGCCGCCCGCCTGCAGGAAGCAGCGGACCGCTACCATCTCGAACTGACCGAACAAAATGAAGGCCGCAACGGCTGGCTCGCCGCGGATAGTCGGCAACAGAAACTCCTCCTGGTCACCGAATGGGAGGAAGGCTGGCGCACCCGCCTGATCGACCTCAAAGCCGGTTGCTCCTGCCAGGTACAGCGCTCCATGCCGCCTGGCCAACGGCACCACGCCCCCAGCGCCTCGGTTTCCCTGCGCATCGAACCGCCGGGCGAACAACCTGCCGAATGGCAACTGTACCAAAGCCAGTCATGGCACCCCCGCAAATACCAGGAGGCCGAGAAAATAGCTGAACAATGGTGCTCGCGCATCCGGCAAACGCCGGTCCCGCTTTAAATATCCAATACTAATGGCATGGTCCCTTGCCCGGCCCGCAGCCGGGCTGGGCAATCCTGGCCATAACCCTGCAACCTTCTCCCGGCTGCATTGTTGTTTCTGCTGTTCCATGGCCCAGCAACTGCAACATACCCTGCTATCAGCAGCCGATACCGACCGGGTGATCGAAATGGCCTGGGAGGACCGTACCCCATTTGAAGCCATCGAACAGCAGTTTGGCCTGCCGGAAAAGGAGGTCATCCTGCTCATGCGCCGCGAACTGAAGCCCGCCAGCTTTCGCCGGTGGCGCAAACGCGTAACCGGTCGCGCTACCAAACACCGCGCCCTCCGGCTACCCGACGTGAACCGCTTTGCCTGCAGCCGGCAACGCGCCATCAGCCACAATACCATCAGCAAACGTTAACAGCCAAATTAACCGCATCGGATGATTGCAGCCCATATCTGCGCCGCAACTTTCCCGCAGCGTATCACTTTAGGATCATGATCCTTTGCCAGGACGCGGTGCGAAAACCGCACAGGAACAAACGCCCCCTCCACAACCAACCTTAAACGTTAAACCTTAAACTATTTAACCCCACATCTCTTCAGCCCCTCCCCGTATGCACGCGCAGCACCCGTTGATTTTCCCGGCGCACCGCGGCAGAACCCTTCACGGCCCACAAACGGTTCCGCGCCTCACGGGCGGCCTGTAAGATGTCCACTACCGGTAACGGGTAATCTGTTCCCAGGCGGGTTTGGTACAGCTGCTGCTCCAGTTCGCTCATGCGCCAGGGTTCGTGCACCAGGGCGGGCGGCAGCTGGCGCAGCTCCGGCACCCATTTCCTGATGAACTGCCCTTCGGGATCATGGTCCTGGCTTTGCTTAACCGGATTATAAATACGGATGGTGTTGACCCCCATCGTGCCCGCCTGCATCTGGAACTGGGGATAGTGAATGCCCGGCTCATAATCGAGAAACTGCCGGGCCAGGAAAGCCGCGCCGGCCTGCCAGGGCTGCCAGAGATGGTGCGTGAGAAAGGAAACCAGCATGCTCCGCATCCGGAAGTTCAGGTAACCCGTGGCCTGTACACAACGCATGCCCGCATCCACGAGGGGTACTCCCGTCCGGCCCTGCTGCCAGGCCTCTAGCAAGTTAACGTTCACGGTTGCACGCAAACCGTCGAAGCCCCGGTTGAGGTTTTCTGTTTCCATCCGGCACTCGCTTTCAAATTTCTGGATGAAATGGCAATGCCAGTGGAGCCGGGATACGAAAGCCTTCAGGCCCTTCCTGGCTTTGCCCTGCTGCAGGGCGGCCTGTGTGGCCTGGTATACCTGCCGCATACTGAGGTTGCCGTAGGCGAGGTAGGGCGAAAGCCGGCTGCAGCTCCGGCGGCTCTCCTCCGGTTTGGAGATGTGCTGCATATAATGCACCGCACGGTCGGCCAGAAAGGATGCCAGGTAGCGCTGGGCTGCCGTTTCGCCACCGGGCTGAAAATCAGGATGGCGGTTACAGATCTCCGCAGGCAGCATGCGGCTGGCTTCCTCCAGTCCGGATGCATAGCGCAGGGTCATACCCTGAAGCGCTGCCAGCTCAGGGTCAGCAAGCGGTTGGGTCATGGTATGCGTCCAGGCATCGGCCCATCCCCTGCGGTGCATGCGTCCGCGGATGATGCCGTTGGTGGGAGACTCCAGCCAGCGAATGCCATGTTCCCTGCAGTACGACGCTACTGCACGGTCGCGCTGGTAACTCAGGGCATTGCCGGTTTCTTCGTGGGAGTAGATGGCCTGTATGCTGAACTGCTCCCGGATGGCGTCGAGCACCGGAATGATTTCGCCGTACAAACTGTGGAGGGTGAGTCCATGGGGTTTCAGCCTGCCCTGCATATCCTGCACCGACTCATGCATGAACCGCCAGTGGCGCACATCACTGTCGGGCGCCTGCATCAGCGAGGGCTCAAACACCTGGATCAGCAGCACCGGCAATGCGGCACGGGCAGCCTGCTGCAGCGGGGCATGATCAGCCAGGCGCAGGTCTTTCTTGAACCATACGATGTTAACGGCAGGAAGCATGTCCGGGATAACAAAGGAACGGAGGGATGGTTGGCACCTGTGAGCTACATCAAGCTGCCCAGCAAGGGGATCTTAATTCCACACACGCATTGAGGCCTCCTTTCGGTAAATAATTGCCTCACCCTGCCATGCCCCTATCCCCTGTTGTTTATGGTAAAACCTCACCGATTGACGCCCGGCACCCCTACATTTGAATCCTAAACCACAGACCATGGAAACCCTTTTCATTGCCCTGGGCGCCATCCTGGCCGGCGCCTTCGCCGGATACTTCCTTGCCCTGCAACGGAGCCGCAGCGCTGTAGCTGTACTGACCAGCCAGCTGCAGGAACTCAGCAGTCAGTTGCAGGCACGCCGAACGGAGTGCGAACAACTGCAGCAGGAAAAAGACCGCTGGTACGGACAGGCGCGGGCACAGGAACAGAAACTTGAACTGCTGGAGGAAGAAGCCCGCCGCTACCACGAACTGCAGGCTGCTGTGGCGGAAACAAAAGCACAGCTGCTGGTAGCACAGGAAAAACTGGCCACGCAGGCGCAGGAGCTGGCGCAATGGAACGAGCGGTTCAAAAACGAATTCCGCAACCTGGCCCAGGGTATCCTGGAAGAGAAAACCAAAACCTTTACAGAAGCCAATGAGCAAAAGATGCGCGCCATCCTGGATCCGCTGAAAGCAGAACTCGGCGATTTCAAAAAGCAGGTACAGGAAACCTATGATAAGGAAAGCAAGGAGCGGTTTTCACTGGGCAAAGAAATCCAGCGGCTGGTGGAAACCAGTCAGCAGGTAGGCGCAGAAGCCAATAACCTCACCACCGCGCTGAAAGGCAATACCAAGCTGCAGGGCAACTGGGGCGAGATGATCCTGGAGAGCATCCTCGAAAACAGCGGCCTCGCCAAAGAGCGGGAATATTTTGTACAGCAGTTTATCCGCGACAAAGCCGGCAACCTGATCCGGGATGAAGAGGGCAAGGCCTTGCAACCTGATGTTACGCTCTGCTATCCGGATGGCCGAAAGGTGATTGTGGACTCCAAGGTGTCGTTGCTTGCCTGGGAGCGCTATGTCAACGCTCCTGATCCGGAAGTGCAGGCTGCCGCCATGAAAGAACACCTGCGCTCAGTGTACCAGCATATTGATGGCCTCAGTCGGAAGAACTATCCCAGGTATGCCGGCGCGCTGGATTATGTGCTGATGTTTGTTCCGGTGGAACCCGCTTTCCTGGAAACCCTCAAAGCCGACCGTGAGCTGTGGCGCTATGCCTATGATAAAAAAGTGCTGCTGGTGAGTCCTACCAACCTGCTCGCCGTACTCCGCATCATAGCCGACCTCTGGAAGGTGGAAAAGCAGAACCGGCATGCCATCGAGATTGCCGAAAAAGCCGGCGCACTGTACGATAAGTTTCATGGCTTTCTGGAGAACATGGAACAGGTAGGCAAAAAAATCGGCGAAGCGGAAAACGCCTATAACCAGGCGTTCAGGCAACTCAGCACCGGCAGGGGCAACCTTATCACCCGCGTGGAAGAACTGAAGCGCATGGGCGCCAACGCCAGCAAGCAGCTGCCCGACCGGGTACTGAATGAACTGAACAGTGACGACGCGGAGCCGGGCAAGCCCGATTGAGCAGCCGGTCCCGGCTGCAGGCGATACAGCTCCGATGGACCCGACTGTTTACCTCCGCCAGCGACCCCGCTTTCTTCTTATCCGTTGCGGAGGGAGGGGCCGGGGTGGCCGTTCCGGCTCAGGAGTCATTTCTGGCGGAGCACTGGCAGCTTGCCGCGCTTCTTCCTCCAACAAAGCCTGGTATTCTTCTTCCCATACCCACATCTCGATCATGAGCATGCCATAGTGTTTTTTGAGATCTTGAGCCATTTCGTTAAAGTTGTTGAGGAATGGAATGGTGTTCAGTTTTCCAGCAAGCCATAAATGAGGCCCTCCCGCTCCAGCAACCGGCGGAAAGCATCAAAATAATCCCGGCTGAAATAATGCTGCAGGGCAAGCAGCAGCTCGGCCTGGCTGCTGCCCGGTAAACCCAGCACCGCCAGCAGGCTTTCAACCTGCGGCGCCTCCAGCCACAGGGTGGCTTCATACGGTTCGAACATACGGCTGCGAAAACAACTCAGCTGCAGCCGGCCATCTGAAAACCAGGCCCTGATCTCCACCTTTTCGTACATCTGCTCCTTCTGGAACAAGATGGCCTCCCGCACACATACCGGCCGTGAAAAAGGGTCGGGCAACGCAGTGAGGGGAACTGCAGTACCGGAATTGTTTTTACAGGTATCCGGTACCGGTAGCTGATAGCCGGAGCAGGGGAAGGCTGAATGCCTGTTCATCATGTTATCCGTTTGGGTGAACAAATAACATTTCGCAAACCGGGAAAACAGGGGAAACGAACCGTTTATTTTGACCTGTATTGTCCGCATTGTTTGACCACCGTGGTGTGCCTCACTCGGTTGGTAGCTGTTCTGTTACCGGAACAGTATTCGAAATGCAGGGCAAAGATAAGCAAAACCGGCGGTACAGGGAAAAGGGACCCAGGCAGATGGCGGCGGAAAAGATCACCCGGTTATGTGATTGTGGCCCTGCATCCTTCCGGTTAGTTTTGTGCCACAAGTATAGCTCATGAAATATTTCCGAATGAAAACAGGCCTGGCCATGCTGTGCAGCGGGATCATCCTGCTGTACAGCGGTTCAGTGCAGGCACAGCTTTCTGCCGAAGAAAAACAGGCCACCATTGACAGCATCGCCTTCTACCTCAATAAACATTATGTATTTCCGGAAACAGCTGAAAAAGCGGTCCGTTACCTGAAGGAGGAATGGACCCGCAAAGCTTTTGACAGCCTCCGCCATCCGGAAGACTTTGCCACAGCGCTTACCCGGGCCGTTCAATCGGTTACGCACGACAAGCACCTGCAGGTGGGTTACAGCGCCCAGGTGCAGGCGCCCCAGCTCAACGATCCCATGGAAACTGCTCCGGAAGAGCGGGAAGCGTTTGAACAGTGGCTGCTCACGCAGAATTACGGCGTCCGCGAAGTGAAAGTGCTGCCTGGCAATATCGGCTACCTTGATTTCAGTTTCTTTTGTGATCCTGAAGTGGCCGGCGACACCTATACCGCCGCCATGAACTATATCCAGCACAGTCAACTCCTGATCATCGACCTCCGGAACTGCAGCGGTTCGATGTCGGAGAAGGCCCTCCCCTTTCTCTGCAGTTACTTTTTTGCCGGCAGTGTACACCTGAATGATTTTTACTGGCGGGCGGGCAACCGCACGGTACAAACATGGACACAGCCCGTGGTGCCCGGAAAAAAGTACCTGCACAAGCCCATCTATGTATTAACCAGCGCCAAAACTTTTTCCGGCGCCGAGGAGCTGGCGTATGACCTGCAGCAACTGAAACGGGCCACCCTGATCGGGGAAGTAACAGGCGGCGGCGCCAACCCGGGCGGTACGGTGAGGATCAGTGATCACTACAACATGTTCATTCCTTTCGGCCGGGCCATCAACCCCATCACCCAAACCAACTGGGAAGGAACCGGCGTACGGCCTGACACCCTCATCCGGAGTCAGGAGGCGCTTTACAAGGCCACGCTGATGGCCCTTGAATACCTCGTGCAGCTTAACCAAGACAATCCTCACTGGAACGGATACCTGCAGGATCAATTGCAGCGCCACCTGCTGAAAAAGCCTGTTTACCTGAAACACCGGTTCCGGCTCAAGGGTTTCGGACAGGCCGGCCAGGTAGCCGTTGCCGGCACCTTCAACAACTGGTCGGCATCAGCGAACCTGATGACGCGTACAACCCAGGGCTGGGAAGCCACGATTGAAACAGAGCCGGGTTCGGTAATGTATAAGTTGGTGGTAGACGGGCGCTGGATGCTGGATCCTGCCAACCCCAACAAGGCCATGGACGGGAAGTTTGGGAATTCCGTGGTGGAGATCCGGTAAGGGGGGATGGGGTTTAAGAGGATAGTTTGGGGTTTAAAGTTTGAGGTTTAAGGTTGGTGTTCTCCTGAACTATTGAGCATTGAAAATTGAATATCGATAATTTTATCCTTCACCGTTCTCCGTTCCCTGTTCTGCGTTCCCTGTTCATCATTCCCGGTTCCCATAAGGTTTAAAACCTTGAACTCCCTCCTGAACAATAGACACAGGACCAGGCATTTTATTCTCTGTCGCGCTTTCGGCCTCAGAAAATCAGCGTAAGGAAATGCAGGTGCCGGAGCGAAAGATTCAGCCAAGCATGGAGCCAATACTGCTGATGTTATGCCGGTAGCCCTTTGCAGCCGGATGGCAGCGGAAACCACGCCAAAGCCATAACCGATGACTATGATTTCTTCCCGCGCAGTCTGGAATTCAGTAATGTATTTTTATCCTTAACCGGGTTTCCTGTTCGTGACGGAAACTGGCCTGGCTGAAACGGGGAGCGCTGAAACGGTTGCGCACATTGTTGCTGAATCCGTATCCCTCCTTGGGGGCGCCCACTAAATTGAGGTTGAGTTGTCCGTCATCATTGGTATCATGAAACACCGCTACGGCATAAGTGCCGGTCCGCAGTCCATCGATGCGCAGCTCCGCCTTGCCGTTCAGGGGCTGGACCTTTTCCCGGTACACAGTTTTGGCGGCATCCAGGGGAAAGCCGGCGGCCGACTCAAAAAGCGCCACCATAACGGGGCCCTTTCGGGGGGAGAGATCGGTGACTTCTATGCGGAGGGGAAAACGGTCTGCCTGAACAGCCCGCGGTACCGGGGCCGGCAGGATCGCCGGGACGATGAATAAAAGCATGGCCAATATCTGCATAAAAAGTTCAACAAAAGGCCGTTTGCATTGTTCATAGGCGGGTCCGTTTTGCGGATTTGCACCTCTTTTGTTTAATAAATAATTTTAATATGAAAAGTATCGTTCAACTGATAGCGGCCTGCTTACTGAGTGGAATGCTGATGGCCCAGACGACCGGGCAGGTACAGGGTACCATCCGGGATGCCCGCACCCTGGTACCGCTGGCCGGCATCACGGTCCGCACCGGGCAGGGCGGGTTTTCAGCTGTGAGTGATGCGGGGGGCCACTATGTTCTGCAACAGGTGAGTACGGGCAGCTACAATATCGAAGCTTCGGGTATTGGTTACCGTTTGGCGAGGCAGTTTGACGTGCCCGTTACCACCGGCAACACCATCGAGCTGAATTTTGAGCTGGAGCCCGAAGCCCGCGAACTGGAATCGGTGAGTGTTCGCGCTTATGCCAGCAAGCCGGCGGGTACCGTGAACTCGGTGCAGCGGCTGGGCATCACCGAGATTGCCAAATACCCCGGCGCCAATTTCGACATCGCCAAAGTAGTGCAGTCGCTCCCGGGGGTATCCGGATCGGTGGGTTTCCGCAATGACATCATCATCCGCGGCGGTGCGCCGAATGAAGTGGTGTACTTCCTCGATGGCATTGAGATTCCTTCCATCAATCATTTTGCCACCCAGGGTGCAGCCGGCGGACCGGTAGGCCTGCTGAACGTATCGTTCATCGAAGGGGTAACGCTGCATACATCCGGTTTTCCATCCCGGTATGAGAATCCTTTATCGGGGGTGCTGCAGTTCAAACAAAAATCGGGTAACCCCGACCGTTTCCAGGGCAACTTCCGCTTCAGCGCCAGCGAGGCGGCCCTTACGGCCGAGGGACCGCTGGGCAAAAAGGGCGGCAACACCACCTATATGGTTTCTGCCCGCCGTTCTTACCTGCAACTGCTCTTTAAACTCATCGATCTGCCCTTTTTGCCGGATTACTGGGACTACCAGTATAAGGTTACCCACAAAGCCGGCAAGAAAGATGAGATTAATTTCATCGGGATCGGGGCCATCGACAATTTCCGCTTCCGGCGTCCGGACAATCCCACGCTGGAGCAGCTGGCCATCCTGGAACAGATTCCGCTCAACAGCCAGCGCACCCACACGATCGGAGCCTCCTGGCGGCATTCGCTTGATAAAGGCTTCTGGCAGCTGGCCCTGAGCAACAGCAGGCTGGTGAACAGTGCCGACCAGTATTCCAACAACGAACAGCCTTCAGACAGCACCCGCATCCTCAGCTACCGCTCGGTGGAGAACGAAACCCGGCTGCGCTGGGAATGGAACAAGGGCGTGGGCCCCTGGCAGCTGCAGGCCGGCACCACCGGTACCCTGGTGTACTACGAAAACAACACCTTTCAGCGGCGTACAGGCTATACGGCCAGTTATAACACAGCATCCCGGTTCTTCCGCTATGGCGCCAATTTCGGTGTCAGCCGAAAACTGCTGCAAGATCGTTTGTTCATTTCCGTGGGCGTGCGCGCGGATGGCAATACCCTGATGGAGAAGGGCAATGAAATCTGGCGCACCTTCTCGCCGCGGCTGGGCTGGTCGTACCGCCTCACGCAGCAGCTGAGCCTCAATGGATCGGTGGGACGCTACTATAAAATTCCGCCCTACACCATCCTGGGGTACCGCGAAAACGGGGTGGCAGTCAACAGCGCCACCCGCTATATCCGGTCTGATCATTATGTGGCCGGACTGGAATACCAGCCGCAGCCGGCAACACGGATCACCCTTGAAGGTTTCTATAAAAAGTATACGCAGTATCCGGTATCGCTGGACAAAGGCATTTCGCTGGCCAATCTCGGCGGCGATTTCGGGGTGCTGGGCAATGAACGGGTGGTGGCTACGGGCCGCGGCCGTACCTACGGGCTGGAATTTATGTACCAGCAGCGGCTCACGAAAAACTTTTACGGCATCCTCTCCTACACTTTCTATTACAGCCAGTTTACAGGTACAGATGGCCGTTATGTTCCATCGGCCTGGGACAACCGGCACCTGCTGTCATTCACCGGCGGGTACAAATTTCCCCGGAACTGGGAACTGGGACTGCGGTTCCGTTACCTGGGCGGGGCGCCTTATACGCCCTTCGACATTAACCAAAGTCTGGAGGATTACCCCTTCACCAATGCCGGGGTGCCCGACTACAGCCGGCTCAACACGCAGCGGCTGCGGGCTTTTCACGCGGCCGACCTGCGGATTGACAAGAAATGGAACTTCCGCAAATGGACGCTGGATCTGTTTCTGGACATCCAGAATGCCTACAACAGCAATAACCCCGCCCCGCCGGGCTTTACCCTGGGCCGTAACCCGGATAACAGCATTGCCACCCGGAGCGGGCTACCCTATCAGCCGGGCAGATACCAGGATCCCTCGGTGCCCAACAACCGGCAGGACGCGGTACCGGCCATCCTGCCCAACGACAGTGGCTCGCTGCTGCCCAGTATTGGCTTTGTAGTGGAGTTTTAACCCGGTGCACCCTTTGCGGCACAGGCTGTGGCTTGGGCAGCAAAGGGGACGGTTCGGTTATTTTTTATTAGTTTTGCAGCCTGCTGTTTCAGCAGGGCCTATAGCTCAGCCGGTTAGAGCATCTGACTCATAATCAGAGGGTCCCTGGTTCGAGCCCAGGTGGGCCCACGGAATTCCCGCTTCGGCGGGATTTTTCATGCCTAACTGACTCCCGATGCAATTGGGAAGCCCAACTGGGCGAGAAGTGTATCCCGATGTAATCGGGAAGCCCAGGTGGGCCCACGGAATTCCCGCTTCGGCGGGATTTTTCATGCCCGGGCGGAATCCCATTTTCGGCAACGTCTCTCCAGCCCAATCATTTAGCAAGCGCAAAACAACCGCCCACGTTTCCGGGAAATAAGGAAGCTTTCGCCGGCAGCAATTGGTTTAATTGCAAAAAATTATCAATCATGATTAAAAAAAACGCCGGCAGGCAACCGTCCTGCCAATGTCTTTATCCGGGCCTGCAATGATATTCCTGGATTCCAGTCGCAACTGGACCGTATGGAAAGAAACATCAGTATCCGGGGGATGAGCAGGAAATCGTTTGTTTTGTATGCCCATCATGTTGCGGTGATGGCCTTGCGTTTCCGGTGTCTGCCCACAACATTGGATCCAGAGCAGGTAAAAGATTATCTGTTTCATCTGCAACAAACAGCCCCCTCACTCTCGCTGAGTTTTTTCAAGCATACCATATATGGGTTGCGGTTTCTGCTCAAAACGGAGGGCCTTCCCTACAGTTACCTCCAGTTGCCGAAGATAAAAGTAGCGCAGAAGTTGCCGGTGGTACTGAGTAAAGCAGAAATGTGGAACATGCTCAACCATGCAGGTTGCCTCAAGCATAAAATTTTACTGGGCCTGCTGTATGGCTGTGGGTTGCGTTGCTCCGAAGTCAGGAATCTAAGATTAAGGGATATTGATTTCGACAGAATGCAGCTGCATGTCGTACAGGGGAAAGGCGGGAAAGACAGGTATGTACCGCTTTCCGTACATCTTGCACGCGGGCTGCAAAACTATCTTTCGGTTTACCGGCCGGAGGAGTGGTTGTTTAATGGTAACCTGAAAAGCGGAATAAAAGGAAGGACAGGAGGTCGGTACAGTATGCGGGGAATTCAATGGGCCATCAAAAGTATTTGCAGGAAGGCTGGCATTCTGAAGGAAGTAAATGTGCATGCTTTCCGGCATACCTATGCCACGCATTTACTCGAGGATGGAATGGATATTCTTACCCTTCAGTTTATGCTTGGTCACAGTAATCTGCAAAGTACAATGGCTTATCTGCGCGTCAGCCAGTTAGACCGAACCCGTGCATTCAGTCCGCTGGACACGCTTTTCAACCGCTACGCCCCGAAGTTTGTAGCCCGGGAGAAGCGGTTGCTGAAAAACTTGCAAAGACCCAGGGGCTGAATCTCAGATCAGCGGTTAAGCCATTCAATGATGCAGGAGACTCCGGTAGAAAATCGCCTGTTCAGTGCAGGTTTGCAACACATTCCGGCAATATCTATCCGAACCATTGATCCGGTGAAGATATACCCCGGGGAGCCTGTGTATGCATTGCAGACAACAAGAACCCAGGTACATAGGTTCCCCGCATTGTGCGGTGCTGATGCCTGATGGCAGCCCGGGAAACCCTGCGCTGAAATATGGCTATTGCCGGAAATTAATAAACCGCCCCTTTCGGGGCGGTTCGTATTTACTAACCCATCAAAAACTTTTTTAAGCAGCCTGCATCTCGGCGATCTTAGCCCGGATCTTCCCCTCAATTTCAGCAGCCATTTCCGGATTGTCGCGCAGCAGCTCTTTCACCGCATCGCGGCCCTGGCCGAGTTTATTGCTGTCGTAACTGAACCAGCTGCCGCTCTTCTGCAAAATGCCCAGCTCTACGCCCATATCAATGATCTCACCAGTTTTGGATATGCCCTCGCCGAAAATGATGTCGAACTCCGCATTGCGGAAGGGAGGCGCCACCTTGTTCTTCACCACTTTCACCTTCACGCGGTTGCCCACCGCCTCATCCCCGTCCTTGATCTGGGCGATGCGGCGGATATCCAACCGTACTGAGGCATAGAATTTCAAGGCGTTGCCACCGGTGGTGGTTTCGGGATTGCCAAACATTACCCCGATCTTCTCCCGCAGCTGATTGATGAAGATGCAGCAGCAGTTGGTTTTGGAAATCGTGGCCGTAAGCTTGCGCAGCGCCTGGCTCATGAGGCGGGCCTGCAGGCCCATCTTGCTGTCGCCCATTTCCCCTTCGAGCTCGCTCTTGGGAACGAGGGCGGCTACCGAATCAATCACCACCACGTCCAGCGCGCCGGAAAGAATCAGGCGGTCGGCAATCTCCAGCGCCTGCTCGCCGTAATCGGGCTGAGAGATCAGCAGGTTATCAATATCCACCCCCAGCTTCTGGGCATAATGACTGTCGAACGCATGTTCCGCATCAATGATGGCGCACATGCCGCCTTTTTTCTGGGCTTCCGCAATCACATGGGTGGCAATGGTGGTTTTACCACTGCTTTCCGGTCCGTATATCTCTACAATCCTTCCCTTCGGCAAACCGCCGATGCCCAGCGCTACATCCAGTCCCAATGAGCCCGTGGAGATCACTTCCTGTTCTGCCTGTGTTTTTTCGCCCATGATCATGACCGATCCCTTGCCGAAGTCCTTGTCGATTTTGTCCATGGTTAACTTCAGCGCTTTCAGTTTTTCTGCATTGCTCATTGTGGTAAATTTTAATGGATGTATCTGGTTAATGCTGTAAATCTAAACTGGTAAAACAAAGATAGGGGTTTCTTTTATGCACACTAATAAAATTAGCAAAATTTCTGACAAATTTTTTAGCTATTTTTCCCGGAGAACCCGTTGCCTTTCCCCGGCGGGAGGCGCCAATTGCCCCGAAAACCGCGGGAACATTCCCGGAAAAAACCGACAACTCATTCATTATCAATACAAAATAAGGTCTTGTTACGAAATGGTTACCAAGCCGGCAGGTACTTGCATAATTTCGGGCCAGTTTGTAATTTATGCCTTCAATTGACTGCCGTATGGAATGGATTGCTGTCAGCAGCCCCGGCGCACAGATCCGGGAATACCACCTGGTTGAAGCGGGACAAACGCGGGTGATCCTGCGCTATAACCCTGGCCTGAACAGCATCCGCCTGCGCGCAGGCAACAGCCACCGCCTCTACTACCTGCAGAGCAGCGGATCACTCTCCGGGCGCAGCATCCTCAGCAACGAATACGGCATGGAAGCCGGACAGCTGCAATGGGATAAATGGACGGGGAACCAGGCAGTTTTGCAACTGGGTGACGCACAATTCCGCTGCCGCCTGAACCCCGATGCCAGTCATGAACTGGAAGTGATCGATCCGGAACAACGCCTCGCCGGCCAGTGCCGGCTGCTGGATGATAAAAGCCGGAAACCACTTCCCTTTTCCGAACACCCCTTCCTGTTGCCAGGCCTCTGCTGGTACCTCGCGCTGACCCGCGAAGAAGAAGCGAAACTGGTTGTAAGGGAGAGGAGGGAGTGAGGAATGGGGAACAGGGAATGGGGAACAGGGAACAAGGAACTGGGAAATTTTCAATAATCAATTTTCAATATCCAATGTTCAACGTTTTGAACCTCTTGAACGTTGAACCTTTTGAATCCTCCTGAGAACAGGGAAGACAGAATAGGAAATTTTCAATATTCAATTTTCAATGCTCAATATTCAGGAGGAGGCCAACCTTAAACCTTAAACTTTAAACTTTAAACCCTAAACGCTCCTCTAAATCCTCATCCCTCACTGCACCGTCAGGTTGCCATTGATCCGGAACTGCTTGTCGTTCTCCACAATAATTGCCGTGCCGGCAGGTACCGTCTGGGCCACATTGAGGACACATTCCCCTCCGGGTACCGGGCGGATCAGGATGCGGCTGCCGGCCGCCAGTACCGATGGAGGCACCACCCTTTTGTGCCAGTTGGAGGGCTGCGACCAGTTGCCGTTTCCGGTAAACACATAATCCACAGGCACCTCCGTAACAATGCGGTATACGGTACCGTTATTGAGGCAGGTGGCAAACAGTTCGCCTTCCTCGTCTTCCCCGTAATCCACAATGCCCGACGGCGTCAGTACCTGCGCACTGGTATCATAGGTGCGGTCCGGGGCGTTGTAACGGATTTTGTACCAGCGGGCACTGTAAAAATCGGTGCAGAGGTACCAGCCCCGGAGGTCGGTCCAGAACTCGCCCCGGTACACGGCGCCCCCGGTAACCGATCCGCTGGGGTTGGGGGTGGAATACTGCAGCACCGGCGGCACATAGGATGACGCCGGACCACAGCCACTGGTATTATAAGGAGCGGTGCCTTCATAGCAGCGCCAGCCGAAATTGCTGCCGGCCACTGAGTCGGCCAGCCGGTGATTCACTTCTTCATAGACATTCTGCCCCACATCACCAATCCATACATCCCCGGTAAGCCGGTCAAACTCCCAGCGATAGGGATTCCGCAGTCCGTAGGCATACACGGCATTCCCAAAGGGATTACCGGCGGGAATGGTATAATACGGCGCCGTGTTGCCGGTGCTCACCGCGATGCGGATCAGCTTACCCAGCAAGCTGTTCGTATTCTGGGCATTGTTACCGGGATCGCCTCCGCTGCCCCCGTCGCCGGTGCTGAGGTAGAGATATCCGTCGCGGCCAAAGTGCAGCTCGCCACCATTGTGATTGGTATAGGTGGGATGCGGAATAGTAAGCACCACCACCCGGCTGGCAGCATCCGCTGAATCAGGGTTGGCGGCACTCACCCGGAAACGGCTGATCTCCAGGTCGCCGTTGCCGTTGGTATAATAGAGAAAGAACAACCCGTTGCTGCGGTAATCCGGGTGAAACACCATGCTCAGCAAACCCTGCTCCCCGCTGGTGGGGATACCCGTAAGCGTGAGAAATACACGCCTGAACTGAAAATCCCGGTCATAAACGCGGATGGTTCCCCCCTTCTGCGGGATGAACACACGGCCGCTGCTGTCGCCGGCATCCACGAACTGCATGGGCTGCGACAAACCGGTAATCACCGGGCGCAGGCTGATCCGGGGCTGGGCTACAGCACCCGACAATCCCAGCAGGCAGGCGAGAAAGATACCCAAGCGTAACATAGGCGGTTGATTGTGGTATGAAAATATACGGCAAAATGCGCCACGGATGCGTCGTTGTTGCATAATTTGCCGGTAAGGGAAGCGGCAGGTAAACTTTGCGGGCAGCCGGCCGTCATACAGATCCGGTGAGATTCCTTTAATTTTATACCTATGGCTGTCACCATCCGGCCATGGACGCAGGCTGATCTGCCCAGCCTCGTGCACCATGCCAACAATATCCATATCTGGAATAACCTCCGCAATTACTTTCCTCATCCCTACACAGAAGAGGCCGGACAGGCCTGGCTGGATAAAATTGCAGCCGCCACCCCCGCGGTGAATTTTGCGATCGACTTCAATGGGGAAGCGGTGGGCGGCATCGGCCTGATCCTGAACAGCGACGTATACCTGTTTTCCGCTGAACTGGGCTACTGGCTGGGCGAGGCACACTGGGGCAAGGGCATCGCCACCGAGGCGGTAAGGCAGATGGTTGACTATACTTTTTACTATTTCGACATCATCCGGCTCTATGCCGAAGTGTTTGAAAACAATAAATCCAGCATGCGGGTGCTGGAAAAAAACGGTTTCTACCTCGAAGGCGTACGCCGGAAAGCCGTTTTCAAGAATAATGTACTGATGGATGATTATATCTGGGTGAAGCTCCGGCCCTGGTGAGCAGGATACAGGCGCAATGCCTTTTTTTTATTGCCGGCATTAAACCACGGGGTTGGTTGCTGGTCTGAACAGATTACCTATGCGATTGAAAAAGAACATTGCCACGAGTGAATCGGGGTTCATCTTTAATCCCGGTACCGGCGATTCCTACTCTGCCAATCCCCTGGCCGCCGAAATCCTGCTGCAACTGAAAGAAGGCATCCCCGCCGCGGAAATCAAGAAACAGGTGCTGGAACGGTACGATGTTTCAGCCGGTGCACTGGAAAAAGACTGGGACGATTTCATGGCCCAGCTGCGGGAGGCCAACCTGCTGGACGCCTGACGATTGCCCAACGCTGAAAAAACACCGCATGCCCGACCAACCTGCTCCGATTGTAATTGCCGTAACCGGACTCAACGCGATTGACAGTCCGGGCCCCGGTGTGGCCGTGATCCGTGCCCTGCGGGCCGGACTGCCGGCGCCGGTACGCATCATCGGCCTCGTATACGAAACCCTGGAACCCGGTATCTACCTGCACGATGTGGTGGACAAAAGTTACCAGATCCCCTATCCCTCCGCGGGCTCTGAAGCCCTGCTGCAGCGCCTGCTCTATATCCATGAAAAAGAGGACCTGCAGGTGCTGATCCCCAACTTCGACGCCGAACTGCATAACTTCATCCGCATCAGCGCGCAGCTGAAAGCCGCAGGCATCCATACCTTCCTCCCCAGCCAGGAACAACTCGAGGCCCGCGACAAGATCAACCTCTACCGATTCGGGCAACGCTACGGACTCACGGTACCGGCTGACCGCGTGATCTACCAGGTGAACGAACTCTATGGCTGCGCGGAAGCGCTGGGCTATCCGCTGGTGGTGAAAGGCAAGTTTTACGATGCCGTGGTAGCGCATACCCTCGAACAGGCCCAGAAAGCTTTTTATAAACTGAGTGCCAAATGGGGCTTCCCCATCATCGTGCAGCAGTTTATCTCCGGCTCCGAAATCAATATCGCCGTACTGGGCGACGGACAGGGCAGGGCCATCAGCATCATCCCCATGCGCAAACTGTACATCACCGACAAAGGCAAGGCCTGGGCCGGCATCACCCTTGAGGATGAGTCCCTGCTGGAAGTGGCCCGCACCTTCGTGAAAGCCACCCGCTGGAAGGGCGGCTGCGAACTGGAGATCATGCGTACGGCTGAAGGCGTCCCCTATATCATGGAGATCAACCCCCGCTTCCCGGCCTGGATCTACCTCACAGCCGGCGCCGGTCAAAACCAGCCCGCCGCCCTGGCCCGCCTGGCCATGGGCGAGGAGGTTCAGCCCTATCAGGATTATGAGGTAGGTAAAATTTTCATCCGCTACTCCTGGGATCATATCACGGATGTGAACGAGTTTCAGCAGATCAGCGGGAAAGGCGAATTGTAATACCCGTGGGTATATCCGGTGATATACCCACGGGCGCATCATAAGACACGAGTCGTATACGCACCCAGCCCCGAAGGGGCGACATCCCCTGACACAGGGCATAGCCCTGGGGGGAGTGAAGAAGAAAACACGAATCGTATACACACCCAGCCCCGAAGGGGCGACATCCCCTCACGCAGGGCATAGCCCTGGGGTTAAGAATAATACCAGTTATGACTAAATTACCTTACGAGCGCCCCACCATCCTCCGCATGAATGCGGGCCTCATGAACAAATTCGGTACCCGTACCGAATATGAGCCGGTGAAACACATTGACGGCATTCCGGTAAAGAAACTGATTGAAAAATGGGGATCCCCGGTGTTTGTACTCAGCGAACGCACCATCCGCCAAACCTACCGAAACGCGGTGCGGGCCTTCAGCACGCGCTATCCCAAAGTGCAGTTTGCCTGGAGCTACAAAACCAATTACCTCAATGCCGTCTGCAACATCTTTCACCAGGAAGGCAGCTGGGCTGAGGTGGTCAGCGGTTTCGAATACCAGAAAGCCCTGGGCAACGGCGTGCCGGGGAACAAAATCATCTTCAACGGCCCGGAAAAAACCGATGCCGAGCTGGAATTCGCCATCCGCAATGATTCACTGATTCATATTGATCACTTTGATGAACTCTACCAGCTCATCAGCATCGCCGAGCGTTTGGACCGCAAACCGCGGGTAGCCATCCGCGTGAACATGGATACCGGCGTATATCCTATCTGGGACCGCTTTGGCTTCAATTATGAAAACGGCACCGCCTGGCAGGCGCTCACCAAGATTGTGAGCTCAGGCAAACTGAACCTGGTAGGCCTGCATTGCCATATCGGCACCTATATGATGGTAACCAGCGCTTATGCCATTGCCGCCTCCAAACTCTGCGACCTGGCCTGGAACTGCAAAACCCAGCTGAACAATCCCCTGCAGTACATCGATATGGGCGGTGGATTGCCCACCGCCAACGACCTGCGCGGCGCCTACCTGCCGGCTAAAGACACCCTGCCCACCATGGATGAGTTTGCCGAAGCCATCAGCGGTGTGCTGCTGAATTACGGATTCAAAAATGATGAACTGCCGCTGCTGATCCTCGAAACCGGCCGGGCGCTGGTGGATGATGCAGGCTTCCTGCTGGGTACCGTGCTGGCCAATAAACGCCTGAGCGACGGCCGCCGTGCCACCATCATGGACTTTGGCGTGAATATCCTTTTTACCTCGTTCTGGTATGAACATAAGATCAGTCCGGCCCAGGACTTTACCCATCACACCGAAGACATGGTGCTGTACGGTCCCCTGTGCATGAATATTGATGTGGTGCGTGCTGCCGTTAACCTGCCCCTGCTGAACCGCGGCGACCATGTGGTGGTGCACCGCGTAGGGGCCTACAACATGACCCAGTGGATGCAGTTCATCCAGATGCGGCCCAATGTGGTGCTGATTGATGAACAGGGCCATGATCACCTGATCCGCCAGGCAGAAACCCTTACCTACATTGAACAGATGGAACAGGTGCCCGCTCACCTGCGCCAGGACGCCTGATTTTGATAAACCGGCCAGGACGCTGGCCATACGCCCGAATGCTGATGGGTTTGCCCGCGCTGAATACCGAACCAATCTCCCGCCCGGGATCTTCCGGCAACGGAACAACTATGCCGCGGAGCCTGGCTTTTGTACAATACCTGGTTCGGGCTACCCTCAACAGCTATGGCATGCTCCTGTTCTCCCGGAACCGGGTGTTTTCCCTGCTGATCCTGCTGGTATCGTTCTTTACGCCTTTTACCGGCGCCTGCGGGCTGGCCGCCCTGCTGGTGGCCCTGGTGGCAGCGCACGGACTGGGCTTCAGCCGCGAACAGGTGGAACAGGGCCTGCTGACCTACAGCGTGGTACTGTTCGGCATGGGCCTGGGCACCAATTTCGAATCGGGCCTGGCCTTCTGGATGCTGCTGGTGGTGGGCGCTTTGCTCACCCTTTTTCTTTCCGTGGCGCTCAACGCGGCACTGAACAAACGCGGTCTGCCGGCCCTCTCCCTCGCCTTCATCATCAGCACCGACCTGCTGATCATCGCTTCCCGGAGCTTTGAAGGCATCGGCCTGACCCACCGCCATATTTACTGGTACAACGATGTATATGCGCTCGGCGGCGATCACCTGGTGAACCTGATCCAGCAGATTGAATCCTGGCCCCTGGGCGATTATGTGGCCGGCTTCTTCCGCAGCATGAGCGCCATCCTCTTCCAGGTGAACATCGCCACGGGGATCCTGCTGTCCATCGGTTTGCTCATCTACTCCCGCATCGGTTTCACCCTGATGGTGCTGGGGTACACCGTGGCCCTTTTCTTCAACCAGGCCATGGGCGGCTTCAACCACGACGACATGACCTATTACAATATGGGTACCAACTTCATGCTGGTGGCCCTGGCGCTGGGCGGTTTTTACTGCATCCCCTCCCTGCGTTCGTATTTGTGGATACTCGTTACCGTTCCCATTGCCCACCTGCTCGTGGTAGGGCTGGGCAGCATCACTTACAGCATGGGGGTACCGGTATTTTCCCTGCCCTTCTGCATCGTGGTGATCCTGTTCCTGCTGGTGCTGCAGCTCCGTGCGCGGCAGCACAAACTGGTGCTTACTCCCGTTCAGTACTACAGCCCGGAGCAGAATCTTTACCGCTACCTCAACGGCCGAAGCCGGCTGCAAAGCCGGTATTACTTCCACCTTTACCTGCCCTTTATGGGAGAATGGATGGTGAGCCAGGGACATGATGGCAGCATGACGCACCGGGGCGAATGGAGCAAGGCCTGGGATTTTGTGATCCTGGATCATGAGATGAAAACCTATACCAGTCCGGGTAACCTGCCCGAACATTTCTATTGCTACAACAAACCCGTGCTGGCCCCTGCCGACGGGGTGGTGCAGGAAATCATCGATCATGTGGAAGACAACGCCATCGGCGGCAACAATACCAGCCAGAACTGGGGCAACAGCATCGTGATCCGGCACGCCGAGGGTTTGTACAGCAAACTCTCGCACCTGCGCAAGAACAGCTTCCGCGTGCAAAAAGGCGCTTTCGTGAAAAGAGGCGATGTAATCGCCAGCTGTGGCAACAGTGGCCGTTCGCCCGAGCCGCACCTGCACCTGCAGGTACAGGCCACCCCCTATGTAGGCTCCAAAACCCTGCAGTATCCCCTGGCCTATTTCAGAAGCCGCAAGCAGGGCAAACAGGAACTGAAACAATTCAGCTATCCGCAGGAGGGTTGTTTTGTCAGCAACCTCACGCCCAGCGAACAACTGCAGCAGGCGCTGCGCTTTCAGCCGGGCAGCACCCTGCAGGTGCGTGCGGAAGGGCAGGAAGAACAATGGGAGAGCCTCACCAGCTATTACAACGAAACTTATCTGTACTGCCGCAGCCGCAATGCCAGCGCGTATTTTGTGCAGGATGGCAGCCTGTTCTATTTCACCCAGTATTTCGGACCCCGCAACTGCCTCCTGTACCAGTTTTACCTGGCGGCTTATGCGGTACCGCTTTGCTCCGATCCCGGCATCCTGCTGCAGGACCAGTACCCCGTGAATATGTTCAGGATGAACCCGGTAAAATGGCTGCAGGACCTGCTGGCGCCCTTTTATGTATTCATCGGGATGGAGTATGAAGGACAGCTGGAAAGCGGTCCGGATGCCCTGGGCGCGGGCCCCCTGGTGTTTCATTCCAGCAGCCGGGTGCGGATGGGTGGAAAACGGTCTGCACCCACCCACTACCGGTTGTACATCAGCAACGGCCAGATCAACCGGATCACGGTAGAGCGTAAACGAAAAACAATGGAAATGCTATGCAGTACCGGAAATGGATAATGCCCCTCCTGGGGAGTATGCTGCTGAGCGCCGCAGTTTCAGCACAGGATAGCAGTGCCTATGAAAAAGCACTGAACCAGAGCTATGCGCTTTACGAAAAGGGGGAATGGAAAGAACTGATTGCTTATGGAAAAGCCTACCTGCGCGATCATCCGGATTTTATCCTGCTGCGGCTCAGGATGGGCTATGCCGCCTTCATGACGGGTAATTACAGCGAGGCCCTGCAAAATTATGATGCCGTACTGCGGATGGACTCGTACCAGGAGTCAGCACATTACTACAGCTGGCTCTGCCGGCGCTACCTCAACCAGGAGGCGCAGTCCGACGCCCACCTGAAATACCTTTCTGCCAGCACCCTGCAGGCCGAAAAAATAAAAAGTTTTGCCGTTACCCGGGCGGGTACAGAACTGAGTTTCAAAAGCACCGCACAGCCGGGCCGGGGCAACGGTATGTACACCCGCTTTGACCTGCACACCCGCGTGAGCAAAGGATTCAGGATGCAGCACAGCTTCGCCCTCTTTAACCAAACGCTCGCCGAGCCGAAACTCACAGCCGTAACCGGGAACCTGAATATTCCGGTGAACCAGAAGGAATATTACAACAAAACGGAGATCAACCTCAGCCGGCACTGGCAGGCCATTGCGGCTTATCACTACCTGTACACGCCCTTCAATAATTTTATTTACCACAACCAAGTGCTGCTGATGGGGCTCCGGTACAATGGCTATTCCCTTGCCCTGCAGGCCGACGCCGCCTTCGGGCAGATGACGGATACCAGCCAGCAACAGGTAAACCTGCGGGTGGAATGGATGCCGCGGGGCAATATGGATCTTTACTGCTTCAGCACACTTTCTATCCGCAGCCGCAATGGCCAGTCGGGGGTTAACCTGAAACAGGTACTGGGCGCCCGGCTGCTGAGCCGCCTGTGGCTCGAAGCCAATGCCACGCTGGGATCGTTCAGCAATCTCCTTGAAAACGATGCGCTCTATGTGTATAACGCCATCGATCCCAACCGGCTGAAAGCCGGCGCAACCGCCTACATCACCCTCGGCAGTCGCTGTACCGCGCAGTTGGGGTATACTTTTGAAAACCGCAGTTTATTCAGAACCAATCAAACATTTCAGCAACATTCAATCACAGGAGGTATCACATGTCAGTTTTAAAAAACACCTGCATGGCAGCAGCCCTGGCGCTGAGTCTGCCTGTATTTGCCCAGAACGACAACGCCCTGCAGAAAGCGTTCAGCGACAGTTACACCCAGGAGTACAACAAAAAGTACACCGAGGCCATCGCCACCCTCAACAAGGTGAACAGCGACAATAGTTATGAAACCAACCTTCGGCTGGGCTGGCTGCACTACAATAACAAAAACTATCCGCAGTCGCAGCTGCACTATCAGAAGGCTGTACAGCTGAAGCCCTATTCTTTAGAAGCCCGGCTGGGCCTCGTGAAGCCGCTCTCGGCCCTGGAAAGCTGGGATAAGGTGCTGGAACAGTACGAGGAGGTGCTGAAGATTGATCCGCAGAATTACACCGCAGCTTACTGGGCCGGTGTGATCCAGTACAACCGGAAAAAATACGATGCGGCCATCCGGCTCTTCGAAAAACTGGTGAACCTTTATCCCTTTGATTATGACGCCAACCACATGCTGGCCTGGTGTTACCTGAATACGGGGCGGAACAACGATGCCAAACTGCTGTTCCAGGTGGCGCTGCTCAACCGGCCCGGCGATGCGTCGTGCCTGTCCGGACTGGCCAAAATCCGGTAATAACCCACACCGGTAGGCATGCTCGAGAGGAATGCGCCAGCCGGAGTGTACGGCTGAGCCGGGATACAGGATGAGGATGAGGGCAGACAACGGGTTTATTTACGGGGCTGCATTAATTTCGTCTTCTTGACAGACCGTGATCCCATACGTCTTACCCCGCAGCAGGCCTTGCCCAAACTGCAGCAGTTCTGTGCTTACCAGGAACGGTGCCACCGCGAAGTGAGGGAAAAGCTGGCTGGCTACGGGGTGTACGGCGAAGATGCCGACGCCCTCATCAGCCGGCTGATTGAAGAAGATTACCTGAATGAAGAACGGTTTGCCTGCCAGTATGCGGGCGGCCGGTTCCGCACCAAACAGTGGGGTCGGAAGAAGATACAGTTTGCCCTCAAAGGCAAGGGCCTCAGCGATTACTGTATCCGCAAAGCGCTGCGGGAAATAGATGACGAGGCCTACCAGGCCACCCTCGAAAGGCTGGCCGAGCAAAAATGGCAAAGTCTGAAAGGAAACACCAACCTGTGGATGAAAAAAAGGAAGCTGCAGGACTACCTCCTGCAAAAGGGTTTTGAAAACGACCTCATAGCCGGAATCCTGAAAAAATTCTAAGCCTGCAGCACAGCCTGCACAGCCGCAATGGCCTGCTGCAAACGCTGTACATAGTTGCCGCTGATCTCCACCCAGGGCACCGACTGGTGTACCAGGTGATCCTTGTAATACCGGTAAAGGCGATCCCGGGTAGCCGGATCCGGGTACTCCCGCAATTCATCTTTCACCCAGGGCGCATCGGTGGCCGCCAGCAGGTACAGATCAGCCCGGCTTTCCGCCAGGCGGTCGAGGATCCAGGGATGGCACTGGTTGAACACAAATTCGCACCACACTTTCATCACATACATATCCGTATCCACAAACAGGGGCAGGGGAGGCTGGTGGGCTGAACCGGCCGCGAGGAAGGCATCGTGCTCCATCAGTTGCCTTACCCCTTCCTCCTCCAGCTTTAACTGGCCGCGCGCAATGGTGAGCAAATCTTCATAACGGTAAGCCGTACCGTGTTTCAACAGGTATTCCCGGGCATACTCCCGCACCCACAGGGTTTCAAAATGCTCAGCCAGCAGGCTGCAGAGCGTGCTTTTGCCCGTGGATTCGGGACCCACCACCACAATTTTGCGAATGCGATGCATGATCTGAATTACCGGCTGATCGCTGCCGGAGAATACCAAAATTACCGGAAAGAGCGGGAATGGTGAACAAGGAATGGTGAACAAGGAATGTTAAACAGGGAAAGGCAGAACAGGAAATTTTCAATATCCAATCTTCAACGTTTTGAACCTCCTGAACGTTGAACCTTTTGAACCTTTCAGCGAACCGCTGGCCCAAAAACCTTCCGGAGAAAAGCATCCATGTACACCACAGTGGTCTCAAACCAGGGATGAAAAAGGCAGAAGGCGTGCGGCGCATCGTTAAAATGCTGCACCTCGGTGTATATGCCCTCCCGCGTGAGCAGGCGGATATAATCATCTCTTCCGGCATGCATGCGGGCCACTGAACTGTTGAGGAAGAGCGTGGGCGGTGTTGCCGCTCCCGCCCAGGTTAGCGGAGAGGCTGTACGCCATAATTCAGGCCGTTCATTTTTCGGGTAACCGAGCCAGTGGGTGGCGGCCGATATCCGCCGGCTGTCATCACCTTCACCGCTTTCCGGGTGGATAAAGGAAAGGATGCCGTCAATATCAATCACCGCGCCCAGGCCGGCATAGCCATCCGGACAATCTGGTCCCTCCCACTCCGGCAGGTAACGGGTGGCGCCCAAAAATGCGGCCAGCTCTCCCCCCGCAGAAAATCCGGCCACGGCAAGCCGCGCGGTATCGAGTGCGTAACGGGCCGCATGCTTCCGGATCCAGCGCAGCGCGGCTTTGAGGTCGTGTACCGCTGCCGGAAAAGGGGCCTCGGCCGACAAGCGGTATTCGGGCAGAAAACAGGTATAGCCCAGCGCGGCAAGCCTTTGCGCCAGCGGCGCATGCTGCAACGGATGCCCTGAACGCCAGCCCCCGCCATGCACGATCATGAGGCCAATGCCATTGCATTGTGTCTTCCGGGACGGACGGAATACTTCCAGCTGCAGGGGCCGCCGGCTGCCCTTACACGACACCCGCACCGATTGCTGTTTCACCGGAACCGACGCCTCCGTTTCCGCGATGCGGATCTGCGGATAGCTGCGCTGCAACTTCCGGTACTCGCTGTACACACTGAAGGATGTGTCGCGCAGGATGGCTTGTGCCGGTAACACCGGCCCCCGGGTGAGCAGGACAAGCAGGAGGATAATGAATCGGTTCATATGCCAGGTTGGTAACATGCCCATCAGGCGGCAGCCTGTTGTTTCCACTGGCGGTACCCCATCCAGGCCAGCAGCAGGAAGAGCAGGTACATCAGCGTAAACAACATCAGCCCCTTGTAAAAATTGAGCGGAATGGCCACCAGGTTGGAGAAGATCCAGGCATGCCAGTTTTCGATTTTCCTTTTGGCCATCCACCACATGGCGGTCACCGCGGAAGCAGATACCAGGGCATCAAGCACCGGCGTATTGCTGTTGGTGTAACGGGTAAGCACGCCCAGCAGCAGCAGGAAGCCCGCGCCAAAAAGCAGCAAGCCGCTGATCCGCTCCGGCCAGGTACACCAGCGGATGGGATAGGCATAGTGGGTGCTGTCTTTTTTCTGCGCCCAGTGGTACCAGCCATATACACTCATCACAAAATAGTACAGATTCAGGCAACCATCCGCATAGAGCGGAGGATCCACCAGGAAGAAATAGACCCACGCGGCCAGCAACACGCCGGCGATACCCGTAGGATATACCCGGATATCGTTTTTCCGGGCATACCATACACTGGCAATCTGCGCCACGGTGCTTACCCACTCCGGCCAGGTGGTTTGCCGAACATTTTCGAGAAAACGCTGGTATAATTCAGTAAGGGTCATCCTGTGCTTTAGGGTTCAACATACCGCAACAGGCTGCACCAGCAGCGATGCTGCAACTGGTCCACAAAACTGCCCGGGTATTCAAACCGGAAGGTAGCAGAAAAACAGCTTCTCCGGGCCGTTGATGCGCCGGCCGGAAGGGCTGTTCCGGAAAAACCAGCCGCAAGTCACTGCCCTGCCGCTGCCGATGTGTGTACCCTGGTGATTCCGGGTGTAACCCGGACAGGCTCCGGCAGCGGCTGCAACTGATCCATGAAACCCTGCCCAAAGTGAGGGATAAACGGTGTCATGCATAAAAAAACTGTATCCGGCTAAGGATACAGTTCCTGAATAAGGGATACAACCGGAGGAGGATGGGTTATTCGGCTTCTGCCACCACTTCCTTCACTTCGGGAATCATGCGTTTCATCATGCCCTCGATACCCGATTTAAGGGTGATCATGGAGGAAGGACAACCACTGCAACTTCCCTGCAGCATCAGGTTCACCCGGCCGTTTTCGTAGCTTTTGAACTGGATGGCGCCGCCGTCCATTTCCACGGCGGGCTTTACATAGTTTTCGAGGAGCTCCTTGATGCGCTTCACCACATCATCATCGTCTTCGCTGATGGCATTGCTGCCTTCAGTCTTGAGGCTCACCACCGCCTCTTCGTTGATCACAACCTTACCCTCTTCGAGGTATTCCTTGAGGAACTGCTTGATGGTGGGGATCACATCCTGCCAATCGCCGGTTTCCGGCGTTTTGGTGAGGGTGATAAAATTGCTGGCGATGAATACGGAGCGGATGAAGGGAAAGGTAAACAGTTCCTGTGCCAGGGGCGAGGGTGCTGCGCTGGCCTCATCCGGGAAATCAATGCTCTTGCCCGGGTAGAGGAGCTTGTTGGCCACAAACTTCATGGTTTCCGGGTTGGGAGTCATCTCCGTATAGATGCTCACGATGGTGCTGCCTGTCTTGATCATAACCAGATTCTTTAGTCCTGCAAAGTTAACAAAAGCCGGTCTAAAAAGGTTGAGCCGCGGCCCCTGGCCGGGGGAGCAGATCAATAATTCCCCATTTCGAAAAATGAAGCGGAAAGTCCCGAATCAGTACCTTTATCCCGGTGTTGCGGAAACAGGACACCTGCAGCCCGGCTGTTAATGTTCACCTGTCAACCAGCAATTTATGATTACACGATATGGCCTGCTTCCCGTCGTGCTGCTGCTCATCACCGGCACGGCCGATGCCCAGAAAGTGAAAAGGAAGGGCATGGATCCTATTGATGTGTCCAAAAACAAGAAAGCGAAAGCACCCCCTGCCCCCCGGTTCAGCACCGCTCAGCTGCTGGGTAAATGGCAGGAAGTGAGCCGGCGGGATCATGCCGGCCGTGAGGTGGCCGTGAAAGACACGCTTTTCCTGAACTTCAGCGGCCCCGGCAAAGTGATTACCCGCGAAGGCAATTCCGCCACCAGTATGCAGGGTGAGGCCAGCATCGAACCCGGCGACGTACTGCTGGCGGCGGCGGATGTGTACACCATCCTGTCGCTGAACGACAGCCTGGCGGTATTGGATAACCAGGAAGATTTTGTGCATACCTTCCGCAAAACCCCTGAGTTTTATTTTGAAACGCTCGGACGGCTCTCGGTAAAGCAGGATGAATTCAGTGTACCCCTCCCCGTAAGTGCCGAAGCCGTGGCCGGCAACTGGCGGGTATACAGGAGGGTGGCCAAACCCGGCGCCATCAACCCGCCGGTGAATATCATCCAGTACCTGAAAATCACCGATACCACGGGCATTCCGCTGCGGGGAGAAATCACTTTTTACCAAACCAATCAAACTTTCTCGGTGCCCTGCGAAATCCATCTCCGCGGCACCGCCCTATATATCGCATCGGGCGATTACAGCTGGGAACTGAATGTGTACAAGGCTGCCGATGGCGAACTGGTGTTCGGCGATCCGGCCCTGCTGCTGTATTATGCCAAAAAATTCTGAGGAATGCCATCAAAGGTCTTTCAGCATCCAGATATTGCAGGATGAATGACCGCTTGCGCCCATGCGGTGAGGCAATACCCGGAACCCCTGTTGTTCATACAGGTGAACGGCCTTGCTGAAATGTGATAAACTTTCGAGGTAACAGCGCCGGTAGCCGAGTGCTCTGGCAGCAGCAAGACTTTTCTCCATCAGGGCACGGCCGATGCCTTTTCCCCGGGCAGCCGCATCCAGGTAAAATTTCACCAGCTCCACGGTGCCGGGTTCCAGCTCTGCGGTAGGGTAGATGCCGCAGCAGCCCATCACCCGTTCATCCAGTTCAGCTACCCACAAAACCGCTCCTTTCTTTTGAAACAGTTCGAATAAATGGTCGGTATCAGGATCAGCGAAAACGGTACCGGTGCGGGGTGCATCAAATTCATAAAATACCTGTCGGATGATGCGTGCCAGGGCGGCATTGTCGCCTGGTTGCACGGCACGGAGAATAAAAGCGGGAGATGACATGCTGCAAAGGTAACAGGAAGGTATGGACGCTGTGCTGGAATCAGGATTCCATTTGCGTGGTACTGTCAATCAGGCAGGATTTAAAATGTGATTGCTTCTGCCTGATCACAAAAAGAACATGTCTGTTTCTGTTTCACCCTACATTCCCCTAGCAACCTCCTTTGCCAGGTGCACGTTTATAGATTATTTTATGATCCCGTTCCACATAGTCGCCTGCTACGATTGGATATGCATACTTGGGTGCGTGCGATACGCTATGGCTTTTTATAATGATTTTGTCGTTTACTTTCAGGCTGTGTAATTGCTGATATTCTTTATTGTCCGGTTGTTCAGGTCCGAATGAAAGAATATAATCGTCGCCCTGAATCCTGACCATTACCCCGAAACCTACCCTGGAGCCCGGCGGAAGTGTAAGAGCGGTTACCACTGCTTCCATATTGGAGTAATCCCGGATAGACTTCCTGATTTTTTCTTCACTGGCATACACTTTTTTGCCCGCAGGGGAAGCTTCCCATTCTTTGTACATCACACCAGCAGGAGTAGCCTCCCATTGTTTCAAAGCGGCTGCATTTTCAGCAGCGAGCGGCCGGGGGATTGACTTTTCTGCCCTTTCATTTTTAATTGCACGATTGGCAAATACCAGTCCGCTTACCACCACCAGCAATAAGACGAGTATATAAAGGAGTTTTTTCATCTTTTAAGATTTAATTGATTTCATTTCTATTCGATGTACGAATGATGAATGTTAGCTGCGGACTGATCAGCAGCCGGGCCGGATAAAGTTTACCAATGCACTGCCCTTCAGTTGAAATACCCCGCCTGAAAAACCAAACCACATTCTTCCCTCCTTATCCTGGTAAATACTCTGAACATGGTTGCGGGTAAGGCCGTCTTTTTCGCGGTAATTGATAAAGCTTCGGCCATCAAAGCGACTGATGCCTCCGCCGAGCGTTCCCATCCAGACATCACCGGCTTTGTCTGTGTACATCGTCCAGACGGCGTCCGCAGCCAGTCCGTCTGCCTGGGTGAACCGGGTAAAGGTCTTTCCATCAAAACGGCTTACCCCCTGTCCCCAGGTACTGAACCAGGTATTGCCTGAGCGGTCGGTGCAGATGGAAAGTATATTGTTGCCGGCCAGCCCATCGCGGTCTGTGAGGATGTGAAACCGGCTGCCATCATACCTGCGCACCCCACCGCCATCTGTACCGAACCAGATATTGCCCGCATTGTCTTCTGCCATGGACCATACCAGCGCCGGGCTGAACCGCGAATGCACCTCGATACCGGCATCCGGCAGGGCGATCCGCGTAAAATTTTTCCCATCAAAGCGGCAGAGTCCTGAAAGGGTTCCCAGCCAGAGTTGTCCCTTTCGGTCGAACAGCAGGCTCCAGATATCATTATCAGGCAATCCGTCTTTCATCGTATACCGGGTAAATGCATGTCCGTCATATCGGGTGAGGCCGCCGTTGGTGGCAAACCAGAGGTGCCCGGAAGCGTCCTCCGCAATGCCCCTGACTGCATTGCCGGACAATCCGTCATTTTGATTAAAGTACCGGAAGTCCTCCCCGTTAACCCGGCAAAGCCCTTCATCGTTGGTACCGAACCAGATATTACCGGCCTTATCCTGGTAAATGCGGCGGATATACCGGCTTACCTGCAACTCAGAGGCATCGGGCCTCCGGTTGGTGCTTACCGGAAAGATCAGATTGCCGGCGGCCTTTGGCTGGATGGCCGGTGCTCCGTCCGGAAAAACGGCCTGTCTGGCAGAACTAAGGGATACCATTTCTGTATGCTGCCCCCTGCAGGAGCAGACTGTCAGGATTAAAAGGAAAAGTGCAGGCATTTGCATAGCTGGCAGTTTTTGTGGTGAAATGAATTGGATCACCAAATTAGCAAGTGCTGTTTGCGGAGGGGTAAAAGCCGGGTAAAATGATGGTAACAACATGTAAAACTATTGTAACAGCCGGTTTATAGCGGCCTGAAGGGTTATTTTTGAGTATGATTCAGCAACGCTTCCCGGTGGCCGGGGTATTTCTGGTTTGCCTGCTGCTGGCTGCCTGTTCAGCGGAGAGGGAGGAAAAAGAAGTTTTTGAAAGAGAACGGGAAGCCATCGTGATGCGGGAAGTTGCCCACCGGGTTTTACTGTATACTGGCGACAGCAGTACAACCATTCCGCCGGTAAACAGGGTGTCCGATTACCTGTTCCGGATATCTTTTCAATCGGCATTCAGCTTTCAACCCGATTCGCTGGTACAGGTGATCCGCCGGACAATCAGCGGGCATGGTATGCCGGCCGGTTATATTGTGCAGGTGATGGAGTGCCAGAGCAGGAAGGTGGTGTTCGGATATTCCATTTCCGGCAACGAACAGCAGGATATCATACCCTGTTCGGGCAGGGAACAACCTTTGAAGCAGTATTGTATTGATATCCGTTTTAAGGAACCGGCTCCCCGATCTGCCTGGTACCGTTCATGGATGGCATGGCTTGCCGGCGGTAGTACGGCCCTGGCAATGATGGTTTGGATACGAAGAAGGAAGACTGGTTTTCCTGCGGCGCCCGTTCAGGAAAAAATTCCGGAAAACACCAACGATCTTATCCGGCTCGGGCGTATTGCGTTCAACCCGCAGCAACTCAGTTTATCCCAGGATGGTCAGCAACAAAGCCTGACGGTAAAGGAAGCAAAACTGCTGGGTATCCTTGCGGAATCAGCCAACCAGGTGGTAGACAGGAACCGGCTGCAGAAAGAAGTGTGGGAGGATGAAGGCGTGATTGTGGGCAGGAGCCTGGATATGTTTATTTCCCGCCTCCGGAAAAAACTGGAAGGGGATGCCGACGTTAAAATTGTAAGTGTACATGGGAAGGGATACCGGCTCGAGATACCGGAAACAACCCTGTAATAAAAGTTGCTGCTGGGAAATGCTCAGAGCCTGAACCAGCCCCGCCGCACAAAAATGCGCAGCATCACGAGGGGGATGATCAGCATCAGGCCCACAGAAATAAAGAATCCCCATTTATTGTGGAGCAGGGGTATCCGGTCGAAGTTCATCCCGAAGACGCCGCCGATCACCGTAGCCGGGGCCAGGAGGCAGGTTACCACCGCCATCACCTTCATCACTTCATTCATCTTCAGGTTTACATTGCTGAGGTAAAGATCCTGGAGGTTCATCATCATATCGCGGTAGTTCTCGGCAAGGTCGTTGGCCTGGATGATGTGATCATAAACATCCTTGAAATATTTTTCCGTTCGTTCTTCAATCAGTTCACTCTCACTGCGCAGGATGCCGGCCACCAGCTCACGAACGGGTGCAATGCTGCGCTTCAGCACAATCATTTCCTTGCGCAGCATATTGATCTTGGCGAGGCTGCGGGTATTGGGACTGCGCACCACATCCTCCTCCAGGTTTTCAATGCGCTCGCCGAGCTTTTCCATGACGACAAAATAATGATCCACGATGTGGTCGATCAGGGAATAAAAAAGAAAGTCCGCCTGCTGTGTGCGCACTTTCGAACTGTTGAGTTTGAGTTTTTCACGCAGGGGGTTGAATACATCCTTGGTGGCGTCTTCCTGGAAACTGATCACAAAGTTTCTGCCGAGAATGATGCTGATCTGTTCGGTTTCCACCGCATGATCGCGCTCGTTGAAGTACAGCATGCTCAGCACGCAGAACACCACCCCGTTGATTTCATCCATTTTGGGGCGCTGGCCGATGCTCAGTATGTCTTCCTGGATGAGGTTGTGAATACTGAAGTGGTTACAGATGGCTTCCACATCGGCTTTGCGGATACCATCCACATTGATCCAGCTCACCCGCGGCGTTTCGGCAAAGCGGTAGCAATCCTCCACACAGTTCAGTTCCTTGATTTCAACACCGGTATGGTCATAATCGTAAACATAAATCCGGGTATAATCCGGCTCTTTGCGTTCAGGCGTAACCGTAGGATTCACATTCAGCACCTTCTTGGTACGAAGCAGTTCCAGCGGATTGAGCAGGTATGAAAAGTATGGACGGGCTGTCATCAATGCAGGCATTTACGCGCCGGCGTAAATGTAGAGAATTAGGGGGAATGCGCAACCGCAATCAGGAATCTGGCTGTGCAGACAGGCCATATGACTAACGCAGTGGTTTATCCCGGCATAAAAGAAGGGGATCAAAATACCATACGGCGGGTTTTGCTGAAAAAATGCAACCTGTTCTATAACCGGGTGGACGGAAACAATCAGTGAATATTCGAAGACAGCACCGGAAATGGCGGGCATACAGCCCGCCCCTGTATTGCGGCAACAGGATGGCGCGGAGCACAGAAGTCCTAGGCCGTGCTCCCGTTTGCGGTGGCTTCCTGCTGCCTTTTCCGGTGGCCGATCACGGCCCGTACCTGGTAATAGCTGAAGCCTTCGCCCAGCACCCTCAGCAGTTCTGTAACCGATAGGTCCGGATGAGCTTCGAGGCAGTCCTGGATATTGCGCAGGGTGGGCGGATCCAGGTATTGTTCTACGGGCAGCTCTCCGCTGGTCACGCAATCGGTGAGGTGCCCCTGAATGGTGGACACCGCCAGGTTTCGCTCCCGGGCAATCTCCTCCACGGGCCGGCCCTCCAGGAACAAATGCAGGCTGGTGCGGGCGGAGCTGATTTTATCCGGCTTGGGCGATCCTGTTTTCCGGCGTGTTTTTTTGGCGGGCGCTACATAAACCGTTTTCTCCACCTGGTGCCGGGCACAGTAATCCTGGATCATCTCAATCAACACCTCGCCGTAACGGGCCACGCGGGCCTTGCCAAAACCGGGTACCTCAAGCAGTTCTGCTGCACTGATCGGCAGCGCTTCGCAAAGCGCCTGCAGGGTGCTGTTGGCGGCCACCATGTACACCGGTTGCCCAAGCTCCCGGCAGATGCCGTCGCGCCATTCGCGCAGGCGGAGATACAGTTCCGGATGCCCGGTTTCGGGCAGAGCAGCCGCTTTTCGGGCAGAAGCATAGCAGCTGATCCGGATTTTGCGGGCGGGCAGGTTCATCTGGTACTGCAGGTAAGCGCTGACAGCAAAGGGCTGCAGGCAGAAACGCATGAGATCGGTTGCCCGGAACAGGGCCACCTGCAGCTCCTGCAGGATCTCATCAATGGCGGTGGCAGCCTCACGGTATTCCGTTTCGAGTGCATGTTGCTGCAGTTGTTCACCAAGCCGCTCAAGGCGGGGAATAAAATAAGCGGCCGCGTCTGCAATGCGCTGCTGCAGTACCGGGTGTTGTTCCACCATCGGTTCGGTGCTGAGGAGCTGCTGCACCTGCGACAAAAACTTTTCGCCGATGGTGGCCTGCTGCTGCAGGGCATCCCCAAAATCGCTCATCCACTGAAAGCCCGATGGGGCCAGCTGCAGAGCATGTTGCTGCAGCAACCGGCTGAGCGACTGAAAACTAACCTGCACTTCTTCCAGCACAAAAATTTTATGCAACAGCTGCACGGTAAACAGCTGCCGGGCGCCGCGGAATCGTTCCGGCAGGGAGCCCCTCGGCGCCAGGGTGGCCTGTGCCTGGTTGACTTCCTGGCTGGTGCTGATGGCCGCGGGTGGGATGCGGCTGAGCAGCACAATTCCCTCAAGGCGGGTACAGCGGCTGAGGGCTACATATACCTGTCCGCTGCTGAAGCTGGCGGCCGCATCAATCATCACGCGGTCGAAGGTGAGGCCCTGGCTTTTGTGAATGGTGACAGCCCAGGCCAGCCGCAGCGGATACTGGGTGAAGCGGCCCACCACCTGTTGCTCCAGCCGCTCATCCGAACGGTTGAGGGCGTAACGGGTGTTTTCCCAGGTTTCAGGTGGCACATCAATCTCTTCCCTGCCGCAGCGCACCACGATGCGGTTTTCCTCCAGCCGGGCAACCCGGCCGATTTTGCCGTTGAAATATCGCTTGCTGATATCGTTGCGGATGAACATCACCTGGGCGCCTTCGCGAAGGGTGAGCACCGCATCAGCCGGATAGATATTCTCTGGGAAATCATCTTCCACCCTGGCCTCATAGCGGAAGGACGCTCCGGGCAGTTGCTGCAGGTTCAGCAGGTTGATCGCATCAGCCTGGTGGTTATGTGAAGTGAGGGTGATCCAGGATTCTTCAGCCGGCGGCCGGAAATTTTTCTGAAAACGCTCATTCAGCACCTGATAATCTTCGGGCGAAAGCTGGTTGTGGCGCACTTTATTGAGCAGGTCGATGAAACGGTCCTCCTGCTGCCGGTAGATGGTCCTGAGCTCCAGCAGCAGCGGGGGCTGCTCACGGATCGCGTGACTGTCGAAAAAGAAGGGAGAGCCATAATACGCGGAAAGCAGGCTCCAGTCTTCATTGCGGGCCACCGGGGGCAACTGGTAAAGATCGCCGATCAGCAACAGCTGCACGCCACCGAAGGGTTGCGCATTGCGCCGCACATGGCGGAGCAGGGTATCTATGGCATCCAGCACATCGCAGCGCACCATGCTGATTTCATCAATCACCAGCAGTTCGAGCCGGCGCAGCAGGGCCTGCCGCTGCCGGCTCAGGCGCAACCCGGCGCGCAACTGCTGACGCCCGCCCGCAGTGGGCAGGAAGGGCTGCAGGGGCAGCTGGAACAGGCTGTGCAGGGTTACCCCGCCGGCGTTGATGGCGGCAACACCGGTAGGCGCCGCCACGAGCATGATCTTAGCACTCTGGCTGCAGAGGTATTTCAGAAACGTGGTTTTTCCCGTACCCGCACGACCGGTCAGAAACACAGACTCCTGCGTTTCGGTGACAAAGCGGTACGCCAGCTCAAAATCATCATTGCGGTCAATTCCGTTCATCGGGATATCCGGGAAAATGTTAAAGGCTTGCTGAATTCCATCCGGCAGTCAAAGGTAAGGACGCGGGGAGGTATGCCAACCCGGAGCAGTCGACTGACCGGAGCGTGGAGATGCAACAGCGGAATGGTTTCTGGTGGTTCAAAACGTTGAACGCCTTACTGTAATTGATTATGGATGATTAATTATTGATTATTTACAGCTTCCCTGTTTCCGGGAGGGTTCAAAAGGTTCAACGTTCAAGAGGTTCAAAACGTTGCACATTGGATATTGAAATTGATTATTGAAAATTTCCCATTCTGCCTTCCCCGTTCCCTGTTCCCCTGTTCCCTGTTCCCCTGTTCCCCTGTTCCCTCCCCGCCGCTGCAACTCATCCAAAAAGGAAAGCCACAGGCCACCACCGCAGGCGCCCATCCCGCCCGCAGCAGCACCTGTGGCCGGAAAGGTCAGGCTTTCTCTCCCCCCAGCAACAGCAGTTCATTGGCCTGCACTTCGCTGACATAACGCTTAATCCCTTCCTTATCATTATAGGAGCGGTGCACCAGCTTGCCTTCGATCGCCACCTCCTTGCCCTTGTTCAGGTATTTTTCAGCAATCTCGGCCACCTTGCCCCAGGCCACCACATTGTGCCACTGCGTTTCGGTGACCCGCTCGCCCTGGGTATTTTTATAGGTTTCGTTGGTGGCCATGGTAAACCGGACCATCTTTTTACCGGCTTCCAGTTCTTTTACTTCGGGTGCTGCGCCGAGGTGACCAATCAGCTGCACCTTGTTTCTTAATGCGTACATGTTGATGTGTTTTAAAGGTTGAATAACTGTTTTATTTCAGCTGCCGGGGCGCCTCTCCGTCAACAGCACAAATATGCATGCCTCCTTACGGGAAAAAAGCATGATAAACGTTTACTCCCGGATATAAACGGGTACAACTGTTTGAAAATGGAAAATTCCGTACCTTAAGGTTCCTTAAAACAAACTACCATGAATGCACCTTGCTCATCCGCGGGCCGTCCCTGCATGGCCTGTGGCAAACCGGTGAAAGGCCGGTCCGACAAAAAATTCTGCAACGAATACTGCCGCAATCATTTCAACAACCAGCGCAAAGCGCGGCACACGCTGAACCACTATGTAAAATCGGTGAACAGCATCCTCATCCGCAACCGCACCATCCTGGAAAGCCTGCTGGCAGAAGATGCCGCCAGCATCCGCACCAGTGCGCAGAAACTGCAGCTGCAGAATTTTCAATTCAGCTACTACACCCACCAGCAAACCCTTTCAGGCGGTAAAACCTGCTACTGCTGCTATGATTACGGCTACCTGCCGCTGAACAACGACCGGTACCTGGTGATGAAGCTGGCTGATGAATAAACCAGTATGAAACAGCATGGAGCACCGGCGCCGTAGTTTTCGCAAATCACCCCACAGGTGTTGCGCACCGGACGGAAGGCAGAGGATGGCCCCGGGCAATGATGTCAGCGGGGTAAAGCAAGCGGCCGCACCGCCTCCTTAGCAGGGCGCCCATCACGGAACCCGGATTTACCGGAGCTCCTCCGGTGAAGGGCTCACCACGCAATGCCGTAATCCTCTCCGTGATGGCTGCTGCCGCCCCAGAAGCTGCCATGCTCCGCATCAAAATAGATGGCGTTGATGGGACCACTGGTCCGGCTTTCGAAGCTTAAGGTATAGCCCATCCTGCGCAGTTCTTTCCTTACCCAGTCGGGCGTTTGATCGCTGAGCAGGATCTGCCCGGCCCTCGGCCGCCGGTCTTCCACCCGGGTGCCGCCCAGTGAGAGCCAGAGCTGAGAACTGTTGATGTTGGCGGCCTCGGTGGCCTCCTGCACCGTCATGCCGAATTCAGTCATATTGAGGAAAAACTGCAGCAGGTTCTGGTCCTGCGTATCGCCGCCCTGCACAGCGAAAGATAAAAAGGGCTTCCCGCCCTTCAGCGCCAGGGTAGGCGTCAGCGTTACCCGGGGGCGCTTGCCCGGAGCCATCACATTAAACGGATTGAGCGCAGAATCCAGCACAAAGCTCTGCAGCCGCTGGCTCATGCCAATGCCGGTGTTCCCGGCTATACAGGCCGGTATCCAGCCGCCTGAAGGGGTAATGGACACCACCCAGCCCTCCTCATCCGCTGCCTCCACCGATGTGGTGCCGGCGTATAACCGTTGCCGGTAGCTGTCGTCATGAAAAGCGCTTCCCCGCTGATCGTGTGCCGGCATCACCCCCGGCGCGGCGGAGGGCCGGGCAGGCACAAAGCCCCGCTGCCGCAGCAGGGCCTCATAGGGATTAACCGCGCCCATAAACGGGTAAGGATCTCCCGGTGCTGCCGCAGGGTCATTCTTATCCGGGTTGATCAACGCAGCCCGCTGCCGGGCATACGCCTTGCTGAGCAGTCCCTTCATGGGCTCTTCCGGCCCAAAAGCCGGATCACCATAGTAAAAATCCCGGTCGGCAAAGGCCAGGTTCATGGCCTGGTACAGGGTATGGATGTAGCGGGCACTGTTGTAGCCCATGGCTTTGAGGTCAAAATTTTCAAGGATATTCAGGCATTGCAGCATCGCCGGACCCTGCGTCCACTGCTGCAGCTTGTACACCTCAATGCCTTTGTAGTCCACCTTCAGCGGCTCTTCCTCCACCGGCTGCCAGCGGGCCAGGTCTTCCATCGTGATCAGTCCGCCCTGCTCCCGGCATCCCCGCACAAATTCCTCCGCGATATCTCCTTTATAAAAACGGTCATACGCCGCCATGATGGCCTCGCGGCGGTTCTTCCCTTTTTTCAGGGCCTGCTGCTCGGCTTCCACCAGCTTCCGGAGGGTGGCTAACAGGTCGGCCTGTACGAAAATCTCCCCGGCCGCCGGCGCTTCGCGCTCAAGGCCCGCATGGGGCAGAAAAACCTTTTTGCTGTAAGGCCATTCCTTAAGGCGCTGCTTGTTGCGTTCGATGCTGTTGGCCGTTTGCGCTTCGATGGGATAGCCTGCCGCCAGCTGCAGGGCGGGCGCCAGCACCTGCTGCAGGCTCAGTTTGCCATAATTGCCCAGCATGAGGCAGAGCCCGCCGAATGTGCCGGGTGTAACAGCAGCCAGCGGTCCGTACTCCGGTGGAAAGGCATAGCCCCGGCTCCGGAAAAAATCCACCGTGGCGCCGGTGGGGGCTACTCCCAGGGCGTTGATGCCGATTACCTTCCCGGTTTTGGGATGATAGATCAGGGCCTGTGTTTCTCCGCCCCAGCTCAGCACATCCCACATGGTGCAGGTGGCAGCCAGCATGGCACAGGCCGCATCCACCGCGTTGCCGCCCTGCTGAAAAATCATAGAGCCCGCAGTGGCCGCCAGCGGCTTGCCCGTAATGGCCATCCAGTGCTTGCCATGCAGCGGCGGCTTCTGGGTTTGCTGGGCAGCAGCAAAAAGGGGAAGCAGGCAAAAGAGGAATCGTTTCATAGTCATGATATTGAAATGCAGTGCAGAAAAAGGTCAGCGGCTGTGGGCGGCTGCGCAGGCATCAGCGGTGGTCGCCGTTTTCCGCTGCTGCTCCGGCACGGGGCCCGGCGGCAATGCCTCACCGGGGCATCCGCTGCAACCGGCCAGCCCATGATCAGGGCTACAGGCAGCAGCCGGGAATTTCGTCATCCGTGCTGTTGCAGGAAGGCCGTCCACTCCTCCAGCATTTTGCCTTTCAGCACACGGGGAAACTTGTGCTGGCCGCCTTCCTTGCCCTTGCTTTTGAGGAAGTCCATGAATACGCGTTCAGGCAGCACCGATACCATCACCTCCCTGAGGGCGTGGCGGCGTTCCACCTCATAATCATCGTTGAGCGTTTTAAGCGCTTCGTCGATGCGGCGGGCCAGGTCGGGTGCATCCGGACCATCATCGCTGGCCACATACCAGTGATGGGCGAAGAAATTACCATGGGGTACCCCGGCTACCGTATATTCCGGGATGCTGATATTAAGATCGCCGCTCACCAGTTCAATGGCCTTGTTCATATTGTCCACGCTGAGGTGTTCGCCCACCAGGCTCAGGAAATGTTTGGTGCGGCCGGTGATGATGATCTCGCTGCGCTCCTTGTCCACCAGCCTTACCGTATCCCCGATGGCATAGCGCCAGGCGCCGGCATTGGTGCTGATGAGCACGGCGTAGTCTTTGTTTTCCTCAATCTCATGAATCATGAAGGCCTGGGGGTTCTCCACCATATTGCCCTCGCTGTCGAAGTTCTGGTCGTCGAAGGGCACAAACTCGAAGAAGATGTTATTATTCAGCGCCAGGTGCATGCCCTGGGCGCCCTGCCGGTTCTGGTAGGCGAGGAAGCCTTCACTGGCCAGGTAGGTTTCAATATAGGTGATGGGCTTGCCCAGCAGTTTTTCGAATCCCTTTTTATAGGGCTCCATGGCTACGCCGCCATGCACATAAAAGGCGAGGTTGGGCCAGATGTCATGTATGTTGCTGAGCTGGTACCGCTCAATAATTTTCTCCATGCACAGCTGCAGCCAGGCGGGTACGCCCACGATGAAGCCAATATCCCAGTGCGGGGCATTCTCTACAATCTCCTCCAGCTTTTTGGCCCAGTCGCGCTCTTTGGCAATTTTCTTTCCGGGCTTGTAGAGCCGCTGGAACCAGAAAGGAATATTTTTCTGCTGGATGCCGCTGAGGTCGCCGGCATAATAGGTGGGTCCCTTCTGCAGCTGGGTGCTGCCGCCCAGCATGAGCCATCCCTTGCCCACCGCCCGGTGGGGTACGTCTTCGTAGCGGGCCAGGCTGATGAGCTGGCGGATGCTGGTGAGGGTATTGGCCCGGATGAGGTCGCGGGTAATGGGGATGTATTTACTGGTGGCATCGCTGGTGCCGCTGCTGAGGGCGAAGTAGCGGATGGTTCCCGGCCAGCATACATCCGGCACGCCGTCCTTGGTTTTGTGCCACCAGGCGTCGTAGATCTTATTGTAATTAAAGATGGGGACCAGCTGCTGGAAACGTTTGCCCGGGTGACGGCTGAGCAGGATCTCATCAAACCGGTAGGCCTGTCCGAACTCCGTGAACCGCGCCTTGCGCAGCAGTTTCTTCAGCACTTTCAGCTGCTGGCGCCGGGGATCGCTCACCGGCAGGCGGAGGGCGGCGGCAATCGCTTTGGGCAGTTTCAGTTCAATTATCGCCATACAGGGTTGATGCCGGGTTGGGTTGCCGGTGGTTTTGCTGACCAAGCATTTTCAGGGGTGGCGGAAGGGTACAAATATAGCCCGCAATACAGAAATAACACCATGGCGCGGATGCTCATGCGGGCACCGCGGCCGAAGGGCTGCCGGACAGCAATGGAAACCCCCTGCCGTAAAGCAACGCGTACGGCAGGGGTTGGAATGGATGGCCGGAACCGCCGCTGCAGCCGGCACTGCCGCCCACAGCCCCTTCTACCAGCGGTATCCGCAATCTGGCATAATTGCAGTAGGTTTGTCCCAACCAAATTTTGCGATATGAAGAAGTTTTTTGTTTCCGTCATCCTTTCCATCAGCCTCCTGCGGGCCAGCGCCGATGAAGGAATGTGGCTGCCCATGCTGCTGGGCCAGCAGGTGTACAACGATATGGTGAAAAAAGGCCTCAAGCTCACCAAAGATCAGCTGTACTCCATCAATAAATCATCCATCAAAGATGCCATCATCATTTTCGGCGGCGGCTGCACCGGCGAAATCGTGAGCGCCGAAGGGCTCATCTTCACCAACCACCACTGCGGCTACGACGCCATCGCCACCGCCAGCTCGGTGGAACACAATTACCTGAAAGACGGTTTTTATGCCCTGAGCAAAGACCAGGAAATCAAAACCAGCCTCACCGTGCAGTTCCTCGACCGCATCGTGGATGTAACCAAGGAAGTGGAGGAAGGCCTGAAAGGACTGAGCTGGGCCGACCGCGTGAAGAAAACCCCCGACGTGTTCAAAGCCATCACGGATAAGGTGGCCGATAAGGACAACGGGCTCGCGGGCCGCATCTACAGCATGTTCAAGGGCAACCAGTACCTGATGTATGTGTACAAAACCTACCGCGACATCCGCCTGGTGGGCGCACCCCCGGAAAGCGTGGGCAAGTTCGGCGGCGATACCGACAACTGGGAATGGCCCCGGCATACCGGCGACTTTTCCGTATTCCGCGTGTACATGAGCAAAGACGGCAAGCCGGCTGAACACAGCGCCGACAATGTACCGCTGAAGCCGAAGCACTTCCTGCCCGTGAGCCTGAAAGGCATTAAAGACGGCGACTATGCGATGATCTATGGCTACCCCGGCAGCACCAACCGCTACGAAACCAGCTATGGCATCAAACTGAAAAATGATATCGATAACCCCTCGCTGGTGCACCTGCGCGACATGCGCCTCAAATTCATGCACGAGCAGATGATCAAAGACCCTGCTGTAAAACTGAAACTGGCCAGCAACTACGCCAGCGTGGCCAACTACTGGAAGTTCTTCGACGGCGAAACCAAACAGCTGAAGAAGTTCCGCACCCTCGAGGAAAAGCAGGCTTTTGAAAGCAAGTTCGCGGCCTGGGCCAAAGGAAAAGCTGAATACGAAAACCTGCTCAGCGACTACGCCAAAAATTACGAAACCTGGACGCCCTACAGCAAACACCGCGTGTACATCAACGAAGGCATCATGGGCTCCCAACTGGCGGCCTTTGCGGCTTCGCTGATTAAGCTGGAAGCTGACCTGGTGAAAACCGGGGCCTCTTCGGCAGACATTAAAAAATCGGCCGAAAACGCCAAAGCTGCCCGCAAGGGTTATGAAGAAGACGCCGACCGCGCCAGCGACGAAAAAATCCTGGCCGCCGTTTGCCAGATGTTCTACAACGACATCGACAAAAACCAGCACCCTATCGGTTTTTACGAAGGGCTGAAAAACACGTACGGCGACCTGAAAGACGAGGCTACCTTTAAAAAATGGGCGAAGGAACTGTACGAAAAAACCTTCCTGCTGGATGAGGCCCGCTGGAATGCCTTCATCGAAAACCCCGATGCCAATACCCTGCAGGCTGATCCCGCCTTTGCCTTCGCCGCGGCCTTTGTGAAAAATTACACCACCAAGTACGCCCCGCTGTACCAGGCCTTTGTGTCAAAAAACAATGAACTGGGCCGCAGCTACATGAAGGGCATCATGGAAATGAACCCGGCCGCCGCCGCCAAAATGTACCCCGATGCCAACTTCAGCATGCGGGTGAGCTATGGCAACGTGAAGAGCTACAAGCCCCGCGACGCGGTGAGCTACGATTATGTGTGCACCGGCAAGGGCATCCTGGAAAAATTTGTGCCCGGCGATTACGAGTTCGACCTGCCCGCCAAACAGATCGAACTGATGAAGAAAAAAGATTATGGTCAGTACATCGACAAAGGCCGGAACGACCTGGTGGTATGCTTCATCACCACCAACGACATCACCGGCGGCAACAGCGGCAGCCCCGTGATTGATGGCAGCGGTAACCTGATTGGCCTGGCCTTCGACGGCAACTACGAAGCACTCAGCCACAAGATTGCATTCGACAAAGACCTGAACCGCACCATCTGCGTGGATGTGCGCTATGTATTGTGGTGCATTGATAAACTCGGCGGGGCTTCGAATATCATCAAGGAGCTGAAGCTGGTTAAATAATTTGGTGATGTGATGATTGGGTGATGTGCTGATGAAGAGGCCATGTGAGGGAATGTGATCAATGTGATGAATGTGTGAGGCATACTCCCTTTGCTTCTTAGCGGCTTTGCGTGAAAAGAGAACCACAAAGACACAAAGACTAACAAGGGGCACAAAGGGAATTTAAAAAAGTAGTACCCCGTTCATTGAACATAAGCCGCGGCAATCGTCGCGGCTTATGTTTTATATAGCATTACAGGGGCAGCATCACATTTGTCACATTCCGGCACATTCCTCACATTTGTTCCATTCTGATTGAAACAACCTCAAACTTTAAACTTTAAACCTTAAACCCTTTTTGTGCCCATCCTCAACATCGAATTCAAAGCCCGCTGCGCGGATACCGCCGCAACTGAAAAAATATTGCTGCAGCACAACCCCCGTTTCGCGGGAGAAGACCACCAGGTGGATACCTATTTTCAGGTGCCGCATGGCCGCCTCAAACTGCGGGAAGGGAATATTGAAAACGCCCTGATTCATTATGAACGGGAAAATGCCGCAGGCAGCAAGGCCTCCTCGGTGCTGCTGTACCGGGCAGAGCCGGGAAGCGGACTGAAACCGCTGCTGGAAAAAGCGCTGGGCATTAAAACCGTGGTCGACAAGCGCCGGCGCATCTACTTTATCGGCAACGTAAAATTTCACTTTGACGCGGTGGAAAATCTGGGTACTTTTATTGAAGTGGAAGCAATCGACAGCGACGGTTCCATCGGCCGGGAAACCCTGCAGCGCCAATGCGATCACTGGGCACAGGTGCTGGGCGTAAGGCCGGAGGATGGGGTGGCGGAGTCGTACAGCGACCTGCTGATGAAAAAACCCTGAGCTGAGGCAACCTTTACGGGGCCCTTGCGTTTATTTTTGTAAAAAAATTCGGATCATGAAAAAATTACTGGCACTCATTTCATTCATTTCAATATTTCAATCTATGGACGCGCAAGGGAGAAGAGCCGCGGTGGTGGGTGAAGAAATCACTTATTCCTCGGCCGACGGCACCCGCCTGAAAGGGTACATGGCCACCGACGAAGCCCGCAAAGGCAAACGTCCGGGTATCATTGTGATCCACGAATGGTGGGGCTGCAATGAATACGTGCGCTACCGGGCAGACATGCTGGCAGCGCTGGGTTATGTAGCCATCGCAGCCGATATGTATGGCGAGGGAAAAGAAGGTCCTACCCCCAAAGAAGCAGGTGAACTGGCCGGACCCTTTTACAGCAACCCCCAACTGGTGCAGGAACGCATTGAAGCGGCCGTAAAAAAGCTGAAGGAGCATCCTGATACCGACCCTGACCAGCTGGCCTGCATCGGCTACTGCTTCGGCGGGTCCATGAGTTTAACCGCCGCCAAACTGGGCATGGATTTTAAAGCGGTGGTGAGCTTCCACGGCGGACTCGCCGGCATTCCGGCCGAACCCGGTAAAACCAAAGCGAAAATTCTGGTTTGCCACGGCGCAGCCGACAAGTTCATCAGCGAGGAAGAACTGAACAACTTCCGCAAAAACCTCGACGAGGTGAAAGCCGATTATACGTTTATCTCCTACCCCGATGCCACCCACGCTTTCTCCAACCCCAAGGCCACCGAAAACGGTAAAAAGTTCAACATTCCCATTGCCTACAATGCCATTGCCGATAAAAAGAGCTGGGAGGATATGAAAGCGTTTTTCAGCAAGGTGTTCGGAAAGTAGAAGAAAGGAACCACCAAGACACAAACACGTACAAGAAGCACGAAGGGATTTGGTGATTTGATGATGTGCTGATAGGACTGCTCCCTTTGATTCTTTGCTTCGTGGCGCCTTTGCGTGAAATTTAACCGCAGAGAACGCGAAGGTTTTCGCAGAAGGCACAAAGGGAAATGTGAGAAATGTGCAAATGTGCCAATGAACCTTCTCCCGAAGCCAACCTTTTGAACCTTGAACTTTGAACTTTTGAACCTCTTTCGCTGCAGCCAACCTTAAACTGTTAAACCCTTAAACCTTTTAACTTTTCGTGTCCGAAGACCTCTCCATCATCCGCGGCACAAAGGCCGAACAATACCAGTCGCTCCTGCCGCAGATCAAAGCGCTGATCAGCGGCGAGCCCGATCTGATCGCCAACCTGGCCAATATCTGCGCCGCGCTCAAAGAGCAGTTCGGCTGGCTCTGGGTGGGGTTTTATCTCGTCAAAAACGAAGAACTGGTGCTGGGCCCCTTCCAGGGACCGGTAGCGTGTACCCGTATCCGTAAGGGAAGGGGTGTTTGCGGAACGGCCTGGGAAAAGGCCAGCACCCTGATCGTACCGGATGTGGAACAGTTTCCGGGGCATATCGCCTGCAGCAGCCTCTCCAGGTCTGAAATCGTGGTGCCCCTGCTGCAGCACGGACAAGTAACCGGGGTACTGGATGTGGACAGCGCCGAGCTGAACAGTTTTGACCGCACCGATCAGCAATACCTTGAGGAAATCCTGGGCTGGATCGGGGCGGCGGAAAACTGATGACCCAACCCTGAGCCAGCAACCCGCTTCCGGTAATCCAGCCCATCAAACAGCTTTGCGGATCAATAGGCCAAAGCCCGATTCGCCCGGCTACCCGGCGTTTCCCTGCATTGCCAGCCTTCAGCCTTTTATTTTAACCGGTAAACATGCGCGCCCTCCTTGCCTGAAAAACTATCTTTGCAGGCCATGGGACAAAAAAAACTCATCCGCTTCGAGGCGATCAAAGGCTTTCCCAATGTGCTGGAGTATCCTGAAAATATGGCGGGCCAGTGGAACCGGTATTTCGGCAACGATCATCCGCTGGTACTGGAGCTGGCCTGTGGCAAAGGGGAATACACGGTGAACCTGGCCCGGATGTTTCCCGACCGTAATTTTATCGGCGTGGATGTAAAGGGCAACCGCATCTGGGCCGGCGCCAAAAAGGCCCTGGAGCAGCAGCTCCCCAACGCGGCCTTCCTGCGCACCCAGATCGGCATGCTGCCGAAATACTTTCAGGCCGGCGAGGTGGCCGAAATCTGGATCACCTTCCCCGATCCGCAGCTGCGTACCTCACGCGCCAAAAAGCGCCTCACCCACCCCGTATTCCTGCGGGCCTATCAGCAGGTGCTGCAACCCGGGGGCTGTATCCACCTCAAAACCGATTCGCCGGACCTGTATCGTTTCACCAAAACGGTGATTGAACATTCAGGACTCACCTGTGTTACGGACTATCAGGATGTGTATGCCCAGTCGAACGACCCCGTGCTGCACATCAAAACCCATTACGAGGCGCTGGACATCGCCGGCAGCAACCGGGTGTTTTACCTGCAGTTTACCCTGCCGGCCAGCCCCCTGCCCAACCATGACGCTGCGCTGCAGGAATTACTGAAAGCCACTGAAAAACCGGGTACCGACCATGAGCAGACTGATTGAAGGCGAGGATTTTTATTACAATGACGAGGGCTTTATCGTTTTCACCGCGGCCTATCACCTGAAAAAGGGGTTTTGCTGCGGCAACGGCTGCCGGCACTGTCCCTACCAGTTTGAAAACGTGCCCGAACCCCGCCGAAGCGAACTCCTGAAAAAAGCATCTTCCGCACAGAAACCTTCCCGATGAGCAAAAAAGCCACACCCAAAAAACAACGTCCCGACGGGCCGCCCGCCGATCCCCGGTATCGTTTTTTTGAAGATGTGTATGCGGTGGTGAGGCTGATCCCCCGCGGACGGGTAACCAGTTATGGCGCCATCGCCGCCTGTCTGGGTACCAAAATGTCGGCCCGCATGGTAGGCTGGGCCATGAATGCCTCCCACCATGCCCGTCCGAAGGTACCCGCCCACCGGGTGGTGAACCGAAACGGCATGCTCAGCGGCAAACAGCATTTTGCCACCCCCACCGCCATGGAAGAAGCACTGAAAAAAGAAAAGGTAAAAGTGGAGAACGATACCGTTGTGGATTTTGAACGGCTGTTCTGGGATCCCGCCCGCGAACTGGGTTGGTAAGCCGTTAAAAAGGCCATGCCCCCTGCAGCCCAACCCCCTGAAAGGATGTGAACGGCAAAGCAGCATGGCCTGTCTGTAAACCTTAATCGCAGCAATCAGAATAAAGACCGGTGTGTGGCGATCAGTTCATGAACCACCCCCGGTTGAGTGACTTCCCGTTCCAGCATTTCAAAAACCATCACCTTCCGGAACCGCTTTTCCACGGGCAACGGTGCCGCCAGCCCGGGAATAATGCCCGTACAAAACTCTACTTTATTGAGTTTGTACTGCGCAAGGGTATCGAGGCGAGCTGAAAAGGTAAAATCCACACCGGCCAGTTGCCGGCTGAAACTGTAGTACACTGTATCCGGAAAGGTGTCATCCCGCCGCTGTTTAAAGACATATGACTTGATGAGTAAGGCTGAATCATCCCGGTACTCGGTGCCGGCCAGTTTCATGTTATCCGCATCGAACAAATCTGCACCGGCCAGGGCATGCTGACGGATGAATGAATCCAGCCTGTCTTTTTCCGGGCGGGTATCCTGCCAGTTCCGGAGCCAGTAACAATCCGGATGCTGCTGCCGGGCCAGCACCAGGAATTTCATCCTTTGGGAACTGTCCAGCACAAGATCAGACTGGTAATTATGCACGCCGTTGATTTCATAGATCCGCCAGGGCCCGGAAAAAAACAGGCAGAAACTGTCGGAAATCGTGAAGGAATTCACCGCCTTCGGATCCATTTTCAGCAGGTTGGCGTTCGCAATCTTTACATCATGAGCCAGGTAACGGATGGTGAGCTTCCTGACCGGCCCCTCCTGCGCTTTCAGGTTCAGGGCAATCAATAACAGCAGGATGATCCGTACTGAAATTCCGTAAGCGGCCCGGGCCGGCTTAGTATTCGTTCGTGGGTTCCGCATCCACATGAATTTTAAAGGTTGAAATATGATGGGTGTCGGGAAGAATATTGTTGAGTACCGGCATCCAGCTGCAGATCAGGTGCCATTTCAGGGTGATGCTCAGCTCAATGCCCGCCCAGTACCTGCCAATAGTGGAGATCGCCGTTGCGGAATAATCCACAGTACCGCCGATGGTGGTGCCATATTTATCGAGCGAATGGTGCACCAGGGATACCCACTCCCAATCGGGCACATCCTTACTCTTGGTAGGCACATATTCCTGGGTGCCGATGGCCGTGGCCAGTAATCCAAAACCGGCATAGTTTATCAGGGCAACCCACTGATAGGATCTTTTGCGCATCCGTTCCTGCTGCATCAGCTGTGTCCAGGATTGGGGCTGGGCGTCGGTTACCCCATGGGTGGCATCAATGAAGGCCTTGAACTGGGTCAGCTGATCGTTGCAGTTTTCACTGGCAGGCGTAAAACCCCCGCCGCCGCCACCCGGCTCCTGGTCTTCGCAATGGCTGAACAGGTAGGTAACGTTGATGATCTGTCCGTTTTCATCTGTCACCATCAGGTAGTAACTGGTACATTTCTCGGCTGCCTTTTCAGTAAACAACGGATCCTCCAGTGCAACATACTCTTCTTTTACTTTCACCGCCAGTTTGCCGCCGCCTTTTTGTTCTTCGCCTTTTTCAAAATACAGGCCCGACAGCCATTCATATTTCTGAGAATACCGCAACACGGCTCCGGTGAGCCCCGGAAGTGACTCCTTGCCGGTATAAAATCCGGCAGGCAGTTCCATCGGCAGCTGCTTCAGCAGCCTGGGGTCTGTGGCTTCGTTGTTGACCACCAGGTAAAGAAACTGCGCCTCAGTAATGCGCTCCGCTTTGTCGGCATCCGATACCAGGTACTTGTACAGGCTGTAGGATTTGTTTTCATCCTGCATTTGTACCTGCACCGGCGTGACATACCTGCCCGTTTCCGGAAAAAACTTCGTTTGATCCCATAAGGCCTGGCCTTCGCGGTGATCCGTTACCGTTACGGAAACCCGTTCCACAGGGGGCACTTCGGGATTACCGGCCCGTACTCGCTGCGGATAGAAACTGCAGAGCATCACCCCCGGCAGCAGGGCTGCCAGGATCATTTTTTTGTTCATCATGTTGTTTGTTTTAAGGGTTAAACAATGAGGGAAAATCCCGGCATAAATGTAGAAATCCCCCTGAACGGAGGCAAAACCACGGGATAACTTTATCTCCGTCCAAACACCACTACCTGTTATGAACATCGGCGAAAACATCCGCAGAGTACGGGAATGGAAAGGCTTCCGCCGCGAATACGTGGCCACCCGGCTCGATATGCACCTCACTTCTTATGGTAATATTGAAAGGGGACAGTCGGACCTCAGCGTACGAAGGCTGCTGCAGATTGCAGACGTGCTGGAAGTGCCGCCGGCTGCGCTATTCGGCGAAGTGCGTGCGGTGCCCGCTGACCTGCCCCTGGCCGAAAGCATCCGCCAGCTGAATGCAGTGCTGGAAAAACTGCAGGAAAAACTCTGATCCGGTAAGCAGTTTGCCAGGCGCTGTTTTAGGTCCGTATGGAATCCGGCGGGGCGGGGCATCTCAGCGGCAATACCTGCTGCTTATGCGACTGCTCCCCCTGCTGCTCTTCCTTCTTTCCTGCCAGGTTACGCTGATCACCGGCTACGACCAGGTGCTGGACCAGCACATCACCCGCATGAAGAAAGAATTCAACCTGCACTTCATCCGGCTCAGCCGTACCCTGCAGGACGATAAACCGGATAACCAGGACTTCCGGCATTTTCAGGATTATTACGATAACCTCGAAGCTGATCTCATCACCCTGGCCTCGCGTTCAAAAAGGCTGGATGAAAAAGCCGCCATCGTGCAGCAGCAGCTCCATCACCTCAACGCCGCCTTCCGGTTGCTGATACAATGGCACCAGGCGGGGGTGGCCGATCATCCGCCCGACGACCGGCACGATATCCGCGATGCCATCAACAGCGCGCTGGATGCCATCAGCCTGCTGCAGGAAAACCTCAAAGCCAAAGGCAAATCCACCTGACCTCTTAATCTGATGATATGCACAGTCTTGATTTAAACGGGATCATCAACGATTCCGTGGCCTTTGCCCAAAAGGAGCTGGGAGCCACCTACAAAAAACTGAAGCCTTATGCTGAAGCGGAGTTTACGCGGTTTGCGGAAAACGCGGCCCGGCTGGCCCAACTGAAACTGCAGGGGCGCATCAGCGATGCCGAACTCAAAACCCGGCTGCAGCTGCAGCAGCATGCACTGGCCACCGTACTGCTGGCCATACAGGGCATCAGCCTCATCATGGCGGAGAAAATTGTGAACGGCGTGCTGAACATTGTTGCCAAAGCCCTCCGGAGCGCCCTGAACATCTCCCTTCCGGGATAATCCGGAGATCCCGCATCAGCCCAGGGAATCGATTTCCTGTTCGCTGAGCCGCAACAGCAGCATGAGCTTCATCTTCGAAGGACCCTGTAAAAAAATAAAAAAGGTAAGGGCGAGGGCCAGGAATAGGTAAGCCAGGTTGGCCACCAGCAAAAAACCCACCAGCGACAGCAGGGCCGGTATTTCCAGCAGCACCCAGAGCTGCAGGCTGGCCGAACGGAATACAGCTCCCTTTTCCGCAGCGGTAAGACCGCCGTCCCGGGCCGCTTCCAGTTTGCGCCGGTACAGCCGGGTGCCGGCGAAATAAGCCACCGCACTCAGCAGCAGGAGGAACATTTGCAGGTTTTGGTCATAAGGCTGCAGCACAGGTTCGGTGAGTCCGTAATAACGTACGGCAAAGCAAACTGCAGCCATCATCAGCAAGGCACCCAGGATCACCCGGTGCAGGATCAGGAGCTGGCGTAGAAATCCCGGTGGGGGTGCGGCCATCTGGAGAGTTTTAAAGCAGCAAAGCTAAGGCAGCACCCGCCAGCAAAAAAACTTTCTCCTGTACCCGATACCGGCGGAAGGGGTTGTGATTCAGCCGTTAATGCCTTAATTTGGGTGCAGTTTTATTGACGGTGCATACAATCAGCCCGCCTGCTGACAGTCATCACCCGCTTCAAACGGATATCGGACTAACTTTAAACTGCAAAAAAAGCAATCATGAAAAAGATCGTTGTTCCGGTGGATTTTTCCGCCACTTCCAATAATGCCGCCGAATTCGCCGGCAACCTCGCTATCTTTTACGGAGCAGAAGTATGGCTTTACCATGCTTATGAAATGCCGGTAGGCGTGGGCGAAATTGCCTGGCCCCTGTTCAATGTGCAGGAACTGCAGAAAGCTGCCGAAGAAGAAATCGAATCCCTGCGGGAAAATATTCAGGGGCGCCTGCGGAGCAAGGTAACCATTCATGTAAAAACAGAAATGACTCCGCTGGTAGACGGGCTGGAAGAGCTTTGTGCGGCCATTCAGCCCGACCTGGTGGTGATGGGACTCTCCGGTAAAAATGCCCTCACCAAACTGGTGGTGGGCTCCAACACCATCCGCATCATCCAGCAGCTGAGCTATCCCGTTCTGGTGATTCCCCCGCAGGCCAGTTTCACCCCGGTGCTGCGCATCGGCTTCGCTTACGATTACCAGAAGATCGAGGAAAGCACGCCGGTAACCCTGCTGAAAAAAGTGGTGAAAGATTTCAATGCCGAACTGTATGTACTGAATGTGGATTACCAGGATGCCAATTTCGACATCAATATGGTAGACGAATCCTTCCGGATCAGGAACCTGTTCAGCGACGTGAAACCCGTTTACGACAGTATTGAAAATGAAGATGTGACCCAGGGACTGAATAAATATGCCGATGAAAAACGGCTCGACTGGATCGTGGTGATTCCGAAAAAGCACACCCTGCTGCAAAAGATTTTCAGCCGCAGTCAGTCACAAAACCTGCTCTACCATACCCATCTGCCCGTGCTCTGCATCCACGAGTAAGGCCTAAACGCCAAACTGCCGCAGGTGATGGTCGAGATGTTTGTACATGGCCATGCCCCACTGTTCGCCGGTAAAGCGCCCGAATACCGGATGCACGATACGCTCCGCCCGGGCCGGCCCCCCTTCATGAAACTGCTGCAGCAGACTGAGCAATGCCGTACGTTCACGGTCAAACTCCCGTTCATCCCGGATGATAAAAGCCGGAGCAGTGGGCAATCCCTGCTTCCAGGGTTCATCATTGTATAGTTTTTTCTTGAACAGCCAGCCCACCAGGGCAAAGGGGTACAGTTTGGGCGGCTGTTGTTCACTGAGCGGCACCCGGAAGGCTGCCCGGCAGTGTGCCAGCATCTGGCCCACCGTCATTTTACCCCAGCGGCGGGTTGAACCAGGCTGCAGTTGCTGCAGGCGCTCCTGCACTTCCCGGTATACAGCGGTATCGAAAAGATTTTTCATGCTCGGGTGGTTATTCAGTGTCCTTTCTTCTTCAGTTCGCGCAGTTCATCCTTCAGTTTTTCCAGTTCCGCATGCAGCTCCTGGACGGCGCCCACCAGCACCGGGATCAGGCTGCTGGTTTCCACCGCCTGCCCGGACACATTGCGGTATACATTCTTGCCGTACATCCACTGGCCATTCCGGGTTTTCACCAGGTGGGGGTATACCCGCTCCATATCACTGGCCATGAATCCGAACTGCAGGCCCTGGGGCAGACTCATCTGCCGGAACTGCTGGGTATTGTATTCGTAAGAAACGGGGTGCAGCTGCAGCAGGTGACGGAGCGGTTGCTGCAGGGGCTTCACCTGGGTTTTGAGCACCGTGTCGGGCACCACCTGCGCATACCCGGAACCGTTATCCACCATCAGGGCCATGAGCATGCATCCCGAAAGAACAACTGCTTTCATACCGGAGGTTTGGGTGAGGGATAAAGATAGTGCAGCAGCCGGATATGCCGCATCAGCTGAACAGGTATTCCACATCGGCCCGGGTGAGCGCCTTCACAAAGTGGGCATCATCGCTGATGAGCTCGCTGGCCAGTTTGCGCTTGCGTTCCTGCAGCTGCAGAATTTTATCCTCAATGGTATCGATACAGATCATGCGGTACGCAAAGATGTTCTTCGTTTGCCCGATGCGGTGGGTACGGTCGATGGCCTGCTGTTCTACGGCCGGGTTCCACCAGGGATCCACGATGTACACATAATCTGCCGCGGTGAGGTTGAGGCCCACGCCACCCGCCTTGAGTGAAATGAGGAACACCCGGCAGTTTTCGTTATTCTGGAAATTATCGATCGATTTCTGCCGGTCGTTGATGCCGGTGCTGCCATCAAAGTATTCGTAGGCAATGCCCTCTTCCTGCAGTTTTTCGCGGATCAGCGAGAGCATGCCCAGGAACTGGGAGAATACGAGCGCCTTGTGTTCGCCGATATTTTCCTTGATCTCCCGCGCCAGCTCATCCAGCTTGATGCTGTGGTTGGGGTATTTTTCTTCCTCATTCAGGATGGCCGGGCTGTCGCAGATCTGGCGCAGTTTCATCAGGCCCTGCAGGATGGTGAGCTGCGATTTGTCGATCCCCTGCTGGTCGATGGTACCCATGATCTTGTCGCGGTAGCTGTTGCGGTACGCATCGTAGATGCGGCGCTGATCGGTATCCATCTCGCAGAAGAGGATGGTTTCGGTTTTCTCGGGCAGGTCGCGGGCTACCTGCTCCTTCGTGCGGCGGAGGATAAAGGGATAGAGCAGTTTCCGCAGGTGATCTTTCTGCTCCTGCTCGCCGAACTTATCAATGGGGGTGGCAAACTCATTGCGGAAGAATTCCATAGTACCCAGCAGGCCCGGGTTCAGGAAGTTCATCTGCGCAAACACATCAAACGTGTTGTTCTGGAGCGGGGTACCGCTCATGCACACCCGGTTTTTACCATTTAGCAGGCAGGCCGCCTTGGTTACTTTGGAAGCCGGGTTTTTAATGGCCTGGCTTTCATCGAGGATAATGTAATCGTAGTGGGTTTTCAGCAGCAGCTGGATATCGCTGCGCAGCGTGCCGTAAGTGGTGATCACCACATTGGCCTGTTGCAGCAGTGCCGCATCCCGGGTGCGCAGGCTGCCGTGATGAATCTGCCAGCTGAGCCCGGGCGTGAATTTGCGGATCTCGTTTTCCCAGTTATAGATGAGCGTGGTGGGGCAGATCACAATCGCTTTCAGCCCGCCTTCCTTGTCGCGGTAATGCTGCAGCATCGTAAGGGCCTGCACGGTTTTACCCAAACCCATATCATCGGCCAGGATACCGCCCCAGCCCACATCATTCAGGTAGGCCAGCCACTGAAAACCGGCGGTCTGGTAAGGTCGCAGCACCGCCTGTAAGGCGGCCGGCGGCGCGATATCCGGAATGTGCTTGAACTCGCGGAGCCGTTCAAATTTTTCATCCAGTGCAAAGCTGAGTTCCGAGGCGTCGCGGTTTTCGTACAGCTCATCAATCACGCTCATGTGGTAGCGTGAAAGCCGCAGTTTGTCGGTGCGGCCTTCGCCCACCTTAAACAGGAGGGAGTAGCGCTGCAGCCATTCATCGGGCAGGATGCCCAGGGTGCCGTCGCCCAGTTGCACAAACGATTGCTTGGCGGCCAGGGCCTTCTTGATATCGGCAATGCCTACCCGCTGTCCTTCAAAATCAATTTCCACGCGGGCATCAAACCAGTCGAGACCACTGCTCACATGGATGTGCGTGGAAGGGCGGGCGGTGTTGAAGCGGAAGTTGCGCAGGGCATCAAATCCGTATACCGGCACCTTCATATCCTTCATCGCATCCACAAACAGGAAGAACCAGTTGTTGCGCAGCACATCGCTGCCCTTCAGGATCAGGCTGTTGCCATCCTGCGGTTTGATGAAATGCGAATGCAGGGCTTCCAGTGAGCGGATGAAGCGCTGCTCGGCCTCGCGGTTGCGGTGGATCAGCAGAATCTTGTCGCCATCCGGAAGCGTTATGGTATCCTTGTCGCTGTGGCGGGTTTCATATCCCTTGTAGCTGAACACGGGCTGAAATACCAGGTATTCTCCTTTTTCCTGTAACAGCAGTTTCACCTCCGGCTCGCCGCTCTTCACTTCCTTCACCAGGCTCTTGTCGAACTCCACCTGGTAATCGCGGGTAAGCGGCATGATGGTGCGCTGCATCTGGGCCGACCAGTTCTCTTTGCTCAGCTTCACCGGACCCTTCTTCATAAACTTCTCCACCTGCAGGGCATCTTCGGGTTTTTGCCAGAGATAGAAAACATGGTTGTACAAAAACAGGAGGCTGCAGCTGCATTCATTATCTGATACCGGCTGTTCGGCTCCGCCGGCCTTGATGCGGCACTGTAGTTCAAAATGTTTTTCCCGGGCGGTGATGCGGAAGCGCGGCGAGGGCAGCTCAGCACTCAGCGTTACCTCCTGCAGGTTGGCAGTTTTGAAGGCCTTTTTGGCGGGCAGGAAAAAGACAAAGGGATTGGCCGCCTGCTCTTCAAAAAGTTTGCGCAGCTTGGGATGCAGGTACTCCGTGATCAGGGAGCGGGTTTCCTCGGGCAGTTCATCGCCTTCGGTATGGATGATGTTCTCCCAGATACCGCTGAAGGGCGAGTTGCGGTTCAGGTATTTATTGATTTCGGCCGGCTGCAGTTTCCGGATCTGCTGCAGCAGCATTTTGTCGTCTTCGCTGTAGGGCTCGGTGTTCACATATTTGGTGAGGTCAAGCCGTTCGGCCTTGCCCGGGAATTTCCGCGCCTCGCCGTCATATTCGCCTTCGATGGCGTCTACGGTAAAATAAGGATAGGTGCCGTGGTTGAAATTGAACACCACGCCCAGCCGCCGGCTGGGCTGCGCAGGCTGCGGGGCGGCCGTTTCTTCCTGCACCACCGTTTCCTTTTTCTCCTGCAGGTAGGCCGGCTTGCTGACAGGCGCAGCCTGGGCAACCCGCTTGATGGAGGGGTCGAGCAGTTTCAGAAAGGGCTTGCCATCCTTATATACAAATTCAAACTTGCCGGTAAGATCGTCTTCCAGGCTGTAACCATAGATCTGCAGCAGTTTGTTTTTTTCCTTATCCCAGTTGCGGATGGTATCGAAATAATAGGGGCCCTTGTGATGAAAGAGGTGCAGGAGCACCGCCGTTTTGTGTACGCAGAGAGGGTGCGCTTCTTCCGCGCAGCGGCAGGAGGTATCGAAATTGCGTTCGTCGTTTTTCTGGATTACCACCGGCCAGGTTTCGCCGCCCTGGCGCACTTCAGCCTCCACGCGTTCATCGCCGGCATGGGTGATGGTTACTGCTTCTTCCTGCAGCAGTTTTTCCGCCGCTGCATGGATATCAGGGGAAGACAGCACGCGGATCACCTTCAGGTCAATCTGCTTCATCTTGGCCACCGTGTGACGCTGGTTGTACTGCAGCTCTCCGCCGCTGAGCATATTTTTATCGATCAGCTCCTGCAACTGCAGCAGGGCAGCCGTTTCATGGCGGCAGATGTCGCCCAGGTTATAGGGACAGCTGCAGCGCACCGACAACTGTTTGGGATCGTTGTAATGCTGAATCTGAACGCGGTAATAGGTGCTGTAAGTATCGTCTTTCACGCGGAAAACCGCCGAACTCATCAGTTCATCGTGTTCCGCCAGCTCCACGTATCCCGTGCTGAGGATTTTTTTTCCCCGCCGTATTACTTCGTCAGAGCCGGTGTTGTAAACGTATTTGATCAGGTGCGATAAAGCCAAGGTTGTTCATTTATGTGTCAACGCCGTTGCGGAAAAGCCAATTTGCAAAAGTAAAGGAAAAAAGATGAGGGATGAAGCGCAACAGGAAAGTTTGTGAACAAATAAACGGCCCTGAAATGCTTGAGCCGACAGCCTTCCGCGTTCAGCGGGCGCCGTTGATCAATAACCCGTTTTCAAAAAGAGGCAGCACATCCGCCACATCTTCAGTAAGGCAGTACCGGATGTCTTTCTCCAGTCCGAAGCCGGTAAGGCGGTGATAATGGGAAGCGTTTTTCGCTTTCATGAAATCATAGCGTTGATCGCCGGCCTCGAGGTACAGGCTTTCGGCGAGGGCAGAGGAGTCGCAGCGGATACTGAAATGTGCTTTTACACGGTTGATCACCGCGCCGGCAAAGAGGGTGTCTTCGAGGTTCACCCGGTCTTTCCAGGCCGCGCAGCCCAGCACCACCGGTTTACCCTGCTCCAGCAGGTAACGGCATACCGCCGAAAGGTTGGGGAATGAGCCGGTGATCACCTGCGGCGCTCCCTGGGCCAGGGCCATGTGCAGCAGTTTGGTGCCGTTGGTGGTGGTGAGCACCAGGGTTTTTCCCTGGATGAATGAAGGCGGGTATTCAAAGGGGGAATTGCCGTACGACAGTCCTTCAGCCACGCGGCCGTCGCGTTCACCCGCCGTGATGCCCCCGGTTTTGCGGCCGGTTTCAATGCATTCGGCTACGGTTTCCACCGGTATCACCGAGGCGGCCCCGTTGTGCAGGGCCGTGGCAATGGTGGAGGTGGCACGCAGCACATCAATGATCACCACAATACTTTCGCTCACATCATAGAGGGGCAGCAGGGCCGGAGACAAACAGGTGTACAGGCTGGGTTTTAACATGGCGCAAAATTAACCGAATGGCAGTAAACGCCATGGCCTGGGCAGGCAGGCAGTTAAACCAGCACCGCTGCCGTTTCGGCGCTGCCGGAAAGCAGGGCTATCCACTTGCGGGATTCCGCATACTCACGGATCACCTGGTTGCGGGTTTTGAGCAGGGTTTCGAGATAGGCGGTGAGGTAATAATGATTGAAGAGCCGGCCGATGACGCCGTAGGGCGTTTCAAAATGCAGCAGATCGATCAGGATGGTGCCGTTGTCGATGCCTTTGAAATGGTGCTCGTGGCGATAGCTTTTAAAATCGCCTTTCAGCATCTCTTCCGTAAAATGAAAGGGGCGCTGCATCTCCGTTACCTGTGCGGTAAACCGTCTTTCCTTATTCAGGTGACGGGCCTGCCAGGTTACGGTATCGCCTTCCTGCAGCAGTCCGCTCATCACCCCGTCTACAATGCGTTCATGCCGGTGGGCCGTACTCACCTTGTGCAGGTTCACACTGCGGCTCAGGTCGAACACCCGTTCAACCGGTGCGGCGATGAATGTGGTGAGATGGATCAGCTGCATGGAGGCAGGAAAGATGACTGGCAGGAGAAACCGGAACAGGTGAGGAATGATGGACGAATCCGTGATTGATTTTTATCCCCCTCACACAAAAGGCATTTTGACCACCTGTGCCTTTACTGCCTGGTTGCGGATCTCGATAAAGATTTCGGTGCCGATGGCGCTGTAGGCCGTTTGCACATAGCCCATACCGATAGCTTTACCCAAACTGGGTGACATGGTGCCGGAGGTAACCTGTCCGATCGTTTGCCCGGCAGCATCCCTGATCAGGTAGCCGTGGCGGGCAATCCCTTTATCCACCATCTCAAAACCCACCAGCCTGCGCTGTACGCCTTCATTCTTCTGCTGCTCAAGCGCCGCCCGGTTGCTGAAGTCCTTGGTGAACTTGGTGATCCAGCCCAGGCCGGCTTCCAGCGGCGAGGTGCTGTCGTCAATGTCGTTGCCATACAGGCAGAAGCCCATTTCGAGGCGGAGGGTATCGCGGGCGCCCAGGCCGATTGGACGGATGCCCGCAGCTTGACCCGCTGTAAAGATGGCCTCCCAGATTTTATCTGCGTTGTCGTCTTTGTCTTCAAAATAAATTTCCACGCCGCCCGCACCGGTATAGCCCGTGGCGCTGATGAGCACGTTTTCCACCCCGGCAAATTTCCCCTTCACAAAAGTGTAATACTTCAGGTTGAGGATATCCATCTCCGTGAGCGGCTGCAGGATTTTGGTGGCATTGGGACCCTGGATGGCAAGCAAGCCCGTTTTTTCTGAAACGTTGTGCATCTCCACGCCACGGGTGTTGTGGCTGCTGATCCAGTTCCAGTCTTTGTCAATATTGCCGGCATTCACCACCAGCATGTACACCTGGTTTTCCTCGATGCAGTACACCAGGAGGTCGTCAACAATGCCGCCTTCGAGATTGGGCAGGCAGCTGTACTGAACCTTGCCTTTGATGAGTTTGGAAGCATCGTTGCTGGTCACCCGCTGGATGAGGTCCAGCGCATGTTCGCCTTTCAGGATGAATTCACCCATATGACTCACGTCAAACACTCCGGCGTTGTTGCGCACCGCGGCATGTTCTTCATTGATACCGGTGTAGCTGATGGGCATGTTGAAACCGGCAAAGGGGGCCATTTTGGCGCCGAGGGCGATGTGTTTCGCGGTAAAGGGCGTGTTTTTCATCTGAAAGCAATGATTTGGGGTTCCAATAAAGGGGCAAAGCTAAGGGGTTCTGTCCTTTCTCCGGCTGCAGAACAGGGGGCGGTGAAAAATAAGCGGTTCTCCGGAACAGGAGCAGGGCACGGCCACAACCCGGAGGGTCCCTGCATCAAGAAGCCCCTCCTTGCGGAGAGGCTTCTCTTGTTTCACTTCAACTCAACTATTGAAACAGTCTTTAATCAGAGGTGGATGAAGAGGGGCATCTGGTAGCTGCTGGGCGTGAGGTCGCCGGAATGATGCTGGCGGCCGGCCTGCAGCTGCTCGAGTTGCTGTTTGGAGGCATCAATCGACTTTTTGATGGAGTCGCGCAGCCTTTTTTTCTCCTCTTTCAGGTGACGCTGCAGGGAATCAATTTTATCCAGCGGGCGGCTGTCGTAACGGTAGTTGTCGCCTTCTTCGATCCGGATGCCGTTCTGGTCCACTTTGATCTGGCGGTCACCATCCTGGATCTCGATGCCATCCTTGTCTACTTTCAGCTTCTGCTCCCGCTTCCACTCATCGGCCGGTTCCCCATTCAGTTTATATAAGCCGTCGGCCTTCATGATGTAGTCGGTGTTCTCTTTCCAGCCTTTCTCATCCTCGTCCCAGTCCACCTCCCAGGCTTCATCGTACCAGGGTCCGCCGATGTGCACATTGTGTCCCCAGCCCACGCTGCGGTCAACCCTGATCTGTTTGCCCACCGGCACATATACCGTGAGAATCACGCGCTGGTTGCGGAACTTATCGTGCTTATTGATCGAGATGCCTTTATCAAGCACCAGCAAACTGTCGTTCTGCACGGCATTGTAGCTGATCAGGCTGGCCAGGGTGTCAGCAGTCCGGCGGGTGCGGCCGTTGGCCATTTTGATCATCGTTACGCGGAAGCTGTCGTTCACGGCTTTGCGGATCCTTACTTCTATGTTGCGTACAAAGGCGGTGTCTTCTTCCAGGCCTTCAAAAGGCTCTACCCGGAACACGTTATACCGGTAGCCGTTGCGGGTCATGCGGTCGTCGGTGGTGAGTTCAAGCTTGCTCACCATCGGGCTGTTCAGTACCACTTCCTGCTCAACCGCGTTGTTCACGCTTTTGAAATCGCGGGCCACGGAGGTAATCAGGAAGATGAAGCAGGCCCAGCCTACCACCCAAAGGCTGATAAAGGAAGCCCGGAGGATTTTGCGGTTGGCCTTCATCTTGGCGAGGCGGCGGATGATCCAGGTAATCACCCCGATCACCGGCACGGCGATGAAGAAGAGCAGGGTACCCCAGGCCAGGGCATTCTGCCAGCCATCGGTGAGGATAAAGCTCTTCAGCGGGAAGAGGCCGATGGCGGCGATAGCCAGTCCGAAGAGCGCCACCACCAGTGCAAAGCCCACGATACCGATGATGAAGTAGGCAAAGGCTTTTACAATAAAGATGATCACATCGCCGAGCGATTTGCCGCCCTTCCTGGCCACCGTTTTGATTTCGGTACCCAGCGCGGCGCCTTTTTCAGTGGCTACCGTGGAGGCTTCCTGCGCAAATTTTTCCGCTCTTTTCTGCACGCCTTTCATTTCTTCCATCACTGAATTCTTGATGGAGTTCATGTCTACTTTTTCCCCCTTCATTTCCAGTTTTTCAGCCGTACTGGAGGCTTCCGGAATGGCCAGCCACATGATGATGTACACAATCAGGGAGCCGGGACTGAAGGAAAGCCGCAAGAAGGAGGGGAAATCAAACATGCCCCAGTCGTGGTGAAAGGCAAAGGTGATGAAGGGGATCAGGAAGAGGGCCCGGGGAATCCAGGCGCTGATGCCGAAATAGTTGCCGATACCGCTGCATACGCCGGCGATGATTTTGTCATCGGGGTCGCGGAACAGCTTCTTGCGCACGCCGCCGATTTCGGTGGAAGCCGTGCTGGGCACTGCAATCCAGAGGATGATGTAGGCCAGCAGGCCGGTTCCGAAGGCCAGCGCGATCACGGCGAAAATCACACGGATCAGCACGGGGTCGGTACCGAAGTAATTGGCCAGACCGCCGCAGACCCCCCCGATCACTTTGTTGTTTTCGTCGCGGTAGAGGCGTTTGTGGCCGGCAGGCGCCTGAGCAGCATCCGCACCCGGCTGGGCGCCGAGACCGGCAGCCACTTTTTCTTCCTCACCTTCGAACTCTTCCGGACGGCCCATGCTGCGGATGATGGCGTTCACGTCGTCGTCGGTGATGCAGGTAGCACCTTTCTTCAGCCGCTCCTGGAACAGTTCGCCGATCCGGCTTTCAATGTCGTTGATGATTTCTTCCTTGCCTTCTTCATTGGCGAAAAAGCGCGACAATGAGTCGGTGTAATTTTTCAGCAGGTCGAACGCAGATACCTCAATCGGTACAACCTGACCGTGGAAGTTGATATTGATTACTTGTTTCATGGCTTAATGTGTTAGGATGTTTCAATCAGTTGAAGTGAATGGGGCACAAGAACGGATCGGGTTATTCCGGAGCAGGATATGATGCGGAAGTGCTTTCGGCCGGCTGGTTTTCGGTGAGTGATTTCACGGCGTTGGCCAGTTCGTTCCAGGTGGCTTCCAGTTCCTTGTAGAAGGCGGCGCCTTTTTCCGTCAGGGAAAAATACTTCCGCGGGGGGCCACTGTTGCTTTCAATCCAGCGGTAGGTCAGGAACTCGGCGTTCTTCAGGCGGGTGAGCAGGGGGTAAAGGGTACCCTCGAAAATGTTGAGGTTGGCGGCCTTCATTTTGTCAATGATGTCTGAAGGATACACTTCCCCCTGCTTGATCACCGAAAGAATGCAGAATTCGAGCACTCCCTTGCGCATCTGGCTGGCGGTGTTTTCAATGTTCATGGCTCAATGTTTTAAAAATTTCATGGCTATACTCAGCAGGCTGTCCGGGGATTTGTTTTTCATGGCTGGCGATCTGTTTTCCCTTTTCTCAACTTGCTGACACAAAGCTATGGCAAAATTCAGTACTATGCAACACATACTACCATTTATTTTTTAGTAGCTGGTTTCTGTATAGAACCTGTTTTTGGATGAGATTCAATACCGATAAGGGTTTTAGCGAAATACGGGACCTGACCCGGTCAGGAGCCAGAATGATGAGCGGTAATATTTTGGGATGAGTGGCGTCGCTAAAAACGGGCTTGTTTAAGCACAGGGCCGCGTAATTCCACAAAAAATACTCAATACCGGCAGTTCACCCCGGATTTTGCCCGGTTCGGTCGGATGGGGTTGATCTTTTCGGGCCCTGAGGTTGTTAATCTGTCTATACTTCAAAACCTAAAATCCCGAAACATGACCAAACGCATCAACTATCGCAACAGCCTCCTGGCCCTCGGCCTCGGATGCCTCCTCGTTGCAGGCGGCAGCTCCTGCAGCAAAGACGAGGAAACGCCGGCCTCCAACAAAATCACCGACAAAGTGGTGGCCGATCCCAACTTCTCCCTGCTTGAAAAAGCCGTCGTGAAAGCCGGTCTGGCCAGCACCCTTTCCGGTGCGGGCCCCTTCACGGTATTTGCCCCCACCGATGCAGCCTTTACCGCCAGCGGCATCAGCAGCACCACCATTGATGCACTCAGTGCTGACAACCTCAAAAAAATCCTGCTGTACCATACCGTAGGCGCCAAAGTGATGGCGGCCGATGTGCCGGCTGGTCCCAACGCCAAAGTGCTCACCGTCAACGTGCCGCCCTTTGCCTCCGATTCTATTTTTGTAACGCGTAAAAGTTCGGGCGTATTCATCAACGGCATCCAGGTTACCGCTGCGGATGTAGCCGCCGACAATGGCGTGATTCATGTACTGGGCCGTGTACTGCTGCCGGCTTCCGGTAACATCGTGGCTACGGCCCAGAATAACCTGGGCGGAGACAACGGCCTGGATTCGCTCGTGGCCGCTGTGGTCAGGGCAGATGCGGCAGCCCCCGGGCTGATCAACCTGCTGAACAGCAACATCATCACGGTATTTGCCCCCACCAACAAAGCTTTCCGTGATCTGCTGGGCGCCCTGAGTCTTTCCCGCATCGCCGATATTCCCATTGGTACCCTGCAGGCTGTACTGAGCTACCATGTGGTGGCCGGCCGCGCCTTCTCCTCCGACCTGGTTGCAGGGCCCCTCGCCATGTTCGGCAGCGGCAACACCACCGTTGCCCTGGGTGCCGCACCCACCATCAAGGGGAATGGCAATGCCAGCCCCTCGGGTATCATCGCCACCAATATTATGGCTACGAACGGAACCGTGCATGTCATTGACCGTGTACTGCTTCCCTGACAGGCACCTGTGAAGACGATAAAAAGCATCAACGGTCAACCATTTTCATTCCCGGCCGTTGATGCTTTTGCATTTCAGGCAGAAGCAGGTTGAGCCAGCATCCTGATCCCTGCCCTTTGCGCCATCCCCACCAGCCCATGTTCACGCACCGCTACCGGTATTGGTTTGCCCTCCTGCTCTCGGTGTACACGTATGTAAACACGGAATTCTGCCGCGTGTACGATTACTTTCAGATCCGGATCAGCGGTTACTACGCCTTCGGCACCATCCTGGCCATCACCTTCCTGATCCTTGAAATCAACCGCCTTACCGAACCCCTGGTGCGCCGCTTTGCCCCGCCGGAAAAAAACAAGATCCGGTACAAGATTGCTTTCTTCATCGCGGGCAGCCTGCTGGCCACCTCCCTTACCGTGGCCATTGTACTGGTGATGGGCATGATCATCCACCCCTATTCGCTCCGCGAAAACATCATCCCCCTCAAGCTGAACCTGATGTACTGCTGGCTGGTGAACCTGCTGTACCACCTCATCAACACCATCATCTTTTATTTCAAGGAATACAAAATCAAGGCCCTCGAAGCCGAACAGCTGAAAAACAGCACTGCGCTGGCCGAACTGCAGCTCCTCAAAAACCAGATCAACCCGCACTTCCTGTTCAACAACCTCAACGTGCTTTCGGCCCTGATCATGAAAGACACCCCCGAAGCCAACCGCTTCATCGAGGAATTTTCCAAGGTGTACCGCTACATCCTCAGCAACCACGACAAGGAGCTGGTGAAGCTGCGGAATGAAATCGACTTTATCCGGCCCTACCTCTTCCTCCTGCAGAAACGTTTCGGGGAGGGTTTGCTCATCCGGGTGGAGATCGGGGAAAACTGCCAGGAACAATACATCATTCCCGCGGGGGTGCAGATGCTGATTGAGAATGCCATCAAACACAATGTGGTGAGCCGGCACCGGCCGCTGCAGATTCACGTGCATACGCGAGACTGCAATGCACTGACGGTGACCAATAACCTGCAACCGAAACAAACCGCCGAAAGCTCCACCGGCATCGGGCTGCGGAACATCATCAAACGCTATGAGCTGGTGTGCCGGCAAACCGTGGAAATCGACCAGACGGACCGTGCATTTACCGTAAGGCTGCCCCTGCTCCGCGCCGGCGGCGCGCTGTGAAACAACTTTTTGGGGAT
>JAYRPG010000145.1:0-10475 GCA_041911275.1 Ferruginibacter sp. | reverse complement strand
TCCCGGCGGCGATCTGGCCATCGGCGGCAACTACAGCTTCAGTGCTGGCGGTACGGTGTTGAACAATGGCAGGGCCGTCATCTTCAATGGCAATGCCGGTGATCAGTTGATCACCCGCAGCGGGGGAGGCATTGTGGATTTTCATTACCTGATCCTCAATAAAGCTTCAGGTAACCTGAAGATGACTTCCGGCACCAACGGCCGCATCATCTCCGCCGTTAACAACAACACCGGTTTAAGGGTGCTGCAGTTGCAGAGCGGGGATTTTGATATGAACAACGGGATATTTACCCTGCAGGGGGATAACCAGAATTCCCTGAACATACTGGTCAGCGGCGGCACGCGCCGGATTTTCACCAGCACCGGCACCGGTGAATTCCGGATCCGCGGCAGCAACTCCATCGGCATCGCCAAGTTTAACGTCATCAGCCAGTCATCGGGCAAATTAATTTTCGACAACAACGTGGAGGTGTCCACCAACGTGGGCTGCAATTTCGGGGCTTCCGGCATTTCCACCATCAATGCCATCCTCCGCATCGACCAGTATGGTTATGTGATCCTGAATTCACCCGATTACGGACCGGCATCCACCCTGGTGTACAACAACGGCGCTGGAGGGTATAAACGGAATATGGAATGGAATGCCAATGCCGGCACCGTGGGGTATCCGCATGATGTGATTGTACAGAACAATACCCTCCTGGAACTGAATGCGCCCGAATATCCGGTAGCCTTTCCGTTGGGATGTTCCGGTAAACTCACGATTGAGCCCGGCTCGGTGGTCACCACGGCGGCCATGGCCTATACCCTTACGGTGGGCGATAGCGTCAATCTGCGGGGTACCCTGCAATTGTCTTCGGATCCGGCCGGTGATCTGTTTGTGGGGAGTTCATGGTTCCGCAGCAGTACGGGCGTGCTGCAGCAGAACGATCGCATGATTACCTTCAACAGCAGCAAACCCGGTGTGATCCGGGCAACCGGGGGCCAGACCTTCAGCCGCATGACCATTGATAAAGCCAGCAGTGCAGCCGCATTGGCCATCGACTCGGTGGTGACCATCACCCGAGAACTTTTCCTCCAGCAGGGTACAGTTACCCTCAATAATGAAGTGGTGATTCAGTCCACTGCCACACAAACCGCCCGTATCGGACCCACCAGCAACCCTTCCAATCTCATCCTGCAGTACAATGGTGCGGGTAAATTCCAGATCCAGCGTTACCTGCCGCTCAATACCAATACTGCGGCCCGTCGCTGGCGGCTGCTTACGGCGCCGGTACGGTCTGCCAACGCGCCCACCATCAATGCCGCCTGGCAGGAGGCACAGGTGAGTACCGACCGCCTCAATCCTTCCAACCTCACCCCCGGTTTCGGCACCGCCATCACCCGGGGCACGATCGCTGCTAACGGTTACGATCAGGGGATTACAGTGAACCCCTCCATCCAGCGGTACAATTCCGTCAACAACAGCTGGGAAGCCCTGCCGGCCACCAACAGCGGCGCCATCACCGACGAGCGCGGCTACATGCTCTTTGTGCGTGGCGACCGGAGCATTGTGATCACCGGTACCAATGTCAACGGCACCCCCACTACCCTGCGGGTGCGGGGCGAAATCCATGTGGGGACGGTCACCATTCCCCTCAATGCTTCGGGCCTGCAGGTAATCGGTAACCCCTTTGCTTCGGCCATCAGCTTTAACCAGGTGAGCTATAACGGGGTCAATCCCGGCACCACAGCCGGCCGCAGCTTTTATCTCTGGGATCCTAAAACCGCGGGAGCCAACGGGGTGGGTAAGTTCATCACGTTTACCAGTACCGGATCGGGTACCTACCTGATTACGGGCGGTGATGCCAATACCAGTGCTTACCTCAATTCCGGGGTCATTGAATCCGGTGCCGCCTTCCTGGTGCCGGCATCCGGAGGCAGTTTTGTGATCAGCGAATCGAGTAAACTCAGTACCAGCAGCACCATTGGCTTGGCCAGCCGCCCGGGCAATCCGCCGGCAGGCATGCAGCTGCTGCGCTCGCTGCTTTGCAACCTGTATATCCTGCAGAACAACGGCCCCTATTTCCTGGAAGGCGTGCGGATGCTGGCCCGGGACGATTTCAGCAATGCCCTGGATGGGGCGGATGCACCCAAGGCCGGGGGACTTTCGGCCCTCGATCCGCTCGCCCTGATTCGTAACGGTCAGGCCCTTTCTGTGGAAGCCCGCAAAAGTCCGAAGCCGGGCGACACGCTGCATTACCGGATCGGGGCGTTGCCCGCAGGTACCTACCAGTTTGATTTTGTACCGCTCAACCTGAGCCGCGCCCTCCGGCCTTACCTGGTCGACCGGTTCACCGGTTCCGGGCAGGCGCTGGATGTTGCGGATACCACGCGGATAACCTTCAGCCTTACCGCCGATCCGGCCAGCCGGCAGCCCGACCGGTTTTATGTTGTGTTCCGCAGTCCGCTCATAGGGCCCGCTTTCTCGGCAGCCCTGCAGGGCACCCGCGAGGTGCTCCTCCAGCTGCAACTGCCGGCAGATACTGAAAAACTCCAGGTGGTTTTTGAACATACAGAAGATACGAGCCTGGCGTCTTTTGCGCTGAAACGGGAGATTGATCCTGCCGGCGTGAATCCCACCACGGTTTATCGTTTGCTGGAGGCTCCCGAACCGGGTCAGCATTTTTACCGGGCGAAAGCGTCTGCCCCGGATGGCACCGTCCTGTATTCGGCCTGGAAAGCGGTGCGGATACCGGGTGGCGACAGGGATATCCGGGTGTATCCCAATCCGGTTACGGGTCAGCAGATTCGTGTGCGCCTGAACCTGGAAGCACCCGCCAACCTGCATTACCGGTTGTATACCGAAGCGGGGCAGCTGCTCTTGTCCGGTTCCTTCCTGCATCCCGGTGGTCAGTCTGTCCAGGTCATCAAAACGCCTGTCCTGGCGCCGGGTACCTGTCTGCTGGAACTACAGGGACAGGAACAGCCCCTGCGCCGCCTCTTCGTGCAGATCCGCTAGCGTATTGCTGCAGGCAATACCGGAAGGCGCGGTGAGGCCTGCAGCAGGTTGTCTGACTCACGCCGAAGGTTATGCGAAAAAGAATATTCCGGAATTCAGCACTAACTGTTCCCGTAAATTTTGAGGAGGGGTTCCCGCAATGCGGCTGCCTCCGTACCGCAGTGGTACAGGATGATGCGGGCAATTTCGTCTGGTTTTACCCAGGCGCTGAAGTCGGCCTCCGGCATGGCAGCCCGGTTAGCGGGCGTGTCGATGATGGAAGGAACGACTACGGTGGTGACCACCCCGGTGCCCTGGGCCTCCCGGTTCATCATTTCAGCCAGCCGGAACAGCAGGGATTTGCTCAGGCTGTAGGCGGTTAAACCAGTTGCATATTCACTGCTGAGTCCGGCCCTGGATCCCATGAAGAAAATGCGGCCCTGTCCCTGTTTCAGCATCTGCCTGAAGAGCGGCCGGGCGGCGTTGAAGGCGGTTTCGAAGTTCAGCTGGTACTGTTCGCGGATGCCGGCAGTGCTGCTGTCCAGCACAGATCCCATCGCAAAACCGCCGGCCGTGAGTACGGCGGCATCAATCCTCCCCAGGCGTTCCGCCGTTTCGTTCACGAATGCCTGCACCACTTCCCCGTTCAGCAGGTCTATATTCACCAGGCGGATATCCGGATCCTTGCTATCCGGGGTGTTGCCACCGGGGTAGAGGGTGCCGGCAATCCGGTAGCCTGCCTGGCGGAAACACTGCACAACGGCCTGGCCCAGCTGACCGCCGGCGCCGGTAACCAATAAAACAGGGGAGGAAGGGGTTGTCATATCCGTTTGTTTATCCAGGCTCTTTGTTTTCGTAAATGTACTGCACAATCAGGGTGGCTTCCATAAAAAAACACCGCGCCAGGCCCGGCGCGGTGTTTTCAACAGGTTTAATCCTGTACATTATTTAAAATCTGCCGATACCGTGATTTTGGGTTCATCAGCCACTTTGCCACCGGCATTGCCGATGCCATAGTCGGCAGCCTTGATGGTGAATGCCGATTCGGCCACGAGTTTGTCGCCTTTCACCGTGATGGTGGCTTTGGCGGTCAGCGGCTTGCTGATGCCGCGCATGGTGAGTTCGCCTTCCACGTTGGCGGTATACACGCCGTCTTTACCAAACTGGATGTCCTTCAGGTTGGTGATGGTGCCCTTGAAGGTGGAAGTGGGGAATTTTTCGGAGTCCATCCAGCGGCCGCCGTTAAAGTGCTCCTGCATCATCGGGTTGCTGAAGCTGAATCCTTTGATCTGGGCTTCAAAAGCCACCGTGCCGGTTTTGGTATCCAGTGCGGCGATCGCGGTTTTGTTTTCTGCCAACGGTAATGCGTCCTTGGGCGTGGTGGCGTCAAAGCTGATCAGGGCCGCGGTGGTGGTTTTTTTCTGGGCGAAGCTGAAGCCTGAAATGGCCAGCGCTGCGATGAGGAGTGTTTTTTTCATTTTTTATGGTTTAGCGTTGATTACAGATTGCCGGAAAGCGTACAGCGTTTAAAGGTGATGTATTCGGCTTCGAGGATGCTGCTGTAGTTGCCGCCGTTGCAGGATCCTTTCACCGCGATGCTGTCGCCCGCTTTCAGTTTTTTCACCGATTCCATGTCCTGCTGCTGAAAAGCAAAACTGATGTATGAGCCGCCGGGGTCGGTCATTTTGATGTTGATGCTGGTATCAGCCGGTTCCACGGCCGATACCCGGCCCTTTACCAGGACGATCTGTTCAGCATATTTTTTATTGGCCAGGCTGTCGTTGTTCAGGAATTCCCGGATCAGGTCCTGTGCATGCACCGTATAGGCCGGTTGCAGCGTGGCTGTGTCTTCAAACCGGCGGGTAAACAGGTACCACACGGTAAGGGCGCCACCCACCAGGAGGATGGCCAGGATGGCCAGGGCACGGGTAATTTTTTTGCTGCGGGGAGTTCCGGACATATTGGAAAAATTTCAGGGCAAAAATAAAACAATGTTTAAACATTGAAAAATTCTTTTTGCCAAAGAATAGTTAAACAACACTTTGGCGAAAAGGTTGGGAACGGATGCTGTTTTATGCTGAAGCGGGCAGCTCATTCAGCCATTGCCGGATGGCGTTGCTGATCTTTTCACTTTCCACGAGGAATCCATCGTGTCCGTAGCTGGAGTCGATCACCGCCAGCCGGGCGTTGGGCAGTGCAGAGGCCAGGAATTCCTGTTCCGCGAGGGGGCAGAGGATATCGCTGCTGATGCCAATCACCAGGGTTGGCTGATGCATATTCCCCAGTACGGCAGCCACATCGCTGCCGCGGCCACGGGCCAGGTGGTGACTGTCCATGCTTTTGGTGAGCAGCCAGTAACTCTGTGCATGAAAGCGTTTGGCCAGCTTCTCGCCCTGGTAGCGGATATAGGAAGCGGCTTTGTAATCATCAGTCTTGCTGCTGTCGGGGTCGGATTGCTGCTGCACCATGATCTGGTAATTGCGGTAGGTGAGCATGCCGATGGCCCTTGCGGCTTTCAGTCCACTGGCGCCTGCGCCGGGACTGCACTGCTGCCAGCTGGGGTCGGCTTCAATGCTCATCCGCTGGGCCGTATGCGCGGCAATGCCCCAGGCGCTTTCGGTAGCAGAGGTGGCCAGCAGTACCTGTTTCCGGATCACCCCGGGTTCCATCACACACCATTCCATCGCCTGGTAGCCGCCCATGCTGCCGCCCATCAGCAGGCTGATCACGGGCAGCTGCAGGTGTTTCCGCAAGAGGATATGCGCATGCACCATATCCCGGATGGTCAGTGCGGGGAACTGTGCACACCAGGGCTCGCCGGTAGCCGGGTTGGTGCTCAGGGGGCCCGTGGAGCCGTAGCAGGAGCCCAGGATATTGGCGCAAACGATAAAATACTCATCCGGGCTGATCACGGCTTCCTGGCCCACCACACCCGGCCACCATTCCGTTACGGCGGCGTTGGCAGTGAGGGCATGGCATACCCATACCACATTGCTGCGGCTGGCATTCAGCGAACCATAGGTTTCGTAGGCCACCGTAATGCCGGGTAAAACGGCGCCATTCTCCAGGGGAAAAGGGTGGGGGGAGTGAAATAAAGGCATGGGGTTGTTTTGCGGTGCTGCAATTTAAAACCAATTCAGCTAGGGTGCACGCATCGGGCTCATTTTAACGCCGTGCAGCACCGGCAGCCACTGAACTGTCTCACTACCTGCACGGAGATGGCGTGCAGCAATTATATTTGTAAAAAATAACTGATTTATGATTTCTGTCGATATCAAAAGAGTGCAGGGCGAATTCGGATTTGAAGGCACCGATGCCAGTGGCAAAACAGTCCGGATGGATACCAGTCCGGAAACCGGTGGCGCCGACTTCGGCGTACGGCCCATGCAGATGCTGCTGATGGGGCTGGGCGGCTGCAGTGGCATTGACATTGTGATGATCCTGAAAAAGCAGCGGCAGGAGCTGAAAGATATTGCCATTCACATTGAAGGCAACCGCGAGAGCGGCAAGGAGCCTTCGCTCTGGGAGAACCTGAAAATTGTATTCACCCTCACCGGAAACATTGATAAGGAAAAGGCGGAACGTGCCTGTGAGTTGTCCATGAACAAATACTGTTCTGTGGCCGAAACCCTCAAACGAAGCGGAACCTCCATCAGCTGGGAAGTGGTGGTGGTGCCTGCCTGACCCTGCATACCCACCAGCATGAAGCATCCTGTTACCGAAGCCATCCGCATCCAGGTGCCCCGCACGCCTGAAATGGAACATGCCTCACCGTTATTCCTCACCAGCAGTTTCTGTTATGAGGATGCCGAATCCATGCGGGCCGCTTTTGCGGATGAAACCGATGCCAATATTTACAGCCGCTTCAGCAATCCCAATGTACAGGAACTGGTGGATAAGATGTGCGCCCTCGAAGGCACGGAAGCCGGTTATGCCACGGCATCCGGGATGAGTGCGGTTTTTGCTTCCTTCATGGCGCTCCTGAAAAAGGGCGACCACCTGCTGGTTTGTGATTCTATTTTCGGCAGCACGCAAACCGTGGTAAAAAAATACCTCCCCAATTACGGCATTGAATACACCTATGTGAGCGCCGCGCGCCCGGATACCTGGGAGGCAGCCATCCGGCCCAATACCCGGATGATTTTTATTGAAACCCCCACCAACCCCGGCCTGGAACTCATCGATCTGGAATGGGTGGGGCAGCTGGCCCGCCGCCATGGGCTGCTGCTGAATGTGGACAACTGTTTCGCTACGCCCGTTTGCCAGCGTCCGGTTCAGTTCGGGGCCGACCTCATCATTCATTCGGCCACCAAGTGGCTCGACGGCCAAGGCCGTGTGCTGGGTGGGGTAGTGCTGGGCAAAAAAGCACTGATCCAGGATATTTACCTGTTTTGCCGCAGCACGGGTCCGGCGCTTTCTCCCTTCAATGCCTGGATCCTGAGCAAAAGCCTCGAAACCCTGGATGTCCGGATGGAACGGCATGCGGCCAATGCCCTTGCCCTGGCCCAGGCGCTGGAAAAGCATCCTGCCCTGCAGCAGATCCGCTATCCCTATCTGCCTTCACATCCCCAGTATGCCATCGCCCGCAAGCAAATGAAAAACGGGGGCGGCATCGTTTGCTTTGAACTCAAAGGCGGGCTGGAAGCCGGGCGCCAATTCCTGAACCGCCTGAAAATGCTTTCCCTCACCGCCAACCTGGGCGATACCCGCAGCATCGCCTCGCATCCCGCGAGCACCACCCATGCCAAACTCACCGAAGCGGAGCGCATGGCAACCGGCATCACGCCGGGGCTTATCCGCATTTCTGTCGGACTGGAGCATATTGATGATATCCTTGCAGATATCCGCCAGGCGCTGGGTGAATAAGGCCTTCAGCGTGGCGGCATTGGCGTTTCGTCATGAAGCATTCCCATCGGTCTATTACGCGGTCAGCAAACTGCATCCCCGGATATCGGAATGATCGAGCCTGCCCAGGATCTCGAACCGGCCGTCAGGATGCAACCGGGCGGCATCATCCGTGGCAATAAAGGCGCAGGAATACACATTCGCCAGGTCGATGATGTTGGCGGCGCCGGAACGGATTTTTTCGCCGCTCCCGGAGAGGGCAAAAGGATCATCCTCTTCCCGCACCAGCACCCGCATCCAGGGCGGACACTGGAAAAGACCATGCCCGGAAGAGTAGGCCTGGCTGAGCAGTTCCGTCATCCCGTATTCGGAATGAATCTGCTGCAGATGAAAGGCCCTGCTTAATATTTCATGCACGGCTTCGCGGGTCATTTCTGCCCTCCGGCCCTTCATGCCTCCTGTTTCCATGACGATCGTATGTTTCAACGGAAAGGGATGTGCCGCCGCAAAATCCAGCAGGGCGAAGGTGACCCCCAGCAGGAGTGTGGGTTGCTGTGCCGCTTCCAGTTCCTGCAGGCAGGCGGCCAGTTCATCCTGGTTGTGCAGGTAAAAGCCGCTCCGCGGATGACCGCTGGCCCGGATCAGGCGGTCGGCCATCAGCACCAGGGAGGAATGCTGCCGTTCCAGGTAAGCGGGCAGCAAAGCCAGGATACAGTAACGGGAGGGATCGCCATACTGTCCTGTAAATCCTTTCAGAAAGCTCTTTTCGTACAGTGACAGCTCTTTGACAAAATGCCGGCTGGTTTGATTGCCCGTGGTACCGCTGCTCTCGAAGCAGCATTCAGGCGTAAATGTTCCGCATACCACGGCATGTGACTTGAAAAGGCTGATGGGTAAAAAGGGGATATCGGTGAGGGTATGAATGGCGGCCGGGTCCTTCCGCAGCAGCTGGCAATAGTTCCGGTAAACCGGGTTTTCAGCATACTGGAAACGGAAAAGCGACAACGTTTCGCCCATAAATTCTTCAGGAGAGATATCCGTAAACCGGCTGGCCCGCTCATATTCTTTCACACCGCTTTTCAATTTCTGTACTTACATTTGGTAAATAAAACACAAAGATGCGGAACACGCTTGTAATTGCGATCATCGGCTTTTTCTTCGCCGGCTGTGGTAAGGATAAGTTCAACACGGTTCCCCACCTCGAATTCAAACGGTTGAACAACACTGAACTCCGCCCGGGTCAGAGTATCCAGTTCTTTTTGTCGTATACAGATGCGGAAGGAGATCTGAAAGACACCCTCTTTGTGGAAAAAATCACGCCCAACTGCGCCGCCAGCACCTTCCGGCAGTTTTACCGGATGCCGGATTTTCCGCAGGTGAGCAACAGCAGCGGCGATATCATTGTGTCCTATACCTACGGCAACAGCGGTCCTTTCCCCCTGATCCAGACCCCGCAATGCGATGGGGAGAATGATACCTGTTTTTTCCGGTTTGTGCTGCAGGATAAAGCCGGACATAAAAGCGATACGGTCAGTTCCGAAACCTTCATAATCTACCGTTAACTGAAGCGGTTTTTATATTTCGTGGTCTCGCATGCGCTCTGGATGGCGCTCTGTGCGGCGGCCATGGTGCTGCAGGCCGGCTGGAAAACCGGCACCCCGCCCCAGTACGCCCTCGCTTTACTGGTGGCTGCGGCCACCCTCTGCAGTTATAATTTTCATTATCTCCTGGCCAGTATGCACCGGCAACCTGCCAACCGGCTGGCGGTGCTCAGGGGCAGGCCTGCCGCCCTTTTGCTGATGATGGCCGGCGGAGTCACCGTTCTCTTGATCTATCCTTCCGTGGCGGTACCGCCCGGGCTGATGCTGGTTGCGGTGATGCTTACCCTCCTGTATTCGGTGCCCCTGCTGCCGGTGCAGGGGCTGGCATTCACCCGTAAACTGGGTGTGCTCAAAACCTTGTGGCTGGCCTTTACCTGGACTTTCGTTACCGGTTTTTTGCCCTTTGTGGCGGGGGGCACCGCCATCACGGGTGCCGTGCCCTGGCTGCTTGCCTTCCGTTTCTGCTTCATGCTGATCCTCTGTATCTTGTTTGATAACCGCGATATTGCCGTGGATCAGTTGCGGGGCTTCAGCAGCCTGGCCACCCAGTTTTCGCCCCTGGCGGTGCGCCGCCTGATGGCCGCCCTGCTTTTCGGCATGCTGATCAGCGGATGGCAGATGCTGGCGGAGGGAGCACCACCCACCATCATCACACCCATCGCCGCGGGCATTATCCTGAACGGCATCATTTATTTCCTTTCCCTGAAAAAGCAGGACTATTTTTTTTATTACTTTGTTGTGGACGGCAGCATGGTGCTTACGGCATTCATCAGCTGGCTGTCTCTTCATTTCTAAACAGTAAAACCCGAATACGATGGCAAAAGCAAAACAGAAGACCAAGGGCAAGGCCGCCAAGAGCCTGCTCACCGATGCATCCTGGACATTTCTCGAACAGTATATCAACAATCCTTCCCCCACCGGTTTTGAAAGCAGCGGGCAGAAGATGTGGCTGGAATATGTAAAGCCCTTTGCCGACAGCTTTTTCACGGATCCCTACGGCACGGTAGTGGGGGTGATCAATCCCACGGCTCCTTTCAAGGTGGTGATCG
>JAYRPG010000144.1:0-3042 GCA_041911275.1 Ferruginibacter sp. | reverse complement strand
TCGGTACCCTGCTGCCCACGGCGGCTTTCTTCCTGCGGATGGCCTATCAGCCCGCCCGCCGCATGCTGGATGCGGGTTGTGCCCTGGCCCTGGCCAGTGATTTCAACCCCGGCTCATCGCCCAGCGGCAATATGAATTTTGTGGTGGCGCTCAGTTGTATACAAATGAAGATGCTGCCGGAAGAAGCCATCAATGCGGCCACCTTCAACGGGGCCTTTGCCATGGGCGTGCAGGAGAGTGCGGGCAGTATCGCGGTGGGCAAGCGTGCCGACCTGATCCTCACGAAGCCGGTTCCCTCCCTGGCTTACCTGCCTTATGCCTTCGGGAGTAATCTCATTGAAAGGGTGATGCTGAAGGGCGAGTGGCTCTGATCAACCATCAGTTGCGCACATAATAGTTGACGCCATTGATGTACTGGGTCTGGAAGCCCGACTTCAGCAGTCCCTGGCGGCCCTGCACATTTTCGAAACTGCTGTAATAGCTGAAGGGATTGTTCCCCACGCTTTTGATTTTGCCGCGCAGGGCTTTGTCGTCAAAAGAACTGTACCAGTCGAAAGCCGTATTGCCCACCGATTTGAGTTTGCCGCGCAGGGCTTCATTGTCGAATGAAGTATAATAGCTGAATTCGGTGGAGCCGATTTTTTTGATTTTTCCCTTCAGCGCCTCATCCTCAAACGAAGCATAGTATTCCACCGGCACCCCGCCGATGCTCCGAACTTTACCCACCGAAGCTTTTTCGTCGTAGCTGGCGTACCAGCCGATCAGGGTCAGCCCGATGTAGCGCAGTTTTCCGCGGATGGCTTCGTTTTCGGTGGCGGGATAATAATCCACCCTGCCCATGTACTGGTTGAGGCGGCCGGGCCAGTATCCCAGGGTATTGCGGCCGTAATCGGTGCCCGTTTCGGCGATGCTGCCGTCCAGGTTCAGCACCAGGGTGATCCGGTCGCTGGTCACAAAATGGATCACGGCTTTGGCGCCATAGCCGCTGAGGGTGATGAGGTCGATTTTTTGCGCCTGCAGCGGATAGCTGCAAACGAGGGCAAGCAGGGAGCTGAGGAGGAGTTTCACGTGGCCAGTTTTTTGTAAAGTTAGCCATTTGCCCGGATCGGGCAGGGGGCAAAGCCGATTTTTAAACCTGCCTGCTTTTCCTTTACTTGCAGCCTGACCTGCGGGTCAGCGATTGCTTCTCCAACCAAATACTTCTTTATGCAGCAGCTGATTGAATGTGTGCCCAATTTCTCCGAGGGCAATGACCTTAACCTGATTCAGCAGATAACGGCCACCATCGAAACGGTGGAAGGGGTTCAGCTCCTCAATGTGGATCCGGGCAAAGCCACCAACCGCACCGTGGTGACATTTGTGGGTACGCCCGAAGCCGTGGTGGAGGCTGCTTTCCGGGCCATCCGCCGGGCTGGTGAACTGATTGATATGAGCCGTCACCAGGGCGAGCACCCGCGGATGGGCGCCACCGATGTTTGTCCCCTGATTCCCGTTGCCCACATCAGCATGGAAGAAACCGCCGAATGGGCCCGCCGGCTGGCAGCCCGGGTGGGGGAGGAACTGGAACTGCCGGTATACCTCTATGAAGAGGCCCAGCCTGATAAATCCCGCAGCAATCTTTCGGTTATCCGTGCTGGAGAGTATGAGGGGCTGGCAGAAAAAATCCGCAAGCCGGAATGGAAGCCGGATTATGGTCCGGCCCGTTTCGATGCCCGCCGCGGCGCCACGGTGATCGGGGCCCGCGATTTCCTCGTGGCTTACAACATTAACCTCAATACCACCAGTACCCGCCGCGCCAACGCCATCGCTTTTGATGTGCGGGAGGCCGGCCGCGTGAAACAGGAGAACGGCAAGCCGGTGCTCGACGCCGATGGCAACAAGGTAACGATTCCCGGGTCGCTGAAATCGGTGAAGGCCATTGGCTGGTACATCGAGGAGTACGGCATCGCCCAGATCTCGATGAACCTCACCAATATCCGGGTAACGCCGGTGCACATCGCCTTTGACGAAGTGTGCCGCAGGGCTGAGGCCCGGGGCATCCGGGTTACGGGCAGCGAACTGGTGGGGCTGATCCCCCTGCAGGCGATGCTGGATGCGGGCCGGTATTTTCTACGCAAGCAGCAGCGTTCCACCGGGGTGAGTGAGAAGGAGCTGATCCGCATTGCGGTGAAGTCGATGGGACTGGATGAACTGGGGGCATTCAAACCGGAAGAACGCATCATTGAATACCGCCTCGCGAATATGGCCGACAGCAAACTGGTGCGCATGTCGCTTCAGGATTTTGCTGATGAAACTGCCAGTGAAAGTCCGGCTCCCGGTGGCGGCTCCATTGCTGCCTATGTGGGAGCGCTCGGGGTGGCCCTGGGCACGATGGTGGCCAACCTCAGCAGCCACAAGAAAGGCTGGGACGAGCGCTGGGAAACCTTCAGCAACCATGCGGAGCAGGGGCAGCAGATCAAGGGCGAGCTCATCCGGCTGGTGGATGCCGATACCCGCGCCTTTAACCGCATTATGGAAGCGTTTGGGTTGCCGAAGGGTACGGAGGCCGAGAAAGCGGCCCGTACGCAGGCTATCCAGGAAGCGACGAAATATGCGATTGAAGTGCCTTTCCGGGTCATGGAAGTGGCCTTCAGCAGCCTGGCACTGATCCGCGCTATGGCCGAAACCGGCAATCCCAACTCGGTATCTGATGCGGGGGTGGGGGCGTTGTGTGTGCGGGCCGCTGTGCTGGGCGCTTTCATGAATGTGCGCATCAACGCGGCCGGCTATGCCGACCAGGCTTTTGTGGAGGACATCCTCCGACGCGGACGCATCATTGAAGCCGATACCCTTCGTGCCGAGCAGGAGATCCTGGCGCTGGTGAATGAGAAGATCGGGGTATAAGGGGGTTTAGGGTTTAGGTGATAAGTTCTTTGACATCGTGGACTAAACTGTAGCTAGACATCGTGGACTAATTTATTTATGTAAGCTCTAAATGATCTTACATGACTAAAGAAGAAAAAGTAATAGCTGCTGTTAATGCTTTCAATTCAGGAGTTGACC
>JAYRPG010000143.1:0-9717 GCA_041911275.1 Ferruginibacter sp. | reverse complement strand
TAGGTATAGGTATTGGGCAGCGCGAGCGGAATGATCACTTCGGCAAACAGATCCGGGTCGGTACCGGAGACAGAAAATATATCAGGGGCTGCAGGCATGGAAGGCTGTAAAATTACCTGCTTATTGTATCCAGCCGGTCTTGTACGCGATCAATTTTTCTTCCATCATCCGGTAAACCTGCTCTTTCAGGCGGGGGATATCATCGTTGGTGAGGCCCTCCACCGGCACTTCTTCCAGGAACACCGTGGTGGTTTTGCCGGGCCGGAGGCTGAAGATACTGCGGTAGTGCAGCCGGTCGTAGGCATCCAGGAACAGGAGCGGCCGGATTGGAGTGCGGGTTTCAATGGCCACCCGGAATGCCCCGTCGTAAAAATCCTTGAGGGCGCGGCCGGTGGTGTTGAAAGTACCCTCAGGCGCGATCACCACCGAGATGCCATGGCTGATGATCGATTTGAGCTGCTGCACACTCCTGGCCCGGTGTGCGGCACTGCTGCGGTTGACCATCACCACCGCGTTACGGTACACATAGCCGAAAACCGGAAAGGAGGCCATCTCGGCCTTGCCGAGCACCCGGAAGGGCTGCCGGCGCACCGACTTCATGATCACGGGGATATCGAAATAGGAAATATGGTTGAACACAAACACCACGGGGTGGCCGGGATCATATGGCGCCGCATATATATTGGTGTGCCGTATGCCCAGGAAAATATACATGAGGTCGGTCCAGAGCCGGCAAAGCCGGTAGATGAAATTGCCGCCCCGCACCCGCCCGAACAGCGAAGCCAGCGCCACCAGGGGAAAGATCAGCAGCAGGATGGCCACGAAAAGCAGCAGGGCATAGAGCACATACAATACCTGGAAAGGCTTCAGCAAGCGGTTCATAATGCATTGATCCGGAGGATTTCCGGACGGGAATCCACGCGGGGAGGGCAAAATATCCCCTTTTCGGGAAAAATTGCTGAAAATTTGTACGGAAATTTGCCGGAAAGCTGTACCTTCGCATCCCCGAAAAATCCGGGATTAAAACTGGGAATTATGTTAGCAGTAGTAAAAATAGCCGGCCAGCAGTTCAAGGTTAAAGCCGGTGACAGCCTGTATGTACCGCATATCGCCGGCAAATCCGGTGACAAGGTGGAATTCTCCGATGTACTGATGACCGACAACGGTGGCAACGTGCTCGCCGGTTCGGATGTTAAGGCCGTCGTAAAAGCCGAGATCCTGAACGAACTCGTGAAGGGAGAAAAAGTGATCGCCTTCAAAATGAAAAGAAGGAAAGGTTTCCGCAAGAAGCATGGTCACCGCACCCAGTACACGCACATCAAGGTAACTGAAATCGCTTAAGGCAAAAGGGAGTTCCCCGCCTTAAACCATCCAAACATCAAATTTTAAACATCCTCAACCATGGCTCATAAGAAAGGTGAAGGCTCGGTAAAAAACGGCCGTGACTCACAAAGCAAAAGACTCGGTGTAAAAATCTACGGCGGCCAGCAGGCTGTATCCGGCAACATCATCGTTCGCCAGCGTGGAACCGTTTATCATCCCGGTAAAAATGTAGGAGTGGGTAGAGACTTTACTCTTTTCGCCCTGTCTGACGGTGTGGTAGAGTTCAGAAAAGGAAAAGGAAACAAGAGCATCGTTTCTGTAAATGCAGTTGAAGCCACTGCCTGAAAATTTTTCGCTTAAGAAAAATTTTTTTGGCAGAATAGAAAATGTTTTTATTTTTAAGCATTATTTACTAACCATTAAATTTTAAAAACATGGCAACTGCAAAAAAAGCCGCTAAAAAAGCTGCTCCCAAGAAAGCCGCTCCGAAAAAAGCTGCTGCTAAGAAAGCTGCTCCCAAAAAGGCTGCTGCTAAGAAAGCTGCTCCTAAAAAAGCCGCTAAAAAAGCTGCTCCGAAGAAAAAATAATTTTTCGAACGGACAACTAATAACAAAAAGTCCTGGCATCCGCCGGGACTTTTTGTTTCTCCTCCCTCCCGCTGCTGCAGCGAAACCTTTAATTTTATCCCCGGGCTGTGTGCCCCGCCATGCTGTATGACCAACGCCCAGATCGCCGACCATTTTTCCCTGCTGTCGAAACTGATGGATATCCACGGTGAAAACGCCTTCAAGGCCAAGAGCTATGGCGCAGCCGCTTTTGCCATTGATAAGCTGCCCCTTGAACTCAGCGATACGCCGCGCGAACGCATCGCCGGCATCCGTGGCATCGGCGACTCCGCCGCCCGCAAAGTGCAGGAACTGCTGGATACCGGCCAGCTGCAGTTACTGAATGAACTGGTGGCCCGCACGCCCGCCGGTGTGCTCGAGATGCTCCGCATCAAAGGACTGGGCCCCAAAAAAATCACCGTGATCTGGAAGGAGATGGAAATTGAAACACTGGGTGAACTGCTGTATGCCTGCCGGGAAAACCGGCTGAAGCTGTACAAAGGCTTCGGGGAAAAAACCCAGCAGGCGGTGATGGAAGCCATCGAATTTTACCAGCGCCACCAGGGCAGTTTTCTCTATGCCCAGATGGAGACGGCCGCTCCCCTGCTCCTTGAATTTTTCAGCGACCTGTTTCCGCAGAACCGGGTAGCGTTCACCGGTGCGTATAAACGGGCACTGGAAGTGATTGATGAACTGGAATGCGTGATCACGGTTGCTGCCGGAACCCTGCAGCAAACCCTGCGGGCACCCGAATTTGAGCCGCTGCCGGGCAACGGCGATGGCCTGCTTTATCAGACGGCCTCAGGTATTAAAATCCGTTTGTACTGCGTTTCGGACGACGCATGGGTATCCACTGTTTTCTTCCGGGGATGTTCCGGCGATTTCGCAGCAGCCTTTCCGGCCATCGACTATTCCGGTTGCCGTACGGAGGAAGCGTTGTTTGAAAAAGCAAATCTTCCTTTCATCCCTGAACCCTTACGGGAAGACCCCCGGATCCTCGAAAAAGCCCGACAGGCGCCCCTTCCCGCCCTCATCACGGCGGCGGATATCCGCGGCATCATTCACAGCCACAGCAACTGGAGCGATGGCAGCAACAGCATCGAAGAGATGGCGGTGGCCGCACAGGAGCGCGGACTGGAATACCTGGTGATCAGCGATCACAGCCGCAGTGCCTTTTATGCCGGCGGCCTCAGTGAAGAACGGGTGCGGGAACAACACCGCTATATTGATGAACTCAACCGGAAGCTGGCGCCCTTTCATATCTTCAAAAGCATTGAAAGTGATATCCTGGGTGATGGCAGCCTGGACTACAGCGACAGCCTGCTCTCAAGTTTCGACCTGGTGATCGCCTCGGTTCACTCCAACCTCAAGATGAGCGAAGAAAAAGCGATGAGCCGGCTGCTGCGGGCCATCGAAAATCCCTACACCAGCATCCTGGGACACCCCACCGGAAGGCTGCTGCTCAGCCGCAACGGTTACCCGGTAGACCATAAAAAAATCATTGATGCCTGCGCCGCCAACGGCGTGGTGATTGAACTGAATGCGCATCCCAGCCGGCTGGACATCGACTGGCGGCAGATCGGTTACGCACTGGACAAAGGCGTGCTGATCTCCATTGATCCCGATGCCCACGTGATTGAAGGATTTGATGATGTGCGGTATGGTGTGCTGGTGGCACAGAAGGCCGGGGTAACCGCCCGGCAGAACCTGAGCAGTTTTTCACTCAGCGCTTTCAGGGATTTCGTCAGTACGCAGCAGGCCAAAAGACCTTAGGTTCAGCGCAGCTTCCTTTCCAGCCGGCTCAGGTCCTGCCGAACCTTTTCGCCCCAGGCAGCCTGCCTGTCTTTCACGATCCCATGATCCGAATCGCGGTCGTACTGGTTTTGCATTGCCTGCAGTTCTGCCACCGTTTCATCATAGATCCGCCTGATTTCATTCATCGCATCCTGGCTGAACCTTTGCTGCCGCAACTTCTCCATGAAACGCAGCGCATGCAGGTAACTGATGTCAAAATGGTGCTGCTCATGCGCCAGGATATGGGCATCCTTCCCTTTTTCCTTCATCCAGGATTCATCACGGTCGAAACTGCAGGAAACCTCGATCTGGATACTGGTTTTGCCCCCGGAACGCCGCTGTCCCGCGGTGAACCGGAAGCCGGAGGAGGTGATGGCCACGGCATCATGGCCTGCATCGGGCTTTGCCCGGAAATCTTCCATCTTCAGGGGGCGCGCCTTGCTGTAGCTGATGTAACGGTCCGGATCAGGAACCGCGTCCACAAACTGAATTTTTACTTCCGGCGCCTGGGCTTTCAGCAAGATTGGGCCGGGCAGCAAGGCCATGCAGAGGAGAAGGATTTTCATACTTCCAATAAACAATAAAACAATGCCGGGCCTGCCGGACTGCGGTGGGTTTAGGAATAGTTTAACAGGCTCAGGTTTCCAGGTAATGCAGGTCTTTGCCAAAGGTTTCTTCGGTGTACCAGGCGGCCAGGATGCTGATGGTCATCACCACGGCGCCGGTGATCCAGGCCCCGGTGATGTAGTCGCCGGTAACCGATTCCAGCCATTTGAAGAGGAGCAGCATGAGCGGCAGCGCACCCCGTACCATATTCGGAATGGTGGTGGCCGCGGTGGCCCGGAGGTTGGTGCCGAACTGTTCTGCGCCCATGGTCACAAAGATGGCCCAGAACCCGGTGCCGAAGCCCAGTGCCGCACAGATCACATACATGCCGCCGGCGGTTCCGTTCTGCTGGTTGAAGAAAAAGAAAATGGCAATAATGGTGAATGCGTAAAAAATATACAGGGCCTTCTTGCGGCTGCGCAGCCAGTGGCTCACAAAACCGATGAGGATATCGGCCACCGCAATGGCCGCATAGGCGTAGAGCGTGGATTTTTTGGGCGCCACTTCCTCACTGATGCCGAATGCCGTGGCAAAATTATTGGAGAAGGCCACGAGGATACCGATTACATACCAGGTGGGCAATCCGATGAGGATGGCCAGCATATACTTTCGGAAACGCTGCCTGTTATTGAAGAACATCCGGAAGTCGCCACGGGCCACCTGCTGCTTTTTCACTTCGGTGAACATGCCGCTCTCGTACACGGATATGCGAAGGAGCAGCAGGCAGATGCCCAGCGCCCCGCCGATGAAGTAACAGATGCGCCAGTGGAAATTCTGGGAAATGAAATAGGCCACCACCGCGCCGGTAAGGCCGATGCCCGCCACGAGGGAGGTGCTGAGGCCCCGCTTGTCTTTATGGATCAACTCCGAAACCAGGGTGATGCCCGCGCCCAGTTCCCCGGCCAGTCCCACCCCGGCCACAAACCGAACCAGGGCATACTGCGTGGTGGTTTGTACAAAACCATTGACGATGTTGGCGGCCGAATACAGAATGATGGACCCGAACAGTACACTCAGCCGGCCCCGCTTATCCCCCATCATGCCCCAGATGATGCCCCCTACCAGCAGCCCCACCATCTGCACACTGATGATGAGTTCGCCATCGGATTTGATGCGGGCGGCATCGTTGCCCAGGATCTCGGCCAGGCTCTCCACCCTTACAATCTGGAACAGCAGCAGGTCATAGATATCCACGAAATATCCCAGCGCAGCCACTAATACGGTTACGGTGAAAATGGAATGCGATTGCTTGCTCATGAAAAGCGCGGTCGTTTAATGTTTTTTCCGGCTGAAAAAAAGTTTGAGGATCACCGGTGCGGTGGTGACGAGTACGATGCCGATCACAATCACTTCCAGGTGCTCCTTGAGATTGAATCCAAACTGGTGCTGGATCCATTTCTGGAGGAAGTGGCCGGCCACCAGCATGCTGAATACCCAGCCCAGGCAACCGGTGATGTTGTAAAAACTGAATTTTTTCCTGTCCATTTCCACAATGCCGGCCACGATGGGGGCAAAGGTGCGCACGATGGGCAGGAAACGGGCGATCACAATGGCGCCGCCGCCGTGCTTCTCGTAAAAGTCGTGGGCTTCGTGGAGGTATTTTTTCTTAAACAGCAGGTTGTCTTTCCAGTGGTACATGGCCGGGCCCACCTTCCGGCCAAACCAGTAACCCACACTATTGCCGATGATACCGGCCGCGGAAATCAGCAGCCAGAGCACCAGCAACTGCAGGTATTCATTGCCGATGAAGGGGAACACGGTTTGCACCAGCTCGCGGTTATAGATACCCGCAACAAAGAGCAGGCTGTCGCCGGGCAGAAAGAAACCCGCAAACAAACCGGTTTCTGCGAAGATGATGAACAGGATGAGCCAAAGCCCCCCGTTGATGATGTAAAACATCGGGGTCACCAGGTCTTTCCAGCTGAAATCCTTGTGGATTTGGATGACGCCATCTTTATCCCGGCTGCTGATCAGCACGGCCGCCGTATCGTAACCCGGCAGCTGCAGGCGGATCGATTCGGCCCCGGCCGCCACCACCGACAGTTTGCCCTTCATATCGGTTTGGTACTGCGCGCCGGATGGCCACACCGTAACCGGCGCCTCCTTGATGGCGGTTTCATACTGGCTCTGGATCACCAGGCGGAGGGTATCTGACTGGCCCCGGACGGGCAGGGAGCAGATCAGCCCCAGCAACAGGCTAGCAATAATATTTTTCATGTTTGCACGGTTCAACTTTTTCATTCTTCGTTCCCTCTTCATCATTCCCTGTTCCTCATTCCCTGTTCCCCACTCCCTGCTCCCCTCCTTCCAGCTCTCCTTCCCATTTGCTCACCACCGCTGTAGCGATGCTGTTGCCCACCACGTTGGTGGCGCTGCGGCCCATGTCGAGCAACGGATCAATGCCCAGCAGCAGGGCAATCCCGGCTTCCGGGATATTGAAGCTGGCAAGGGTGCCGGCAATCACCACCAGGGAGGCCCGGGGCACACCGGCAATGCCTTTGCTCGTGAGCATGAGGATCAGCAGCATCGTGATCTGATCGGCCATCGGGATGTGCATGCCATAACTCTGGGCGATGAACAGCGAGGCAAAGGTCATGTACATCATGCTGCCGTCGAGGTTGAAAGAGTACCCGAGGGGCAGCACAAAGCTTACGATTTTATTGCGGCAGCCAAATTTTTCCAGCTCCAGCATGGTTTTGGGAAAAGCGGCTTCACTGCTGCTGGTACTGAAGGCCAGCAGCATGGGCTCCCGCATGCGGCGGAGCAGTTCGAATACCCGGCGCCGGAGAAAGAAGAAACCCGCCAGCGTCAGGCAGCCCCAGAGCACCAGCAGGCCGAAATAGAATTCCACGATAAATACCGAATAGGTACCGAGGATGCCCAGGCCCTGCTTGGCAATGATGGCCGTCATGGCGCCGAAAACCGCCAGCGGAGCAAAATTCATGATATAGGCTGTCACCTTCAGGATCACATGGGCGGCAATGTCAATGGCTTTCACCAGGGGTTTGGCCGCATCTCCCAGGGCACCCACGGCGATGCCGAAGAAAAGGGAGAAGACCACAATCTGCAGGATCTCATTTTTGGCCATGGCCTCAATGAAACTGGAGGGCACCACGTGGTAGATGAAATCTTTTAAGGTGAGCGCTGCTTTGTCGATGCCCGTTTGCACATTGCTCTCCGGCAGGGGCAGCTGCATGGCCACGCCCGGCTGGAAAATGTTCACGAGGACCATGCCCAGCAGCAGGCTGAGGAGCGAAGCACAGAGAAACCAGAGCAGGGTTTTGCCCCCGATGCGGCCCACCGATCCGATGTCTTCCAGTTTGGCCACGCCCACCACCAGGGTCGTGAACACCAGCGGGGCCACGATCATCTTGATCAGGCGGAGGAAAATATCGGCCAGCATGCTGAAGCCCTGGAGCTTTTGTTCGCGGGTTTTGAGCACAGCAGATTTCTGGGCCGCCACATAAGCTTTCTGCCGCTGCAACTCCTGGTAAGCGGATGAACTGGTATCGGATTGCCGGGCCAGCTGCTGCCGCACCGATTGCAGCGAGTCGGTGAGCTGCCGGATGCGTTCCAGCGCTGCCGTGCCATCAGCTGCATCGAGCAGCCCCTGTTCTGCATCCTGCTGCTGCCGCTGCAGTTGCTTATGCCGCTGCTGCAGGGCTTTGAGCTGTTCCGGATCGCGGGCCTGTTCAAAGGGGTGCATGCGCGATTCAAGCAGGGAGATTTCGGTATCCGCGTTGGCGATCCGGCTGTTCTCGCGGCCCACATAATATTGATTGAGGAGAAAACCCAGGGTGATTCCGGCCAGCAGGGCAATGCCAATATACAGCGTCAGTCGGTTCCGTTTGCCGGCAGTCATTTCCATACAGAGGATGCTTTAATACCAGCTCCCAGGGCGGGGCGCTTGGTTGCGCAATATAATGTTTATAAGGGGTTATGAGGGCGCCTTTCAAAAAAACCGTTCACATTGGCGAATCGAATTTATTGCTTATTTTTCCGCTTCGGCGCCGCGATGGCGCCCCATCAAAACCAACTTATTGCACCTATGAGTTTATTTGCCAAGAAACCGCTCGATCAGGTACTCTCCCAGGCCAACGATCATGAAAAAGGATTGAAACGCACGCTCGGTGCCGGCAACCTGGTTGCCCTGGGCATCGGGGCCATCATCGGGGCGGGATTGTTCGTACGCACCGCCGCCGCCGCCGGCCAGGCTGCCGGACCCGGGGTTACCCTCTCTTTTATTTTAGCTGCCGTGGGCTGTGCATTTGCCGGATTGTGTTATGCTGAATTTGCTGCCATGATTCCTATTGCCGGCAGCGCGTATGCCTACAGTTATGTCACCATGGGTGAGCTCATCGCCTGGATCATCGGCTGGGCGCTGATCATGGAGTATGCCCTCGGCGCCGCCACCGTTTCCATCGCCTGGAGCGAATACCTCAACAAGCTCTTTGACGGCGCCATACCCTATGAATGGTGCCATTCGCCATTCGAAAGTTTTACCGACAGCGCCGGCGTGCTGCACCAGGGCATCATCAACGCCCCTGCCCTCGTGATCCTGCTGCTGCTGACCCTGCTGCTCATCAAGGGTACCCAGGAATCGGCGATTGTGAACATGGTGATCGTATTCATCAAAGTAGCGATTGTGGTGCTGTTCATCATCATCGGCTGGCAGTTCATCAAACCCGAAAACCATACCCCCTACCTCATCCCCGAAGGCACGCCCGCCGTTACCGATTCAGCCGGCAAGGTGATTGCCGATTACAGCGGCTGGAACAAGCACGGCTGGGGGGGTATTCTCGGCGGCGCCGCGATTGTGTTCTTCGCCTTCATCGGTTTTGATGCCGTGAGCACCGCCGCCCAGGAAGCCAAAAATCCCAAACGCGATATGCCCATCGGGATCCTGGGTTCCCTGGTGGTATGCACCATCCTCTACATCCTCTTCGGGCATGTGCTCACCGGGGTGGCCAACTGGAAGGACTTCGTGGATCCGGAAAAAGGACGCGAAGCCTCGGTAGCCTATGCCATCTCCACCTACATGACCAACTACGGCTGGCTGGCCACCGGCGTAACGGTAGCCATCCTCGCGGGCTTCTCTTCCGTGATCCTTGTGATGCTGATGGGCCAGAGCCGCATCTTCTATACCATGAGTAACGACGGACTCATCCCGAAAGCTTTCGGTGACCTGCACCCGAAATTCAAAACACCTTATAAGGCCAACTGGATCCTCTTCCTGTTTGTAGGCGCTTTTGCAGCCTTTGTACCCGGACATGTAGCCGGTGACCTCACCAGTTTCGGCACCCTGTTTGCCTTTGTGCTGGTAAGCATCGGCGTGCTGATCCTGCGGATCAAATCGCCCCACATCGAGCGGCCGTTCAAAACACCCCTC
>JAYRPG010000142.1:0-19480 GCA_041911275.1 Ferruginibacter sp. | reverse complement strand
CACGGTCTACTATCGCGGGACTCCCGTCCCGTGATAGCTCGTTACTATTGCAGGACTCCCGTCCCGTGATAGCTCGTTACTATCGCAGGACTCAGTCCTTTGATAGGCCATTCCTGTTTCAAACCGCCCGTCCTGTAACTGGCCGTTCCTGTTTCATGTTTATTAGTAACGTACTGCCACGGTCTACTATCGCGGGACTCCCGTCCCGTGATAGTCGTTACTATGGCAGGGCTCCTGTCCCGTGATAGCTCGTTACTATCGCAGGACTCTGTCCTTTGATAGGCCATTCCTGTTTCAAACCGCCCGTCCTGCACCTGGCCGTTCCTTTTTCATGTTTTTTAGTAACGGACTGTCACGGGACAGAGTCCCGCGACAGTAACGGGAGTCCCGCGACAGGAAAATGGTATATTTATACAGACTTTAACCTTAAAACCTACATCAACATGAGTTCAAATTATCAATTTGGAGCGCAGCAGTCTGTCTATTTCATCACCGCAACTGTTGTTGCCTGGGCAGATGTTTTTACCAGGGATCTTTATCGGCATATTCTATTGGGGAGTATCCGTCATTGTCAGCAGCATCAGGGCCTGATCGTACACAGCTGGGTGCTGATGACCAATCATTTTCACATGATCTGTTCTTTTGCTGGTCCTTACCAGCCGGGACGTGTCATTCGGAACCTGAAGAATTTCACGGCCATGAAACTGATCGATTCCATCATCAACAACCCCTGTGAAAGCCGGCGCAGTTACTTACTGGATCTTTTTGAAAAGGAGGGCAGATTAAGCAGCTCAAATTTCCGGTTTAAGTTCTGGCAGCATGAGAACCATCCGGTAGAACTCAATACCCCGGAAAAGTACTGGCAGCGCTTACACTATCTGCACAATAATCCGGTGAAAGCGGGGTTTGTGGAAGAGCCGGCAGACTGGAAGTACAGCAGCGCCCGCGAATATGCCACCGGGGAAAAGGGGCTCCTGCCGCTGGTCATATTGTCTTAACCTGTCGCAGGACGCCCGTTCCGATCCTATCGCGGGACTCCTGTCCCGTGATAGGTCGTTACTATGGCAGGACACTGTGCTATGATAGACCGTTACTGATTCAAAACTCCCGTTCTGTACCTGGCCATTACTGTTTCGTGTTTATTTAGTAACGGGCTGTCACGGGACAGGAGTCCCGCGACAGTCCCGCGACAGTCCCGCGACAGGTTAAAACAGGTACCCTACACAAAATCCCATCCCCCTCAGCCCGGCCCAGGGTCCTTTTACTTTAATGCTGGCGCCGGTGGGCCCCACCTGGTAGGAATCGATGGCTTTTACCGGCAGATCGTCTTTCAGGTTTTCGATTTTGTCGATCATGTCCTGCTGATCGGCCGGACTGAGGGCGCTGGTAAAGATCAGGTCGCCGCGGGCACTGCCGTAATTGGGCCCCAGGATCCACCAGTCGAGGTGCACATGTTTGCCGAGCTTCCACTGGGCGCCGAACTGCAGTCCGAAGGTATAACTCTTAAGGGTACCCGAAAACACCCCGTCCTTGGTGTCGTTGTCGTACTTGATGGGCAGGTCGGATTTATACTGGCGATAACTGAAAAACGGACCGATGTAAAAGCCCCGCATGGCGCCTTTCTTCCCGGTATAGTAGCGGAACTCCGGCGTGATGCCCCACACGCCCAGCTTGAGTTTATCCAGGTTCACTGCGTCTTCATTCAGTGCTTTTTTGAGCAGCGTCTTGTAGGGCAGGGTGCCGAATGGCCGCATATTGGCCCCCAGCGCCACCGTGGTTTTGCGCCCCACCTGCCGTTCGTACTGCAGGGAGAAATTGGTGAACACCAGGGCGGAGAGGTTAACTTTGATTTGATTTTTCCGGATGCGGGCACTGTCTGTGCCCTGGGCTGCGGCGCCGGCTCCCTGGAACAGGAGCACGCCCAGCAGCAGATGGCGTAGTGGTTGCATAAATGTTGGTTTTGGCAGGATTGAAGATAATGAAAATGGGGGAGGGCAGGAAGGGTTTAGGGTTTAGCGTTTAGGGTTTAGGGAGGTTTAGGGTTTAGCGTTTAGGGTTTAGGGTTTAGGGAATGGGTAACCGGACTCACTCTTCATCCGCAGGTTTGGCCCTGAACATTGAAAATTGATTATTGAAAATTACCTCCTGCCTGTTCCTCCCTTCACCATTCCCCGTTCCCCATTCCCTGTTCCTTGTTCCTGGTTCCCCTGTTCCCTGTTCATCATTCCCCGTTCTCTTTTAATTCAGCGCAATCCCCACCACCAGCCCCACCCAGGGTTTTCCCTGGTAAATCCAGTAGCGGCGGTCGCGGCCGGTGAGGTAATCGATACCGGCGGCGAGGCCAAAGCTGGCAAAACTGGTTTCCGCAAAGGCGGCGGCCCCCACCTGGATGATCAGGGCATTGTACTCGGCGCTTACCTGGTTGCGGGTGGTAAAGGGGTTTACCGGGGTAGTTCCCATTCCCGCCAGCAGCCCCGCATCAAAGCCCCGGGAATAGACGCGGTAACGGCATTTCCCCAGGGGATCGGTATGGCTGCGGATTTCGTACCGGTCGAAGCGCGGACCGACGTAGATCGCCGCATTAAAATCCGTTGTGGCCTGTCCGGGCAATCCGCCGGCAGCGGCACGGTATTTCAGCAGCACACTGGTGAGGTCGATGTCGAGGCTGGTTTTGCTGAAATGAAAGGGATAATGACAGGCTGAATCGGAGGGCAGGAGTGAGCAGCTGAGGAGCGGCTGCGCCGGCTGCCCGTAGGAGGTGAGTTTGGCAGTGAGCGGATAGGCCCTGATCAACCCGTCTTCCACTTCTACATACACCTGCTCTTCCGTTCCGCGGGTATGCAGCCGATAGGTACCGGTGCTGAATCCATGGGCAGCGGCCTGCTCAAGGGTTCTGCAGGAAGAGCCCCCCACCACCGGGAGCAACAGGATCAGCCAACGCCAGGCCATAAAATCCTCTTTATCCTGCAATTTCCGGCACGGCAGGAGGCGGGACAATGATGATGATCAGGGGGGAGGGGAGGTTTAGGGAGGTTTAGGGTTGAGGGTTTAGGGTTGAGGGTTTAGGGAGGTTTAGGGTTGAGGGTTTAGGGTTTAGCGTATTGAACATTGAATATTGAAAATTATTCATACCTCATTCCCGTTCTCTGTTCATCATTCCCTTTTCCCTGTCGTCGGGGTTGCGCGGGAGATGGCGGTCGCATTCATGAGGAGGCTAGCGAAACCACCGCCGGAGCGGGGAAAAGGTTGCCCTGAACATTGCGCATTGCACATTGAATATTGAAAATTATTCATACTTCATTCCCGTTCCCCGTTCACCATTCCCTGTTCCTCATTCTTTGTTCCCCTGTTCCCTTCTCCGCCCAATTTTTCATTCTGTTAACTGTTTTTAACATATTTCCCCTATTTTGCAAAGGAATTCCGATTCCCTGTTAAACAATCTTTAATCCCGGCACAGGTCAACGGCTGACTCGATCCAGGGTCACCGCCAGGTTTTCCTGATCCATACTGTTCCGAAAACGATTGCCCCCGGGCAACCCAGTCTTTGTAAAAAACTGTTCAGCGGTAAAAGATTACCGCAGGGCAGGTATTATAACTAACAATAAGTATGAAAAATCTCTACAAAGGATTCAAGCTTGCCTCCTTGCTTTCCCTGTTGATCCTGAGCCAGACAGTCTTCAGTCAGAATGCCTTTAACTCCGGCGATGGCTGGGGCAACGGATGGGGAACCGCGGCTTTCTTTTCTTCCAGTGCGGGCTCATCCCTGATTTACACCACCACCAATACCGCCGGCGGAAACGTGCCCCGGTATTTTCGTTTCTACGGCAACGGTACGCCCTGCGGTGAGTACGGACCCAGTGGCGGTGTGGATGTGGCGCTGACACCGGAAACTGCCTATACCTCCAGCACCATCACCTGCGGCAGCAGTAAAGCTTTTTATGTAACGGTGCCTAATACCACCGACAACTGGGTGTTTAAGTCGGCAGGTGTATCTAGTTCAAGGATTATTATTTTCCGAGTTCAGGGTGCAATAAGGACAGTATCAACTGTTACACAAGCACCAACTGTACTAAATGGTGTTAATTCTGGTCAGAATGTACTGGTCACTGCTAACTTATCCGGGAATTTATCCACTGGACAAGATGTTTATATCCGCTACACAAAAGATGGATATGCAACTTCTACTGTTACTAAAATGACTGGTTCAGGTACTGTTTATACAACCACTATTCCTGCAGCATTCAATACAGCAAATGCCAACGTTAGCTATTATATCTTCACTTCCGGAACGGTTGCCCCTAGTGGAGCTGACGCTGATTTTTATACAATCAATCTTAATAACGGTACTGGATCTAATTACACATATACCGTTGGTGCATCTACTACTACATATCCATATTACAGTGCCGGAAATGGAACATGGGCAACAGCATCAACATGGGCGGGCGGTGTAGTTCCACCTCTTACAGCAAGCGTTATTGTTTCAGCAGGGACCAACGTAACTTTGGATGCAGCAGTAGCAAAAACCGGTGGTAATACGACAATTAATGGCACACTAACAGTTACTATTAACGGAGCTAACCTGACAAATACTACTGGCAGTTTAACCGTAAATTCTACAGGAATTGTTGACCTTGCTTATGCTACAGGAAATAATAATCCGACTGTTCCAACTGCAGTTGGAGGTACAAGTTGGAATGCAGCCAGCACATTAAAAGTTACAGGTGTATTAGGTGCTGCAACAGGCGCTTCTAACTGGGCACAGAATTTCGGAAATGTTATCTGGAACCCCAGTAGCCAAAGCTCCACAGTCCAATTAGGCCTGACTGGAACTGTTACATGGGGATCACTCAGTATTTTAAATTCACTTACAGGTCGTGTTCGCTTGACTACTACTACCGGTACAACTTTAACCGTTACGGGTAATGTAGTCCTTGGTGATAATAGTAATTCCAATTCAGGTATATTGGAAGGAACAGGCTCTGGTAGTATTGCTTGTACGCATAATTTTGGCAGTCTAACTTTACATAATGCCAGCCAGTATTTTCCTACTAATAGCAGTGCGACTGCGACAGTAAATATCGGAGGTGACCTCACTTTAAACAACACCTCAACAATTAATAAAGGTTCTGGAGCTAATACAATAAATATTGGTGGTAATTTTGCCATGAACAATTCCAGCGTATTTACCAGTGGAGGCTCTGGCGCTTTTGCAATCAATTTCACTAAATCTGGTACTGCAACATTTACTAAATCTGGTACTGCTTCTCTTTTCTCATCGAATAATAATGCTGCGAGCTTTACTGTAAACAGTGGATGTACCTTGGATATGGGTACGCAAATTATGAATTGTACCTCCACGGCATCAACGTTTACATTAAGTTCAGGAGCAGGAATTATTACAGCAAATACAAATGTCAATGGTGCATTGACTACAAGTGGCACAAACGGTAGTATACAGGTAGCAAGCACCCGTATCTACAATACCGGCGCCAACTACACCTTCAATGGCGCAACCGCCCAGTTTGCGGGCAGCGGCTTCACCGGCGCCAATAACCTCAGCATCAGCAACAGTGCAGGCGTAACGCTGTCCGCCCCGGCTGCTGTAACCGGCACCCTGGCCCTCAACAGCGGCAAGCTCACCCTCGGCGCCAACAACCTTACCCTCACCGGGGCCACGGTAACCGGTGCTTCGTCCAGCAACTATATTGTCACCAACTCCACCGGCCGGGTACTGCGCTCCATCGCCTCCGGCGGCGGTTCCTTCCTGTTCCCCATTGGCCGCAGCAGCAACTACAACGCCCTCACCATCACCAATACCGGCGGCACCACCGCGGTGTACACGGTTGGGGCCGACAATACCACTTATACCCCGGCAGCGGATGGCGCGGCCGCCCAGTGGAGCATCGCCGCTTCGGCCTCCACCACTTCCTCCCTGGCCTTCCAGTGGCTCACCGCCAACGCGGGCGCCAACCTGAGCGCTTCACCGGCTTCGGGTAAAGCTTACCAGTACAATGGTTCCAGCTGGGACGACCGCGGGGGCAGCACCGCCACCGGCACGCCCAATACGACAACCGTTACAGGTATCACCAATTTAACCAACCCCACCTGGACGGTAGCCATGCCGCCCGTGGCGCCGGATATCGCCCTGGCCGATAACAGCGGCGGACAGGTGGCTGGCGGAAACATCACCCGCAACAGCACCAACAACATCATTTACAACTTCCAGACAGCGGTCACTTCGGCCAATGCCACCCTCAGCTCGGTGAGCTTCACCACCAACGGCAGCTACAGCGCCACGGATGTGAGCAACTTCAAGCTTTGGTACAGCACCAGCAACAGCTTCGGCAGCGCCAGCCAGATCGGTTCCAGCATTACCACCGGCCTGGGCACCGGTAGCAAAACCTTCAGCTCCCTGGCGCAGGCCATCAACAATGGTACCACCGGCTATTTCTGGATCACCACCGATGTGCCTGCCGGCGCCACCCCGGGTGCTACGCTGGATGTATCGGCCATCAGCACCAGTGATCTCACATTCGGCTTCGGCAATAAAACCGGCAGCACCAGTGCCGGCGGCTCCCAAAAGATCGTGGATGCGCCCACCGTTACCACCGGTTCGGCCAGCAGCGTAACCACCACCACCGCTACCTTAAACGGTACCGTGAGTGCCAACGCCCTCAGCAGTACTGCCGCCTTCAACTATGGTACCACGATCAGCTATGGGTCATCGGTAACGGCTGCTGAAAGTCCGGTTACCACCCAAAGTGCCGCCATTACCGGCGCGCTCACGGGTTTAACTGCCAATACGCTCTATCATTTCCGCGCCACCGCCACCAATGCGGTGAATACCACCAACGGCAGCGATGCCAGTTTCACCACGGTATCCCTGGCGCCGGTAATGGATGATGTTACGGCCCGCAATCCCACCTCCACCAGCTTTACCGCCAACTGGTCGGCCCCCGGCGCCCAGGGCAGCGAAAGCTATACCTATACGATTGAGGTGGACAACGACAATGCTTTTGGATCTGTGGATTATACCCAGTCCGGCATCAGCTCCGGCACCTTCAGCGAGAATGTAACCGGCCTCTCTTCCGCAACCACTTACTATTACCGCGTGAAAGCGGTGAATGCCGCCGGCAGTTCGGATTGGTCGGCTACCAGTGCCGGTGTTACTACGTCATCCGCTACGGCCCCCACCGTGGTGGTGGGTACGGTAACCGGCAGCGGCATCGTTACCGGCGGCGCAGAAGTGGCCACTAATGAGGTAACAACGGATGGCGGCGACGCCGTAATCGACCGGGGTCTGCGTTACAATACCAGCAGTCCGGCCGACGGCGCCGGTGGCACCAATGTGAGCCACGGCAGCAACGGCACCGGTACCTATACCCAAACCCTCAGCGGTTTGAGTGCCAATACACTTTATTATGTGAAGGCCTATGCCACCAACGGTGTGGGCACGGCCTACAGTGCCGGTGAGGTAAGCTTCACCACCCTGGCCACCGAGCCCACCACCGCTGCTACGGTAAGCTTCGGTACCCGTACCGATGTGAGCCTGGTGCTGAACTTCAGCGGTGGCGACGGCGGCAGGAGGGTAGTGCTGCTGAAACAGGGCAGCGCGGTGGATGCCACCCCGGCCGACCGCACCACCTACACCGCCAATGCAGCCTTCGGTTCCGGCGATCAGCTGGGCACCGGCAACTGGGTGGTGTATGATGGCACGGGTGCTTCAGTAACCGTAACCGGTCTTACGAAAAACACCACCTACCATGTAGCGGTGTTTGAATACAACAACAACAGCGCCGGATCGCCCAACTATTACACAACAGCCGGCACCGGCAGCGCCGCCACCTATAACCCCACGGTAACGGTAACGGGTAGCCTCAGTGCATTTGGCAATGTGGCCAACGGGCAGCATTCGGCCTCGCAGAGTTACAGCGTTTCGGGTACGGAACTTGTATCGTCCATCACGGTAACGGCGCCTGCGGGCTTTGCCATCAGTCTGGATGATGTGGATTACAGCACCAACCCGCTGGTACTGACCCGCAATGGCAGTGATGAAGTGCTGAGCACCACGGTTTATGTGCGCTTCTCTCCGTCATCCGCCAGCGGCGCCACGGGTACGCTCAACGTCACCAACGCGGCCACGGAGGCCACCACCCAGAATGTGGCCGTGAGCGGCAACGCGATCGATACCGAACCCACCACCGAAGGCGCCATCAGCTTCGGCACGGTTACCGGCACCAGCATCGTGGTGAACCTGCCTGCTACCGGTAACGGTGATGCGCGGATCATTGTGGTGAAGGCCGGCAGCGCGGTGGATGCCAATCCGGCAGATGGCAGCAGCTATACCGCCAACGCGTTATTCGGCAGCGGCAGCCAGCTGGGCACCGGCAATTATGTGGTGTACAACGGCACGGCCAGCGGCAGCAATGTGGTAACGGTAACCGGCCTCAGCGGCAACACCACTTACCACTTCGCGGTATTTGAATACAATGAAGGAACGGGTACTTCTCAGAATTACCTCACGCCCTCTACCGTAACCGGCAATGCCACCACACCCATTACCACTTCGGCTACGGATCAGTTCAGAAGCGCCGCAAGCGGCAACTGGGGAGATCTGGCCACCTGGCAGAGCTTCAGCGGAGGTACCTGGATTGCGGCTACGCAAACGCCTACCAGTTCGGCAGCGGCCATCAACGTTCTTAACACACATACCGTTACCATTCCAGCCAGTACCAGCATTACGGCTGATGAACTGACGGTGGATGCCGGCGGGCAGATCACGATTGCTGCCACGGGTACACTCGTAGTAAACAACGGAACCGGCACAGACCTTACAGTGAATGGATACCTGCTGAACAGTGGAACACTCACCACTACGGGGGCAACTGTATCCGTTAGTGGTTCAACTGCCACCTATGAGCACGCATTGAATAACCTCACAATTCCTGCCAATATTACCTGGGCGTCTTCTTCAACGCTCCGGTTGTCGGGTGCTTTCACCGGTACCGGCACCGGCGCCAACCTGGGGGCATTGTCTGCTGGCAGCTACCAGAATGTAATTTGGGCTGGCAGTGTGAATTTCAGCGGCGGCAGTACAGTTGATTTTATAACCATTGGCGATAACGCTATTACTATTGCAGGTAAACTGACGGCTTCAGGTACCGGAAACGGTGCATTCCTGACCTCAGCAGCCGGTACTTCACCCACTGTTGCTGAGTATGAGCAAACCAGTGGTATTGTTTATATCAATCGCAACTCCGGCAGCACCCGCAGCCTCACGGTAACGGGTAACGCAACGATCAGCGGTGGTACCCTGCATATCAAGAATCTTGCAGGTGCGGGTGCCGGGCAGTTGATTGTTGGCGGCAATCTCAATGTAGGTGCCAGTGCTACCCTCACCAACAGTGGTACAGCCGGATCTGCTGCGCTTCAGTTTAATGGCAGCAGTGCGCAAACATGGTCGAATGCCGGCGCATTCTCTAATGCAATCGCCGTGAGTACCATTACCAATGCGGGCGGTGTAACGCTGAATACCAATCTTACGCTGCCTTCCACCAGTAGTATTACTTTAACGGCTGCCAACTTCACCGTTGCATCGGGCAGTACCCTCACTTTTGGTACATCTGCCACTGCCGTGATAGGTACAGGAAGGACACTGACCGTAGAAGGAACCTTGGTAAGAACAGCTAACTCCACCTTTACTACCACAGGTACCCTGAGTATTGCATCCGGAGGCAGGTACCAGCATGCGTTTAGCGCCGGTACAGTACCAACTGCAACATGGAGTACCGGATCAATTTGTGAGATTACAGGTGCAACCGCTCCCACTGCAGGTTTGGGACAGTCTTTCCATCATTTTTACTGGAATAGTGCAGCTCAGTCAGCAACTATCAATTTGGTAAGTTCTTTAACTACTGTGAACGGAAACTTCGAGGTTCAAAATACAAACGGAAACATTTTAAGGCTAAGCAGCAGTACCCTCACGCTGAATGTTGGCGGTAATTTTGTAATCTCAGGCACCAACAGCACGGTGCAGGCATCCAGCTCTGGTAATACAGCCACTATCAATGTAACCGGCGATTTCATCATCGGCAGCACGGCCACCATGAGCACTGCCGGTAATGCCTACACGATTAATGTGGGCGGCGACTGGAACAACAGCGGTACTTTCACCAATACCAATTCAACTGTAGTACTGAACGGAACAGTTGACCAGGATATCATCGATGCCAGCGGCGAAGTTTTCCGCGCCCTTACTATCAATAAATCTTCAGGGACGGCCGTGATGAATAATAATGTTACGGTAAGCAATACCCTCACGCTCACCAGCGGCAACCTCTCCATCGGCAGCAACACCCTTACCCTCAACGGTGCGGTAAGCCGCACGGCGGGTAACCTGGCCGGTGGCAACAGCAGTAACCTCAGCATCGGCGGCGCAGCCGGTTCGCTGTTCTTTGCCAGCGGCGGCACCAGTAACTTCCTCCGCAGCCTGAGCATCGGCGCCAGTGGCTCGGCCACCCTCGGCAATGCGCTGAACATTACGGCTTACGACGGCAGCGCAGAAGGTGTGGTGACCGTCACTTCAGGCGGTACCCTGACCAGTGCCGGTTTCCTGACGCTGAAGTCATCCGCCAATGGTTCAGCCCGCGTGGCCCAGGGCAGCACTGCCGGTGGCTACATCACCGGTGATGTAACGGTGGAACGTTTCATTCCGCAGAATTCCAGTAAGTCATGGCGCCTGCTGGCTTCCAATACCAGCGGCCAAACCATCAACCAGGCCTGGCAGGAAGGCGGCGTAGGTCCGCTGAGCAACCCCAACCCGGGCTTTGGTACGCAGATCTTCGGGGGCTTTGCCATCTATGGTACCGCCAGTGCCGCCCAGGCAGCCGGTTATGATTCGGTGTCGCAGCGGCCTTCCCTGTACCGTTATGATGCGGCTACCGACAACCTGGTAGCGGTTGGCGCCACCACCAGCACCAGCCTGAGCAGCGAGCAGGGCTACTTCATCTTTATCCGCGGCGACCGCAGTCCTTACCAGTTCGGCATCGGCGCGCCCACCACCAGCACGGTGCTGCGCAGCAAGGGTACCCTGTTTACGGGTGACCAGACGGCCGTGAGCACCGGTGCGCAGAACTGGGGCCTGGTGCGCAATCCCTATCCTTCGCGGATCGACATGCGTCAGATCGTGCGGGGCGGCAGCCTGATCGATGCCTTCCAGGTTTGGGATCCCAAACTGGGCGGTTCCTTCGGCGTGGGTGGTTACCAGACCTTCAGCAAGAACAGCAGCAGCGGCAACTATGAAGTGTCGCCCGGTGGCGGCAGCTATGGCGCCAACGGCAGCGAGCATAATTATATCGAGAGCGGTCATGCCTTCTTCATCCAGAGCAGCGGCGGTACGGGTACCGCACAGGTGGTGGAAGCGGCCAAGGTGAGCGGCAGCGAGGTATCGTTCCGTCCCAGCCAGCCGCAGGGCCTGAACCAGCGGGTGCTGTTCAACCTCTACGCCAGCAATGGCGGCGCCAACGACGGGGTGGATGGCGGCTATGCCGATTTTGATGAGCTGTTCAGCAACGGCGTTGACAACTATGATGTGCGCAAGAGCCCGAACTTTAATGAGAACTTCGGCCTCACCCGCAACAATACTTCCCTGGCGGTAGAACGCCGCCGGCGGATCAACCTGGATGATACCCTGTTCTTTGAAATGGGTTCGATGCGGCAGATTGCCTACCGGCTGGACCTCCGGGCCGAGAACATCGATCCGGTGATCACCAGCGCATACCTGGAAGATCAGTTTACGGGCAGCCGCACGCCGGTGAGCCTGGCGGGCGATGTAACCGCTTACACCTTCAATGTAACCAGTGCAGCCGCCTCGCGTGCCGCCAACCGTTTCCGCCTGGTGTTCCGCCAGAGCGGGGTGGTGCCGGTGAGCATCGTGAGTGTGAAGGCGGTGCAGCTCAACCGTGATATCCGGGTAGACTGGCAGGTAGCCAGCCAGGTGAACGTGGCCCGTTATGAAGTGGAGCACAGTGTGGATGGCCGCCAGTTCAGCAAGCTGGGCGAAGAGGCTGCGGCCAATACCAGCCGCTACAGCTGGCTGCATGCCGGGGTGAGCGCGGGCACGCATTTCTACCGCATCCGTGCGGTGGATCAGAGCGGCGCGGCCCGTTATTCATCGGTGGTGAAAGTGCTGGTGGGCAGCGGCAAAACGGGCATCACCGTATCGCCGAACCCGGTAAACGGTAACTTCCTGAACCTGCAGTTCAGCAACCTGGAAGCCGGTAAGTATGCGGTAAGGCTGATCAACCTGTCGGGCCAGACGGTGTACAAACGTGAACTGCAGCATGCCGGCGGCAGCGCATCTGAAAGTTTTGTATTACCTTCGGGCATCCTGAGCGGACAGTACCAGCTGGAAGTGATCAAACCCGGCCAGGACAGGGAACTGCAAACAGTACTCATTCAGTCTGGCAATTAATTAAAGAGCAGTAAACAAACAAACATGATATTTCAGACGGTTCGGAATAAAACCCTGATGTTGTTTTTCGCAGCCTTCCTGGCTGTTCCGGCAGTGGGCATGGCCCAACAACTGGAAGACGATCAGCCCGAAAGCTACGAAGTACCGGAGCTCGAAGTGCCCGAGGCCAGCAATGCCGGCAGTGGCGTCAGCGGCCAGGAGGAGATCGTTTCCGGTGGCGGCCTGGGTATCCAGCATCCGCGCCCCAGTGCCAATACGGGCGGCAGCGACCAGCTCAGCAATCCCACGCCTGATGGCCGTGACCCGGGCGGCAACCCTGACGTGCCTTTTGATCCGGTGATGAACACCGTGTTCCTGATGGGCAGTGTGGTTTTTGCTGCCGTTGTGGTGTATCGTCGTCGCAGCAGGCTGAAACCGGTAAGGGTGAAATCGTAAATCCATCCGCATTATTCAAGCGGCTGTATCCGGAAGGGTGCAGCCGCTTTTTTTTGGAGGTTAAAGACGTTGCTGACGGGCGCTTCGCCGGGACGCTTGGGCGGCCTGGCGGGGGAGGGGAAGGTTTAAGGTTTATAGTTTAAAGTTTAAGGTTGAGGGTTTAAGAAATGTTTAGGGAGGTTTAGGGAAGTTTAGAAAGGTTTAGGGATGGGTAATTGTACTCAGTCATTTTATCCGTGGGCCTGGCATTGAGCATTGAAAATTGCGCATTGAATATTGAAAATTTTTTGTTGTACAGTTCTCCGTTCCTTGTTCTTTGTCCACCATTCCCTGTTCCCCGTTCCCTGTCCCCATTGTTCCGGCGGGGTTTTCACAACGGAATCATTCCGGTGCGTCGGGGCATTCCGTGCAACCCCGACGACATCCGACGCTTTTCGTCGGGGTTGCGCGGGGAATCTCGTTCGCCCAGATGATAGGGCCGGCGAAACCACCGCCGGGACACGAAACGTTCATGCGTTCAAACCTGTTCCCCGTTCCCTGTTCATCATTCCCTGTTCCCCTGTTTGCAGATTCCCCTGAAAGTTTTATATTGGCTTACCATAACTTAACTGCTTCTGCCATGAATTACCGCAAACTGTTGCCGGGTGCCCTGCTGGGTGCTGTTGTTTTTTTCCTCCTGGGCTGGCTGATCTACGGGGTACTGATGGCCGACTATTTCTACAAATATTCCGGCAAAGCCGGGCACATCATCAACCGTGCCGAAACGGAATACAATTTTCTGTTTATGGCTTGCGGAAACCTGCTGATGGGGTTGTTGCTGGCCTATGCCCTGCTCCGGATGCGTGCGGCAGGATTCCTCAATGGCATGATTACCGGGGCGCTGCTCTGCGCTTTGATGGTGGCTTCGCTGGACTGCACGGTTTATGCCACCACCTGGGTACTGAGCAAACACGCGATCCTCGGCGACGTACTGGCTTATGCGGTGATGGGGGGTGCAGCCGGAGGGGTCATCGGGTTGCTGAACCGGGATGCTGAATCCTGAAGGTCAACGATCCCTGATGATTTAAATTTTCAATTCTCTGCTATGAACATACAAAAACTCCTGATCGGCGCGGTACTGGGCGCCGTGTTGTATTACCTGTTGGGCTGGCTGGTGTACGGGCACCTGCTGCAGGGTTATTTTTCGGCCAATACGGGTAAGGCCGGACACAGTATTTTCCGGCCGCTGTCTGATTATCAGGTGCTCTACCGCGTACTGGGCTACCTGAGTCAGGGGGTGCTGCTGGTCCTGGTGATCCAGTGGAGCAACAGCCGGACTGTTCTGAAAGGAGCGGTTACGGGTGGCCTGCTGGGGGGCCTGATGGAACTGAGTTTCGACTGCCAGACCTATGCCACCACTTATGTGATCAGCAAACATGGTTTGATGGGCAATGTGCTGGCCTTCACGCTCATCAGCGCGGTGGCCGGTGCCCTCGTGGCGCTCGCCGCAGGCGGGGAGAAGGAGCGGAGTCATTGATCCTGCAGCTGCCGGTTCACGCCTGGTGCCCTGAACCGGTCACCCTTATCCTGTTCATGCGGATTGGGTCCTTCGGGCGAAGGGCGATGAGCGCCGGGTCGTCTTTGTATTTTACTGCATCAACTTGAATGGTACCTGCATGTCAAAAAGGGTATGGATTGCGACAGGGTGTTTGATCCTGCCCTTGCTGAACCGGGGGCAGGAATGGCTGTTCCGCATCCGTCATCCGCAGCTGGCTGCCGGCGATCCGGATTTATTCCAGGCAGCGATGCTGAACAGTTTGCCCGGCTGGCTGGCCGAATGGTATCCGCTGCAGGTGCTGCTGATCCGGATCGGCATGTTGTTGCTGGCCGCCTGGATTTTTACGCGGCAGTCTGATTCCCGCTACCTGATCCCGGCGGTGCTCACGTTCATCTTTGCCGGTTGGGAAATATTCATGCTGTGGACCATGCTGCAGGGCTGAGGGGTATCTTCAGCAATCAGCCCTGGAACAGGCTGAAGGTTTGCTGTTCCTCATACTTCACAGGAAAGCTCATGAATACATTGGCCTTGCCGATTTTAACGGTGCCGGTTACCTTAAGCCGCACGCTATTGCGGAAGAGTACGTTGAGGCTGTTTTTAAAGAGGTTGCGCATGTCGACCGAGAGCTGGATGGGGATGCTCACATCAGCCTTCCGTTCAATCTGAACCTGGTATTCCTGGCTGGTGCGGCCCAGGTACACGTCGTTGATGTAGATGTCGAGATCGCAGCGTTTCAGCTGCAGCCCAAAGGGGTTGGGGTTGAAATAAATCATGTCCATTTTCACCGAACTGTTCGAGAAGCCCAGGCTTTCAATCCTGAAATTCCGGAACTCGCGGTACTCCAGCGCCCGCGGCGGACTGCAGGCGATACCGCCGGCGATCAGCAATGACAGGAGCAGGAAGATACGCATGGCGCGAAGATAAGGCAATGGATCATGGTGAACCCATGCCATGAACCCGTTATCCCCTAAATCCTATACGCTTAACTCATAACTCATAACTCATAACTCATAACTCTTAACTCTACACTCCTAACTCCTAACTCTCCTCAATCCAGCGGAGTATTCAGCGTAGACCGGGCCACTTTCACATCCCTGCCCCTTACGGCTTCCACGATCAGTTCGTAGTACATGGGTTCCTGCGGGATGGGCAGGGTGATGCTGCTGCCTTCACCGGCTTTCTTGATGAACATGGTGTTGCCGTAACGGTCTACCCGCACGAGGTACCACTCAAAATGCAGATCGGGGATCTGGTGCTGGTACAGTTTCCACTGTGTGGTGTCTTCGCGGTACATCACATGGTATTGCACCGGCAGGTATTCTTTCGTGTATACGGAAGGTTTCAGGATTTTGATATCCGGCACCGGGGAGGGGCCCACCGGGTTGGCCGACCAGGTGTTCAGCACTTTGCGGTAATGCTGTTTCTCCCGTCCGTCCAGGTCGAGCAGGCCGTTGAGGGCAATGAAGTCGGTATTCTCCAGATCCTGCCAGGCCGGGATGAATGCGGATTTTTTCACGGCGGGCAGGCTGTCCCACAGTTCCACGGGCACCTTGCCCCAGGCCATTTTGCCGCTGAGCGGATCTTTCAGTCCGGCTTTGTTCTTGCCCGTGCCCACCAGCAGGAAGCGGTCGATGGCCGGCACATATGCCTGGTAGCAGGCCAGCCGGGCCTGTCCGCGTACATCCCAGTTGAGATCGGCTACGATTGGTCGGTTGGGATCGATGGCGCGGATAGCTTTGCAGAGTCCGTTCAGCCATTGCAGGTAGCGGTTGCGGTAATGGAAATAACCGGGGTAGAAGGTCTCGTTCTCGAGGCTGAACAGCACATCATTCCCGATGTTCCAGGCAATGATATTGCTGCGGTGCCGGTGTGCCCGCACCAGCTTCAGGATCTTTTCCTGTTCATCAGCCAGTTTGCCGTCATCATCCAGGGTTTCGGTGCCGATCAGGCTCACGAAGCGGCCGATCTGTTTCAGCTGGTGTTTGCGGAGCAGTTCGTCCATCACCTCATCATAGAAGCCCGGCATGGAGCGTTCCACCGTATTGATGCCGGCCGCCTTCATCATGAGGATGTCGGCTTCGAGGGTGCGTTTCGTCATGGTATGGCGGTTGCGGAACCAGTAAAAACCTTTATCGTACAGCACGCCGCGGAGCGTATCGGGCAGGGTGAGGTGGAGGGCCAGCGACCGTTCTGCCGGCAGCGGCAGGGCGGCTTCGTGCAGCACCCGGTCAAAGCGCGACAGGGTTTTGCCCGTTAAGATGGGTTGGCGTCCGGGGATCCAGGCAAAATGACCGTCCAGCCGGGCATGGGGATCTTCAGCCACCAGCAGCGCATGGATTTCATGGAAAGCCGTATCCATGCTGGCTTCCGCGGCCTGCCACCAGGTGGATTTATCGCCTGCGCGTGTACCCGCCGCCGTGATCATCACCGGAAGGCCGTAGTGGAAGAGTTTCTGCCGGTGCCAGGGCTGGTAGAGGCGGTAGAAGCCCTGCCGGTCGGTGGTATTGGTGACGGTTGAAGTATCAAGTACCTGTACGCCCAGCCAGTCTACATTCTGGCTGCCCGGGAAGTAGGCTTCCGCGCTCAGGGGGTTCCAGGGCGTCCATACCCACACCATTTTGCCGGCTCCTTCCTGGTCGAACAGGTTCTTCACATACTGCCAGGCCTCGCGGTAGAGGGCAGGCTGCAGAAGATCCTGCTGCTGTTGTTTACCGGTTACGGGTTCATAGCTGAAGAATACCGGCTGTGCATGGGCGGCCAGCTGGCGGGCCAGCGGGCGGAAGAGCGAATCGAAGCGGCCGTTGCGGATCGCGGTCAGCAGGCTGTCGCCGTTCAGGGGAGTCCGGCCTTCAAAGGGATGCCAGATCAGCAGGGGCAGGGCGCTGTGGGCATGCAGTACCCGGATGCTGTCGGCCGGCAGGCGGGTTTGGCCGTCTGCCGTGGTGTGCAGTTGCAGGGGTACGATGGCCGGCGGCCGGATATCGCTGAAGTAGTGGCTAACGCGCTGGCTGGCGGCGGCATCGGGGTCGAAGGTGCCGCGGTAAAACACTTCCAGTCCGGGCAGGGGCTTGGGCACAAAAGTGGGCAGCTCCTGCATCTTGCGGTAGCTGAAGATGAAGGCGGTAACCAGGAGCACGGCCAGCACCACCGAGTAGCGGCGCAGGAAGCCGTGGGTTTGTATGATCAGCCAGGTTTTGCTGCGGATTTTCTGGGCCACGTTGCTCAGTGTGCTGTCGCTGCGGGTATAGCCCGAGATGGAAAAGATAAAGAGCATGAACAGGATCTGCATCGAAGCCAGCACGGCCATGAAAATCGTGTAGGGATTATAGTTACTGGTGAAGCCGTAAATGATCGCGGCCAGGGATACCACGGCAATGAAAACATTCGGCAGGTTCAGCACCAGGGGCAGGGGGTCGTTGTCGTTTTTGGGGGTGGGGATGTACGGCACTTTTTTCCGTAGCAGGGTGTAGATAAAGCCGATGGAATGCACCCACCAGGCGCCGATCTGCAGGATGCCGCCCACAATGTGAAAACCGCGTTCCGTTTCTTCCGCCACCCATTTCTGCACATAGTGCCGGATCAGCACCGACATGCCCAGCATGGGCAGGGCGGCCAGCATGAAATGGATGATGTCCATGCGCAGGGGGATATAGCCCGTGAACAGCGAGATCACCGGGATGAGGAAGTTGAGGAAGAAGATGATGCCGCAGAGGTAATGGAAGGGCAGCAGGAAATAATGCAGTTTCTGCCGCCAGGTGAATTTCGTGAACAGGCGGGGATAGGTGACGAGCAGCAGTTCCCAGGTACCCCGCGACCATTTCAGCTGCTGCTTGTAATACGATGACAGGGTGGCCGGCACGAGCCCGCGGGTGAGGATGGAGGGCAGATAGATGGATTTCCAGCCTTTGGCATGGATCTGCATCGCCGTGTGCATGTCTTCAGAGAGGCCGGCCGCGTGGCCGCCGATGGAGTCGAGGGCAGCCCGCCGGAAGGTGCAGTTGGCGCCGATGGCCTGCACGGTGCCATAGGTGTTCATGCACATCATCATCGGACCGTAAAACTGGTAGGTTTGCTGGGCAGCGCCCTTGGCCACCAGGCTCTCGCCCTGGTTGTAATAAGCCTGTACAATCTGCACATAGCCCACCTTCGGATCCTCAAAATATCCCACTACGGCATCCAGGAAATCGGGTGCGGGGATATGGTCGGGATCCATCACCACGCAGAGTTCGCCCGTGGCCTGCCGGAGGGCATTGTTGATATTGCCGGCCTTGGCGTTCACTTTCACGGTGCGGGTAACATGCCTTACGCCCAGCCGCTGGCAGAGGGCCTTTACGTCGGGATCATCGGCCTCATCGCAGCACCAGGTGGTATGCGGGTAGGTCATGTTCACCATCGCCGTAAGGGTTTGCTCCAGCATATCGAAGGGCTCGCCCGCGCAGTAGGTGGTGAGCACATCAATGGTATACTGGCGCGTGGGTTCGGGGCGCGGGGTTACCGAAATGGAGAAATAGTGGTACCACTCGTGCATGTATTTGAGGCAGAGGTACACCATGGTGATCATCATCAGGATGTACAGTGGCTTGTGGCCGATGTGCTCATGCTTCGAGAGGGTAAAGAGGAAGAACGCCACGGAAAAATAGCCCAGCAGGATCATGGCCCTGAGCGCAAATTTTTCCCGGCGGTTGGGAGGGGGTATGGGGGCAGACTTAAAGTTCATTGTTGACAACGTAAAATGGCGTGTTCGCGGTGGTGACATACCCCTCGCGGTTATACACATAAACAAAGATCCGGTAGGGGCCTTCTTTACGGGGGGCGCTGAAGCGGATGTTCCGGAGGGTGCTGTCGGCAATCAGGCCGGGTTCAGCCGGCGGTCTTTTGAAATAATGCCAGGTACGGCCCCAGTGCAGCCAGTCTTCTTTCAGGATCTCCCAGCTGTAACGCAGGCTGTCGCCGTGCTGGCCGACAGCCAGCATTAAACCGGCCTCGTGCTGCGAACCGGGGCTCAGCAGGATATTATCCCGGGCCCCCATGCT
>JAYRPG010000141.1:0-5281 GCA_041911275.1 Ferruginibacter sp. | reverse complement strand
AGTGCCGGGGCTTTTCTATGCTGATCGTCATTTTCGCATCAGATATCAATCGCTTCGCCGTAAGCTGCGGCAGTGGCTTCTTTCACCGCTTCGCTCATGGTGGGGTGAGGATGCACGGCGTTCAGGATTTCGTGAGCGGTGGTTTCCAGTTTACGGGCGGTAACCGCTTCGGCAATCATTTCAGTTACATTCATGCCGATCATATGGCAGCCCAGGAATTCACCGTATTTGGCATCATAGATCACTTTTACAAAACCTTCTGTGGCGCCGGCCGCACTGGCTTTACCGCTGGCCATGAAGGGGAACTTGCCCACCTTGATGTCATAGCCGGCTTCTTTGGCGGCTTTTTCCGTATAGCCCACAGAGGCAATTTCGGGGGTGCAATAGGTACAGCCCGGGATATTGTTGTAGTCGATGGGTTCGGGATGGTGGCCGCTCAGGTGTTCCGCTGCATTGATGCCTTCTTTGGCAGCCACATGGGCCAGGGCCTGGCCGGGGGTGCAGTCGCCAATGGCATAGATGCCGGGGATATTGGTGCGCTGGAAGGCATCCACGATAATTTTTCCTTTCTCCGTTTTGATGCCCAGGGCTTCGAGGCCCACGTTTTCAATATTGGCCACCACCCCTACGGCACTCAGCAGAATATCGGCTTCCAGCACCACTTCACCGGCGGGCGTTTTTACCCGGGCTTTCACTCCGGCGCCGCTGGTGTCCACGCTCAGCACTTCGCTGCTGGTCATGATCTGGATGCCCTGTTTTTTGTATTGTTTCTCCAGTTCTTTGCTGATGTCTTCATCTTCTACCGGAACAATGCGGGGCATGAATTCCACGATGGTCACTTTCGTGCCCATGCTGTTGTAGAAGTATGCAAATTCGGAACCAATGGCGCCGCTGCCGCAGATGATCATACTGGCCGGTTGCTGGGGTAGTACCATGGCCTCGCGGTAGCCGATGATTTTTTTACCGTCGATGGGCATGCTGGGCAGTTGCCGCGCACGTCCGCCGGTGGCGATGATGATGTTTTGGGCTTCCAGCACCTGTTTGCTGCCATCCGCTGCCGTTACTTCCAGTTTGCCCGGAGCCAGCAGTTTACCGGTGCCCATCACCACGTCGATCTTGTTTTTTTTCATCAGGAACTGCACGCCCTTGCTCATCTTGTCGGCCACACCACGGCTGCGTTTGATCACACCGTCGAACTGGGGAGTGGGGTTGCTGATGTTGATGCCGTAATCTGCGGCATGTTTGGCATATTCAAACACCTGGGCACTTTTCAGCAGGGCCTTGGTAGGAATACAACCCCAGTTCAGGCATACGCCGCCGAGGCTTTCTTTTTCAACAATTGCCACTTTTTTTCCCAGTTGGCTGGCCCGGATGGCGGCGGGATAACCGCCGGGACCACTGCCCAGAACAATTACGTCGTATGCCATTGTGCAGAGTGTTTTTGCGTTTGAAAATTTCGTTGAATCAACCGGTGTTCACCGGGGTTTTCAACGTTTGCGAAGGTAATTGAAACGGGCTGAAATGCAAAAGGGAATTGTGGGATGAAGGGGCAGGCTACAGGGGAAAGCAGGGCTTTGCCGTACATTTACGAAATGGGAAAAATGAACAGGTTCCGGTTATGGGTCTGCTGCACCGGGTTGGCGGCCTGGCTGCTGAACGAACCGGCGCGGGCCCAGGATATCCCAGCCCTGAAGGCGGTGACACTGCAGCAGTGGTACAGCCGCCCCACCGATTCGGTGTATGTGATCAATTTCTGGGCCACCTGGTGCCGTCCCTGTATTGCTGAGTTGCCTTACCTGCAGGCCGTGGCCGGGCGTTACCGGGCGCAAAAACTGCAGCTGCTGCTGGTGAGCCTGGATGAAGCCCTAAGCTGGCCGGATCAGATCCGGGCCTTTGCGCAAAAGCGGGAGATCACAGCACCGCTGGCCTGGCTGGACGAAACCGATGCGGATTATTTCTGTAACCTCATCGACCGCCGCTGGAGCGGCGCGATTCCCGCCACCCTCATCGTTCGGCCCGCCACCGGCTACCGGGCATTTTATGAAGAAGAATTTACCGAAGCCTCATTTGAAACGGCAGTGCGCAAAGCACTCGAGTGATCCGTTACGCAATGCCACCCCGGGTACTGCCTCAATGTTTTCTTTTGATGGAGCAGCCCACACTCTTGCTTTCCTTTACACTGATCTCTTTACCGTTGTGCAATTCCTCGATGGCCAGTTCAAGGTGTTTACGGGTAACCTGGGCTGCATCAGCCGGACTGTTGTCGATGGCTCCGTGGTACACCAGTTTCAGCGAGGTGTCGAACAAAAAACATTCCGGCGTGCGGCCGGCGCCCAGGGCATTGGCCATCTCACTCCCTTCATCCATCGCGTACCAGCAATCGTAGGCCTGTTCGCGGGCATAGGCCTGCATGGCTTCAAAACTGTCTTCGTTGCCCCGGTAGGCTTCGTTGCTGTTCAGCAGCAGTACACCCACCTGGTGCTCCCGCGCATACCGGCTGATGGCCTTGGTGCGGGCCTGGTTTTTGATCACATACGGACAGGTATTGCAGCTGAACATCACCAGCAATCCGTTTTTCAGCGCGGCCTGGCGGGCGCTGATCATTTTACCGGAAACGTCTTTCCACATCCTGTCGGCCAGGGGAAGGGCACTGCCGATGGGCAGGGGTTCAACGGGGGCAAAACTGCTGCAGCAGATCAGCGTCAGCAGGGCGAGGATGCCTGTTTTTTTCATGCTGAAAATTTTCCTGAAATTACAACATTCTCCGCGGCGCCGTTCAGGGATGTGTGCCGGCAGCACGGGCAGCTTTTTCCTCCAGTTCACGGGTTTCGGCCAGGGCCCGCAGCGATTTGATGCTCACGTTGAGTTCAAAACCCACCAGCAGCACAAAGGAATTGATGTAAATCAGGGCCATCAGCACAATGATGGTACCGATGGAGCCATAGAGTGCATTGTATTTGCCGTACCCGTTCACGAAATAGGAAAAACCCAGGGTAGAGAGGATACTGAGGGAGGTGGCCAGGATGGTGCCCGGTGAAGAGAGTTTCCATTTTTTGTGAACCGCCGGCGCATACTTGTAGATGAAGGCAATGGAATAGAAGATCAGGCATACCATGAGTATCCAGCGGATGTAGTAAATGATTTCCCGGGTGGTGGCGTTCTGCACACCGATCCATTTGAGCACCGCATCCTGGGCGATGAGCAGGATGAGCGTACTGAACACCAGCAGAAAGATGATGCCGGTTAAGCGGATGGCCACCAGCCGGTCGTGCAGCTCGTGCCGCCGGGTGAAGCCGATATAGTTTTTGTTGAATGAGCGCATCAGTCCCATCATGCCATTGGAAGCGAAGAACAGGGCCAGGATAAGACTGAAGGAAAGCAGCCCGATGCGGGCGTTGTCGATAAAACTGTCCACAAAACTGATCAGGTTCTGGTTGTGCACCTTCGCGGGGATGATATCCGTGATCAGCGCGTGCAGCTCTTTTTTCAGGGCGGCCTTTTTGATCAGCGGCAGACTGGGGATCAGGGTAAAGAGAAACAGGAAGGCCGGCGGAATGGCCATGATGAAGTTGTAGGCAACCGCAGATGCCCTTTCGGTGATGCCCACGGTTCTCACCTGTTTGAAGAAAAAGATGATCACATCATACAGGGGCACACCTTCAAAGCCGGGCAGCATGATCTTCTTGCTCCTGCGGATCAGGAAGGCCACCGGGGGCAGGGTGATGATGATGCGTTCAAGGCGGGTCAAGGATGAGGTTTATGGGATGATTGATACTGCTTCATGATGGCGGGCCGGTTTTATTTCTTCCCGGCCATCTGCGCATCCAGGGCATCCTGGTAAGCTTTGGCATACTGCAGGTGCTCTTCGTATGTGGAAGCAAAGTTAGAGTATCCTTTAAAATCAGGTTTAGCCACGAAATAGAGGTAGGTGGTGGAGGGCGCATCCAGCACGGCATCAAGGGTGGAGGCAGCCGTCACGCAAATGGGGCCCGGTGGCAGGCCGGTACGCTGGTACGTGTTGTAGGGCGATTGCACACTGAGGTGTTTGTGGTAAATCCGCCGCAGTTCAAAATCCCGCAGTGCAAATTTCACGGTGGGATCGGCCCCCAGCCGCATCCCTTTGCGGAGCCGGTTGAGGTACACACTGGCAATTCTACCCTTGTCTTCGGGTGCATTGGTTTCTTCTTCCACGATACTGGCCAGGGTGTACACCTCTGCCGGAGTCAGCCCCAGTTTGCTGGCTTTGGCTTTCCGCTCTGCCGTCCAGAATCCGGTGCCGGCAGCCGAGAGCGATGTGATGATGTCCCGGAAGGCGGCATTCCAGATTACCGGATAACTGCCCGGAAGCAGGAGGGTGAGGAGGGTGCAGCTGTCAACCCCCAGGCTGCGCAGTGAATCGGCATTGTACAGGAACTGCCGGATGGTATCTGAAGGACATTCCACATTGGCGGCAATCTTGTTCAGCAGTTCTTCCCGCGTGCGGATGCGGCCGATCACCAGGTTCACCGGGGTTTGCACCCCTGATTGTAATTGGCGGAGTAACTGGTACGGACTGCAGCCCCGGGATACGCGGTAACGGCCGGGCTGAATGGCCTCCGGAAAACCCTTCCAGCGGGCCAGCAGCCTGAAGCTGCGGTAACGCGTGAGGAATCCGCCGCTGATGAGTTGCTGCTCCAGCCGGGAGTAGCTGGTGCCCCTTTTGATGTAGAGGATCCGGTCTTTGCCTTCAAAAACGGTGTCGCCGCTGAACAACAGCCAGGCTGCCACCGCCAGGCCGGCCAGCAAAGACAGCAGAACCCCACCCGCTATTTTTTTGAAAAGCTGCATGTGTTGGAAATCTCAGCAATTAACACAAAAAAACCCGGCTGTCAGCAGCCGGGTTCATGTATACGGAAAAAATTATTTCTTCGTGCTGTCCGGGGCAGTGGCTGCGCCGGGCAGGGTGGTGGTATTGGCCGGATTGGGTTTTGAGGGCAGGGTGGCCGGTGCTTCTTCCATCACTTTGGAACCCTTGGAACTGGCCTGTGATGCCTTCGGGATGAAAGCAGGTGACAGAAGGCAGAGCAGGGCTACGGCGCCGGCGAGGATCCAGGTGCCTTTTTCCAGCACATCCGTGGTTTGCTTAACGCCCATGAGCTGGTTGCCCACCCCGCCGAAAGTGCCGGCCAGGCCGCCGCCTTTGGGGTTCTGGATGAGTACAAACAGGCCCAGGATCACGGAAATCAGGATGATCAGAATAGCAAATAACAACATGTCAGTCTCCTTTTATCTGGTGAATTTT
>JAYRPG010000140.1:0-27340 GCA_041911275.1 Ferruginibacter sp. | reverse complement strand
GGGGATGCTGCTCACCGGTGTATTTGCTTCCAAAGCCGTCAACGGGGCGGCAGCGGATGGCTGGTTCTTCGGGAATTTCGACCTGTTTGTTACCCAGCTGAAGGGCATGGTGATTGTGTCGGCCTACAGCTTTGCCGCCGGCTTTGTGATTTTCAAAATCATCAATTTCATATACCCCCTCCGGGTTTCTGAGGATGAAGAGGCGGTGGGCCTGGATGAAACCCAGCATGGTGAAAAATATGTTCAGGGAACCCTGCTGGTGAAAAACGGCGGGGTGATTGAAGAAGTGAATGTGGGCTGAGGAGCCGGCAGGAAAAGCTTAAAGCCATCCGGAAGGATGGCTTTTTTTATGGGGTTTGATTGGATATGAAATATTAATAAAGTGATTTTTCTATTGAATCGTCCGATGCTTCTCAATTATAACCCTATCAAAATAAATATTATAATATTATAAATGTAAATTATTTTGCTCGATTGATTGATTTTTAACTTAACTTTAAAATAGTTCTTAAATATGCTAAAAATCATTTATTCCTAAACCCGGGAACTGAAAATCATTCGATTTGCTCTGTCATTTTGAAAGTTTTGGTCAACAGCATCCTTCACCGCTAAACTTTTTTAAAATGACAAAAAAACTGTATTCGTCTTTAAGCTTTTTGCTGGCTGCCATGGGGTCGGGGGCCCAGGACTCCACCCGGAGCCTGCAGTTTTCCGGGGGCGTGGATTTTTATACCCGGTATAATTTTGCCAACGCCCTCAACAATTTCACGAGCTTCACCCAATCGCAGAATTCCTTTGAACTGGGGATGGCCACCATCCGGGCAGATGCTTCAGCCATGTCGGGCAAGGTAACCGCTACCCTCGATCTGGGTTTTGGCCGCCGGGCGGAGGAATTCTCGTACAACGACGGCGACCAGGGGGCCAACAAAAACGGTTACATCTCCCTGTCGAATGTCAAGCAGCTGTACCTCACGTATTCACCTTCCGCGGCACTGAAATTTACCTTCGGGAAGTTTACCACCCACGTAGGGTATGAATTGCTGGATGCGCAACTCAACCGCAATTACAGCATGTCGTACATGTTTACCAACGGTCCGTTTTTTCACACCGGGGTAAAAGCCGATTATACGGCGGGCGGCCTGGGCTTTATGGTCGGACTCACCAATTACACCGATCAGTCCACCTCCACCAACAACGTGAAAAGCCTGATTGCCCAGGTGAGCGGGGGTACCCGCAATGGTAAAATCAAAGCCTTCCTGAATTATGTGGGTTCTTATGGCTCCAAAACCCTGTCGATTCCCGGGGGACTGGAAGCGCTCACCCAGGTAGACCTGGTGGTAACCGGTACCGTGAACAGTCATTTCGGGCTGGGGGTGAATGCCACCCTCCAGAACCGGAAGGGGCTGGCCAACGGCAGCTGGTGGGGCAGTGCGCTGTACCTGAATTATGATCCCACCGAAAAAACAGGATTGACGCTGCGCAGCGAATACATCCGCGACAGCAACCGGGTGACTTTTCTTTCAGAGCATATTTTCGCCCATACCCTTTCCCTGAACTACCGGGTGGGCCCGCTGACCTTTATTCCCGAACTCCGCTTTGAAACGGCCCGCGCGCCGATGTTTGTCAAGAGCGATGGCTCCGCCACCCGATCAGCCTTCACGGCCCTGGGTGCCGTGGTGTACAAGTTCTGAGGCTGCAACATCCGGATTCAATGGCAACGCCTTTGCATTGATTTCCTCTTTTCATCCGGCAAGCAATCGTTAAGTTCCCCCGGTTTCCACCGGGGGTTTCTTTTTCTCCACATCTGCACAGGGTTTGGCGCTTCGGTGTACTTTCATCGCCTGAAACCGTGCACATGACCTTCCCTGTCTTTCCCTTGTATTATCCCCTCGAAAGCCGCAAAAGCCGCATTCATGGTATGGGTGCCTGGGCGCAGAAAAAAATACCGGCCCGTCGCAAGATCGGCTCCCTGGGCGGGGTAGTGGTGTCGCGCCGTGAGGCGGCCCGGCTCAGCCGCTCCGGTAACTGCATTGCCCTGGTGGAACTCTGGAATGGCCAGTCGCTCGATGCCACCCGGAACAGCAATGCCCTCCGTTATGTCAACCACAGCTGCCGTCCCAACACTTATATGCGGGTAATCGGCGCCCATGTTGAATTTTATGCGCTTCGGGATATTCCCGCGGGTGAAGAACTTACCTGCGATTACGGCTTAACGCATCACGACGGCAAACTGCCCTGTGCCTGCGGGGCTGATAATTGCCGTGGATTCATCTGAACCACCTGTCGATAGGAGAGGGATCCGGTTGCGCCTCAGGCAACCGGAGGGGTAGGCTTTTTGCGCTTATTGAACCAGGGCAGCAGGGCCAGGCAAAGGAACCCGATGAGCAGGATGATCAGGCACTGGGCCAGCCATTGCAGCAATCCGTTGGCATTGGCGATGCCTTCTTCCACCCCGTACCGCACCATCACTTCTTTCACAAACCAGGGATAGGCGCCGATGCCGCCCGGGGTGAGGATCATGCCGATGCTGGCAAAGGCGAGCACCGGAAAACTGGCCAGCAGCGGCAGCAGGTCGGTGCCCCGCGTGGCGTAAAAGCCCAGGTAGGTGCCGCCGAGGTAGCAGGTCCAGATAAAAAGGCTGTGTGCCAGGAATGCCCACTTGTTTTTCAGCCGGGCGATGCTGGTAAGGCCATCCTGCACCCCCTGCAGCAGGTTTTGTATCCGCCGGAAAAAAGCCAGGTGGCGGTACCGGCGCAGCAAGGCGCGCAGGATCAGGAATGCGGCGAGTGCCAGCACGGCCAGAATCAGCAGTTTCAGGGCGAGGCCGCCCCAGCCGTCTTTCAGAAAGTTGGTCTGGAGGGTTTCGCGGGCAAACTGCCCCAGCATATCAAAGTGGGTGAGGAGCGTGATGAAAAAAATCAGTCCGAGGCTGACCACATCCACGGCGCGCTCCACCAGGATGGTGCCCACCAGTTTATCGGCCGGTACCTTTTCATAACGGGCCAGGATGGTGCATTTGAGCACTTCACCCAGCCGGGGTACAGCCAGGTTGGCGAGATAGCCCACCATAACGGCGCTGAAGGTGTTGATCAGGCCGGGCCGGTAACCCATCGGTTCCATCAGGATCCGCCAGCGCAGCGCCCGGCTGAGGTGGCTGGCGGTGATGATCAGGAATACCGGCAGGATCAGGCTGTAGCGGGCGGAGCGGAGGGCTTCGCGGCACGAGGCCCAGTCGGCGTCGCTCATTTTATGCACGCTCCACCACACCAGAAATATCCCGAACCCGAAGAACAAGAGGTATTGCAGTACGGTCAGGAATTTTCTCTTCATGCGGCTGTAAAATACAAACTTGGAGGCAGAATATCACTACAGTACGGTGAGGGGCAGGTTGTCAATCAGCCGTACCCCGTCAAGGAAAGCGGCCACCAGGGCAACGAGGGGCTGTTGCCCGTTCCAGTTTTCGCAAACACTCAGGTCGAGGGCATCCGCGATTTCCACATACTCCACGCTGAACCCGGCCGCCGTAAGTGTTTCCACCGCCTTTGATTTTAAAGCATGGAGCGGGCCCGGCTGCAGGTTCATTTGGATCTGCAGCAGGGTCTGGTAAATCAGCGGGGCTTGCTGCCTGGCTTCCGCGCTGAGCCGCACATTCCGGCTGCTCATGGCCAGGCCATCTGCTTCCCGCAGGGTGGGGCCGGTTACCAGCCGGGCAGGGGACCCCGTGAGGCTGAGCAGCCGGCGGATCACCTGGCATTGCTGGTAATCTTTCTGGCCCAGGAACAGCACATCGGGATGCGTGAATTGCAGGAGCCGGTCCACCACCCGGCACACTCCCTGGAAATGCCCCGGTCTGAAATGACCTTCCAGGGTGGTTTCCAGACTGCCCAGGGCATAGATGCGTTCGGCTTTCTCCAGTCCCTCCGGGTACATTTCCGGCACATCCGGCAGAAACAGCACATCGCAGCCCGCCTGTTCCAGCAGGTCGATGTCTTTTTCAAGCGTCACGGGATAGCGGGCAAAGTCGGCCGGGTCGTTAAACTGGGTGGGGTTGACAAAGATGCTGCAGACGGTGAGCCCGCACTGTTGCTGCGCAAGACGCACGAGCGAAAGGTGCCCGGGATGCAGGGCGCCCATGGTGGGCACAAAGCCCGTTTGGGTTCCGGAATCCTGCTGCCGGCGCAGCCATTGGCTGATTTCGTTCCCTTTTTTGAAAATGATCATAGCGGGCGGTTAAGTGGCCCAGGCAGCGTGTTTCCTTACCAAATGCGGAAAATTACCGTACCTTTGCACTCCCAAAGAAAATCCCGACCGACCACTTAACCAAAAAGAAATGTCAACAAAAAAGCGAATTCTTTTCATCGCAAACGAGATGTCGCCCTATGTGGAGCTCACCGAGTTTGCCGATACCATCAATAAACTGGCGGTAAAGTCAAACGAAACCGGGATGGAAGTGCGCTGCATCATGCCCCGCTTCGGCGTCATCAATGAGCGCCGCCACCGCCTGCATGAAGTGGTGAGGTTGTCGGGAATCAATGTAACGATCGATGGCGATGATTATCCCCTGATGATCAAGGTGGCTTCGCTCCCCAATGCCCGTTTGCAGGTGTATTTTCTGGACAATGAGGATTTCTTCAAACGTAAAACGGTATTTCACGACGAACACGATAAATGGCATGACGACAATGGCCTGCGCACCGCCCTCTTCTGCAAAGGCGCCCTGGAAACCGTGAAAAAATTTGGCTGGCCGCCGGATATCATCCATTGCAGCGGCTGGATGACCGGCCTGATTCCCATGTTCATCAAAGCGGCTTATAAAAAGGAACCTGTGTTCAGCAACTGCAAAGTGGTGTTCACCATCGGGCAGAACACCTTCAAGGAAAAGCTGGGCAGCGATTTCCTCAAGCTCATTGCCATCAATGACAATGTGGGTAAAAAAGAACTGGATTATTTCAAGGATGTGAATAATACCGCCATGTTCCGCGGCGGGGCCGCCTATGCCGATGCCATTACCTTCGGCGCTGAAAAGGTGGAGAAGAAGCTGATCGAAGAATTCAGTAAGGTGAAAGGGAAGAAAACCCTGCCTTTCCACGCTGACAGTGATTTAACAGACTATTTGCAGTTATATGCCGACCTTGCCAAATAGCATCTGGCAGTAGTCCCTTACCATCCAATCATCAACCAACCGTGCAACGAATTTTTTCCGCGAAAGCATTGCTGTACATTGTGGTTTCCTCAGCCCTGGCCATTGCCGGCTGTACCAAAATTGACACCACCAATATCGGGCGCGACCTGATACCCGTGGTTGATAATGTGAATACCTTCGCGGATTCGCTCGAGATTGTAGGCACGCAGGGCATCTTCCCGGAAGATTCCGTGCTTCGTGTTGCCCGTACGGATCTGCATGTGCTGGGTACCGTTTCGAACGACCCGCTTTTCGGCCGCACGAAATCTGATCTCTACCTGCAGCTCAAGCCTTCTTTCTTTCCCTACTACTACGGGATCATCGGCGACACCATTGCTGATGTGATTGCTCCGGCCGTGGACGCCCGGGGCAGCGGCTTTGACTCAGCCGTACTCTGCCTGTCCGTGAACTCCTTTTTCGGCGATACCACGGTGCCCCAAACCTTCCGGGTGTATGTGCTGGACCGGAACGTCAGCAATTTTAAAGACTCAGCTTACCGCCTCAACTTCCTGCCCGATCAAACCGCGGGTGAACAACTCATCGGTACTGCCAGTTTCCTGCCCAATGCCGTGAAAGGGTTTACCTATCTGCCGGGCCGGGCAAAGGACTCGGTGCGCAACCAGATCCGGATCCGTCTCGACAACAGTTTTCTGGCCTCGCTGATCGGGCCCGGCCGCGATACTTCCGCCGCAGCCAACGGGCAGTTCCGCACCGACTCCCTGTTCAAGGCCAACCTGCCCGGCTTTGTGATCAAGGCGGATGGGGCACAGGGTAATGGATTGTTTTACGTGAACCTGGATGATAAAGCCACCCGCCTGGAAATTCACTACAAAAAAATCCGGAACAATGTGCTGGATACCACCTATTCCAGTTTCTCATTTTCCAACGGCCTCAGCACCTCGGCTTCTGCCCAGGCTACCCGCCTGATCCGCGACCGCAGCGGCGCCGAACTGAACAACCCGGATGCGGATGCCCTGTACCTGCAAACCACGCCGGGTACCTATGCCAACCTCTTCATTCCCCGCCTGGGCACGCTGAACAACCGGATCATTCACCGGGCTGAAGTAGTGGTGCAGCAGATCCCTTCTGCCAGCCCCATCGACCAGGCTTTCCTTCCGCCCTCTTACCTGTACCTCGACCTGATCGATACCAGCAGTACCGGTGAGGAACGGTTCAAGCCTGTTTATTTTGACCTCAATCCACGGGCAAGCTATAACCCCGACAACAATGTGTTTTTCTATCCCAACGGGGGCATCGACTTCACCTACTACGGGGGCTTTGCCCGGCTGCGGCAGGCAGAAGGCCTGAACCAGTTCTACTACACATTTAACGTGTCGCGGCATGTGCAGCACATGGTGACCAACGGGATCCTCAATTTCCGGTTCCGGCTCCAGGCTCCCGTCTGGCTCCGGTATTACGGATATAACGTGGCCTACCGCAACAACCTCGCCGACGGGCGCGTGAAAGTGGGCAATGGTAACCACCCCAAATACCGGATGTTTATGCGGGTGGTGTATTCCCGGATCTGATTTTTCAACAGCCTGTGCACCGCGGCGTAACGGCCGTTCCGGCAGCTTTGTTATTTAAGCCTGCACACCTATCTTTGCAACTCAAAAAAAACAGCGCATGCCTTATTTATTTACTTCCGAGTCAGTTAGTGAAGGCCATCCCGATAAAGTGGCTGATCAGATCAGCGACGCCCTCATTGACAATTTTCTGGCTTTTGATCCCAACAGTAAAGTAGCCTGCGAAACGCTGGTCACTACCGGTCAGGTGGTGCTGGCCGGAGAGGTGAAAAGCAAAGCTTACCTCGATGTTCAGGAAATCGCCCGGGGCGTGATCCGCAAGATCGGTTACACCAAGAGCGAGTACATGTTTGAAGCCAGCTCCTGCGGGGTGCTCTCAGCCATCCATGAGCAGTCGGCGGATATCAACCAGGGCGTAGACCGGAAAGTAAAAGAGGAGCAGGGTGCCGGTGACCAGGGCATGATGTTTGGTTATGCCACCAACGAAACGGAGCATTACATGCCGCTGGCGCTCGACCTGGCGCATAACCTGCTGATTGAACTCGCTGCCATCCGCCGCGAGAAAAATTCCAAAATGCCTTACCTGCGCCCGGATGCAAAAAGCCAGGTAACGCTGGAGTATGACGACAACAACCGGCCCGTACGGATCGACGCCATCGTGATCTCCACCCAGCATGATGATTTTGATTCAGAAGCCAAAATGCTGGCCCGGATCAAGAACGATGTGATCAATATCCTGATCCCCCGCGTGAAATCCAAATACAAGCAGTACGCGAAACTTTTCAACGACAACATCAAGTACCATATCAACCCCACCGGCAAGTTTGTGATCGGGGGACCGCATGGCGATACAGGTCTTACCGGCCGTAAGATCATTGTGGACACTTATGGCGGCAAGGGTGCGCACGGTGGTGGCGCCTTCAGCGGTAAGGATCCCAGTAAGGTAGACCGCAGTGCTGCTTATGCCACACGCCATATTGCCAAAAACCTCGTGGCTGCCGGTCTCTGCAGCGAAGTACTGGTTCAGGTATCTTATGCCATCGGTGTTGCCCGCCCCACGAGCATCCACGTGAATACTTACGGCACGGCCAATGTAGACATGACGGATGGCGAAATCAGCAAACTGGTGGAAAGCATCTTTGATATGCGTCCCTACTTCATCGAGAAGCGCCTGAAGCTCCGTACGCCCATGTACAGCGAAACGGCTGCTTACGGTCACATGGGCCGTAAAAATGAGTGGGTGGAAAAATCCTTCACCTCGCCCGACGGTAAAACCAAAAAAGTAAAAGTGGAACTCTTCACCTGGGAAAAACTCGATTATGTGGGTAAGGTGAAGAAGGCCTTCGGACTGAAATAATATTCAGCATTGCCTGATGAACGGCTGCCGCTACCGGCAGCCGTTTTTTTGTGCCACCGACCTGCATTCGGCTAGGGGTAGGTAAAAGCGAATGCCTGCAGCGTGTTTTTTATTAACTGAAATAAGCCACCTTTGCGGATATGAAGCCATTCAGACAAAGACCGCAGCAGCGGCCGAAAAAAAGTGCGATGGTGGTGGGGATGGAAGCCGTGCTCCGCGCCATGCAGGAGGGCAAACACCTGGACCGTATCTTTCTGCAGAACAACCTGCACGGGGAAGCGGTGAACCAGCTCCGGCGGGCGGCAGAGCAGCACCATGTACCGGTCAACAAAGTGCCCGTGGAGAAGCTCAACGGGCTGAATGTGCCTGGTCATGCCGGTTGTGTGGCCGTGCTGAGCCGCATCCATTACCAGCAATTGCAGGATGTGATCAGCTGGGTGGTGGAGCAGGGCGAAACGCCGCTGTTCCTGATGCTCGACGGCATCACCGACATCCGCAACATCGGCGCCATTGCCCGCAGCGCGCTGGCCTTCGGGGTGCAGGCCATCATCATCCCGGATAAAGGGGTAGGGGCGCTCAATGAAGACGCGATCCTCACCTCGGCGGGCGCGCTCGAACAGATCGCGGTATGCCGGGTGGGCAGCCTGATGAAAGCCGTGGATGAGCTGCACCTGAATGGCATCAGCGTATATGCCAGCGAAATGAAGGCGCCGGCCAAAGTGTTTGATGTCAACTTCTCTGATCCCTGTGCCATTGTACTGGGGGGCGAAGAACATGGCATCTATCCCGCCCTCATGAAAATCTGCGATGGCAGTTTTGCCATTCCCATGCCCGGCGGTTTTGAATCGCTGAATGTTTCGGTGGCCAATGGCGTGATCCTCTATGAGGCCATGAAACAACGGCAGGGCGGGGGAAAATAACGGGCTGCGGGTGGTTTTCGCGCCAGCACTTTTTCCTGCATCCGGTTAATTTTACCGGGCTATATTCCATTTCTGTATGTGCGCATTACGATTCCTGCCATCCTTTTGCCGCTGCCTGCTGCCGGTTTTGCTGGCCACTGCCGCTTTTGCCCAGCATCCCGCGGCAGCTTTTCATCCCCTGCAGCTTCATGCCGACAAACAGTTTTTTCTGCCCGGCGAACCGGTTTTCTTTACCGTGTTCAAGGTTACGCCCGACAGTTTGCCGCGCAATGCCTGCATCGTGATCCTGTCAGACGAAAGGGGACAGGTACTCGAAACCTGCCGGCTCCTCCTCAGTGATGAACCGGCTGCCGGCCATTTGATGATCCCGGCCGGAGACTCGGCTGCCTGGTATTCCCTGCAATGCCGGCTGGATGATGGCGCGCAATCGCCGCCCACCGGTATCCTCCTTTTTTCCGCCCTGCGTGAGCCACCAGCCCTGCATTCCGCATCCCGGCCTGCTTTGCTGGTGGAATCGGAAGCCGGAACGCAGGCAGCCGCTTCCGCCGCGGTTTATTTTTTCCGCCTCCGGGGCGATCTGTTTTTGCATACTCCTTTCCGTTATGCCGTGCTTTCCGCCGATGGTGATACCCTGGCTGCCGGGCTCACCGATGCTTTCGGGGCCGGCAGGATGGAGTTCCCGGCTGCAACGCAAGGCGACCTGCGCTTCATGGTGCAGGCGGGTGAGCGGGAGCTGAGTTTGCCGTTGCGCCTGCCGTCATCTGCACCGGGCCGGGCGATGCTGAATGTGTATCCCGTGCCCGGGGCCCGGGTGAGCCGGGTAAGAGCAGCTGTTGCAGGCGCCTATACCCTGGAACTGTCGCAGGAAGGAACGGTGTATTACCGGGGAACGGTGGAGCTGCAGGCCGGCGATGATTTTTCAAAAACTTTCCGGGAAGGGGAGCTGCGCCGGGGCCTGAGTTATCTGCGTTTGCGAGACGCATCCGGCAGCCTGCTGGGAGAGCGTCCGCTTTTCCGCGAGCAGGCCTTACCGGTAGCGGTGCGCGGGCTGAAGCGGGCGCGCCCGGATAAGCTGCGCCTGCAGCTGACTGCATCCCTCAAGGGCATCTTTTCGGTTTCGGTAACCCCTTACCGGGCGGAGGAGGTACCGGCAGCGGTGGATGATACGCTGCTGCAGGTAAGCGGATTGCAGGGCCGGGAAATCAGGCTGCGGACGCCCGACAGCCTGCTCTTGCAGGTTCGCCGTAAGGCGCCGCCCGGCAATTATGCCCAGCGGGAGATCAAGCTGTTTATCCGCACACCGGGGCAGGATGAGGTGCTGGAAACCCGCACCGACACTTCGGGGTGGGTGCGGCTCGACCGTACGCAGCTCAGCGATCCGGTTACCCTGCTTGCCCTGCCCCGGCAGAAACAGCAGCCGCCGGAGCAATTGATCATGGAAGAGCGCCAGCAACCGCTGCAGGCCGACAGCCTGCTGGCTGCGGATTACCGGGTACCCGTACCCGTTGCAGGAACTGCTGAAACCATTGTGCCGCCTTCCCGGTTTGCGCAGTACCGGGCAAAATGGCTTAAAGAAGTGGTGGTCAAAACCCGTGCCCGGTCGAAGATGGAGCTGCTGGAGGAAACCTATGCCTCACCCATGTACCAGTCTAAGGTGAACCAGGTGGCGGCATTTGACCTCAGCAGCGGCTACGACAACGAGCTGATGGGCAGTTTGCTGACCTTTCTGCAGGGCCGGATTCCCCCTGTCAAAAATACCGCGATCACCAGTGGCACCGCCACCGATGGCTACAACTACTACGTGAATGAGTCGCTGGTTGACCGCTCCACCGCCAACAGCATCCCCCTGAGTGAAATTGCATTCATCAGTGTGATGGGCCGGAATTTTGTGCCGCTCACCGGCGAAATGGGACCTGCCGTGCTCGTGTACACGAAAAAGGGAAGGGATCGCCATGCCGCTGCCGGCGAGGCAGAGAAAAATCATTTGCTGACGGTGCAGGGCTATCAGGTGCCCCGTCCCTATTTTAATCCCCTCTTTGAGGAAGGCGGTTTGCCCGGCACACTGCGCACCACCCTGTACTGGAATCCGCGGTTCCGTATCCGGGGGGATGATCAGCTGGAGGTGGAGCTCTTTTCGGCCTATCCGGGGCCGGTACTCTTGCGGCTGCGGGGCTGGGATGACGAGGGCCGGTTCAGGGTGCTGGACCAGGTAATTGAATGAGGGGAGTTACTGCAACAGTTTCATCAGTACCAGGAATCCGGTGATGAGCAGCAGCAGGAGGATCAGGAAGGCCAGGTAGGCATAGGGTTGATCGCGCCAGCGGCGCTTTTCCCGGCGCTGCCGGTTGCGCTTCACCTGCCGTTGCAGTTCATGGTTCAGTTGCTCCACATAACCCGGGATGGCCTGCTGGTTGCTGACCTCCTGCAGTCCTTCCACGGCATCGTTCATAAAGGGATCATCGGCCATGGCTTTTTCCAGATCATGCTGCGCCTCTTCCGGCAGCCGGTTGCTGAGGTAGTCCATCAGCTGCTGGTTACCGATGTCTTTGTTGCTGTGGGATAATATGTCTTTCAGGTTATTTTTCATGAGCCTGCATCCTTTCCATGAGGATGCGGAGGTTGCGTTTACCGTTCTGGATATAGCTTTTTACCTGCAGCATTGAATAGCCGGTTTCCAGCGCGATGGCCTGGTAAGATTTTTTCTGCAGGTAAAACAAATGTACACAAACCTGCTGTTCGGGGTTCAGCTGGCGCAGGGCAGCTTCCATCCGGCTGAGGGTGGCTTCCTGCTGCTGGTGAAAGCCGGCCTGATCCGGTTCGGCCGGCAGGCGGAGTTTTTCTTCATTCAGTTCAGCGGTGAGCCGGTTTTTCTGCCGCAGTTGCATCAGGCAGTGGTTACGGGCCACCTGGTAAATCCAGCTTCTGAAATATTCCACCCGGTATTTGTGCAGTTCGGTGATGGCTTTGAGGAAAACCTGCTGAACGCTGTCTTTTGCCGCTTCCTCATTTTTCAGGTATTTCATGCAAACGCCCAGCAGCAGCAGGGTGTAGCGCTGCAACAGGATGCCCAGCCAGCGGTTGTCGCCGTCGGCATAAAAATTCCGGAGCAGTTCCTGGTCATCCGTATTCCTGTACGCGTCGGGTTGGGGCATAGCGATTTTCTGCGGATAGGATGTAAGCTAAAGGAAATTCCATAAATCCCCTGATCGCCACCCGGCATCAGCCTGCTGCCCCGTCGGTCAATGCCGGATCAGCGCCTGGCCTGCCCCTAAGTAAAATCAGTGTTTTCGCTAAGTAATCTCATACCCTCCGCGCCGGGTGCAGGATAGCTTTATGGCAGAATTTCATTGTTCACCGTTAAATGCCATGCTATGAAACGGATGCTATTGCTGCTCCTCCTTTGGCCGGCTGCGGATCTGCTTGCCCAGGCAGCCTGGGAGAAAAATTTCGATTATGTGGACCAGTGCCTTTGTGGTTTGTCGAAGGTGAAAAAACAGGGTAAAATCGGGTATGTTGACCGGGAGGGCAAAGTGGTGATTCCGCTGGAATACAACGATGGTCTCAGCTTTAATGAAGGGATTGTGGCGGTGCGGAAGGGACCGAAATGGATGTACCTCGACAGTACCGGTAAGGCCCTGACTGAAGCGGTATTTGAGGATGCGTTGAGTTTTGAGGGCGGTATTGCGGCCGCTGCCCGGGATGGGTTGTATGGTTACCTCAACCCGGAGGGGCAGACCGTGATTCCCTTCCAGTATTCGAATGCCCGCAATTTCAGTGAGGGGCTCGCCCCGGCCGCCAACCTCAAGGGCTTCTGGGGATACATTGATAAAAAGGGCAATTGGGCCATCAAGCCTCAGTATGATTTTGCCGACAGCTTTACGGCCAATGAAGCCCGGGTGATGAAGGGGGATAAAACCTTTTACATCGACCGGAACAATAACCGGCTACACGACTGACCGGGCAGGTGCCTTTGCTCCGGCGGTTTCCCGAAGCCCGCGCTTCGGGGAGGCCGCTTTTTACCTTCAGCCGGCACTGTGCATTGCGCACATTTTCGTTCTTTGCATTTGTGATTTATTTACGGATAGCAGATCGCAAATAATTAATAATCAATAATTAATAATCAATCATCCAATTCTCTCACATTGTTGACAACCTGTGAATAACCGTTGGAATTCCTGTGTATAGATTCCGGTTCATCTGAGCCCCCCTTCCAGTATATTTGCTCCCTTACAAAAACTACAGCATAACGTGCGATTAAAGAGTTTAGAAATCAAGGGGTTCAAGAGTTTTGCGGATAAAACCATCCTCCATTTTGACGAGGGGATTACCGGCGTGATCGGACCGAACGGTTGTGGCAAGAGCAACATCATCGACAGCATCCGCTGGGTGATCGGTGAGCATAAGATCAGCAATCTGCGGAGTGAGAACCTGGAAAGCCTGGTGTTCAACGGGTCCAAAACCCGTTCGGCCTCGGGCCTGGCCGAAGTGAGCCTCACTTTCGAAAATACCAAGAACCTCCTGCCCACCGAGTTCAACACGGTAACCGTTACCCGCAAATACTACAAGAACGGCGAGAGTGAGTACCGCCTGAATGATGTGGCCTGCCGCCTGAAGGATATCCACAACCTGTTTATGGATACGGGGGTGAGCACCGACAGCTATGCCATCATTGAACTGGGGATGGTGGATGACATCATCAAGGACAAGGAGAACAGCCGGCGCAAAATGCTGGAACAGGCGGCTGGTATCACCATCTACAAAACCCGTAAAAAGGAAGCCAAGCTGAAGCTGGATGCAACGGAGCAGGATCTGGCCCGTATTGAAGACCTGCTGTTTGAAATCAACAACCAGCTGAAGAGCCTGGAGAGCCAGGCCAAAAAGGCGGAGAAATATTTCGAGATCAAGAAAGAATACAAGGAAATCAGCATCGAGCTGGCCAAGGCCGCGCTGGAAGGCTTCAACCTCACCTACCGTGACCTCACGCAGCAGCAGCAGGCTGAGGTGGACAAGCGGATTGAACTCGAAACCATCATTGCCCGTGAAGAAGCGGCACTGGAGCAGGAGAAGCTGGGATTCATCGAAAAGGAGAAGGCCCTGCAGGAAATGCAGCATACGTTCAATGACCTGCTCAGCAATGTCCGCAACAAGCAAAGTGAGAAGAGTCTCGCTGCCCAGCGCCTTCAGTACCTGAAAGAACGCGAAACCAGTTTGCAGGAATTCCTGAACAAATCTGAAGGTCAGCTGAAGGGCCTGCACGAAAGCATTCAGTTCACCGGCCGCCAGATTACGGAGGATGAAAACCAGCTGGCTGAACTGGAAGGGAAACTGGATGAGCTGAAAAATGCAGTGGAAGATCGCCGGCGCGTTTTTGACGAAAAGCGCAGCAGCATCGACGGGCTCCGTCGCGAGAACCAGGCCATCCAGCGCAACCAGTTTGAGGCGGAAAAGAAGGTGGCGGTGGCCGACACGTCGATCCAGAACCTGCAGCGCAGCATCGCCCAGATTCAGGAGGAGCAGCAGCACCGGCAGGCTCAGCTGCAGCAGCTGGAGGCCGAACGCAGCCAGAAGGCCGAAGAGCTGGAGCAGAAGAAAACCGACCTGCAGCAACTGCAGGAGCAGCATGAGTTTACCCGCGAGCAGATTTTTCAGACGCAGTCTGTGCTTGAAAACCTGCGCGCCCAGCTGGCCGAAGAGAACCGTAAACTCGACAGTAAAAAGAATGAGCACGCCCTGCTGAAAAGCCTCATCGATTCGATGGAAGGCTATCCCGAGAGCGTGAAATTTCTGCATAAGAATACCGGCTGGAATCATGAGGCGCCCCTGCTGAGTGATGTGATCTACGTGAAGCCCGAATACCGGGCAGCCGTGGAAAACGTGCTGGAGCCCTACCTCAACTACTATGTGGTAAACAATCTGCAGGAAGGTCTGCAGGCCGTACACCTGCTGGATGCCAACAAAAAGGGCAAGGCTAATTTCTTTCTCCTTGATCAGTTTACCGGCGCCGGTGAGGTGCACCAGCCTGCCGGCACCCTGCCCGCCCTGAGCGTGGTGGAAGTGGATGCCCGTTACAGCAAGCTGGCCGAACAATTGCTGGGCAATGTATTCATTGCCGAAAACGAGGAAGCCCTCCAGGACAGCAATGGCGCCGTGGTGCTTGAAAAAACCGGTAAATATGTGAAGGGCCGCTATGCCCTTACGGGAGGCAGCGTAGGACTGTTTGAAGGCAAAAAAATCGGGCGCGCCAAGAACCTGGAGAAACTGGCCGAAGAAATCAGTGCGCAGGATGCGGTGGTGCATGAACTGAAAGCCACCATACAGGCCCGCCACAATGAAGTGATTGCTTTTAACGAGCAACTCAAGGAAAATGCCATCAAGCAAACGCAGCATGACATCAACCAGCTGACCAACCAGGTGTTCAGCCTGCAGAACAAAATTGAAAACCTGCACCACCTGGAAGAAACCGCAGCCCGTCGGGTGGGCGATCTGCAGGATCAGCTGAGCCAGAATCATGACGCCATTGCCAGCACCCGCGAAGAACTGGAGAAGTACAATACGCAGCTGGAGGAACTGGGTAACCGCATGCAGTTGATTGAGCAGGATTACTCAGCAGCCGAGCAGGAATATAATTTCGCCACGGCAGCCTTCAACGACAGCAACCTGCAGGTTACGCGCCAGCAAAGCAAGGTCAATGCCCTGAAGCAGGAATATGCGTTCAAGAACAACCAGCTCAAGGAACTGGAACAACAGATCGAAAGCAGCCAGTCGCAGCTGGGAGAAGCGGCGGCCAGCATCACGGAAACTGCCGGCCAGCTCGCTGAACTGGAAACCCTCGTGGTGACCCTCCTGCAGAACAAGGAAGTGGAGGAGAAGAAACTGAATGAAGCCGATCAGGCCTACTATAACCTCCGCAATGAGCTGGCCGAAAAGGAAAGCGAACTGCGGCACAAGCAAAAATCCAAGGAAGGCATCGACAGCCTCCTCAACGAAATCAAGGACAAGCTTACCGAACTGAAGCTCCAGCTGGCCGGCATGAAAGAACGCCTGCAGGTGGAGTTTAAGATTGATCTGGACGCCATCATCGATGAGCCCCGCACTACCGAAACGCCCCTGGAGGATCTGCAGGAGCGCAACGACCGCCTGCGCAAGCGGCTGGAGAACATCGGCGAGGTGAATCCCACTGCCATTGAGGCTTATACCGAAATGAAAAAGCGGTATGAGTTTATCCTCGAGCAGAAAAATGACCTAGTAACGGCCAAGGACAGCCTGATGCAAACCATCCAGGAAGTGGAGGCCACAGCCAACCAGCAGTTCCTGGATACCTTCAACCGCGTACGGGAGAATTTCCAGAAAGTGTTTAAGGCCCTGTTTACCGAGGACGATACGGCTGATATGGTGCTGGTGGATCCTGAGAACCTGGCCGAAACCGGTATTGATATTGTGGCCAAGCCCAAGGGCAAGCGGCCCAGCAGCATCGGCCAGCTGAGCGGGGGAGAGAAAACCCTGACCGCAACGGCGCTGCTCTTCGCGATCTATCTCATCAAGCCTGCGCCTTTCTGTATTCTCGATGAGGTGGACGCGCCGCTGGATGATGCCAACGTGGGTAAGTTCACCAAGATGATCAAGCAATTCAGTGAGAACAGCCAGTTCATCATTGTTACCCACAACAAGCAAACCATGAGTGCCGTAGACGTGATTTACGGGGTAACCATGCAGGAAGCCGGCGTGAGCAAACTGGTGCCGGTGGATTTCAGGAGCCTGAGTAATTAACTTCCCGCTATCAAATCATCATTGAGTCCCCGGTGAAACGGGGACTTTTTTCTTTCCGGCTGGATGTCTTTCCAGAAATTATCTAAGGCAGATCTGCTGGTCTGAGCCGGCCCGGTCCAGTGATCTGTTGACAAATCTTAATGCGTGGGGTGGATTTTTTAACCGGAATAAAATCCATGGATCCTTGCAGGTTTATTATTGAAGAAAGCCCGGGGACAGTCATGAAAAAAAAGGAACTTCGGTTTTGGCCAACTTTATTATGGCTTTTCTCTTCCCCTTTCGTCACAGGTGCAGTTCAGTTCATCAATGCGCCATATCATCCCCGCCCTGTACCGGTGGTTCCTGGGCAGACCGCGGGCTGCCCGGTGTCCTGGGGTTGGGATTGTCGGATGATTGCACATTTACATTGTTTTCCTGGGCTTCTGCCGCCAGGATGGCGTGGTACGACTTGTATTTCTTCATCATGGTGATGCCATAACGGTTCAGTTACACAAAGCCGGTGCGGCCGAACCCCACGGCATTGTTCACCAGCCCCGTGCTCATCAGCAGTTCGCGGATGTGCTCCGTTTGTTTTTCGTCGAGCCTGATGTTGGAGGGTTCCAGGATATCCCGCTCCAGGTGGAGCTCGTTTTTATCCAGGTTCATAAACAGGGTTTGCAGGATATAATCCAGCACATCGTCTTCCGTAATGATTTTTTCTTCCTGGCCCATAGCTTGATTTTCTTGCTACAAGTTAGTTCAATCCGGCTTTCAACCCAATTTCAGTCGAAACCTCCTGTAAGGCCGGCAAGTTGTACCTTTGCGCCTTCAAATCCGGGCCCTGGCCCGCCAGCAGCATGAAATACATCAACGAAATCAACCGGCGCAAAACCTTCGCCATCATCAGCCACCCGGATGCGGGTAAAACCACGCTTACCGAAAAATTCCTGCTTTTCGGCGGCGCCATCCAAACGGCCGGTGCGGTGAAAAGCAATAAAATCAAGAAACACGCCACGTCTGACTTCATGGAAATTGAACGCCAGCGGGGCATCAGCGTGGCCACCAGTGTGATGACGTTTGAGTATAAAAACTTCCTGATCAACCTGCTGGATACCCCCGGTCACAAAGACTTTGCGGAAGACACCTTCCGCACGCTCACGGCGGTGGACAGTGTGATCCTGGTGGTAGACAGTGTGAACGGGGTGGAAGAGCAAACCCGCCGCCTCATGGAAGTGATTGCCATGCGCAGCACCCCGGTGATGGTGTTCATCAACAAAATGGACCGGGATGGCAAGAACCGTTTCGACCTCATGGAGGAAATAGAGAAGGAACTGAAGATTCACCTGCATCCTATGACCATCCCCATCAACAGCGGTAAGGATTTCAAAGGAGTGTACGACCTGCACGAAAAAAGCCTCGTGCTCTTCACGGCGGGCACTAAGGCCAATGATGAGGATGTGCTCAAAATCACGGATCTGGCTAACCCGGTCCTCGACAGCAAAGTGGGGGAAAAGGATGCCGCCACCCTGCGGGAAGACGTGGAACTGATCGACGGCGTGTATGGTGAACTGAATGTGAACGATTACCTCTCCGGCAAAACTGCCCCGGTTTTCTTTGGCAGCGCCGTGAACAATTTCGGGGTGAAGGAAATGCTGGATACCTTTATCCGCATCGCGCCCACGCCGCGGCCCCGGCACACCACGGTGCGGGACATCCGCCCGGATGAGGATAAATTCAGCGGATTTGTGTTCAAGATTCACGCCAACCTGGATCCCAAGCACCGCGACCGCATCGCCTTTCTGCGGGTGTGCAGCGGCCGCTTTGAACGCAATAAGTACTACGAGCATGTACGGCTGGAAAAACAGCTCCGCTTCAGCAACCCCTACAGTTTTCTGGCCCGGCAGAAGGATGTGATCGAGGAGGCCTTCCCCGGAGATGTGGTGGGACTTTTTGATACGGGTAATTTCAAAATCGGCGATACCCTCACGGAGGGTGAACACTTTTACTTCACCGGCATTCCCACCTTCTCTCCCGAAATTTTCAAGGAAGTGCAGAACAAGGATCCGATGAAAACCAAGCAGCTGGAAAAAGGCCTGCTGCAGTTAACCGATGAAGGGGTGGCTCAGCTGTTTACCCAGCATGGCGGCAATAAAAAGATCATCGGCTGTGTGGGCGAGCTGCAGTTTGAGGTGATCCAGTACCGGCTGCTGCAGGAATACGGGGCTTCGGTGCAGATGAACAGCCTGCCTTTTTACAAGGCCTGCTGGCTCACCAGTGCGGATCCGCGCAAACTTGAAGATTTTATCCGCTACAAACAGGCGAACATTGCGCTTGACAAAGACGGGCACCTGGTGTACCTGGCACAGAGCGAATGGTTCCTCAACACTGAGCGGCAGAACAACCCCGATATTGAGTTTCACTTCAGCAGCGAGGTGCACAAATAAACGCGTTTATACGCCGGTGTAATTAAAGGGGGTGATGGCCAGCAGTTCCTGTTTTACGGCGGCCGGCACCTTCAGGGTGCGGATGAACCGGTGAATCGCTTTTTTGTCGATCGCCTGCTTCCCCCGGGTGAGGGCTTTCAGGGCCTCATAAGGCTGGGGATAGCCTTCTCTTCTCAGGATGGTTTGGATGGCTTCGGCCACCACTGCCCAGTTGGCGGCGAGGTCTTTTTGCAGGGCTGCAGGGTTCAGCCGCAGTTTACCCAGTCCTTTTTCCAGCGAACGGATGGCCAGTAGGGTATGCCCCACCGGTACCCCGATGTTGCGCAGCACCGTGGAATCGGTGAGGTCGCGCTGCAGGCGGGAAATGGGGAGTTTGGCGGCAAAGTGCTCCAGCAGGGCATTGGCTACACCCAGGTTCCCCTCCGCGTTTTCAAAATCAATCGGGTTCACTTTGTGGGGCATGGCGCTGCTGCCCACTTCGCCTTTCACGGTTTGCTGCCGGAAATAATCGAGGCTGATGTAGGTCCAGATGTCCCGGCAGCAGTCGATCAGGATATTGTTGATGCGTTTGAGGGCGTCGAAATGGGCGGCCAGGAGATCGTAATGTTCAATCTGTGTGGTGTATTGCTGTCGTTCCAGTCCCAGTTTGTTTTCCACAAAATCGTTGGCAAATTTCACCCAGTTGTATTTCGGGTAGGCCACCCGGTGCGCATTGAAATTGCCGGTGGCGCCGCCGAATTTGGCACTGTAGGGGATATAGCTGAACAGCTGCACCTGGTTTTCGATCCGCTCGGCAAATACCATCAGTTCCTTGCCCAGCCGGGTGGGTGAGGCCGGTTGTCCGTGGGTACGGGCCAGCATCGGCACCTCCTTCCACGCTTCTGCCAGGGTGAGCAGTGAAGCCTGCAGGTTGAGCAGGGCCGGTAGGTATTCCTGTTCCATCGCCGCCTTCCAGCTCAGGGGGATGGCCGTATTGTTCACGTCCTGCGATGTGAGGCCAAAATGTACCCATTCCTGCAGGTGGGCGGCTCCGGCTTCTTCCAGCTTTTTCTTCAGGAAATATTCCACGGCTTTAACGTCGTGGTTGGTGATTTTTTCTGTGGCCTTCACCGTGGCGGCGTCGGCAGGGGAAAATTCATCCGCCGCAAGCAGCAGGGCTTTGCGGACGGCAGCCGGCAGTACGAAGAATTTTTTTTCCGCGAGGAACAGGAAATACGCCACTTCCACCTTTACCCGGTACCGGATCAGGGCATATTCACTGAAATACTCGTCGAGCTGCTGCAGCAGGTTCCGGTAGCGTCCGTCGAGGGGACTGATGGCGGTGAGGGTTGAAAGTTCCATATTGATTGCTTGCCGCAAAGATAAACGCCGGGGGCCAAATGCAGGGCTTCGGCCTATCTTTGCAGCATGGAAGCGCAACTGAAAAGGGGAGGCCTGCCTTTGCCCGCCGCCGGCCCGGTGATCCGGCTGGGGGCGGTGAGTTACCTCAACACCAAACCCCTGGTGTACGGGCTGGAACAAGGCATGATGCGGAACGAGCTGGAAGTGCAGTACGATTACCCCGGGCGGGTGGCGGCTGCCCTGCTGAAGGGAGAAATTGATGCCGGGCTGGTGCCCGTGGCCATCCTGCCCCAACTCCCGGGCTACCGCATCATTTCAGATTATGGCATTGCCGCCGATGGCGCGGTGGCCAGCGTGGCCCTCTTCAGCGAAGTGCCGCTGCACGAACTCAAAACCGTGCTGCTCGATTACCAGAGCCGTACTTCGGTTATGCTTGCCCGTTATCTTTTGCAGCATCACTGGAAGCATACCCCGGTTTTTGAAGCCGCGGGGCCTGATTTCATACAGCAGATCGGCGGCAGCACCGGCGCGGTGATCATCGGCGACCGTGCCCTCAGCCAGGCGCATCATTCGGCTTATATGTATGACCTGGCTGAGGCCTGGAAAGCGCATACCGGCCTGCCCTTTGTGTTTGCCGCCTGGGTAAGCCGGGTGGAGGTGCCGGATGATTTTATCGCGCGCTTCAACGCGGCCAATGCCCTCGGCTTTGAACAACTGGATGAGGTAATCCGGCAGAACCCCTTCCCGGATTTTGACCTGGGGGAATACTATACCCAGTACATACAGTACCGGCTGGACGAAACCAAGCTCATCGGGCTCCGCCATTTTCTGCAGGAAGCTGTGATGCCCCATCTGATCGCCCCCACCGGCGTTCCGTCGTAATAAATAGTCATTTTTTTCGTTATGGGTTCCCGGGTGCAGCCTGCGCCCGGTTCCTGTATGACGGTAAAACCCATTTTTTCTGCTGGATGCATCGGCTGGCTGCTTGCCGCTGCGGCCCTTCCCGGTTATGGTCAGGGACTCAACGCCGCACGCCTGCTGGCCGGACTTGATGTGCCTGCCGTGAAATTCGACGAATGGGCACAGAAAAGGCGCTTTTATCCCTTTGCCACCGCTCAAAACGGGGATACCCTGATGCGGGAGTGGCATTACCGGGCCGAGATCAGGAAGAAGAAACCGGTGGATACCGTGCAGCGTGTGCTGCTGCTGAAGGAGTGGAAATCAGATTTTACCCTTACCTACCGCACGGGTTCAGCAGCCGAGATGATGCAGATTGTGGAGGAACTGCGCCTGCAGGGTTTCTACAGTCACCAAGAAGCTGACCCGCTCCGGGAGCCGGTTTTGCTGCAGCACCGCGACATGACGGCGGCTACCTGGCAGGAACCGGGCGACAGCCTGCTCTGGTACGGAATCAGTTTTCAGGTAGCGGATTTTCCCGATCCCCGCGAAATCCGCTATGCCGATGATCTGCTGGCTTTTACCTCGCATGAATACCTCGCTTATTATTTCGGCGAACAGGCCGTGAAAAAAGACATTTACCAGTTCTCCCCGGATCTGCGGACTCACTGTTCAGTGCTGTTTCCCAATACCGCCCGCCAGGTAGTGTTCATCTGGAAAGACGGCGCCAATTACCGTACGGTTGACCAGCTGCTTTTCGGCAGCCAGCCGAAACTGCTGAATACGCCCTATACCGCGGGGTTTGTGGCGGAGAACAACTGGATGTCGCGAAGCGGCTTGCATGCTGGCATGACGCTCTACCAGCTCCGCCTGCTGAATGGCAGCGACCTGCGCTTTTTTGGTGGCCGCTCGGCAAAGTCCGGGCTGGTTTTGCCCGAAAAGACCGGTAAACTGGACTTCGGGCGTGAACAGCTCATACTGGGTTGTGTGAACTGCACCGATCCGCATTTTGCCCAGGCCGATATTCTGCAGGCTGATGATGCCCTCAGTGAGGGGCGTATCCTCTTTGTGCTGTCGATGGTGCTGACGCCGGAAAATGCCGCTGCCGCTGATCCCGGCCTCTCCGCTGCCGCGATTACCCGGCACTGAGCAGGTCCTTCCTCTTAAGACCGGGTTAAAATGTCCTTCCGCTGCCGGTAATGCGGATGAATGGCAACACAAAAGCCCCCGAAACCGTATTTTTGCGGGATGCAGGAACCTACCAAAGTGCAGCAAATCGGTATCAGTGCCTGGGCAAGGGCCCTGGAAAATACCCGTTTCAGAAATAAACTCCTGGCCGGGGTGGTCCTGCTGGCCTGCATCCTCGTGATGCTGCCCCGTTTTTTTCAGTTTATCGAAAACCGGAACGGGGTGGTGCTGAACGACTGGCTCCTGCAGTGGATCGGTCCGGCCGATCTCTCTGTACCCCTCTTCATCATCATCTGGTCCACCACCGCTTTGTTCATCATCCGCAGCCTTTACCAGCCGGTTCTTTTTCTTAATGCCGTGTACAGCCTGAGTTTCCTGTGCCTGGTGCGGATGCTGACCATCTACCTGGTGCCCCTCGATCCTCCGGCAACCCTGATTGCCATCCGTGATCCGCTCACCAGCCTCACCTATGGGGGCAAAGATGTATTCATGACCAAGGACCTGTTTTTCTCGGGTCATACCTCCAATATGCTCATGCTGGCGCTGTGTTTTGAGAAAAAAACAGACCGCTGGCTGGGGCTGGGGGCTGCTGTAGCCGTAGGCTTACTGGTATTGCTGCAGCATGCGCATTACAGCATTGATGTGCTGGCCGCTTTTCTGATCACGTTACCGGTGGTGAAAATGGGGAAGAAAATGAGTGTGCACTGACGGGCGGCGGAAGAAATATACCTCCTTAAAAAAGTAATTCCCCCTGAAGAATCAGGGGGAATTTTCTTTAACCCTTAAAACAACCAACATGAATGATGTTGATTCCTATGGCTGCAAATTACGGTGTTTATTGAAATAATAAATGATTCTCAGCAATTTTTTTTACGGCAGCGGAGCCGTGTTTTTCACCGGCGGGAGAGGCCAGAAACGGGCATCCCCCCGTTTACCGGAGGGATGCTCGTTTTTTAACCCTTAAAACAACCAACATGAATATGCCTAAAGATACGATATCCGGCATCAAAAGCACAGGGGTTGTCGATTTTTTTTACCCTCAGTTCAGGGCGATTTCCAGCACCTGCTGCATGTTTTTTACGTAATGAAACCGGATGCCCCGGATGAAAACGGGGTTGATTTCCAGCACGTCTTTTTCATTTTGCCAGCACATGATCACTTCTTTTAATCCGGCCCGTTTGGCGGCCAGCACTTTTTCCTTGATGCCGCCCACGGGCAGCACCTGCCCCCGCAGGGTGATTTCGCCGGTCATCGCCAGGTAGGGCCGCACGCGCCGGTTGCTGAAAGCGCTGGCCAGGGCCGTGGTGAGCGTGATGCCGGCACTGGGCCCGTCTTTGGGAACAGCTCCCTCAGGGATATGGATGTGTACATTTTTGCGGTTAAAGAGATCGGGGTCGATATCATATTTTTTAGCATTCGCCTGCAGCCAGGTGTAGGCCGTGGCGGCGCTCTCTTTCATCACATTCCCCAGGTTGCCGGTCATTTTCAGCTCACCCTTGCCCTCGCTGAGGGCGGTTTCGATGAACAGGATATCGCCGCCCACATAGGTCCAGGCCAGGCCCACCGCCACCCCCGGCATATTGGCGGCCTTGTACAGGTCATTGTTGAAACGGGGTTTGCCAAGAATTTTCTCCAGGTCGGGCTGGGTGAGGGTGGGTTTCAGTTTGTTTTTCACCGCCAGCTGTTTGGCCAGGTTGCGCATGATGGCCGCCAGTTGCCGGTCCAGGTCACGCACCCCGCTTTCCCGGGTATAATCCTCGATCAGTTTTTCCAGCAGTTTATCGGATATCTTGATTTTTTGTCCGGCCAAACCATGGGCTTCCTGCTGCTTGGGCAGGAGGTGGCGTTTGGCGATTTCAATTTTTTCCTCCACCGCATAGCCGCTCAGGTCGATGATTTCGAGGCGGTCGCGGAGGGCAGGCTGGATGTGGTTGATGTCGTTGGCCGTGGCAATGAACAGTACCTTGCTCAGGTCGTATTCCAGCTCGAGGTAATTGTCGTAAAAACTGTTGTTCTGTTCCGGGTCCAGCACTTCGAGCATGGCGGAAGAGGGATCGCCCCGGTGGTCGGCTCCGATTTTGTCGATTTCATCGAGGATCATCACCGGGTTGCTGCTTTTCACTTTCCGGATCGACTGGATGATGCGGCCGGGCATGGCGCCGATATAGGTTTTGCGGTGGCCCCTGATTTCACTCTCATCATGCAATCCGCCAAGGCTTACCCGCACATACTTCCGGGAGATGGCATGGGCGATGCTTTTGCCCAGGCTGGTTTTGCCGATGCCGGGGGGGCCTACAAAGCAGAGGATCGGACTTTTCATATCGCCCTTCAGCTTCAGTACGGCCAGGTATTCCAGGATGCGTTCTTTGATCTTATCCATGCCGTAATGATCCTGGTCCAGGATTTTCCGCGCCTTCTTCAGGTCGTAGGAATCTTCCGTGTATTCCTGCCAGGGCAGATCGAGCATGAGGTCGAGGTGATTGTACACCACGGAGTAATCCGGTGTGCTGGGGTGCATGCGTTCCAGCTTTTCGATGCCCTTGGCAAACATTTCTTTGGCTGCGGCCGGCCATTTTTTGCTTTCGGCTTTCTTCAGCATGTCGCGCAGCTCGGCCTGGTTGTCGCCGCCCAGTTCCTCCTTGATGGCCTTGAGCTGCTGCTGCAGGAAGTATTCCCGCTGCTGTTTGTCGAGTTCAGCCCGGGTTTTGTTGGTGACCTTGTTTTTGAGTTCGGTGTACTGCAGTTCGGTGTGCAGCAGTTGCAGCAGCAGTTCGGCGCGGGCCTTGATGTGATCGGTTTCCAGCAGCTGTTGTTTGTCTTTGAGTTCACTGCTGAGGTTGCTGCCCACAAAGTGAATCAGGAAAGCCGGATTCTCGATATTTTTGAGGATGATGCCGGCCTCGCTGGGCAGGTTGGGAGAGAGCTGGATGATCTGGGAGGCCAGGTCTTTGATGCTGCTCACCATGGCGCCGAAATCCGGGTCGTTGGTCAGGGTTTCATCTTCTAAAAGCCGGATGCGGGCTTTGAAATAGGGATCTTCGGTGGTGATTTCCTCGATGCGGAAGCGCTTGCGCCCCTGGATGATGATGGTGGTGCCGCCATCCGGCATTTTAATGAGTTTGGCAATCTTGGCTACCGTGCCGGTATTTTCCAGGTCGCCTACAGCCGGTTCTTCGATGCTGCTGTCTTTTTGTGCAATCACCCCGATCAATTTGTCACCCCGGTAAACATCATTTACCGCCTTGATGCTCTTGTCGCGCCCCACGGTGATGGGCAGTACCACGCCCGGGAACAGCACGGTGTTGCGGAGTGGTAACAGGGGCAGATCGCCGGAAATGGCCGTCAGATCACTATCGTCTCCATTGTCTTCGTTCAGGGGAATAATCGGCATGAACTCCATTTCTTCTTCGCCACCCTGCAGGTATAAATTCTTCTTCATGGTTTTTAAAGGTAAAGTCAATCTGTCATACCTGCATGGTTTTGTGCAGTTTTCAGACCGTAGGGATAGAAAGGGCAAGGATAATGCCGGAATTGCGGTGATGCCTTTGCGGCACCGGGCCCATGGATGAAAGGGCAGCACCCGGTTGCCCTTTCCTGAACCTTTCTGAATTTTTAAACATCCTCTCCAGCTGCTCAATCCTGCAGCGCGGGCCCCTGCCTGCCGGTATTCCTGCATAGCCCTTTCGCTTAACCCTGCCTGTTTAACTTGTCCGTTGATCATGGGCTGCGGAATTCGTATGGCTGAAATGCTTCATTCTTGCCCTATCCCTGTATTTTTGCCGCCATGGAAATTCCCTGCACGGAAAAGGAACTGGAGGTATTGCAGAAGATCAGCCGGGCGGCTGCCGATCTGGGGCTGCCCTGTTACCTGATCGGGGGATTTGTGCGGGATAAACTGATTGGCCGGCCCACCAAGGATATTGATATCGTGTGCACCGGCAGCGGCATTGCCCTGGCTGAAAGGGCTGCGGCCTATTTTCGTCCCCGTCCAGAGGTACATTTCTTTAAAAATTTCGGAACGGCCCAGATCAAGGCCGATGATTTTGAGATCGAATTTGTGGGCGCTCGCAAGGAAAGTTACCGCCAGCACAGCCGCAAACCGGAGGTGGAGCCGGGTACGCTGGAGGATGACCAGAACCGGCGCGATTTCACCATCAATGCCCTGGCCATCAGTCTCAACCCCGGGGATTTCGGCCGGCTGGTCGACCCCTTCAAAGGCCGCGAAGATCTGAAGCAGGGTTTGCTGCGTACCCCGCTGGAACCGGAGAAAACGTTCAGCGATGATCCCCTCCGCATGATGCGCGGGATCCGGTTTGCAGCACAACTGGGCTTCAGCCTGGATCCCGGGGCCTTTGCCGCCATCCGCGAACATGCGCAGCGCATCAAAATCGTGAGCGGGGAACGGATTGCGGATGAACTCAATAAAATCCTGCTCACGGCAAAGCCTTCCGTGGGCTTCGACCTGCTGTATAAAAGCGGACTGCTGAAAATTATTTTTCCGCAGATGGTAGACCTGGCCGGTGCAGAATACATCGACGGGTATGGCCATAAAGACAATTTCTATCATACCCTGCAGGTAGTCGACAACGTTAGCCGGCAAACGGAGGATCTCTGGATCCGCTGGGCGGCGGTGCTGCATGATATTGCCAAGCCGGCAACCAAGAAGTTTGAGGAGGGGCATGGCTGGACATTCCACGGGCACGAAGTGGTGGGCGGGCGGATGGTGCCGAAAATTTTTG
>JAYRPG010000139.1:0-27842 GCA_041911275.1 Ferruginibacter sp. | reverse complement strand
TTTGAGTAGCAGGGATTTTCAGCATCCGCAGCTGGGCTGGCGGCGTTTTGCCGATCCCGTTAGTTTCATCGATTACCTGCTCGTGAATGAGCTGAGCCGGAATGTGGATGGTTACCGCCTGAGCAGTTATTTTCACAAAGACCGTCAGTCCGCCGGCGGTTTGCTGAAAGCCGGGCCGGTATGGGATTATGATCTGGCATTCCGGAATGCCGATTACTGCCGGGGCAGCGATCCGGAGGGCTGGGCCTGGCAGTTCAATTCGGTTTGTGCCGCCGACGCCTGGCAGGTGCCCTTCTGGTGGGGCCGGTTGTGGAACGATACCGCCTTTGCCAATGAGCTGCGCTGCCGCTGGCAGCTGCTCCGCGCTTCCGTGTTCAGTGAAGCCCGCCTGTACCGGTTCGTTGATTCGGTGGCGGCGCTGACTGCAGAGGCCCGGCAGCGTCATTTCAGCCGCTGGCCGGTGCTGGGGCAGTATGTATGGCCCAATCCGGCGCCCATTGCCCGGAGTTATCCGGAAGAAATCAGTCTGCTGAAAAACTGGCTTGCTGCCCGCCTGCGCTGGCTGGATGCCAACCTGCCCAATACCGGCGGCTGTGCGGTTTATCCGCCGGCCCTCGCTTCTACCTTTCAGGTGCTGTCCTTTCCCAATCCCCCCGGTGCGGCGCCGGTGTTGCTGCAGTCGAGGTTTCCGCAGCCCCTGCTGATCCAGGTGCTGGACATCACGGGTAAGCGGGTATACCAGGCCAGTCATCCGCTGCCTGCCGGCATCAGCCAGTTCTGGCTGCCATGGCAGGGGTGGGGCAGGGGAATCTATACGGTTCTATTCAGCAATGCCGCCGGCGAAAAAGAAAGCCGGAGGGTGCTGCGCTGAGCAGCGGATTTCAGGGGCTACCCCGGGCAGGCCTGACGTTCTCTGAACGACCGGCCTGATGCGCTCGCCGGGTTCGCCATTTGCCCGCAGATCAGGGAAAGGAATGCGGGGGAAAAGTTCCGGATCTGTTTCGTTGGCCTCAGCCTTCATTTCCCACCACTTCGCCTTCCAGGTCGTAGTCGAAGGCTTTGGTGATTTTTACGTTGACAAAATCGCCGGGCTGCAGGCGCCGGGTGCTGTGCACGATCACTTCATTATCCACTTCCACGCTGTCGAATTCCGTGCGGCCCAGGTAACGGCCGGCTTCTTTTTTATCGATGATTACCTTAAAGGTTTTACCCAGTTTGGCCTGGTTTTTCTCCAGGCTGATTTCCTGCTGCACTTCCATGATCTCCTGTGCGCGGGCTTCTTTTTCTTCTGCGGGCACATCATCCTCCAGGTGGTAGGCGCTGGTGCCCTCTTCGTGGCTGTAGGTGAAGGTGCCAACCCGGTCGAACCGCATTTTTTGCAGGAAGGTTTTCAGTTCTTCCACATCCTCCCGGGTTTCGCCGGGAAAGCCCGCGATGAGGGTGGTGCGGATGCAGATTTCCGGGAGCCGGTAACGGATGTCGCCGATCAGGTCTTCCATCTCTTCGCGGGTGATCTGTCTTTTCATGCGCTGCAGCATGGCATTGGCCGCATGCTGCAGGGGCATATCCAGGTAGTTGCAGATATTGGGCCGTTCTTTGATGGCATCGATGATGTCCAGCGGAAATTTGGAGGGATAGGCATAATGCAGCCGGATCCATTCCAGGCCGGGCACATCGGCCAGCGCGTGCAGGAGGTTGGGGAGTTCTCTTTTTTTGTAGATATCCAGGCCGTAGTAGGTGAGTTCCTGCGCAATCAGCATCACTTCCTTCACGCCGCGGTCAACCAGGCGTTTGGCTTCATCCACCAGTGATTCGATGGGTCGGCTTACATGCTGTCCGCGCATCAGCGGGATGGCACAGAAGGCGCAGGTGCGGTTACAGCCTTCGCTGATTTTCATGTATGCATAATGCTGCGGGGTGCTCAGCAGCCGCTCGCCCAGCAGTTCGGCTTTATAATCGGCATCAAATTTTTTGAGGATCAGGGGCAGTTCCATGGTGCCGAAAAAAGCGTCCACTTCGGGGATCTCGGCTTCCAGGTTGTTTTTGTAACGTTCGCTCAGGCAGCCGGTAACGTATACTTTGTCGAGTTTGCCCCGCTTCTTCAGTTCCACCTGCTGCAGAATGGTATGGATGCTTTCTTCCTTGGCTTTTTCGATGAAGCCGCAGGTGTTTACAATCACGATGTTGTGGTCTTTCTTCCGGCTTTCATGCACCACGTCAATATCGTTGGCCGATAGCTGTCCGCTCAGCACCTCACTGTCTACCAGGTTCTTGCTGCAGCCCAGGGTAATGATGTTGACCTTGTCCTTGTGTATAGTCTTCGTTTTCATGAAGGGGCAAAGGTACAGAGTTTGGCGGGGCGCCCGTAAATTGACGGAAAAGTAAACGGGGCTGTCTGAAAATCAGCCAGGAAGCCTGCCCCGGCAAAAGTGTTGTTATTATTTTACTAAATCATTTAGCATTTGTATCTTCACCCGATGTATGCCATTGTAGATATTGAAACCACCGGGGGATATGCGGCGGCCAACGGCATCACGGAGATTGCCGTATTCCTGCACGACGGGCAGCGGGTGGTGAGGCAGTTTGAAACCCTGATCAATCCGGGCTTGTCCATTCCCCGCTACATCCAGGCGCTCACGGGCATTGATGACGCGATGGTGGCGGAGGCGCCGCGTTTTGAGGAGGTGGCCGGCACTTTGCATGAGCTGTTGCGCGACGCCGTATTTGTGGCGCATAATGTGAATTTTGATTATTCGTTTGTGAAGCATCACCTGCAGGCCGCGGGCTACAGCCTCAGCAGCAAAAAGCTTTGTACGGTGCGGCTGAGCCGGAAAATATTTCCGGGGCTCCCTTCTTACAGTCTGGGTAACCTCTGCCGCAGCCTTGAGATCCGCATTGAGGGGCGTCACCGGGCCGGGGGCGATGCGCGGGCCACGGTGGCGCTTTTTGAACAGTGCCTGGCCGGCAAGGGCCTGCAGGTGGTGCAGGAGATGCTGAAGAAAACCTCCGGCGAGCAATGGCTGCCCATGCAGCTGGATCCCGCTGATATCCGGCGGCTCCCGGCGGCGCCCGGGGTGTATTATTTCCGGGATCAGCGCGGAAAAATTCTGTACGTGGGCAAGGCCCTGAACCTGCGGCGGCGGGTGAGCAGCCATTTCACCCACAACGAACCCGGCCGCCGGCGGCAGATCCTGCTGCGGCAGATCGCCCGGGTGGATTTTGCGGAGTGCGCCAGTGAACTGGAGGCCATTGTGCTGGAAAGCGCGGAGATCCGCCGCCTCTGGCCACCCTATAACATCAGCCAGAAGCAACCGCAGCCGCAGTATGGTTTGTACCTGTTCGAAGACGGCCGGGGGTACCAGCGCCTGGCCATCGACCGGCGGAAAAAACACCTGCCCTGCCTGTACCGCTTCAACCTGCTGCATGAGGGACAGGTAATGGTGCGTAAGATGGCGGATGAATTCAGGCTGCATGAAAAACTCTGTTCGCTGAACCGGAAGCCGCTTTCCGCGGAGGAGTATGCACAACTGGATCCCCCGGAGCACTACAACAGCCGGCTGCGGCAGGCCCTGGAAACCCTGGCATCGCAGCTGCCCACTTTTGCGGTGATCGACGAGGGCCGTAACCGGGATGAACAGCTCTGCCTGCTGATGGAGCGGGGGAGTTTCTGGGGGATGGGCTATCTCCCGGCCGGTACGCCCGTGCTGCACCTGGAGCAGATCCGCACTTTTCTGCAGCCTTATGCCGATAATGATACCATCCGCAACAGCATCTACGCTTTCCTGGCCCGGCATCCGGAGAAACGCCGCGACCTGGCGGAGCGATGACCGGTGAGAACAGGGAATGGGGAATGGGGAACGGAGAACAGGGAACAGGGAACAAGGAACGGGGAACAAGGAATGGGGAACGGGGAACTCAGCATGAAGTAATTTTCAATATTCAATGCCGTGTTCAATTTTCAATGCTCAGGGCCAGAAGCCCGGATGAAATGACTGAGTACGTTTACCCATTCCTAAACCTTCCTAAACTTACCTAAACCCTAAACCTCCCTAAACCCTAAACCTCCCCAAACCTTTCTCCCCATTTCCCCCTTCCCCGCATTATCTTCGCCGCCCGAAAAATTGAATCATGATATCACCCGTATCGCTCATTGCCCAAACGTACCGGCTCAGGCCTGCCCAGGTGGAAGCCGTTTTGCAACTGCTGGCCGAAGGCGCCACCATCCCCTTTATTGCCCGTTACCGGAAAGACCGGACCGGCGCACTGGATGAAGTGCAGATCCAGCAGATCCGGGAAGAAGCAGCTAGACTGAAGGAACTGGAGGAGCGCCGGGCCTTTATCGAAAAAACCATCAGCGAACAGGGCAAGCTCACCGAGGGCCTGCAGGAGCAGATCCGCCGGGCCGGCACCCTCGCCGAACTGGAAGACCTGTACCTGCCCTATAAGCCCAAGCGGAAAACCCGCGCCCAAACGGCCCGCGAACAGGGCCTTGAACCCCTGGCCCAGGCCCTGCTGGCGCAAACGGATGCCGATCCGGAACAACTGGCCACCGCTTATATCACAGAGCAGGTAGCCGATGCTGCCGCAGCCCTGCAGGGCGCCCGCGACATCATTGCCGAACAGCTGAATGAAGATGCTGCCCTGCGTGCCCGCCTCCGCAAACTGTTTGAAACCGAAGCCCGGCTGGTGGCCAGGGTGGTGGAAGATAAAAAAGACGAAGCCCAGAAATACCGCGATTATTTCGAATATGCGGAACCGGTAGCCAGCATCCCTTCGCACCGGGCACTGGCCGTGCTGCGCGGTTTTATGGAGGGCTGTCTGCGCATCGCCATTGAGCCCGAGGAGGCGCCGGCCCTGGAGCTGATTGAAAAAGCGGTTATCCGGGGCATGAGTCCGGCTGCCGCCCAGCTGCAGCGGGCCTGCCGCGATGCCTACCGCCGCCTGCTGCAACCCGGCCTGGAAACTGAATTGCGCACGGCCCTCAAGGCCCGCGCTGATGAGGAAGCCATCCAGGTATTTGCGGAGAACCTGCGCCAGCTGCTGCTGAGTGCACCGCTGGGCAGCAAGCGCATCCTGGCGATTGACCCCGGCTACCGCACCGGCTGCAAACTGGTATGCCTGGATGAACAGGGTAACCTGCTGCATACCGACCTGCTGTTTCCGCACGAAAACAACCGCCGCCCGGCCGAGGCGGAGAAGGTTAGGCAGCTGCTGCAGCGTTTCGCCATCCAGGCCTTTGCCATCGGCGACGGCACTGCGGGCCGGGAAACCGAACAGTTCATCAAAGAACTGTCCACGGGCCTGCCGGTATTTATGGTGAATGAAGACGGGGCATCGGTGTATTCTGCCTCTGCCACCGCCCGCGAGGAATTTCCCGACCAGGATGTGACCGTACGCGGCGCCGTGAGCATCGGCCGCCGCCTGATGGATCCGCTCGCGGAGCTGGTAAAGATTGATCCCCGCAGCATCGGGGTGGGGCAGTACCAGCATGATGTTAACCCGGTACGGCTCAAGGAAAAACTGGATACCACGGTGGTGAGCTGTGTGAACAGTGTGGGCGTGAACCTCAACACCGCCAGCAAGCACCTGCTCAGTTATGTGAGCGGCATCGGCTCCACCCTGGCGGCCAATATAGTTCAGTACCGGAACCAGATCGGCCGGTTCCGCAACCGGCGCCAGCTGCTGGAGGTGCCGCGGCTGGGCGAGAAGGCCTTTGAGCAGTGTGCCGGCTTCCTGCGCATCCGGGAGGGGGATGAACTGCTCGATAACAGCGCCGTACATCCCGAGGCCTACCCGGTGGTGCAGCAGATGGTGAGCGACCTGGGGGTGCCCCTCGAAACGGTGATCGGCAACGAAACCCTGTTGAAGCAGATCGAACCGGCCCGCTATGCCGGGGCGTCCATCGGTGAACTCACGATCAGGGATATCCTCAGTGAACTGAAAAAGCCGGGCCTCGATCCGCGGGCAGAAGCCCGTGCCGTGGAGTTTGCCGCCATTTACAGCATCGACGACGTACAACCGGGGATGGTGGTGCCGGGGGTGGTGACGAATCTCACCCGCTTCGGCGCCTTTGTGGATATCGGGGTGAAGCAGGATGGCCTGGTGCATGTGAGTGAGATTGCACACCGGTACATCGCCGATCCCGCAGAAGTGCTCAAGCTCAGTCAGCAGGTAACCGTTAAAGTGGTGGAAGTGGATACGGTGCGCAAACGCATTGCCCTCTCCATCAAACAGGCGCAGGAGCCGCCCGTGAGAACGGGGAAATCTGTGCCACGCCGTCATCAGCCACAGCCCGGAAACCGGCCGGCCGGCAGCATGCAGGATGCCCTCACGGCTCTCAAACAGAAATTCGGGAAATAGGCGGAGGGGAGGATTCAGCCATACTGGGCCAGCAGGCCGATGAAGGCCGCGCGGGGGATCAGGGTGGCGCCCAGACTTTCCAGGTGAGCGGTATGCTGCTGGCAGTCGATCAGTTGTACGCCTTCTGCCTCCAGTTGCTGTACCAGGCGGATGAAGGCAAACTTGCTGGCATTGGTCGCCCGGCTGAACATGCTCTCCCCGAAGAATACCCGCCCGATCTGCACGCCATAGAGTCCGCCGGCCAGTTCATCACCCAGCCAGGCTTCCGCGCTGCGGGCATGGCCCAGGGTGTGTAAATGCGTGTAGGCCTCAACGATAGCCTCACTGATCCAGGTGCCTTCCTGGCCGCGCCTCACGGTGGTGCGGCATCCTTCCATCACGGCGGTAAAAGCTTCATTGGTGCTGAACCGGAAACGGTTGCTGCGCAGTACGGTGCGCATACTGTGACTGATTTTCAAATTGCCGGGAAACAATACACAGCGGGGATCGGGACTCCACCAGAGGGGAGGATCACCCTCATTGAACCAGGGAAAGATACCCTGCCGGTAGGCTTCGAGCAGGGTGTCGGGTTGCAGGTTGCCGCCTACGGCCAGCAGGCCGTCTGCCCGGGCGGCCGTTACCGGCGGAAAAATATGGGAGGGCTGCAGGGGCATGGCGGAGCGGGCAGCCGGCCCTCAAAGGGCCGTTATTTCAATGGTAGCGCCGATGCCCCGTTCGGTGATGGCATCGCACATGGGCTTCAGGGTATCATAATCGCCCTGTTTTACGGCATACTTGCCTTTGCTGTCGATGATGATGGCGCACTGTTCGGCCTGTTCGTGGGTATGTCCGCAGATCTCCACCAGGGCCTGGATCACCCAGTCAAAAGTGTTGACCTCGTCGTTCCACACCACCAGCCAGCAGCGTTCTTCGGCCAGCACATCGGTTGCGTGTTCAGGTTGCTGTTGTATGTTCGGGTTGATGGACATCACAGAAAGCATAAGGCAAATTTAACATCAATAACCATACCGCGCTCCAGTGGTTTACACGCCCCGCCAATTTTTGATGAGTGGCGGTCTGTGACCGCCCTTTTTCCGCCTCCAATGCGGATTACCGTGGCTGGCGCCGGGATGGCCAACGGGCCCCTCCAGGAACAGACTGCGCCTGGTTGGAAGGGTTGATCCCTCCCGAAAACCCGCCGGAATGCAACATTTCGGGCATAATTATTGTCATATGGCCGCGGGGATCCGCTTCCCACCATCCGGCATGCTGCGCAAAATCAAAAAAAAGAAATCAGCCCTGCCTGCTCCCGAAAAGAGCCAGGCCATCGTGCTGCCCCTGCATGCGCCCAACCGCAGCCTGGAATACCTCACCGAACTGATCCGGAAAATCAGGCCCGCATCCCCCGATAATACCGCGGAGGCGGAACTGAAATTTCAGGCCCTGCTGTACCAGATGGGGCAGGACCGCAGCACCCTGTTTTCCCTGCGAAGGGCCCTGCTCAGTTTGTTCCTGCACACCCATATCGTACCGGCGCTCACCGAAAGCGGCATCGTGAGCAGCCGTGGCTTCGTGCAGGAACTCACCGGCAAGCTCAAGCACAAACTGCTGCCCGAACTGCAGACGCCGGGCAATTTTCTGTACGTTATCAATAAAATCTTCTTCCGTCGCAGCGATTACCGCTGGGTGGAAGGCATCAACCCCGCGCTCTGGAAGCAGTTCTTTGAACAGCTCGGTATCCAGATCAACCTTACAGAGCCCGCACTGATCGGTCAGCTGCAGCAATCCCTGCAGATCCTCAGTTACCGCATCACCACGCTGGGGCTCGAAAAAGAGATCACCCAGCGCTACGAGCATTTTGATGATGCGGTTTTCCCCTTCCTGGAGCAGAACCGGCTGGTGAATGAACTGGTGGCGATGGGGCCGTCCCAGCCCGTATCGGAGAAGCAGCGCCTGCTGCTGGCCAACATCGGGGAGGCGCTGCACAACTGCAACCAGAGTATCCAGTGGATCCGGGAGCAGCGTTTGCAGCATGGTACCAGTCTGGCCCAGACCTATATCCTCAGCCGGCTGCAGCAGCAGATCAACCGGATGTTCATCATCCTGGATGTGCTGGATGCGGATAACCGCTTCAATACGGAGCGGTTTGTGCAGTACTTCACTACGGTGGTGCGCAACGAGAACCGGAAAAACTCGCTGGGCGAATTCCTCAGTGATAACACGGGCTACCTGGCCTACCAGATTGCAGAACACGGGGGCCGCACCGGGGAGAAATTCATCACCACCACCCGCCGGGAGTTCTGGCGCATGTTCCGCAGCGCCGCCGGCGGCGGAGTCATCATTTCTTTCATCGGCATCATTAAAAACCTGCTGGGCAAGATGAGCCTGCCTCCGTTCTGGCAGGGCTTTCTGTACAGCACCAACTACTCGCTGGGCTTTATCCTCATCCAGGATACCGGCTCCACGCTGGCCACCAAGCAGCCGGCCTATACCGCCAATAATGTGGCCAGTTCGTTTGACGCCAATAAACACGTTGACCGCCCCGACCTGCGCAACCTGGCCATCACCATCGGCAAAGTGAGCCGAACCCAGCTGGCTTCTTTTGCGGGAAACCTACTGGTGGTGTTCCCGCTCACTTACCTGCTGGCCTGGCTCTTCTTTTCCGTCACCGGCACCAGGATCGCCGAAGGAGCCGCGGCGCAAAAACTGCTCACCGATCAGCAGCCCTTTCACAGCCTGGCCTGGCTCTATGCCTGTTTTACCGGGTTCTTCCTGTTCGCGAGCGGACTGATTGCGGGGTATGTGGAGAATTACCTGGTATATGGAAAAATCGGGGAGCGGCTGCGGAATTCCACCACCTTCAAATACAGTTTCAGTGAGAAACGGCGCTACAAGATCATTCATTACATCGAGCACCACCTCGGTTCCCTGGCAGGCAATATTGCCCTGGGTTTTTTCCTGGGGATGGCCGCTTTCTTCGGCCGGGCACTGGGCCTGCCCTTCGACATCCGTCACATCACCATCTCGGCCGCCAATGCCTCCATTGGTTTCTTCGGGCTGGATCACCAGGTATCCGCCGGCGTATTTCTGTACACGATCTTCGGAATCCTGGGCATCGGCTTCCTCAATTTTGCCGTGAGCTTCGGCCTTGCCTTTTATGTGGCCGTGAAAAGCCGGGGTATACGTTTGCGTGAGTATCCTGAATTTTTAGGGATCCTGTGGCGTTATTTCCGGCAGTATCCGAAGGATTTCATCAAGGCGCCGGAGGAACGGCGGCCGGAACAACTCAGGATGTGAGGAGAGGGAACAGGGAACGGGGAACAGGGAACAAGGAATGATGAACAGGGAATGGGGAAGAGGGAACAAGGAATGGTGAACAGGGAACGGGGAACGAAATATGAATAATTTTCAATATTTAATGTTCAATGCGCAATGCTCAGGGTTATGGTCGAGGGGTGAGTCCGGTTGCCCGATTCCCTAAACCCTAAACCTCCCTAAACCCTAAACCTCCCTAAACATTTCTTAAACCCTCAACCTTAAACTTTAAACCTTAGACCTTAAACTTTAAACCCTTGCCCTAAAGCAACGTATTGAATCTTGGGAATCATCGCTCCGGCGGTGGTCAGGTCCAGAACTGGAATACCAACCCCAGGATGATGGCAAAAATCCCAAACAAAGCCAGCAAAAAAAGCGAATCCGCATATTTTTCAAGTGAAACTGCTTTCCGGGGGTTATTGGTTTTGATCGAAACAAAGGACAGGATGCAGGAAACGGTGAGCATTAAGGCTACGATAGAAACGAACTCGTCTGCATAAGTATTTTTATTTTTTTCGGCAATATGAATGGAGCTCAGGATAATCAGGCAAAATCCGAGCAGGTTGGTGGCTGATCCTAAAATGTGTTGTGAAGTTTTATTGGACACCTGAGCTTTATTATTCAGTACTGGTTAATTGTCTGGTTAAACCGGATGGTCTATGAAAATAATCATTTTGCCGTTTCCATTCTTCCAGGCCCTCAGGTAACGCATGTGCCGTTCATGAAGGATTACCTGCCATGCCTTTCCGGGTATCCGCTCCCTGCCCGGAACGGGACATCAGGGCTGCAGGAGCCGGAGCTGCCGGCTGATGTCACTGTCATCCGGGTCAATCTGATGGGCTTTTTCCAGCCTCATTCTTGCCCGGCTGCTGTCTCCGCGTTCGGCATAAAACAGCCCCAGGTTGTAAGCAGCCCTTGCATTCATACTGTCGAGCTGCAGTGCTTTCAGGTAATTCATCTCAGCTTTTTCCTTTAGCCCCCGCTGGTCATACAGATTTCCCAGGTTAACATAGCTGGTCGCATCGGTACTGTCGATCCGGATGGCTTCTCCGAAAGTTTCTTCGGCTTCCCTGGTTTTATGGGTGGCCACCAGAAAGATGCCATAACTGTTCAGGGTAGCAACCCGTTCCTTCAGCGGCTCTTCATCCCGCTGAAAATGGAGTACATATTGAAAATCGATGGCCTGAAGGTCTTCCGGTGGCGGGGCACCCCAGCGGGGGTTCATGTAGATGCGGTTGATTTTGGCTTTCAGCCTTTTGATTTCCAGATCCAGTCGCCTGCTTTCACTCAGTTCAAAAGCTTTCTGGTAGGCCTGTTCAGCCATATCATATTTCTCTTCGCTGAAAAATTCATTGCCCAGGTGTTCATACCTGCTGATCACCGAACGGGAGAGGTACCGGTCATACTGATCCTGCAGGCTGGGAATGAAAAATGCCAGGATCATTACCAGGGCACTGCCTAACCCGGCCAGGAATGGCCAGATGTTTTTGCGGAAAAATCGGATCAGTTTCATGGTGCCTTATTTTTAATGGGTTGCTGCCCGTCAGCGATGCGGAAGGCTTTCAGGAAGCCTGGGTATTCCCGCTTTCATCCTCATCCTCGTCCTCGTCCTCGTCTTCATCTTCATCCGACTCCAACTCCCCGGATTCCTCCTCCTCTTCCAATTCCTCCTCCTGCCATTCCTCCTCTTCTTCAATTGCCTCCTCTGTAGATGCAGGCGTTTCTTCCGCTTCCGCTTCTTCGGCATCCTCTTCCGGTTTCCGGGCGCTGCGCGCAAAGGCGGCGAACCATCCCTGCTGCTGTATCAGGGCATCCGGGGTGCCTTCCTCCATCACCCTGCCTTCCTGCAGCACCAGCACATAGTCGGCGTCCTGCACCATGGAAAACCGGTGGGCAATCAGCAGGATGGTGCTCTTCCTGCGCAGGAGGGAGAGGGTCTGCCTGATTTCCGTTTCGGTAGCATAATCCAGGTTTGCCGTGGCTTCATCCAGCACCAGGATGCGGGGTTCATCGATGATTACTCGGGCTATCTGTACCCGTTGCCGTTCACCCACAGACAATCCGATGCCACTTTCACCCACAATGGTTGCGAGCCCTTCACTCAGCCTTTGCAAAGTAGGGGTGAGGCCTGCCGCCACAGCTGCGGCTTCCACTGCTGCATCGGTGGCATCCGGTCTTTTGTACCGTATATTATCGTACAGCGAGCCCCTGAAGATGGCGCCATCAGCGCTGACCATCCCGATCTGACGGCGCAGGACGGATTCATCTATTGACGACAGGGGCTGGTCATCGATCAGGATCTGGCCTGCCTGCGGTTCATATAACTTGAGCAGGAGGTCTACTGTGGTGGTTTTGCCGGCTCCGGAGGGCCCAACAATGGCGGTTACCATGCCGGGTTCGGCGGTAAAACTCAGTTCATGCAGTACCTCCTCACCGTCTTTGTACCCAAACCGCACCGACTGGAACTGCACCCTTCCCCGGGTGATGGCAAAATCACCGCCTTTTTTAACCGGGGCATCTGTATCCAGCAGCCGGAAAGCCCTTGCCACCGAGGTGATGTTCTGCTGGATGTCGGCCCATATTTCTGCCAGGTTATCGATGGGGTCATACAGCATATCCAGGTACGCCACAAACATCACCACATCTCCGGGTGTAAGCTGCCGGTGAAGGGCAAGGTATCCGCCATAGCTCAGCACCATGGCGGAAGCGAGGTGCGTCAGCAATACCTGCCAGAAAATGTATTTGTTGGAAAGGAAGGAACGCTTCATGTAATCCCGGTAGGCAGCGCTGGTCTGTTGATCCAGCCGCTGCACTTCCCTTTCCTCTGCCCCCGATAATTTTACGGTTTTGATGCCGCTGAGCGCATCCTGCATGCGGGCCGACACCTCTTCCCATTTTTCGTAGTAACCGGATAAGGTCATTTCCAGTTTTCGGGTTGAACGAACGGTGAGATAGAGGTAGAAGGGCACCACCGATAATGCGAGCAAGGCCAGCACCGCGTTTTGCCAGAACATGATGATCAGGATGCCGGTCAGGCTCACCAGTTCCGGGAAGATATCCTTCGTGAAATAGGTAACGGTTCCGGATATCTCTTCTGACTGGTCAATCTGTTTGTGCAGCGCCGCTGAAGAGCGTTTGGCAAAAAAGGAAAGCGGTAACCGCAATACATGTCCGAAGGTGCGAAGGATGAATCCTCTTTCAATACTGGAAGCCAGCCGCACATGCAGGTTATCGCCGATCCACCAGAACATAAGCCCCAGGATGTTGATGGCGAAAAGCAGGATCACCGCCCACATCAGGGTATTGAAGGCCTGGGCCGGTGTACGGGCTGCCACGCGGGTACGCGTATGCGGCTCTTTCACCACTTTGGTTTCCGTGATTTTTTTCTTTTCCCGCACCAGCGACATGCCTTTGCCATGCCGGTGTTTCACTTTCTTCAGCACAGTGGTGTCTTTCTGAACATGAATGGTGTCGTAAGTGAAGGTGGTGAAACTGTCGCTGGAGACGGCGGGATGCTGTCCCATCCAGTTTTCGAAGCGCGTAACCAGCGGGGCATCGTCTTCTTCTTCCGCTGCGATGCCTGCATTTTCACGGTTGGCCTGGTTGATGAACAAACCGGCGATGTCATTCACCGCTTCCCGGTAAATCAGCGGTTCCAGCAGGGTGATGCCGGTAGAGAGCAAACTGATGAAAAATACCAAGGCCAGTTTCCGCCTGTAGGGGAACACCAGCCGGTAAATATGCGCCCAAACCCGGGTTTTGGCTGAAGGTGATGTAGGCATGCAAATCAGCTCAAATAGCTACTGCTAATTTACACGGTACTGTTTCGGCGCGGCGAAAAAACAGGATGATTTACGTCAAGTTATATATTAATGCCTGAGGCTTCAGTGATCACTGGCCTGTTGAAGGGGTTACTGCGGAAGAGGAATACAGTCGGTCATGCAATCAGGGCTGCTGCGTTCACTCCACCACAATCTTCAGATCCGGTGCAAAAAAGAGGCGGCCCTGCGGGTCTTTGGCAATCACATCAAAGAACCAGAGTTCCTCGCCTTTGTGGAGTTGTTCGCTGATGTTATTGATCCATAAATCGGGGAGCGGGGTGCTGGTAAAACGATCGGCCCGGTAATCGGTGGCGGGGCTGGTTTCTCCCGTTTCTTCATTTTCCTTTACACCCAAACGTTTGTAGGCAAACTGGTAGGAGGAGAGGGCATAAATATTGCCCTTGGCATCGGTGATGCGCAGGGGCAGGCTGATGAGCTGTTTACCGGTTTCGGCATTCACCCGTACCTCTTTCCCTGAAAATTTCGCCAGGCTGGTGCTGACCACCGGGGGTTTGAATTTATTCACCGGCACATAACCGGCCGGTTTTTTCTCCGGTTTCACCTGGGCAAAAGAAGCGAAGCTGAGGCAGCAAAGCAGGAGGGTAAAGCTTTTGTACATGGGGGCCTTTTTGGTACAACGAATGTAACAATCTTTTAGTATGCCGGCGGGGCCTTTAACAAAAGTGCTCATTTTCAAATCATTGAAAATGAGCACTCAAATATGGATGACCGGAGCCTTTCCTTATTGTACCAGTAACTTTTCGGTATGCACCGTTCCTGCGGCATCCGTGAGGGTCAGCAGGTAAAGTCCGGCCGGGATCCCCTGCAGGTTCAGGGATTGTTCACCCAGGGAGGCGCGCTTCTGCTGTCGCCAGATTTTGCCGGATACATCGGCCAGCTGCCAGCTGCTGAGCTCCCGGGCCTGGATCGTTACCTGTCCGTGCGCCGGATTCGGGAACACCCGCACCGGGTTTTCTGCGGTTACCCGGATGGTTTTTACCGGCGAATAGCTGCTGCGGCCGTCGCGGTCAACCATGCGCAGGCGGAAATAGAGGAGGCCGCTTACCCGGGCCTGGTGCCGGAATGTATAGGGTCCGTCCCCGGCAGCTACCGTGCCCAACCGGGTGAAAGCCGTGCCGTTCACACTGCTCTCCACTTCAAAATGACTGAAGCCGGTTTCCCCGGTGGTGCTCCAGCGCAGCAGCACTTCCCGGTTGGGTTGCGGGTTGGCTTCAAACTTCAGCAGTTTCACGGGCAGTACAATGTTCAGGTTCATTTTCCAGAGTCCGGCCGATTCGGTTCCCGCCAGTAAAACATCGCCGGCAAATTTCAGGAAAGTGATGTCGGATTTTACATACATCCCCGCGTTGAAGCGTTGCCAGGTATTGCCCAGGTCGGTGCTCCGGTACAGGTGGGTGTTGATGAAATCCACGCCGGGTTCATCGGTGCCCACCACGATGGTGTCGTTGCGCACGGCCATGGCCTGGTAGCGGCCTGAGGGCAGGGCGGCGGAAATTTTCTGCCAGGTATTGCCCTGGTCGGCCGACCGGTAGATATCACTGTATGCAGCCGACAACGCCGTGGCAAAGAGGTACTGGTTGTTGGCGGCCACCGATAAAACGGTATTCGTTCCGGGGATGCCGGTGCCCGATACTGACCAGGTGAGGCCGCCATCGGTGCTTTTGCGTACCGATCCGTTGGTGGAGATGTACAAGGTGCCATTCAGCCGGGTGATGCCGTTTACTGAAACCGTGGAGGGCAACACCCTTGTCCAGTTGAGCCCCAGGTCATCACTGATCCATAACCCGTTAAAGTACGTGCCTGCAAAAATCCGGGTGCCGTTCACAAAGAAGCAGGTAGGACTGAAATCCGCGTTGAGCACGGTTGACCAGCTGGCCCCGGAATTGGTGCTTCTGAAAAGGGTGAAGTTGTTGAACAGCAGCAGCACGGAGTCAATACCGGTGATGAGTTTACTGTTGCTGCTGTTGCTGAAGGCCAGCGGGTCGGGGATACTGTAGGTTCGGGCGCCGTCGCCGGAATGGTAAAAGCTGTGCGAGGTGCCGAATTCACTGGAAGAGCCGGTGGCAAAGAACCAGTCATTCCCCCGGATGTGCATATCCTTTACCGTTGTGTTGTTGATGCCCTGGTTGGGGTTGAAAACCCAGGTGGCGCCGCGGTCGGTGCTCCTGAACATTCCGGAAGTGGCGCCGGCCAGCATGTACCCGTCGGCTTCGTAGAAACAGGTGGCGGGCACTTTGATGCCGGCAGTGCTGTGCTTACGCCAGTTGAGGCCGTTATCGGTGGAAAGGTAGATTTCATGCGGGTTGGCATACAAACCGGCAAAAATGGTATCCCCCCTGAAGTGGAAGGCGGAGGTATTGATCATACCGGTGGCCCCGGTGGGGGGTAAGCCGCTGCTGATGGCCGTAAAGCTGGCGCCATCGTTGGTGCTCCGCAGGTAGCCGCCTTGCACGGCGCTCACCAGCAGTACCTGGCCATCACCGCCGATGCAGTTGTAGCCACCCTGCTGGCTGTACACCTGCGTCCAGCTGCTGCCATTGTCAACCGAGCGCATCAGCCGGATGCCATTGGCAATGTAGAGGGTATTGCCGTTCCTGCCGATCCGGTTGCCGCTGTATTCACATGCCTGCCAGCTGTTGCCATCGCTGCTGGTATAGGTGTAGCCATCATAATCCTGCATCAGGAATACCTGGTCATTGGCCACCAGACCGTAGCAGATGCCCAGGAAGTTGGTGATCGACCATGAAGCCCCGCCGTTGGTGCTCCGGTAGATACCCTGGTGGGTGCCGGCCAGCAGGATCTGCCCTTTTTTCGCCAGGCCGCGGATGGGCAATTTCACGGGTACCCCGCTGCTGTCGATATTCCAGGTGATGCCCTGGTCGGTGCTTTTGAAAAGTCCCTGGCTGGTGCCTGCAAAGAGGGCATTGCCGGCGGGCAGAATGTTCCAGATCCAGGATCCGGTGGGCCCGATGGTGCGCTCCCACTGCTGGGCCTGGCTGAGGAGGCTGGCACAGAGCAAAGCCGTGCACCAAAAGAAGTGTAATTGTTTTTTCATGACTGTTTGTTTGACGTTTAAAGAGGGCTGCAAAATGCAATCCTGCGCGCGGGGGGGGAAAACGATTCTTACCGAACGGGGAAAAAATGGATCCCAACGGGAAAAAGGGGATACCCGCGGGGCTGGTAAAATCACAGCACGCCATAAAAAAGCCGCCGGATCTGCTCCGGCGGCTGTCTTGTAGCAAGGATCGGTACCCGGTTTAGCCCAGTGCAGCCAGGCTTTCCTCAATGTTGCGGATGCGGGCTTCCGCATCGGCTTTTTTCTTCTGTTCCAGGGCAATGACTTCGGGTTTGGCGTTCTGCACAAATTTTTCGTTGCCCAGTTTTTTCATCACCGACTGCAGGAACTGCTGCTGGTGGGCCAGGTCTTTCAGCAGATCGGCTTTGAGTGCCGTCTGGTCCAGCGCTTTTTCCGCGGCCATGTAAAACTTATCTTTTTCCACGGCCACAACGATGGTGCCATTGATGGGCGCCGCAGTAAAGAATATCTCTTTTGCGTTAACCTGGCGGGAAAGGATATCGCAGATGGCCATATAGGCGTTCACTTCCTGGGTTTCAATGTGCAGGGTAACCGCTTCCTTCGGTTTCAGCTGGTTTTTGTTGCGGGCATCGCGCAGCTGCGTGATCACTTTTTTCAGCAGCTCACCCTGGGCAAGTAAAGCGGCATCCGGAGCGGCAGCGGGAGCATATTGCGTTACACAAAGGTCTTTCTCCTGCGGCCTTAAAGCATGGTAAATTTCTTCGGTGATAAAAGGCATGAAGGGGTGCAGCAGCTGCATCAGCTGTTCAAAGTAGGCAACCGTTTTCTGGTAAACACCCGCATCGATGGGCTGTTCAAAACCAGGCTTCACCCATTCGAGGTACCAGCTGCAGAAATCATCCCAGATGAGCGAGTACAGCGTTTTCAACGCCTCGCTCAGCCTGAACTGCTGCATCAGCTCATCCACTTCGGCCCGCACCTGCTGCAGCCGCTGGCCAAACCAGTTCACTGCAAAGGCGGAGTGGAACGTTTCGTTCTCCGTTCCCTGTTCCCTGTTCTCCGTTCCCTGTTCTCCGTTCCCTGTTCCCTGCTTCCCTTCCCACATCTTCACCAGCTTCAGGGCATTCCAGAGTTTGTTGTTGAAATGTTTGCCCTGTTCCAGGCTGCTGTCGTCGAACAGCAGGTCGTTGCCGGCAGGGGAGGCAATCAGGATGCCGAAGCGTACGGCGTCGGCGCCATAATCATCAATCAGTTGGAGGAGATCGGGCGAGTTGCCCAGGCTCTTGCTCATCTTGCGGCCCAGTTTATCCCGTACAATGCCGGTGAAGTACACATCGCTGAAGGGCTTCTGCCCCATGTACTCGTAACCGGCGATGATCATCCGGGCCACCCAGAAGAAGATGATCTCCGGAGCGGTAACCAGGGTTTGGGTGGGGTAGTAGTAGCGGGCTTCGGGGTTGCCGGGGTTGCTGTACCCTTTGAACACTTCAAAGGGCCAGAGCCAGGAGGAGAACCAGGTATCGAGGCAGTCTTCATCCTGCTTCAGGGGCTGGCCTGCCGGACGGGTGCCGAACTGTTTTTCGTATTCGGCCAGGGCCTCTTCCGCGGTGGCAGCCACCACAAAATTGCCCTGTTCATCGTACCAGGCCGGGATGCGGTGTCCCCACCAGAGCTGGCGGCTGATGCACCAGTCCTTCACATTTTCCATCCAGTGCCGGTACAGGTTTTTGAACTTGGCGGGGTGGAAGCGGATCTCATCATCCATCACGGCCTTCAGGGCCGGTTCGCTGATTTTCTGCATGCTTACCCACCATTGCAGGCTCAGGCGGGGCTCCACCACGGTATCGGTGCGTTCGCTGTAGCCCACTTCACTGCTGTAGTCTTCCGTTTTTACCAGGTGGCCGGCGGCTTCCAGTTCCGGCACAATTTTTTTCCGGGCGGCAAAGCGGTCTTCACCCACAAAAATCTGCGCGGCTTCCGAGAGGGTGCCGTCATCATTCAGCACGTCCACCACTTCCAGTCCGTGTTTTTGTCCCAGCTGGTAATCGTTCAGGTCATGGGCGGGCGTCACCTTCAGGGCGCCGGTGCCGAAGTCCATCGCTACATATTCATCCGTAATGATGGGGATGCGCCGGTTGATCAGGGGCACCCGGGCATATTTGCCGTGCAGGTGTTGATAGCGCTCGTCATCCGGGTGCACGCAGATGGCGGTGTCGCCCATGATGGTTTCGGGGCGCACGGTGGCAATCACAATGGATTCGTCGCTGCCGTCGATGGCATAGCGGAGGTGATAGAGTTTTTGCTGGGTTTGTTTGCGGATTACCTCTTCATCGCTCAGGGCCGTTTTGGCTTTGGTATCCCAGTTGATCATCCGCTTGCCGCGGTAGATATAGCCTTTTTTGTACAGGTCGGTGAACACGCCGATCACGCTGCGGTAATAATCCTCATCCATGGTGAAGTTCACCCGGTTCCAGTCGAGGCTGCAGCCCAGTTTTTTGAGCTGCTGGAGGATGATGCCGCCGTATTTCTCTTTCCATTCCCAGGCATACTGCAGAAACTCATCGCGGCTCAGGGAGGATTTGGCGATACCCCTTTCGCGGAGCATGGCCACCACTTTGGCTTCGGTGGCGATGCTGGCATGGTCGGTGCCGGGTACCCAGCAGGCGTTTTTACCCTGCATGCGGGCGCGGCGCACGAGGATGTCCTGGATGGTATTGTTGAGGCAGTGCCCCATGTGCAGCACACCCGTAACATTCGGGGGCGGTATCACCACCGTATACGGTTCGCGGTCATCGGGCTGGCTGTTGAAATAGCCTTTGTCGAGGCAATGCCGGTACCAGCGTTCGTCGGTTTCGGCGGGCAGAAAATTTTTACTCAGTTCCATGCGGTGTTGCGGGGCCGGGTGGCCGCTTTTTTCAGGCGGCAAATGTACGAAGGGATGCGCCATTTCAAGCGGCTGGCCGCCAAAAACAGGCGATCAGCGGATGATCTCCAGCGAACCGGGTATCCGGAAGCTCTTGCCGGGCGCCACGGTGATTTTGGCGCCGGGCACAATCAGCTGGTTCACATTCAGCAGGCATTCGCCTCCGGCCACGGGATCGATGATGATCTCGGAGCAGTGTAGCAGGTGGAGCGGCGGCACGTGGCCGTTCACCCAGTTGGCCGGGTTATCCCAGTTGCCGTTGCCGGTAAACCGGTACAGGGGTTCAATGCGTTCGGCGGTGATCACATTGCTCCGGTTGAGTTTTGGGCTGCTGTTGGCCAGCAGCATCACCGGGCGGGTGGTGGACACGAGGCCGGTATTCATGCTGCAGGCGCCGGCTCCGCTGGCGCCATCGGCGCGGTAATAGGTGGTGGCATTAAAACCTGCGGGGGCATTATAGGTGGGGTAGCTGGCCCGGCCCACCACCTGGTTGGAGAAGCAGATGTCGACCAGCAGGGAAGAAGTGCCGTCCCAGGTAAAGGGACTGCTGAAGGCATGGCGGTTGATGCTGTTGAGGGTGGGGGCATAGTTCACGGGGCCAAATACGGTGCTGAATGCCGGATTCAGCATGGCGGTGGTCATTACCTGGTTGGGCACCTGGGCCAGTTTAATCGTGTACCCGTTGAGGGTAGCCGGGTCGCCGGTGGTGGCGCCGGTGATGAAGGCAATTTCGTTCAGGTTGCCTGCGGAGAGACCGGCTGCCTGCAGTTCGGCGGCCCGGATCAGGTATTGCTGGCGGCCATTGCCATAGAAGCTGGGGTAGGCCGAACCCACCACGGTTCCCGGCTGGCTCAGCAAGTTGCCGGTGCCTACGGTGGCCGAGCTGCCGCAGCCCGCTGTGGCGGTGATGGCACAACTGATTTCCTGGCCATGGGTCAGCTGGCTGCTGATGAAGGTGGGCGATACGATGCCGGTGCTCACCCCGTTCAGCTTCCAGTCGTACACGGCATTCACGCCGCCACGGGCCGTTGCAGCAAAGATGAGGGTATCGCCGTCGCAGAAAGGATTGTGGCCCTTCGTCTGGGTGATGAGGGCGGTGAAGCTGTCCACCGGATTCACCTCAATGGTAATCGTATCGGATGGCGCGGGTATTGCGCTGAGGCAGCTCACGGAGGAGGTCATCACGCAGCTTATGCGGGCCTGCGCATTTACCGGCATGCTGAAGTTGGCCGAATTGGTGCCCGCATTAACGCCGTTGAGCTTCCACTGGTAGGCGGGCGAAAGTCCGCCGTAAGTGGGGGTAGCCTTAAACGTGAGCAGGCTGCCCGGACAGGCGGGGTTGGTGCCGCCGGTAAGCGTGATGGAAACGGCAGGCTTTGCCTGGGGATCGAGCGCGGTTACGGTAAACGGCGCGGAGGTGCTCACCTGTGTGCCGCAACTGGTGGATACCGTATAGGTACCCGGACTGCGTACGATGATGGCATTGCTGGTGTCGCCTGTAGACCAGCGGTAGTTGGACGCAATGCCGGCGGTGAGCACGATGCTGTCGCCGGGGCAGAGCTGGGCTGAGCCGTTGGCATAAATCACCGGCGCCTGGTGCTGCTGGGTGAGGGTGATGGGCACCGCCACCACGTTGTTGGTTTCATCGCTTTCGAGGAAGATGTTCAGCGGGTCGGTGATGGACACGAGGTAGTAGTTGCCGTTGCACACATTGTCGAGCGCAATGGGTTGGTTCAGCGACTGGCTGTACACATCCAGGTAGCCGGGGTAGATGCCCTGGTTAAGCCCGCAGCCGGTATAAAAGCCAAATCCGTTATTCGGTACCGTTAGTATCGTATTGCCGTTGTTGTCGCGGCATTTGCCGGGGCTGCCCGAACAGCTGCCCAGGTTCACCAGGCAGTAGCTCTGTTTCACGCTGGTACCCACAATGGGCCAGTTGCGGGGGTTGGGGTCGCTGGTGGCCACCCGCAGGGTATAATCCGCCCAGTTGTCTACATGCAGGTGGTTATGAGCGGGATGAAAGGTCATGGCCCCGGCGTTGAGATCGAAGTAGCCGAGGCTGTCGGTGCCCGGCAGTTTGCGGTAGATGCGCTGGCGGATGAGGTGCTGCAGTTCGGCGCCGTTGGGGCAGGGCACATTGCAGGGCGAGGGCACGCCATTGCAGAAACAGGAGTCGGTGGCATAAATCTCCAGCGGCCCCCAGCCGATATTGGGTGTGGCATTGGAAACATAGAGCAGGCCCGGTGTCTCGCGCCAGCCAGTCTGAATTTCCTGGTAGGATGAGGTCATGTCGGGCAGCAGATCACAGCCCGAGGTGCCGCCGGGGCATTGCAGGCCGGATTTGTAAAACGGTCCGGCCGGTCCTTCATTGCTGCCCATGCCCACCCCGTGTGAACCCGGCGGGTTGCTGGTAAAACTGAGGCTGGCGGAGAGCACGGCGCCGGTATCCGGACTGTTCAGGTCGTGAACCAGGAACAGCCAGCTGCCGTTGGGGTTTTGTCCGTTGTTGAGGCTGCTCACATCGCCCACCGGCAGAAAGTTACCGGAGAAGGGGGGCGCACCCAGGGCAAACGGAACCCCGTCCATGCCCACGCAGGTGTTCACGAAGTTGTCGCTGCCGCCGCCCTGGCCTTCCACCAGGGTTACCTGGTGCCCGTCGGGCGAGATGAGGGAAATCACCAGGTTGGACTTATACGTGTGGTTGATGCTGAAGCACACGCCCGCGAGCCCGAAATCATGGTCAATCATGGCCGGCAGGCCGCTCACATCAATCCGGATGGTGTCTGTCTGAAAATCCCGCACCGGCTCATGGCCCGTCCAGGTAAAGGTTTGCGCTTCCGCGCCCAAAGCGGTAAGCAGGCATAATGCCGCAGCCAGTAAATGTCTCATCAGCAGTCTTGCTTTTTAATTCGGTTGTAAGGGGGATCGCCTGCAAAGGGTGGGAAAACCCTAATATAGGGAGAATTGGGGAATGTTCATGCAGATCCCGGATAAAGCCGGATCGCCAGTGCCGGCATGTAAATGCTGCGGGCCTGGCTCCACCGGCAAACCACCCTCTAAACCCTCAACCCTAAACCTCCTAAACCTCTCTCACCGCATCCTCCCGCCCCCTACCTTTGTCTTCTCCAAAACGCAGCCAGTGGCCAAAGCAAAGCAGAATCTCCGTCTCCAGCAGGTGGTAACGCTCATCGGTATCCTCCTGTTTATCGTAAAACTCACCGCCTGGTACCTCACCGCGTCGGTAGCCATTCTGACGGATGCGCTGGAAAGTACGGTGAATGTGCTGGCCGGACTGATCGGCGTGTACAGTCTGTATGTCAGTGCCAAACCCCGCGATGCGGATCATCCTTACGGGCATGGCAAGGCCGAATTCATATCCGCGGCGGTGGAGGGCACCCTTATTTCGGTGGCGGGCCTCATCATCATTTATGAAGCGGTGAGTAACCTGTTTTACCCGCATGACATCCGGCAGCTGGACAAAGGGATCTATCTCGTGGCGGCCACGGCCGTGGTGAACTACATCACCGGTGCTTACTGCGTGCGCATCGGCCGGCGCAACAACTCCCTCGCCCTGGTGTCGGGGGGCAGGCATCTGCAAACCGATACCTATTCTACGCTGGGCATCATCGCCGGTTTATTGCTGATTTATTTCACCGGCATCAGCTGGCTCGACAGTGTCGTGGCCATCTTTTTTGCCATTCTCATTATTTTCACCGGTTACCGGATTGTGCGTACATCCATTGCCGGTATCATGGATGAGGCTGATGAGGAACTGATCGGCAAGATGGTGACCCTGCTCAGCACCAACCGCCAGGCCAACTGGATCGATCTGCACAACCTCCGCATCATCCAGTATGGCAGCACCCTGCATGTGGATTGCCACCTTACGGTGCCCTGGTACCTCAACGTGCATGAGGCGCACCGGGAGATCGATGCCCTTACGGAACTGGTGCGGCGCGAGTTCGGCGAGTCGATCGAACTCTTTGTGCACTCCGACGGCTGCCTGGATTTCAGCTGTGCCGTGTGCACCAAAACCGACTGTGCCGTGCGCCAGCATCCTTTTGAACAGAAAGTGGAGTGGACGATGGAGAACATGCGCAGCAACCTCAAGCACCAGCTCAAGCCATAAAAAATGCCCGCCATAGCCGGAGCTACAGCGGGCGAACACCACCAACACTATTTTAAATCACTTCATGCCGGGTGCGGTTGAAGATCCAGAAGATGATGGGAAATACCAGGAGGGTCAGCACTGTGGCAGTGATCAGTCCGCCGATGATCACCACGGCCAGCGGTTTCTGCGATTCTGAGCCGATGCCGGTGCTGATGGCTGCGGGCAGCAGGCCGATGGAGGCCATGAGGGCCGTCATCACCACGGGCCGGGTGCGGGCTTTCACGGCTTCACTGATGGCCGTGGGCAGGGGCAGGTCTTTGCGGATGTTGTGGTGAAAGGCCGAGATCAGGATCACCCCGTTCTGCACGCAGATGCCAAAGAGGGCGATGAAGCCCACGCCGGCGGAGATGCCGAAATTGATGCCGGTGAGGTGGAGGGCCAGGATGCCGCCGATGATGGCAAAGGGCACATTGGCCAGCACGATCAGCGAATCCTTTACGTTGCCAAACATCACAAACAGCAGCACAAAAATGCCGATGATGCTCAGCGGCACCACCTGAGCCAGCCGCTGGGTGGCCCGTACCTGGTTCTCAAACTCACCCGTCCAGCCAATGCTGTACCCCGCGGGCAGCTGCAGGTGCTGCTCCACGTTGCGCTGCGCTTCGGCAATCGTGCTGCCCAGGTCGCGGTCGCGTACCGAAAATTTCACGCCGATGAAGCGGCGGGTATTGTCGCGGTAAATGAAGGCCGGTCCGGTGATTTTCCGGATGGAAGCAATTTCTTTCAGGGGAATTTTGGCGCCGGTGGCCGTGGGTACTTTCAGGTTGGCCATGTCTTCCTCGTTTTTGCGGTACTCTTGCTGGTAACGCACCCGCACGTCAAATTTTTTCTCGCCCTCATATTTCTCGGTGGCGGTTTTGCCGCCGAAAGCCATCTCCAGCACGGCCTGGGCGTCGGCGAGGGTAACGCCATAAGCCGCCATACGGTCGCGGTCAAGCACCACGCTGATTTCGGGCTGACCCACATTCCGCAGGATGCCTACATCCTTGATGCCGGGCACTTTTTCAATCTGCCGCAGCACCTGGTTGGCCAGTTCGTCCAGTTTGTCCAGGTCGTCGCCATAAATCTTCACCGCGTTGGAGGCGTTGATGCCGGCCACGCTTTCCGCCACATTGTCGATGATGGGTTGCGAATAGTTGTAACCGATACCCTGGTATTTGCTGAGCGAGTCGTCCATCTCCCGCACCAGGTCGTCCATCGAAACACGCCGTTTCCATTCCTCTTTGGGTTTCAGGTTCACCTGCATCTGCACATAGTAAAACCCGCTGGGGTCGGTGCCGTCGTTGCTGCGGCCCACCTGCGACAGTACGCCGTTCACTTCGGGAAACTGCCGCAGTTCGCGGCGCAGCACGGCCGTCATCTTTACTGTTTCCTGCAGGCTCTGGCTCATGGGGAACTTGGCCTCCACCCACAGGGCGCCCTCATTCAGCTGGGGCAGGAATTCGGTGCCCAGGAAGCGGGCCGAGAAGAAGGTGAGGGCTATCAGCGCCAGCGCAGCGGCCAGCGTGCTCTTGCGGTAGCGGAATGTAAAGCGGAAGCCCCTTTCCACCAGCCGGCTCCAGAACAGCACAAAGGGATTGTGTTTTTCCCGCACGTTGCGGTTCAGGAAGAGGTGACAGAGCACCGGCACCAGCGTAAGGGTGAACAGCAGGGCGCCCAGCAACGCGAAGCCGAGGGTATAGGCGAGGGGCGAGAACATTTTGCCCTCCACTTTCTGAAACGAGAAGATGGGCAGCAGGGCGGTGATGATGATGAGCTTGGAGAAAAAGATGGCCTTGCCCATTTCGGCGCCTGTGCGTTTGATCAGCTTGCCCTTGGCCAGCCGGTTGAAGCGGTCCATGCCCCTTTCATGCGCCAGGTGATCCAGCGCTACAAAAATGCCTTCCACCATCACCACGGCGCCGTCGATGATGATGCCGAAGTCTACCGCTCCCAGTGAAAGCAGGTTGGCGCTCATGCCTTTCAGTTTAAGGCAGAGGAAAGCAAAGAGCAGGGAGAGGGGGATGATGATGGATACGGTAACGGTGGTGCGCCAGTCGGCCATGAACAGGAACACGATGACGGTAACCAGCACAATCCCCTCCACCACGTTGTGCATCACGGTATGCGTGGTGAAGTTCATGAGGTTATCGCGGTCGTAAAAGGTTTCGATGCGGATGTCTTTGGGCAGGATGCGGGTATTGAGTTCGGCAATCTTGTCTTTCACGCGTGTCAGCACTTCACGCGGGTTTTCGCCCTTGCGCATCACCACGATGCCCTCCACGATATCATCCTGGTCGTTCAGGCCGGCCTGGCCCACCCGTGGCAGGGCGCTTTCCTTCACGTCGGCCAGGTTCTTCACGAGGATGGGGTTGCCGCCCATTTCGCGGACGATGATGTTTTCGATATCCTGCACCGATCCCAGCAGGCCCACGCCGCGTACCACATAGGCCTGCCCGTTTTTTTCGATCACATCGCCGCCCACATTGAGGTTGCTGCGGTTCACGGCTTCATACACTTCCAGCGGGGTAACATCGTATTTGGAGAGCCGGTTGGGATCCACGCTCACCTCGTACACTTTCTCCTGGCCGCCAAAAGCCACCAGGTCGGCCACGCCGGGAACGGCCCGCAACTGGCGGTCGATGATCCAGTTCTGGCAGGTGAGCAGTTCGCGGGTGTCGCGGGTGGGGCTTTTCAGCACATAGCGGAAGATTTCGCCGGTGGGGCCGTAGGGGGGCTGTACCTCGGGCTCCACCCCCTCGGGCAGGGAAACGTTGCGCAGCTGGTTGTTCACCTGCTGGCGGGCAAAGAAATCTTCGGCATCATCGTCAAAAATGATTTTGATCACCGAGAGGCCGAACATGGTGATGCTCCGCACGCTGGTTTTCTTCTGCACGGGGTTCATCGCAATTTCGATGGGCGTGGTAACGAAGCGTTCAATCTCTTCGGCGCTGCGCCCGTTCCATTCGGTAACGATGATGATCTGGGTGTTGGTTACATCCGGGAAGGCTTCGATGGGCATGTTGCGGAAGGCCACAAAGCCGGCGATGGCCAGTACGCCCGTGGCAAAAAACACGAAGGCTTTGTTGCGGAGCGAGAAGGCAATGATATTGCGGATCAGTTTGTTCATGGATCAGTCGTTTAAAGCGTCATACACCAGCAGCTGGCTGGCCGTCATTACCTGTTCGCCTGGTTTCAGGCCGGCGCTGAGGTAGGCGGTGTCGCCCACCTGCCTGTACATTTCCACCTGCCGGGTTTCAATGTTGGCGCGGTCGTGAAACACCATCACGAAGGTTTTGCTCTTGTCGAAAATGAGGGCACGGGCGGGGATGGCCAGCATCTCACGGTCTTCAGTATACGAAAGTCGGATGGTGGCCCGCATTTCGGGTTTCAGCAGGAAGCGGTCGTTGCGGAGCCTGATCCTTACTTTCATGGCTTTGGTTTCAGGGTCGATGATGTTGTAGATCTTGTCCACCCGTCCGCGGAATACACTGTCGGGATAGCTGAGGGTGCGCACATCGGCGTCGATGCCCAGTTTAACCTGGTTGATGTCGCTTTCATTCACATTGGCGATGGCCCACACATCGCTGATTTCGGCGATGTCGAAAATGTTGTCGGTTTTATCGCTGCGCAGCAGCATGTCCTGGTTGATGTTTTTCTGGATGATGAACCCGTTGATGGGGGAGCGCACTTCATAGATGGCCCCTTTACGGATGCTGTAGATGCGGTAGGTCTCCTGCACGCGGTTCAGCTGCGACTGTGCTTTGTCGAGGTTGCTCCGGGCTTCCAGCACATCGCGTTCGGTGTTGAGTTTGCCTTCAAACAGTTCCTGGGCCACTTTGAGGTTGTTGCGGGCCACCAGCACATCGTTCTCTGCGTCGTCGAGGTCTTTCTCAAAGCCCGCCACTTCGGTGCTGCGGATGGTGGCCAGCAGCTGGCCTTTGTTCACGTAATCGCCCAGTTCCACGTACACCTGGGTAACGTTGCCGCCTACCACAGGATACACTTCAATGAGTTTGTTGTTGTCGGCGCTGATTTTGCCGTAAAAATTCAGTTCATTTTTCAGGGGCTGCAGGCGGGCTTCGGCGGTGCGGGTGGCCGCCAGCATTTTGTCGCTCAGCACAAAACCCTGGCGGGGTTCGGGGTTGGCGGGCTGGTTGTGGCAGGCGCTGAGCAGGGCCAGCAGCATCAGCAGGTATACAGGTTGTTTCATGGTCAGAAGAGGGGGGTGTTTAC
>JAYRPG010000138.1:0-30901 GCA_041911275.1 Ferruginibacter sp. | reverse complement strand
GGCGATCAGCCATTTTTTAATAATGATCTCTCCAAACGGCTCCGGCTCTGGCAGTTTTTAGAGGACGAACTCAAAACAACCTTCATGGCTTCCGCCGCATTTCAGCACAAGTTCCGGGAAGCGGGGCATTTGTTGAATGCAGGGTTCAATTATACATTTCACCGGGAGGATGAAAAGTATTTCTATGATAATTACCTGCCGCTTTCCACGGGAACGGACGCTTTTAAGTTGCTGTCAGATGAAAAGGTATATGATTTCAATCTTGATTATGTTAAGCCCCTGCGATTCGGGCGGCTGGAAACCGGACTGAAATTGCGGTACAGGGATATTCCCACGAATATGAATTTCATACCCGGCATGAATTCTGTGCTGGATAGCGGCGCCGGCGGTTGGGCTGTGTACCGGGAAACCATACCCGCGTTATACGGAAATTATGTTTTCGAAAATGAAAAATGGGAAGCTGAACTTGGGCTGCGGCTGGAATATGTAAAGATTGACTATAAGGTTAACCCGGATCATAATACCTATAAAAGTGACGGGTACCATTATACACAACCGTTTCCAAATTTCCGGCTGGCGTATAAGATGAATGACCGGAATAAGTTAACGGCTTTTTATAACCGGCGGGTAGACAGGCCGAATGAAGTGGATATCCGCATTTTTCCGAAATACGATGATGCGGAAATTATTAAAGTGGGCAATCCGGGGTTACGACCCCAGTTTACCCATTCATTTGAATTGGGTTATAAAACAAACTGGCAGGGCGGTAGTTTCTACAGCGCCGGTTATTACAGATTCAGCCAGGCTGCCATTACCAGAATATCCAGCATTGTGCCGGGGAGTAATCTGATTTACGCGATCTTTCAGAATGCAGGGAACAGTCATAGTACAGGTTTGGAAATCGTGATCAACCAGCGATTTGCCAAATGGTATTCCTTCAGTCTGAATTCCAACGTATATTATAACCAGCTGAATGCTTTCACTGTTTTTAACCAGTATCCTGTGCCGAACAGTTTTACGGCAGCTGAGCAGACAGCTTATTCCGGAAATATAAAACTGAATAATAACCTGCGCCTGCCCGGCAGGGTTGAGGTCCAGCTAACTGCGGTTTACCTGGCGCCAGACATCATACCGCAGGGTAAAATCGCAGAAAGATTTTCATTGGACCTCGGCTGCAGAAAATTCATTCAGCAAGGCAAAGGCGAATTGTTTTTCAATGCCACCGACCTGTTCAATACCATGCTGATCAAAAGGGATATTAAAGGAAATGGCTTCTCGTACATTACTGCAGATTATTTTGAAACACAGGTAATCCGGATGGGTTATACGTACAAATTCTGAGCAATACTGTACTGTGTTTATAATGAAACGTTCAACCCATCTGTGTTTTCCCCGGTTTTGTCCAGAACCCTTTCTGTTTAGCTGAAGCGGGAGCTATCAGTGAATCCGGTCGCCCCGAAGCGCCATCTCATGCATGAGGCCTTTCTCATAGTCCAGCCATTCTTTCCAGCGGTTCCTTACTTTTTCCCGGGGCAGGTATTTTTCAGCCAGGGTGATGAACAGGGTATAATGCCCCGCTTCACTTTCCATGAATACCCGGTAAAACCTGCGCATGTAGGCATCATCGAGGTGCTCGCTCAGCCGTTTGAACCGTTCGCAGCTCCGGGCTTCAATGAGGGCCATGGTGAGCAGCCGGTCGAGCAGTCGCTCTTCCACACTGCCGTCTTTCTTCTGGAACTCCAGCAGTTTGTTCACATATTCATCCCTGCGTTGTTTGCCGAGGCGGAGGTTTCTTTTCTTCAGTTCGGCGAGTACCATCCTGAAATGCCCCCATTCTTCGGTCACAATCGGGGAGAGCTCTTCCACCAGCTCGGTGCGGTCGGGATAGCGCTGGATCAGTGAGATGCAGGTGGTGGCAGCCTTCTGTTCGCAATAGGCATGATCGGTCAGAATTTCCTCCAGCTGCATCTCCGCCAGGTTCACCCAGCGGGGGTCGGTCGGCAGCTGCAGCCCCAGGATATTTTTGACATCGGTACTTTCGGTCGGCATGCCGCAAAAATAAACCTTCGGGCTGGTTTTCTGCCGGGGCTTTTGCTTAATTTACGCTCACAATTCCTGTTATGAGAATCCTGCCATTGCTGCTGTTTTCGCTCCTTACCATCTCGTTGGTTTACCTCCTGCACACCCGTGCGGTACTGCCCGCCCCGCTGGGCCAGCTGCTGAGTCCCCAGCACGGAATCTGGCAGAATGCAGAAGACAGTGCAGCCGGCTACAATGCCGACCTGAAGTTCCCGCAGCTGAAGGGCAGGGTGGAGGTGTATTTTGATGAGCGCCTGGTGCCCCACGTATTTGCCGAGCAGGAGAACGATGCCTACTTTGTACAGGGCTATCTGCATGCCCGCTTCCGCCTGTGGCAGATGGAACTGCAGACGCATGCGGCGGCTGGCCGGGCCAGCGAGATCATCGGCAGCGCAGCCCTGCAGCACGACCGCACTTTCCGCCGGCTGGGGATGGGCTATGCGGCCGAGCAGTCGCTGAAAGAGATGGAAGCCGACCCGGCCACCAAGGCCATGTGCGATGCCTATACGGCGGGCGTTAATGCCTACATCAGCGCGCTGCGCCCCAGCCGTTATCCCCTGGAATATAAACTCATCGGTTACCGGCCCGAGCCCTGGAGCAATCTTAAAACCGCGCTCTTCCTCAAGTACATGTCGTACGACCTGGCAGGGCATGATAATGATCTGCTGATGACGGCCGCCAAGGCTTACTTCAGCCCGGATGATTTCCGGCTCCTCTATCCGTCACGGCAGGATTCGCTCGACCCCATCATCCCCCGCGGAACCCTCTATGACACGCCGTCTGTAAAGCTGCATCCGCCGGTACTGGCCGATTCCCTGTACTTCAACCAGCAGGACCTGCTGGCCGTGCAGCAATTGCAGCCCGACCGCGACAACGGCAGCAACAACTGGGCCGTGAGTGGCCAGCGTACGCAGAGCGGCGCGCCCATCCTCTGCAACGATCCGCACCTGGGCCTCAACCTGCCTTCTCTCTGGTTTGAGATGCAGATCAGCACACCCGCCTTCAATGCCTATGGCGTGAGTTTCCCCGGCGCGCCGGCCATCATCATTGGCTTCAATGATTCCTGCGCCTTTGGGTTTACCAATGGCGGCCGGGATGTGAAAGATTATTACCGCATCCGCTTCAAAGACGAAAGCCGCCGCGAATACTGGTTCAACAATGCCTGGAAGGCCACTGATTTCCGCGTGGAGAAAATCAAGGTGCGCGACAGCCTGGAACTGACCGATTCAGTGGCCTATACGGTTTTTGGTCCGGTGATGTACGACCGCAGTTTCAGTGGCGGTCTCTCCACCCGCGACAACAACCTGGCCCTGCGGTGGACGGCTCATGACCCCAGTAATGAACTGAAATTGTTTTACCTGCTCGACCGTGCCCGCAACTACGCCGATTACCAGGCCGCGGCCATTCACCTCCGCACGCCCGGGCAGAACATTGTATTTGCCTGTAAGAACGGTGACATTGCGCTGCGCACCCAGGGCAACTGGCCGGCCAAATGGAAGGGGCAGGGCGATTTTGTGATGCCCGGCTCCGACAGCAGCTTCATGTGGCAGGGCTTTATCCCGATGGATGAAACCCCTTACCAGTACAACCCGGAACGGGGATTTGTGAGCAGCGCCAACCAGCATCCCGCCGACTCCACCTATTCCTATTATCTCGGTTACGACTACCCGGTTTACCGCGGCCTTATCATCAACCGGCGGCTGAGCGCCATGCAGCAGGTAACCGCGGCGGATATGATGCGGCTGCAGACGGATAATTACAATGTTTTTGCCGAAACCATACTGCCCCTGCTGCTGAAAAACCTGCCGGCCGACAGCCTCGACAGCGGTCAGCAGCCCTACCTCAGCCTCCTGCAGAACTGGAACCTGCGCAATGATACCGGCGAAAGAGGCGCCACCGTGTTCAGCGTGTTCTGGAACCGCCTGTATCACCAGGTTTATGATGATGAGTTCAAAGGCGCAAAGGATACCCTGATGCGGCCTTTTGAAAGCACGCTGGTGGATGCCCTGAAACGGGATTCAGCGTATAAATTCATCGACCAGGTGGAAACACCGGAGCGGGAAACCCTGCCGGCCATCGTGACCGCCGCATTCAAATCGGCCTGTACCACGCTCAGGGGCATTGAGGCAGAGGGTCGCCTGCCCTGGGCCCGTTACAAGGCCACCCGGGTCAATCACCTCACCAAGCTGGAACCCTTCAGCCGCTTGAACCTGCCCATTGGCGGGGGTACACACATCATCAACGCCACCAAGGAAAACCATGGCCCCAGCTGGCGCATGGTGGTGAGCCTCACCCCCGAAACAGAAGCCTATGGCATCTATCCCGGCGGACAGGAGGGGAACCCCGGCAGCCGCTACTATGATAACTTTGTGAGCGACTGGGCAGAAGGCCGGTACTACCGCCTCTGGGTGATGAAGAAAGAAGAAGCAAAAGACAAACGCATTCAATGGACCATGCGGTTCAGCCGGGGCTAAGCCACGGCGCCCTAACCGATCAATTTATATTACCCGGTATGATCAAATTTAGTTTTGCCGTCGTGCTGACCGCCCTGCTCAGTGCAGCCTTTTCCCTTTTTCTGCCCTGGTGGAGCATTGCGCCCGCCGCCTTTGCGGCTGCCGTGGCCCTGCCCCAGAAACCCCTGCCTTCCTTTGCAGCCGGGTTCATAGGATTGCTGCTGCTCTGGGGCGGACTGAGTGCATACCTGAGCATGAAAAACGGTCACGTGCTGGCGCACAAAGTGTCGCTGCTGATCCTGAAAAGTGATCAGCCCATGATGCTGATCCTGCTCACGGCCTGCACTGGTGCGCTGGTGGGGGGCCTCGCGGCACTCGCCGGCAGTTTTGTGCGCAGGCCCTGAGCCGGTTCCGCAGTATCCCGCTTCAACCCTCATTCAGCAGCAACCCGCATGGCGTTTCAATCCCGGATCATTTCCTTACTGGTGTTTTTCTTTGTGTTGTTGGCATCCCGCCTGCCGGCACAGCTGATTCATGGCCTGGTGTTCAACGGCAGGGGGGATGCGCTTCCCTACGCTTCCCTCACCATCAAGGGTACCACACAGGGCGCCAGCGCGAACAACCGTGCCCGTTATGTCCTGCATGTACAGCCCGGCACCTATACGGTGGTGTGCCAGCACATCGGTTACGCGGCCCAGGAAAAAACGGTAACGGTGGGTAAGGATGATGAGGAACTGATTTTTATCCTGCAGGAGCAGAAGCTGGAGCTGAAAGAGGTGGTGGTGAAGCAGGGTGAGGATCCTGCCTATGCCATCATGCGGGAAGCCATTGCCCGCAGGTCCCGTTACAACCGTTCTGCGGAAGCCTTTACCTGCGGGCTGTATACCAAGGATATGATCAAACTGCGGCGCCTGCCGCGGAAGATCCTCGGGCAGAAGATTCCGGAAGAAGACCGGCGCGACCTCCGGCTCGACACCTCCGGGGCGGGCATCATTTACCTGTCGGAGTCCATGGCCGATGTGGCGGTGCAGCAGCCGGATAAAATCAAAATGCAGATCAACAGCAGCCGGGTGAGCGGCAGCGACGGGTTCGGGTTTACCTTTCCCACCTTCATCAACCTGTACGACAACAATGTAATCCTGTTTACCCAGAAGCTCAACCCGCGGGGCTTTGTGTCGCCGGTGGCCGATAACGCCCTGCATTATTACCGCTACCGCTACCTGGGCAGTTTCTGGGAAAACGGCAGGGAGGTCAACAGCATCCGGGTTACGCCCCGCCGCAGCTATGAACCGCTTTTCTCAGGCGTTATCAACATCACCGAAAACGACTGGCGCATCCACAGCCTCGACCTTGTGCTGAGCAAACAATCGCAACTGGAGATCATCGACACCCTCCGCATCACCCAGCTCCATGTGCCGGTGAATGATGAAGTGTGGCGCGTCAAGAACCAGCTGATTCATTTTACTTTCAGCCAGTTTGGGATCGATGCTTACGGCAATTTTCTCTCGGTATATTCCGGCTATAACCTGCAGCCGCAGTTTAAAAAAGGGTACTTCGACCAGGTGATCATCCGCTACGACAGTGCGGTGAACAAACGGCCCCGCGCATACTGGGATACGGCCCGCCCCGTGCCGCTGGAAAGAGAGGAGGCCCGCGATTATGTGGTGAAAGACAGCCTGCTGGATGTGAACAAGGATTCGGCCAAAAGTCAGCTCTCGGCCGATCTGCTGAACGCCCGCCAGGGAAAACTCCGGTTCACCGATTTTTTCTGGGGAGGCGTGCGCCGCACACATTATACCACCCGGGGATCCAGTACCTGGACCCTGCGGCCCCTCATCCGCGATATGGAGTACAATCCCGCCGAAGGGCTGGTGCTGAACGCCGAAGCCAGTTTCAGCAAATACCTGCGCGCAGCCCGCACCCAGGTATCGCTCCAGCCCAACCTGCGCTACGGATTCAGCAACCGCCATCTCAACGGCTGGCTGGAACTGAACCTCCGCACGCGTGATGTGGAGCCTCAGGGAAGGCTGCGCCGGATCAACTGGACCTTCGCCGGCGGCCGCCGGGTAACCCAGTTCAACCGCGAAAGCCCGATCACCCCGCTGATCAATTCCATCAGTACCCTGTTTTACGGCGACAACCTGATGAAGACTTATGAAAACTGGTTTGGCAGTGCCGGCTACAGCCGCCGTTTTGAAAGCGGCTTACGGATAAGTGTAAACGCTTTGTATGAAGACCGTCGCCCGCTCAACAATACCACCCGGTTTACCTTTTTCAAGAAAGACAGCATCTTCATCACTCCCAATTACCCGGTTGAACGCTTCCCGGCTCAGTTCAGTCCGCACCAGGCCCTGCTCCTGAGCCTCGACCTCAGCTTCAAGCCCGGCCAGCGTTACATCCAGTTCCCCGACCGCAAAGTGCCCATCGGCTCCCGCTACCCCACGCTGTCGCTCCACTATACCCGCGGCGTCAGCGGCCTCTTCGGGAGTGACGCGGATTTTGACAAATGGAAATTTTCAGTGTATGATGACCTGAACCTCCGCCTGGGCGGATTGCTCAAATACCGCCTCGTGCTGGGCGGCTTCCTCAACAACCGCCGGGTGTTCATGCAGGATTACCAGCATTTCAACGGCAACCTGACCGTGGCCGCCAGCGACTATGTAAACAGCTTCCAGCTGGTGAGCTATTATGCCTTCAGCAACACCGAGCCCTTTTTTGTGCAGGCCCACCTGGAACATCATTTCAACGGCCTGCTCACCAACAAGCTGCCCGGATTCCGTACCCTGAACTGGCACCTGGTGGCGGGTACCAATACCTTCTATGTGAACAGCCGCAACAACCATGTGGAGCTGTTCGCCGGGCTGGAAAATATCCTCAAGATTTTCCGCCTCGACTGGGTGGTGGGCTTCGACCGGGGCAATTACACAGGGCAGGCGCTGCGCCTGGGTTTTGGCGGACTGATCGGCGGCAATATGAGCATCAACCGCCGTGACGGCTCCGTATCGTTCGGTTTCTGATGCCGGCACAGCTCCCGGCGATTCCTTATCTTTGCACCGCACAATTTGGTTTGCCCTGCAAGCATCCAATCCGCGCCCGGCAGTTAAATGCCGGAATGGCTGATTTCCCGTACCAGACGGGATCAAATTGAAAAATTATGGCAATACTCCACAACCGGGTTTCCAACGAGGAACTCCGCCGCCGCTTGCATGAAGAAACGGTCAGGCGCATCACCATCTCTTTTTATCAGTATTTCCCGGTACCGGATCCCCGTCAGTTCCGCGACGAACTATACCTCTCGCTCAACCGGCTGCGGGTGTTTGGACGCATCTATGTGGCTGAAGAGGGCATCAATGCCCAGATCAGCGTTCCTGAAAATCATTTTGAGGACCTGCGGAACACCCTCTACGCCATCCCCGGCCTGAATGGCATCCGGCTGAATATCGCCGTTGATGACGATGGCAAATCCTTCTGGGTGCTGCGGATCAAAGTGCGGGAAAAAATCGTGGCCGACGGCATCACCGATCCGGCTTTCAGCATGGAAAACAAGGGCCGGTATGTCAATGCCGCCGAGATGAACCGCATGCTGGAAGGGAAGGATACCGTGGTGATTGATATGCGTAACCACTATGAATACGAGGTGGGCCATTTTGAGGGAGCCATTGAAATCCCCAGCGATACCTTCCGGGAGCAGTTGCCGATGGCCGTGGAGATGATGCAGGATCAAAAGGATAAGAACATCATCATGTACTGCACCGGCGGCATCCGCTGTGAGAAAGCCAGTGCATGGATGCTGCACAATGGTTTTAAAAATGTTTATCACCTGGAAGGCGGCATCATCCAGTATGCCCGCCAGGTGAAAGATGCCGGATTGCCCAGCCGCTTCATCGGCAAGAATTTTGTATTTGATGAGCGCCTGGGTGAACGCATCACGCCCGATGTAATTGCCCGTTGTCACCAGTGCGGGGCACCCGCCGATACCCACACCAATTGCCGGAATCAGGCCTGCCACCTGCTGTTTATACAGTGCGAAGCCTGCGCAACGGCTTATGAAGGCTGCTGCAGTGAAGCCTGCAGGGAAGTGATTCATCTCCCCGAAACGGAACAGAAAAACCTGCGGAAGGGGAAGGCCCAGGAGCGTAAGGTGTTCAACAAAAGCCGGCTGCGGCCGCGCCCGGCTGCGTTGCGGAAGTGAATCATTCAGCCCAGATGAGGCACGCCGGCCGGGATACCCGGATGCGTTTGCCCGTATCTGTGAGTAGCCCCGTCTCCGCATTTCTTTCAAAAATCACAATGCTGTCACTGTCCTGGTTGGCGGCCAGCAGGTAGCGTCCGTCCGGACTGATCGTGAAGTTCCTGGGTTTGAGGCCCAGCGTAGGCTGCGCGCCGGCTGTTTTCAGGATGCCCAGCAGGCTGTCGACCGCAAAGATGGCGATGTTGTTCAGCTCGCCGCGGTTGCTGCTGTACAGGAAGCGGCCGTCGGGGGAGAGGTGGATATCGGCTCCGCTCAGGGAGCCCCGGTATTCTTCCGGTACGGCACTGATGCGCTGCAGCAGTTTCAGCCGGCCTGCTGCATCACGCCGGAAAGCCGCCACCGTGCCGCTCAGTTCCTCCGTGAGGTATACCCAGTTTCCGGAGGGATGCAGCGCCGCATGCCGGGGCCCGGACCCACTGCTCACGGTGAGGGATGCCTTCCGGTTTTCTTCCAGCCTGCCGGTGGCCGTGTCGAAGCGGTAAACCATCAGTTTGTCGAGGCCGAGGTCGGGTGCCAGCAGCTGCCCGTCGGGGGTAAACAGGGTCTGGTGCACATGGGGCGCCTGCTGGCGTGAGGGGTGCAGGCTTTTGCCCTCGTGACGGATCACCTGGCTGGCGGCACCCAGGCCGCCGCCGGCTTCCACCGGGAATACCGCGATGCTGCCCGTACTGTAATTGCCCGCCACCACCCAGCGTCCGCCGGGTGCCGCCTGTACATAACAGGGATGATTACCCGCACTCGACTGCCGGTTGATGAGCCGGAGCTTTCCTTTTCCGGGCCGGTATTGAAAGGCACTGACGCCGCCGCCGGTGCCGGTTGAATCCGCATCTTCATTCACTGCGTACAGGGTTTTGCCATCCGTTCCCATACAGAGCCAGGAAGGATTGGAGGCCGGCGCCGTGCCGCGCAGGCGCGTGGAGCCATCCCGGGGGTTGAAGCGGTACACATAAATGCCCTCACTTCCGGTGCCGGTGTAGGTGCCCACGATCAGGTGCAGCCTGGGCTGCGCAAAGAGCTGGCTCGCCAGCAGCAGGGAGGTCAACAGCAAACGCATATTATTTTTTTCGGGTGGGCTTGTTTTTTTCCCCGGAAGCCGCCCGCCGGTATTTGCGGCGGATCACTTCCTGCACGGGTACATGGTCCAGCTTGCTTTCCAGCCAGGAGATGATGTCGAGGTAAACAAAGGCCCGGGTTTCAAAACGGTTATGCTCCAGTTTGCGGAGCTTTTGCAGCAGTTTCTCCAGCTCCGGGCGGATATTCCTTACCGTTACAGCAAATGAGCGCCGCAGAAAGCGGAAGATTTCTTCTTCCACGGTGCTGAGGTGCTGCATCCGGGCCATGAATCGGTACACCGACTTGATGAGGTGATCCAGGATGCGGTCGTTGCCGAGCTCGTAGTGGGCAATCAGGTGCAGCAGCCGGCTGTAACACTGCAGATCGCTGCGGAGGTCCATCTTCCAGTTGATGATTTTATTCAGGTAGTCGATGGCTTTTTCATAATTGCCGCTGCCGAAATACAGGCAGGCTATTTTGTAGTAAAAAACGAGGATCCGGTGACGGTCGAGGTAAATCTCGTAGGCCTTGAGCTGGCGTTCGATGGCCGGAACGGCTTCCAGCCCCTCGGTGAAACTGCCTTCCAGGAAGTGCCGGTTAAAGAGGGAGATGGTGCTGTACACAAAGCACTGCACGCGGTTGTTGGCATTTTCCTGCACCAGCGGCGTGGCACTGAAACGGTGAAACTGTTCCAGTGTTTCCTTCAGTTTTACATGATTGGAAAGATTGAAGTGGGCGCCCATCAGGTTGTGCATGCCCTTGATGTAATGGGCGGTTTCCACGGCCAGCATCGCCGGTTCCTGGTCAAACAGGTCTACCCATTTCTGCGTGTACCGGTAGTACATCAGGAAGTCCTGGCGGATAAAGGCATACCAGCAGTAACTCTGGTAGAGGAAAAGCTTTTCGTAAAAACTGCGGCAATGGGCCGGGTTCACCCGGAAGCGTTCGTCAAAGAAGGCCTTCACCGCTGCTGCTTCCTCCCGGTTACGGCAGTGGCCGTGATTGATGTACCAGCTGTACAGTTGCAGGGAGAGATTGGATAACTGCGAAACCCGGGCCAGGCTTTCGTTTACCTGGTCGGCCTCCTCGCTCAGCTGGTCGGCCCGGTCCTTCATGCTCCGCGTGATGAACAGCGCCTCAATGTTTTTTTCAAAGAACAGCACCTGCTGCAGGTGGGTGAGCTGGTGGGTACGCTCCGCCATTTCCTTCACCCGGTCCAGCACTTTCAGGCTCTGGAGGTAAAGACCTTTGTTGTAGAGCAGGCGGGCAAAGTCCATTTGTTCACGAAGGGTGATGTCGATATTGTTTTCATCAATCAGCCGCAGGCTGCTGAGGATCTGGCGGTAGAGCTGGGCTTTCAGGTTGCTGAGCTGCTGCTTTTTGATGCCGGGATTTTTGCGCAGGAGCTGGGACTCGTCGTACTGCTCCATTTTGTCGAGGGCATCAAAGAGCTGCACCGTTTTCAGCCCTTCGCCGGATGCATGCCGGTTGGCATACAGCTTGAACTGGCGCTTTTCTCCCTTTTCAAGCGTTTTGATGAGTTGAAAGAGGCTGTCTGTGCTCCGGTTAGGCATCGTAATTTGAGGTACTGTAAATCCTTTACAGTAAAGGGTTTCAGGGTATTTAGGGGCCTTTTTGGGGCGTAAAATGCGGCTGATTTTGGGTGCCCGGGCTTGGTGCTCCGGGTTAAATTCGCAGGAAGGGGGTTTGAACGGTTCCTTCCGGGGCAGCCGGCACAACAAATGTAAACAACCCGAAGCTAAAAAATGGCGGTTTCTATGTCAGCACAAAAAGTACATATTTTCGACACCACCCTCCGCGACGGAGAGCAGGTGCCCGGCTGCAAGCTCAATACAGAGGAAAAGGTTAAGCTGGCGCTGCGGCTCGAGGCCCTGGGAGTGGATGTGATTGAAGCGGGCTTCCCCATCTCAAGCCCCGGTGATTTTGAATCGGTTTCAAAGATCGCTTCGGTGATCACCCGGGCAACGGTTTGCGGCCTCACCCGTGCGGTGGAGAAGGATATTGAAGTGGCGGCAGATGCCCTCCGTAAGGCGGTTAAGCCCCGGATCCATACCGGTATCGGGGCCTCCGACAACCATATCCGGCATAAATTCAACTCAACCCGCGAAGAGATCCTGGAGCGTGCCGTGGCGGCCGTAAAGCTGGCCCGCCGCTTTGTACCCGACGTGGAGTTTTATGCCGAAGACGCCGGCCGGGCCGACCTGGCCTTCCTGGCCCGGCTCACTGAAGCGGTGATTGCTGCCGGCGCCACCGTGGTGAATGTGCCCGATACCACCGGTTTCTGCCTCCCGCATCAGTATGCCGAGAAGATGGCCTATCTCATGAACCATGTGCCCAATATCGACCGGGCCATCCTTTCCTGCCACTGTCACAATGACCTCGGCCTGGCCACGGCCAATTCCATCGCCGGGGCAATTGCCGGCGCCCGCCAGATCGAATGCACCATCAACGGCATCGGCGAAAGAGCCGGTAACACCTCGCTGGAAGAAGTGGTGATGACGATCCGCAAACATCCGGAGCTGAACCTCTACACCGATATCGATCCGCGCCAGCTGCTGCCCATGAGTAAACTGGTTTCTGAAACCATGCGGATGGTGGTGCAGCCCAACAAAGCTGTCGTGGGCGATAATGCTTTTTCCCATTCATCCGGCATTCACCAGGATGGCTTCCTGAAAGAAGCCAGCACCTATGAAATCATTGCACCGGAAGAAGTGGGCGCCGATACCTCCAGGATTGTGCTCACCGCCCGCAGCGGCCGCAGCGCCCTCGCGTACCGGTTTAAGAACCTGGGTTACCAGTTCGACCGCAACCAGGTGGATGAACTCTATGAACGCTTTCTGCACCTGGCCGATATCAAAAAGGAAGTGGAAGACGCCGATCTGCAGCAACTGGCTGCACAACTCGAAACCGTATCATAATACCATATGGGAAAAACATTATTTGAGAAAATCTGGGACAGGCATATCGTGAGCACGATTGAGGGCGGGCCTTCCGTATTCTACATCGACCGGCATTTCATTCATGAGGTTACCTCTCCGCAGGCCTTCAACGGACTCAACAGCCGGGGCATCAAAGTATTCAGGCCGGCCCAAACCATTGCCACTGCCGACCACAATGTACCCACCCTGGATCAGCACCTGCCCATCCGCGAAGCCCTCAGTCGCCAGCAGGTGGAGGCCCTTGTGAAAAACTGCGCCGAGCACGGCATCGAACTGTACGGGCTCGGCCATCCCTTCCAGGGCATTGTGCATGTGATTGGTCCGGAGCTGGGCATCACCCAGCCGGGCATGACCATTGTATGCGGCGACAGCCATACTTCCACCCATGGCGCTTTCGGCAGCATTGCTTTCGGAATCGGTACCAGTGAAGTGGAGATGGTGCTGGCCACCCAGTGTTTGCTGCAGAGCAAGCCGAAACTGATGCGCATCAATGTGGAGGGACAGCTCAGGAAAGGCGTGGTGTCGAAAGATATTGTATTGTACATCCTCTCGAAAATTTCTGCCAGCGGCGCCACCGGCTTCGCCGTGGAGTTTGCGGGCAGCGCCATCCGTTCGCTGAGCATGGAGGCCCGCATGACCATCTGCAACATGAGTATTGAGATGGGCGGCCGCTGTGGCCTCATTGCCCCCGATGAAACCACTTTTGAGTATATCCGCGGCAGGCAGTATGCCCCGGCCGGAGCAGATTGGAACCGCAGCCTGGCCAGCTGGAAAGCGCTGTACAGCGATGCGGATGCCCGTTTTGACCAGGAATACCATTTTGATGCTGCTGATATTGAGCCGATGATTACCTACGGCACCAATCCGGGGATGGGCATTCCCGTTAGCGGAAACATTCCCGATGCCGCCAGCGTGTCGGAAAACGACCGTGCCGGCCTGGCCAAATCCCTCGCCTATATGGGATTGCAGGAGGGGAGGGCCATCCGGGGACAGAAAGTGGATTATGTTTTCATCGGCAGCTGTACCAACTCCCGCATTGAAGACCTGCGCATGGTGGCCGGTTTGGTGAAGGGGCGCAAGAAGGCTGATGGGGTGGAGGTTTGGGTGGTGCCCGGCAGCAAGCAGGTGGAGCAGCAGGCCCGTGCCGAAGGCATTGACAAGGTTTTTGAGGCGGCCGGTTTCATGCTGCGTCAGCCGGGCTGCAGTGCCTGCCTGGGGATGAATGAAGACAAGATCCCCGCCGGCAAATACTGTATCTCCACCTCCAACCGCAACTTCGAAGGCCGCCAGGGCGCCGGCGCCCGCACCCTGCTGGCCAGTCCGCTTACCGCCGCCGCCGCCGCCATAACCGGCGTGGTGACGGATGTACGCGAACTCCTGAATTGAACCCACTGAAATGCATAACTGATCATGGCAAAAAAAACCATACATACCCTCCAGTCCACCTTTGTACCGCTGAAAGTGGAGAATGTGGATACCGACCAGATTATCCCGGCCCGCTTTCTGAAAGCCACTACCCGGGATGGCTTTGGCAAAAACCTGTTCCGCGACTGGCGCTATGAAAATGACGATGAATCACGGCCCCGGGCTGATTTTGTGCTCAACCAGCCGCGGTACAGCGGACAGATACTGGTGGCGGCCCGCAACTTCGGATGCGGCTCCTCCCGCGAGCATGCTGCCTGGGCCCTTGCCGATTACGGATTCACCGTGGTGGTGTCGAGCTTCTTTGCCGATATCTTCCGCAACAACGCACTCAACAACGGGCTGCTGCCGGTAACGGTGTCTGAAGCCTTTCTGGAGCAGATCTTCAGCCAGCCCGCAGCGGCTACCTTAACAGTGGATCTGCCCGCGCAAACCATCCGGATTGATGCCACCGGTGCAACCGAATCGTTTGACATCAACGCCTATAAGAAAACCTGCCTGATGAACGGGTACGATGACATTGATTACCTCCTCAGCCTGCGTGCGGAGATTGAAAAATTTGAACAGCAAACTGCTTAATAAATGATTATGAACAATGGCGAATCAGTCCGCACCGGCGGAAAAACATACACCCTTACGGTTATTCCCGGCGACGGAATTGGTCCGGAGGTAACCCAGCAGGCCGTGAACGTGCTCAATGCCATCGGCCAGCGTTTCGGGCATCACTTCGTGTATCAGTACTGCCTGATGGGGGCGGTGGCCATCGACCAGACCGGTGAACCGCTGCCGGAGGAAACCATCACCGCCTGCCTGAACAGCGATGCGGTGCTTTTCGGCGCCATCGGTCATCCGAAGTACGACAACGACCCTGCCGCCAAAGTGCGGCCCGAGCAGGGTTTGCTGAAACTGCGCAAGGCGTTGCAGCTCTTTGCCAACATCCGCCCCATCACCACATATCCCTCCCTGCAGCACCTCTCGCCCCTCAAAAAGAAACAGCTGGAAGATGTGGATTTTGTGATTTACCGCGAGCTGACGGGCGGCATTTACTTCGGAGCCAAAAAAAGCAATGATGACCAAACCTGGGCGGCTGACGATTGCGAATACACGAAAGCAGAAATAGAACGCATTGCTCACCCGGCATTCCAGGCTGCCCTGCAGCGCCGGAAAAAGCTCACCCTGGTGGATAAAGCCAATGTGCTCGAAACCTCCCGCCTCTGGCGTAAAGTGGTGAAAGAACTTGCCCCGCAGTATCCGGAGGTGGAAGTGGACTATCTGTTTGTAGACAATGCCGCGATGCAGATCATCCTCAATCCGAAACAGTTTGATGTGATCCTCACCGAAAACCTGTTTGGCGATATCATCAGCGATGAAGCCAGTGTGATCAGCGGTTCACTCGGACTGCTGCCCTCGGCTTCCATGGGCCTGGCCACGGCACTCTTTGAACCCATCCATGGCAGCTATCCGCAGGCCGCCGGGAAAGACATTGCCAATCCGCTGGGATCCATTCTCTCTGCTGCGATGCTGCTCGATTACCTGAAACTGCCTGCCGAAGCGGCGCTGGTGAGGGAAGCCGCCGGCTGGACGATCCAGAATATGTTTGTGACCAAGGACATCGATCCGGTGAATTTTTATTTCACCTCCACCGTGGGAGACCTGATCTGTGAGTACATCCAGGGCAGGGTGTCGGGCGTATTCAACCAGGAGAATATTGAATTGCGTAAATCCACCATCATCTGAAAATAACTGCCGGCCCGGAAGCCGGTTAATGTAAGCTCTTTGTTTTTTCGGCCGTTACGGGAATTGTTGCTGACAACACTGCGCTGTGTTGCCTGGCCTGATTCATCCTCAACCTGCTGCATCCGCACAGATGCTGGTGGTGGTCATGATTATTCCCGGAACGCCCGGAGGAGGGTCTTGTATCTGACAGCAGCCCCGCTGGCGCTGCAAAGCCCGACTCCGCTGGAACCGGGCTTTGGATCTGTTCCTTCCGCCGCAAAAAACAGGGATAACCCGAACTGATCATGACTGAACTGAACAAATACTCGAAGGTAATTACCCAGGATGAAACCCAGCCTGCTGCCCAGGCGATGCTTTACGGGATCGGGCTCACGGAAGCGGATCTGCGAAAGCCGCAGGTGGGCGTGGTGAGCATGGGATATGACGGCAATACCTGCAATATGCACCTCAACGACCTGGCGCAGATTGTGAAGAAGGCCGTGTGGGAGCAGGAACTGGTGGGCCTCATCTTCAATACCATCGGCGTGAGCGACGGCATCAGCAACGGCACCGACGGCATGCGGTATTCGCTGGTGAGCCGCGACCTGATTGCCGATTCCATCGAGGCGGTATGCGGCGCCCATTATTACGATGCCCTCATCGCGGTGCCCGGCTGCGATAAAAACATGCCCGGCTCCCTGATTGCCATGGGGCGCCTGAACCGGCCCGCCATCATGGTGTATGGCGGCACCATCGCCCCCGGTCATTATAAAGGGGAAGACCTCAATATCGTTTCGGCTTTTGAAGCCCTGGGCCGCAAAATTGCCGGTACCCTGGATGAAGCCGACTTCAAAGGCATTGTGATGCATGCGTGTCCCGGCCCCGGCGCCTGCGGCGGGATGTACACCGCCAATACCATGGCCAGCGCCATTGAAGCGCTCGGGATGAGCCTGCCTTATTCTTCTTCCAATCCTGCCCTGAGCGAAGAGAAGAAAGAGGAATGCCGCCGTGCCGGCGCCGCCATCCGGCTGCTGCTCGAAAAAGACATCAAGCCCTCCGACATCATGACGCGGAAGGCATTTGAAAACGCGGTAACGGTGATCATCGCTCTGGGCGGATCCACCAATGCCGTACTGCACCTGATTGCCATGGCCTGGAGCGTGGGAATTTCCTTTACCCAGGATGATATCCAGGCCATCAGCGACCGGGTACCGGTGCTGGCCGATCTGAAGCCCAGCGGCAAATACCTGATGGAGGATGTGCACCGGGCAGGCGGGATGCCCATGCTGATGAAGTACCTGCTGCAGCAGGGCATGCTGCACGGCGACTGCCTCACGGTAACGGGTAAAACCGTGGCGGAAAACCTGGCCACGGTACCGGATATACGATTCGACAACCAGCAGGTGATGCTGCCGGTGAGCAACCCGGTGAAAGCCACCGGACACCTGCAGATTTTATACGGCAACCTCGCCGAGGGCGGCAGCGTGGCCAAGATCAGCGGTAAGGAAGGGGAGCTGTTTAAAGGCCCCGCCCGCGTATTCGACGGCGAACATGCCCTGATAGACGGGATCCGCAGCGGAAGGGTGAAGGCCGGAGATGTGGTGGTGATCCGCTATGTGGGTCCGCGGGGCGGGCCCGGTATGCCGGAAATGCTGAAGCCCACATCGGCCATCATCGGGGCCGGACTGGGGAAATCGGTGGCCCTCATTACCGACGGAAGGTTCAGCGGTGGCACCCACGGATTTGTGGTGGGGCACATCACCCCCGAAGCTTACGACGGCGGACTGATTGCCCTGGTGCAGGATGATGATGTGATTGAACTGGATGCCGTTCAGCGCACCATGAACCTGCTGGTAGACCCTGCGGAAATCGAGCGACGGCGGGCGGCCTGGGTACGTCCGCCCCTGAATGCCCGCAAGGGATTGCTGTTCAAATTTGCCCAGCGCACCACCACGGCTGCCGAGGGCTGTGTAACCGATGCTTTAACGGAACGTTCATAACACAAATCATACAGGATGGAAACAATCACCCTGCCCAACCAGGCGATACAACCGGCTAAGACCACCATGATAAGCGGCAGCCAGGCCGTGATGGATGCGCTGGTACAGGAAGGGGTAACCACCTTATTTGGTTATCCCGGCGGCGCCATCATGCCCATTTATGATGCTTTATATGATTACAGCAACCAGCTGCAGCATATCCTCGTACGCCATGAACAGGGCGCCATCCATGCGGCCCAGGGTTTTGCCCGGGTGAGCGGAAAAACCGGGGTGGTTCTGGCCACCAGTGGTCCGGGCGCCACCAACCTGGTTACGGGTCTGGCAGATGCCATGATCGACTCCACCCCCGTGGTGTGCATCACCGGCCAGGTATTTGCGCACCTGCTGGGCACGGATGCCTTCCAGGAAACCGATGTCATCAATATCACCACGCCGGTAACCAAGTGGAACTACCAGGTAACCGATGCCACCGAGATTCCTGCTGTTCTGGCCAAAGCCTTTTACATCGCCGGCAGCGGCCGGCCCGGCCCGGTGCTGATCGACATCACCAAGAATGCCCAGCTCCAGCAGTTCAGCTATGCCGGGTATCATCCCTGCACCCATATCCGCAGTTACCGGCCCAGGCCGCTGGTGCGGAAAACCTATATCGAAGCCGCCGCCCGGCTGATCAATGAAGCCCGCCGCCCCTTTGTGATATTTGGCCAGGGCGTGATCCTCGGCAGGGCTGAAGCCGAGTTCCGCGCCTTTATTGAAAAGGCCGGGCTTCCTGCCGCCTGGACCATCATGGGGATGAGCGCCCTGCCCACCGATCACCCGCTTGCCGTGGGGATGCTGGGTATGCATGGTAATTACGGTCCCAATCTGCTCACCAATGAATGTGATGTACTCATTGCTGTGGGGATGCGCTTCGACGACCGCGTAACCGGACGACTGGATAAATATGCCCGGCAGGCCAAAGTGATTCACCTCGATATCGACCCTTCTGAAATAGATAAGAATGTAAAAACCACGGTACCCGTTTGGGGGGATTGTAAAGAAACCCTGCCCCAGCTTACCGCGCTGCTCCGGCCGGCACAGCACACCGAATGGCTGCACCGCTTTCAGGAATGTATGGAGAAAGAGCAGGCCAGTTGCATCCAGCACGAACTGCAGCCCACCGGCGAAACAATGACGATGGGCGAGGTGATCAGCTGCCTGAATACCCTCACCCGCGGGGAAGCGGTGGTGGTAACGGATGTGGGCCAGCACCAGATGGTGGCCTGCCGCTATGCCCGGTTTACCCGCAGCAAGAGCAACATCACCAGCGGCGGCCTGGGTACCATGGGCTTTGCCCTCCCGGCCGCCATCGGAGCGGCGTATGGCGATCCTTCGCGTACCGTCGTGGCCGTGATTGGTGACGGCGGCTTCCAGATGACGATCCAGGAACTGGGTACCCTGATGCAGTTCAAGCCCGCTGTAAAGCTGCTGATCCTCAACAACCAGTTCCTAGGCATGGTACGCCAGTGGCAGCAGCTCTTCCATGACCGTCGTTATTCGTTTGTGAATATTGAAAGTCCGGATTTTGTGCAGGTGGCCAAAGGCTACGGCATCCCGGGCCGCCGGATCAGTGAGCGCGCCGACCTGGAAGGCGCCCTGCAGGAGATGCTGCAAACGCCCGGCAGCTTCCTGCTGGAAGTAATGGTGGGCAAGGAAAACAATGTGTTTCCCATGGTGCCGCAGGGCAGGGGGGTGGCGGAGATCGTACTCAGTAAGGATGAGATCTGATGAACCGGAATAAGTGAAAGGAACGTCCGTATGCCTGGTGGCAACAGCAGGATCACGGACAGGCTTATCCGCTTTGATTTTTTGACTTTTAATTTTCTGCAGCATGCAACAGAAACAGGAATACACCATCACGGTTTACACCGAAAACCAGATCGGTTTGCTGAACCGGATTGCGATCATTTTTTCGCGCCGCAAGATCAATGTGGAAAGCCTGAATACCTCGCCCTCCGAGGTGGAGAGCGTGCACCGGTTTACGATTGTGATCAATGAAACCGAAGAAGTGGTGCGCAAGCTCTGCCGCCAGATTGAGAAGCAGGTGGAGGTGCTGAAGGCATATTACAATACCAATGAGGAGATCGTATGGCAGGAGATGGCCCTTTACAAGGTGCCCACCAGTGTGATCACTGAAGCGGTAAAAGTGGAACGCCTGCTGCGCGAACACGGCGCCAATGCCGTGGTGATCCGAAAGGATTACACGGTCTTTGAAACCACCGGACACCGGGAAGAAACCGATAAGCTCATCAAGGTGCTGGAGCCCTATGGGTTGATTGAGTTTGTGCGGAGTGCCCGCGTGGCAATCATCAAGGACAGCGAGGGCTTCCACCGCAAACTCCGTGATTTTGAATACCGCGAGCCCGGTGAAACGGTGCTGGAGAATGAATTCCTCGACCGGAATGAGGAAGTGTTTTCGATGTAGGATGAGGGAGTGGAGCGTTGATAATGGATAGTGAGCCCCGGAGGGGGATAATTCAGCATCGGGCGGAGCCCGATGTGATGGATGATCAAACAAGCACAATCGTACAAGTGTGCGACGCAACGATGCCTGGATGGGTATCCGTCGCCCGGAACAAAAAAATTAAAACAACAACCATGGCCAATTATTTCAATTCCCTGCCGCTCAGAGAGCAGCTCAACCAGTTAGGTGTTTGTGAATTCATGGACCGCAGCGAGTTTGCCGACGGTATACAAGTGCTGAAAGGCAAAAAAATCGTGATTGTGGGCTGCGGTGCCCAGGGACTTAACCAGGGACTGAACATGCGCGACTCCGGACTGGATATCGCTTATGCCCTCCGTGCCGAGGCGATAACGGAGCAGCGGGCTTCGTGGAAGAACGCCACCGGCAACGGTTTCAGCACCGGTACCTATGAGGAACTGATTCCCTCAGCCGATCTCGTACTGAACCTTACGCCCGATAAACAGCATACAGCCGTGATACAGGCCATCATGCCCCTGATGAAAAAGGGAGCCACGCTTTCCTACTCCCATGGCTTCAATATTGTGGAGGAAGGGATGCAGATCCGCAAGGACATCACTGTGATCATGGTGGCGCCAAAGTGCCCGGGTACTGAGGTGCGGGAAGAATACAAACGGGGTTTCGGGGTACCCACGCTGATTGCCGTACATCCTGAAAACGATCCGGAGGGTAAGGGCCTCGCCATCGCCAAGGCCTATGCCGTGGCCACCGGCGGTCACCGGGCGGGTGTGCTCCGCTCATCCTTTGTGGCCGAGGTGAAGAGCGATCTGATGGGCGAACAAACCATCCTCTGCGGGGTGCTGCAAACCGGTTCCATCCTCTGCTTCGATAAGATGGTGGAGCAGGGAGTGGAGCCCGCATATGCCGCCAAACTGATCCAGTATGGCTGGGAGGTGATTACCGAAGCCCTGAAGCATGGCGGGGTGACGGCCATGATGGACCGCCTCAGTAACCCGGCGAAAATCAGGGCTTTTGAGCTGTCCAATGAACTGAAGAACCTCCTCAGGCCCCTGTTCCGCAAACACCAGGATGACATCATGAGCGGTGCTTTTTCTTCCACCATGATGCAGGACTGGGCCAACGATGACCGTCAGCTGCTGGCCTGGCGCCAGGCCACCGGCGAAACAGCCTTTGAAAAAACGGCGCCCACCGCTGCGCCCATCACGGAGCAGGCCTACTTTGATCAGGGACTGCTGATGGTGGCCTTTGTGCGGGCAGGTGTGGAACTGGCCTTTGAAACCATGGTGGAGGCCGGCATCAAACCCGAATCGGCTTACTACGAATCGCTGCACGAAACACCGCTGATTGCGAATACCATTGCCCGTAAGAAACTGTATGAGATGAACCGCGTGATCTCCGATACGGCCGAGTACGGCTGCTACCTGTTTGATCATGCTGCCAAACCCCTGTTGGCCGGTTTCATGAAAACCATCGGCACAGAGGTAATCGGCCGGGATTTTAACGAGGGCCGCGACAATGGCGTAGACAACCGTCTGCTGATTGAAGTGAACCGGGTGATCCGTGAGCATCCCGTGGAAAAAGTGGGAGCGGTGCTGCGCCGGGCCATGACCGAAATGAAAACCATTCAAACCGCTGCGAAAGCAGAAAAGAAAAGCCAGCCGGAACCCGCGCTGGCCAACTGATCACCGCTATGCCTAACTCATCTGCTTTTCCTGTTGCTGTGCCGGGTGCCGCGCCTGACTTTGCCAGCGCATCACTGCGGCTGAAAAAGGTGGTACACAAAACGCCGCTGCAGCTGAACCGTAACCTAAGCCGCCGGTATCACTGTAACGTTTACCTGAAAAGGGAAGACCTGCAGGTGGTGCGCAGTTATAAACTGCGCGGGGCGTACAATATGATGAGCAGTTTACCCGAGGCGCAGCTGCGCAACGGGGTGGTATGTGCCAGTGCCGGTAACCATGCCCAGGGATTTGCCTACAGCTGTAAAAAGCTGAACGTAAAGGGGGTGGTTTTTATGCCGGTGATCACCCCCAACCAGAAGATCAGCCAGACCCGCATGTTCGGGGAGCATTTTATTGAGGTGAAGCTGGTGGGCGATACGTTTGACGACTGTGCCGCCGCCGCCCGCAAGTTTACCGAGGAGCAGGGCATGACCTTTATTCCACCCTTTGATGACCTGCGCATCATTGAGGGACAGGGAACGGTGGGCCTCGAAATCCTGGAAGAGTTGTCGGAAGTGGATTACCTGTTTATGCCCGTGGGCGGCGGAGGACTGAGCGCAGGCGTGGGCGCCTGTTTCAGGATGTATGCACCGCAAACACGCCTCATCGGACTGGAGCCGGAGGGCGCCCCTTCGATGAAGCGGGCGCTGGAAGCGGGCCGTCCGGTTACCCTGGACAGCATCGATCGTTTTGTAGACGGCGCTGCGGTAAAGCGGGTGGGGGATCTCACTTTTTCCATCTGCCGCGAAGTGCTCACCGAAATGCAGCTGGTGCCCGAAGGCAAGATCTGCTCCACCATCCTGCAGCTGTACAATGAAGACGCCATCGTGGTGGAACCCGCCGGCGCACTCAGCATTGCCGCACTGGATGATTATGCGGAACAGATCCGCGGCAGGAATGTGGTATGCATTGTGAGCGGCAGCAACAATGATATCGACCGGATGCAGGAGATCAAAGAGCGCAGCCTTCAGTATGAAGGGCTGAAGCATTACTTCCTGATCCGCTTTGCCCAGCGGCCCGGCGCCCTGCGGGAGTTTGTGAACCATGTACTGGGTGAGCACGATGACATCACCCGTTTTGAATACATCCAGAAGCACAATAAGGAAACCGGTCCCGCCCTGGTGGGCATTGAACTGCGGAGCCGGCATGATTACGACCGCCTGCTGGAGAATATGAAAACGTACCAGATCAGTTTTACCGAACTGAATAAGGATGATACGCTGTTTGGATACCTCGTGTGATCCCGGCCCGTCTGACCCTGTGAATGATTACCCGATTGCCTGCTGTTGTATTGAACTGACCATTTTTCAATAAAGCCAAATCAACCATGAAGGAGCTCAACATGCGTGTGCCCGAATCTGCCGGACTGTATCATCCCTCGTTTGAACGCGATGCCTGCGGTATCGGTTTTGTTGCCAGCATCAAGGGCAACAAATCCCACCAGCACATTTCTGATGCCCTCACCATTCTCGAAAACATGGAACACCGGGGCGCCTGCGGCTGCGAGGCCAATACCGGCGACGGGGCGGGGATCCTGATCCAGATACCGCACGAGTTCTTTTTTGATGAGTGTGTGAAGCTGGGCGTTCACCTGCCTCCTTATGGCCGGTATGGCGTGGGCGTGCTGTTCTTTCCGAAAGAAATCCGGCTGCGGGAGGAGTGCCGTGATATCTTCAACCGCGCGGCTGAAAAACTGGGGCTCGAGATCCTCACCTACCGCAGTGTGCCGGTGAACACCAGCGGTATTGGTCCTACCGCTCTTTCGGTGGAACCCGTGATAGAGCACGTATTCATCGCCTGCCCCGATCACCTCACCCAGCCCCAGGATTTTGAGCGCAAGCTTTTTGTGCTCCGCAACTATGCCAGCCATACCATCCACAATACCGTGCGCAAAGACGCGATTGGATTTTACATCGCCTCGCTCTCAGCCAAAACCGTAGTGTACAAGGGGCAGCTCACCAGCGGCCAGGTACGGCATTACTTTCCTGACCTGGGCAATAAGCGGCTTGTGAGTGCATTCGGGCTCGTGCATTCCCGTTTTGCCACCAATACCTTCCCTTCATGGAAACTGGCCCAGCCCTTCCGCTATATTGCGCACAACGGTGAAATCAATACCCTCCAGGGTAACCTGAACTGGCTCAAGGCCAGCGAGAAGGGGTTTGAATCACCCTTCTTCAGCCGTGAGGAAATGGAGATGCTGCTGCCCGTTGTGAGCAGTATGCAATCCGACTCGGCCTGCCTGGACAATATGATCGAGCTGCTGACCCTCAGCGGCCGAAGCCTGCCGCATGTGATGATGATGCTGATCCCCGAAGCCTGGGATGGGGATGAGCAGATGGATCCGGTGAAGAAAGCCTTTTACGAATACCATGCCTCCATGATGGAGCCCTGGGATGGCCCCGCCTCCATTTCATTTACCGACGGGCGCATCATCGGCGCCACACTGGACCGCAACGGCCTGCGTCCTTCCCGTTACTGTGTAACACATGATGACCGCGTGATCATGGCCAGTGAAACCGGCGTGCTGCCGGTGGAGCCTGCGCTGGTGAAGGAATTCGGCCGCCTGCAGCCGGGTAAAATGTTTGTGGTGGATATGGAACAGGGCGCCATCATCAGCGACAGCGAACTGAAGCAAAAAATCTGTTCACAGAAGCCATACGGGGAATGGCTCAACAAGTATAAGATCCGGCTGGAGGAACTGCCTGAGCCACGGGTGATGTTCACGCACCTGGAATCGGAGCAGGTATTCAAATACCAGAAAGCATTCGGGTACAGCACGGAAGATCTCGACGCCATCATTGCCCCGATGGCGGTTGACGCCAAGGAGCCGGTGGGATCGATGGGAACGGATGTGCCCCTCGCCGTGCTCAGCGAGCAGCCGCAGCACCTCAGCTCGTATTTCAAGCAATTGTTTGCGCAGGTCACCAACCCGCCGATCGACCCCATCCGCGAACGGATGGTGATGTCGCTGGCCACTTTTGTGGGCAACAATGGCAACCTGCTGGTGGAGGATCCTTTGAGCTGCCATACGGTGGCGCTCAGGCATCCGGTGCTCACCAACCATGAACTCGAAAAAATCCGCAGCATTGATACCGGCATCTTCCAGGCCAAAACCCTGCAGATGTATTTCAGGGCGGATGGCAAACCGGGCTCCCTGCAGCGGGGGCTTGACCGGCTCTGCCGATATGCGGTGGATGCCGTGGAAGATGGCTTTGAAGTGCTGATCCTTACCGACCGTGCCATCGACAGCGATCATGCGCCCATTCCTTCGCTGCTGGCGCTGGCTGCCGTACATCATCACCTCATCCGCAAGGGGATGCGCGGCTGCGTGGGCCTGGTGGTGGAGGCCGGTGACGTGTGGGAAGTGCATCATTTTGCCTGCCTGATCGGTTATGGAGCCACGGCCATCAATCCCTACCTCGCCCTCTCCACCATCCGCGACATGAAGCTGGGCGGCAGGCTGCAGACCGATCTTGAACCCGAGCAGCTCAAAAAGAATTACATCAAGGCGGTGAATGACGGATTGCTGAAAGTATTCTCGAAAATGGGGATCTCCACGCTGCAGAGCTACCAGGGCGCCCAGATTTTTGAAATCGTGGGCCTCAACAGTGCTGTGGTGGAGAAATACTTTACCGGTACCATCTCCCGTATTGAAGGCCTCGGGCTTGATGAAATTGCCCGGGAAACCCTGGCGCGGCACCAGTTTGCGTTCAGCCGCAAAGAGATCCCGGCAGAGCGTTTACCCGTTGGCGGTATCTACCAGTGGAAACGCAAGGGGGAAGTGCACCTGTTCAATCCGCAAACGGTGCACCTGCTGCAGTATGCCACCAAACTCAATGACTACGCCACCTTTAAAAAATATTCCCGGCTGGTGAATGAGCAGGGCGACAAAGCCTGCACCCTGCGCAGCCTGTTTCAGTTTAACCTGCACCGTGAGCCGGTGCCACTCAGTGAGGTGGAACCCGTGGAAGCCATCATGAAGCGTTTTGCCACCGGCGCCATGAGTTTCGGCTCCATCTCGCATGAGGCACACAGTACCCTGGCCATCGCCATGAACCGCATTGGCGGCAAGAGCAATACCGGCGAGGGGGGTGAGGATGAAATGCGTTACGAGCCGCTGCCCAACGGCGATTCCATGCGGAGCGCCATCAAGCAGGTAGCCTCAGCCCGCTTCGGCGTTACCAGCTATTACCTGACCCAGGCGGATGAACTCCAGATCAAAATGGCACAGGGCGCCAAGCCCGGCGAGGGCGGACAACTGCCGGGGCATAAAGTGGATGAATGGATCGGGAAGGTGCGGCATGCCACACCCGGCGTGGGATTGATTTCGCCGCCACCGCATCACGATATTTATTCTATCGAGGACCTGGCACAGCTGATCTTCGATCTTAAGAATGCCAACCGGGCGGCCCGCATCAATGTGAAGCTGGTGTCGAAGGCAGGGGTAGGCACCATTGCCGCAGGGGTGGCCAAAGCCAAGGCCGATGTAATCCTGATCGCCGGCTACGATGGCGGCACCGGCGCTTCTCCGATCAGTTCCATCCGGCATGCCGGGTTGCCCTGGGAGCTCGGACTGGCCGAGGCGCACCAAACACTGGTAAAAAACAAACTACGCAGCCGCGTGGTGCTCCAGGCGGATGGCCAGCTGAAAACGGGCCGTGACATCGCCATCGCCGCCCTCCTGGGGGCAGAAGAATGGGGCGTGGCCACTGCAGCCCTTGTGGTGGAAGGTTGTATCCTGATGCGCAAATGCCACCTGAATACCTGCCCGGTAGGCGTGGCCACCCAGGACGAAAACCTGCGCAAGCGTTTTACCGGTAACCCGGATCATGTGGTGAACCTGTTCCGCTTCCTGGCGGAAGAGCTGCGGGAAATCATGGCGCAACTGGGCTTCCGAACCGTGAATGAAATGATTGGCCAGGCCGACTGCCTCGAGGTAAGGCCGGATATCACCCACTGGAAACACAGCAAGCTCGACCTGAGCCCCATACTGCACAAGGAATTTGCTTCGATTCATACCGGGATCTATCACCAGGAAAACCAGGATCACGAATTGGATCAGGTGCTGGACTGGAAACTGATTGCCGCGGCTGAACCCGCACTCGAACGTGGGGAAAAGGTGTCTGCGGCTTTTGAGATCCGCAGTACCGACCGCACCACCGGCACGATGCTGTCCAATGAAATTTCCAAACGTTACCAGTCTGCCGGTTTGCCTGCCGGTACCCTGCATTTCCGCTTTACCGGTACCGCCGGACAGAGTTTCGGGGCATTCAACACCCGGGGGGTAACCCTCGAACTGGAGGGCAGCGCCAATGATTATTTCGGTAAGGGACTCAGCGGCGCCCGGCTCATCGTGTATCCTGCTGCCCAGGCCAGTTTTGTGCCGGAAGAGAACATCATCATCGGCAACGTGGCCTTTTATGGCGCCACATCCGGTGAAGCCTATATCCGGGGCAAGGCAGGCGAACGCTTTGCCGTCCGCAACTCCGGCGCCAGTGCGGTGGTGGAAGGGGTGGGGGATCATGGGTGCGAATACATGACCGGCGGCCGGGTGGTGGTGCTGGGCGATACCGGCCGGAATTTCGCAGCTGGTATGAGCGGCGGGATTGCTTACGTGTACGACAGCCGGGGGGTATTTGCGGGGCAGTGCAATACGGAGATGGTAGACCTGGATCCGGTGCTTCCCGAAGACCGTGATGAACTGTACCGCCTCATCAGTAACCATTATGCCTATACGAAAAGTTCAGTGGCCCGTTTTGTGCTCGATGATTTTGATGCCCAGTTGCTGAATTTCGTAAAGGTGTTTCCGAAAGATTTCAAGAAGGTGCTGGCCGGAAAGAAGGAGGGGGTGGCGAAGCGCTGAGGTCCGGGCCTGCTTTCTCCGGAAGTAGCTTTCAAAACGGGCAACACCTGCCTTCATCCCTAAACTCTAAACCCTAAACCCTAAACCCTAAACTCTAAACCTGGTGCCTCCCGCTGACCCCGTCAGCTGTACCATTAAAATGAACTGAACCATGGGTAAACCAACAGGCTTTATGGAATTTGGCCGTGAATTGCCGGGCAAGCGGCCACCGCAGGAGCGGGTCAAAGATTACCGTGAATTTGTGGATCGTTTCAGCGATGAACAGCTGAACCGGCAGTCTTCGCGCTGCATGAACTGCGGGATCCCCTTCTGTCACAGTGGCTGTCCGCTGGGTAACGTTATCCCGGAATTCAATGATGCCGTATACCGTAAAAACTGGAAGGAGGCCTACAGCATCCTCTCCTCCACGAACAATTTCCCGGAGTTCACCGGAAGGATTTGTCCGGCCCCCTGCGAAACCGCCTGTGTGCTGGGCATCAACCAGCCGGCGGTGACGATTGAGGAGATCGAAAAGCACATCATTGAAATCGCCTTTGAGCAGGGCCTGGTGCAGCCCCATGCGCCGGTGAGCCGTTCGGGCCGTAAAGTGGCCGTGGTGGGCAGCGGTCCGGCAGGTTTGGCGGCAGCCGCCCAGCTGAATGCGGCCGGTCACCTGGTTACTGTTTTTGAGCGGGATGATCATCCGGGAGGTTTGTTACGGTATGGCATACCCGATTTCAAGCTGGAGAAATGGGTGGTGGAACGCCGCGTGAAACTGATGGAAGAGGAAGGCGTGGTGTTCCGCTGCAATGCCGAGGTAGGCGTTAACGTGAGCATCAGCGACCTGCTGCGCGAATTCAATGCCATTGTGCTGGCCGGCGGTTCCACGGTGCCCCGCGACCTGAAGATACCCGGCCGTGAGCTCAGCGGCGTGCATTTTGCCATGGATTTTCTCAAACAGCAGAACAAAAGGGTGTCGGGCATTGCCTTTGCCGGTGAACCCCTGCTGGCCACGGGCAAGCAGGTGGTGGTGATCGGCGGCGGTGATACCGGCAGCGATTGTGTGGGCACCAGTAACCGGCAGCAGGCGGCCTCGGTTACCCAGTTTGAGCTGATGCCGCAGCCCCCGGCCAACCGCACCCTCCGGATGCCCTGGCCCACCTATCCGATGCTGCTGAAAACAACCAGTTCGCATGAGGAGGGATGTGAACGGCGCTGGTCGGTATCCACCAAGGCCTTCCTGGGGGATGAGCAGGGGCGGCTCCGGGCCCTGCAGCTGGTAGACCTGGAATGGATCGAGGAGGAGGGACGCCCGGTACGCTTTCAGGAACTGCCCGGCACCGAGCGGGAACTGCCCTGCGATCTGGCGCTGCTGGCCATGGGTTTTGTACATCCCCAGCACGAGGGGCTGATCCGGGAACTCGAGCTTGAACTGGACGAACGCGGCAATGTACGGGCCTCCGACCGGCATTACCAGACCAATATCTCCAAAATCTTTGTGGCCGGTGACATGCGGCGCGGACAATCCCTCGTGGTTTGGGCCATCCGGGAAGGACGGGATTGCGCCCGGCAGGTGGATCAGTTCCTGATGGGTAAATCCGTCCTGGAGCCCGCCGATGCCAATATCCTCAGCCATTTCTTAGCCTGAATTACATAGCATTGCTCCCCATCTTCAGGATGGGGATTTTTTATTAAAAAATATTACAAAATTAAAAATGTAAATTATTTTATGGTTATGGCTATTCAAATAGCATATTAAATTCAAAAATGTTTATAAATTAATTATTGTAATGTTAAAAATTGCCTATTTTGCTGTTGATTTTTAGCATATAAATATTTCTAATTTATTAAAACTAAAAATTCTCTTATGAAGAAAATCGGTTTAAAGGAAATTGTGCCGTTTGCGGCTTTGAGTCTGCTGGCACTGGGCAGTTTGTTTTTCCCCACCGGGGAGGCCTTCTCCGACACTTCGCGGTACAGCACCGGCGACATTACCTGGGTGCTGGTGGCTACTGCCCTGGTGTTCCTCATGACACCCGGGCTGGCCTTTTTTTACGGGGGCATGGTGAACCGGAAGAATGTGCTGAGTACGATGATCAAGAGTTTTGTGGCGGCCGGTATTGTATCGGTGCTCTGGCTGGCAGTGGGGTACAGTCTTTCCTTTGGCTCCAGTATCGGGGGCTTTATCGGTAATCCGATGACGCATCTCTTTTACCGGGGCGTGGTATCCGGCGAGCCCTGGGCGGGTGGTCCCACGATTCCGCTAACCCTGTTTTCGATTTTTCAACTGATGTTCGCCATCATTACTCCTGCGCTGGTGGTGGGCGCGGTGGCCGAACGCGTGAAATTCGGGGCCTATGCCTTATTTATTGTACTGTTTGGTTTTCTTATTTACTATCCGGTTTGTCACTGGGCATGGCATCCGGAGGGTTTTCTCTTTAAGATGGGCGTGCTCGATTTTGCCGGGGGTACGGTGGTGCACATTACGGCAGGATGTGCTGCGCTGGCAGGTGCTATCGTACTGAAGCGCCGGAAAGCGCATGTGGCCAATGAAGAGATGTCGCCGGCCAATGTGCCGTATGTGCTGATCGGTACCGGTCTGCTCTGGTTTGGCTGGGTCGGCTTCAACGGCGGATCGGCGCTGGGGGCCAATACCCTGGCGGTTTCAGCTTTTGCGGTTACCAATATGGCGGCGGCTTCGGCCGGACTTTCCTGGATGTTTCTTGATGTGCTGAAGGGGCGCAAGCCTTCCGTGATGGGCTTTTGCATTGGCGCCGTGGTAGGCCTGGTGGCCATTACGCCGGGATCCGGTTTTGTGGGCATTGCCCACAGTGCCTTCATTGGCTTTGTGGCGGCCATCATTTCCAATTTTGCCGTATCCATCCGCACCAAATCCCGCGTGGATGATACGCTGGATGTCTTTC
>JAYRPG010000137.1:0-15171 GCA_041911275.1 Ferruginibacter sp. | reverse complement strand
TTTAATATTAACAATCGCCCTTTCTACTTTGCGTATTAAAGGATATTTCAATTCTTATTCTATCTTACAGTTACTTATAGCTTCATTTTCTTGAATGTTTTTCGTTGTTAATTGTTTCTTCAAATTACCGCCAACGGTTTGCAGATTTGCGATGGGCGGGATTTTTACCACTAATGTTGATGTGGAGCACAAAACTTTCGGCTACCACTAAACTGTCTGCGGAGCACGAAACCCCGCCTATTGCAAATGTGCTGTTACCAGCTGCCGTTTCTGTCCGCCTAATGTTTGCAGCAATGTTCAAGAATTGTTTTAATGTCATTTGTTTGGTTTAGATATAAAACATACTCTATAAAAAATACAACTGTTGTCAAGATAAGGAATGTCACCAAATGATTAAACCTGTCATTTTTAATATTTCTGATGTAGCTGACTTTAAATAATTCTAAAGTCAAAATGTCTATAATTTCAAGTTCTGTTAAACCACTAATTGAAGTTGAATAGTCGCTGAATTTTTCATCAAGTTTATGCTTGTCTGAGTTGTAAAATGGAAACCCAAAACGATACTTGTTTACTGGAATAAAAAATTTCAACTTAAATACTTTTGTTGGGTCAATTTGCAAATTGTCCTTTGGGTTGTTTGTTGGTTTAATAATTCTTGTTGTAATCCAAATACAAACTACCAATAAAATGATTAATAAAAAAAACAGAAAATGAAACCAACAACTATAAAAACAAAAATATTTTAGAGTTGTCTCCAAAGTTGTGAACAAGCCAACTATTATCGAACCAATTATAGTTATGGCAACAGCTGCTTTAGTGTCAATGAATTTAATTAGCTCTTGAGCATCACTTATTGCTGAATATAGAAACTCGATTTTTTTCTCTGTTGTGTCTGCCATTATATTAGTGTTTTATATCCGATTAAACCTTCTTTGAGTAATGTTCTGCTAAATTGCAGTTTTCCGTCTGGTGAAGTTGGCCATGCGGACTGAGACTTTTCTGAAATTATTATTTCATTCATGCCTTTAGATAATTTTGAAGCGTTATATACACAACTTCCAAATGCTTTTAAATCATTATCTGTTTTGTATCCGAAACGTGTAACAATTGTAACTCCATGGTCAATACCTATTCCTAAATCAATTGTCGGCAATTGCAAATGTTGAAACAATGGATTTAAAATTTGACTTCTTGCTGCCAATATTTCTCGTGATGCTCTTATTGAATTTCTAAATGCTTGGTCTAGTCCTTTATCTGTGTCAAATAAATTAATAACTCCATCACCTAAAAATTCTGTTGATGTCCCGCCATAATGGTCAACAATATTTGCTGTTACCGCAGAATATGCATAAAATATTAAAAACATATCTCTTGTTCCATTAGGTCTATTAATGATGTCGGTAGATTTTCTGATGTCTGTCATCATAGCAACAAATTCCTTGTTAACGAATTGTCCAAATTTCATTGGCTTTGTTTCAAATCCAGGAATTTCTGCTTCTTCGTTTATAGATTTCTTTAGCTCATCTGTCACCTTCTTGTCTTCCAAATAATTGTATGCCACTTGCAGTCGTTGAAGTGCTAATTTTTTTAAGGTGTCTTGTCTTGCTTGTTCCATATTCTTATTGTTATGTTGTGTCGTTGCTTACGGTTGCTGGTAACGGTCAGGGCTTTATGCAGGTGGGATTTGTTGATCCGTCTGCTTGGCCTGATGAAGCCAAATTAGTAAACAAAAGTTGAATCACCAATACTGACGCAGCGAAGCAAGTCAGCCCGATATGAAGATGATATATGCACCATAGATGAAGAACGTAATGGGTCAGCCCCACTTGCATAAAACCTGATGTTAAGTGCTGGCCTGATGGATCTGTACAAAGATTAATTAATAACAAAATGCCCGGCTGTATTTGTTTTTTGAAGAGTGGGTCAAAATATTAAATTATGAAACGGTTTATTTCTTGGATGGAATCTTTAAGGTGTTCTCGATTTTATCCAGTCTACCTTTTAGTTGTTCCATTTCTCGTGACTTTGTTTTGTTATCTAATGTCCACAATATTATACCTACTATTAAAGTGAAAACAAATGTCACACTACAAATTATTATATCGTGTAGCAATGGATTTTTGTCTGACCAGCTTTCTTTTTTGTAATTAGGATTTAATCTTACATCCCAGTCGCCATGAACATCTGTCGTAGGTTCACGAACATATTTGCCAGTATTAACAAGTTTAGAAGAAACGGAATTATAAAATGCTTTTGCATGTCCGTCGCCTTGAAAATATCTGCCTTTCATAGATTCACTTACAGCCCAGCCAATTCTAACATATCCATTCTTAGCAATATATTGTTCACAGTAGTCTATAATTGGTTGTTTGTCTTCGTCGGAAAAATATACTCTTATCATGTCTTTATGTGTGTCGGGCAAAAAAACAAATACAGGTAATGTGTCGGCCAGTTCAAACACGTCAGCGGCTTGCACTTAACGTTTTGCGGCTTGGCGTAGTGGCGGATTTTTAGCACAAAAGTTCAATCCAAGAACTAAACTTGAACCTACAACAAAACTGTCATACGAAGCACTGCACCCGCCATTACGCCAAACCGCTGTTAGCGGGTCGTTGTTCCTTTTCTTTATCATATTCTTCAACTTATTTTGTAGTGTCCAAGTTGAATAAGACCATTTAAATTATCATACTCAACCCAAGTTTCTTTTATCTTTCCTTCCGTTATACGAAAGAAACAGTTAAAATCCGCAACCAGCTTTTTACCTGTCGGTGGGAAATTTATGAGTTGTCCTAATTGTGTCCCTGAAAAGTTTATTCTCGCAGCAACTAATTCACCTTCTTCAATTGCAAAAATTACGGTCTCTTTCAGGTCGGGAAATATTTCTAGTTCAGCTTGATGGAATTTAACTAATCCGATATTAGTTTTTATTTCTTTTGGTTCAGATGAGCTATGTCTTACAAAATCGTTATGGACTAAAGTCAAAACCTTATCCCAATCTTTTTGATTTGTTGCACTTATAAATTCCAATACTATTTCCTTGTTACTTTGCATTGAAAGGTAATTTTTATCATTTCTATTCGTCATTCAATGAATTTACACCTTGTTCTTTCATTTTCTCAAGATGTTCTTTCATTGTTTTTACTTGTTCGGCTGGATGTCCTTGCCAAATTGTTACTTCTCCAACTACTCTGAATGGTTTAGTTGAACGAAAAGATTGTGTTGGGTTTCCGGGAAATTTCTTGTCGGTCAGGTCGGGGTCATTTTCTATCTCTCCTGTTGGCTCTACTAAATAAATTCTCTCTCGTCCGTTACCAAATGCAAGTTCAGCCCCCCAAATTGCAGCGTCCAAAGTTGCTGTCAAAAAGATGTATTTAGCATTTTTTTGTTGTCCGTAGTTTGAATTGTAACCTACCTGAATTAAGTCTCCAACATTCAAGTCCGCCTTTGTCCCGTGAAAGTAAGTTTGTGCGAATGGTGTCGCACCACTACTGCTTATTTTAATTGTTTCTTTGACGTTCTGTTCCATTGTCAGAATTCTATTTTATTGTCTGAATGTTGGTTTGTGTTGGTCGTTTTACAATGCCCGCTAACGTGTTTATTTACGCTATTAAAACGGGTGATTGATCACACGCTGAATACAGGTTTTCACCTGGAAATCATAAGTTAATACGATTTCTGGTAATGAATTGATTCGTTGCGCAAATGACGCTGTGGTGAATTTAATAAATCCGGGGTTGGGGGAGTGTCAACTTAGGGAAGGGAAGGATCTGCTGGTTTCTGCGCAAGGATGGAATGGATCGGGAATGCAAAGCGGAGGGAGGATTCGTGCAGGTTTTTACAAAGGAATATTTACGGCTTCGCCACTCTCACTTACATGGATAAGTGCAGGAGGCCTTGCAATAAATATAAAAACAAACCCCGTTCCGGCCATCAAAAGCACCGGAAAAATTTTAACATCAGCTCACCCATACCGTTAGTGTTTTTACCTGCGGAAATTACGGTCCCAGCTGCAGGTCATCGAGCGGACTCATGATTTTCAGCAAATCCCGGTTGCTGGTATGCAGGTACCGCAACGTGGTGCGCAGGTCGTTATGCCCCAGCAACTTCTGGATCATGGTGACATCTGTACCCTTCTCAATCAGGTGTGTGGCAAAGCTGTGCCGCAAACTGTGGATGCTGCCCCGGCGGATCACCCCGGCCTTGTGCTTCGCGGCCTGCAAAACCTCCTGCAAACTCCGGCTGCTGTAAGGCCATCCCTTCTCCTGGCCCTCAAATAAAAAGCCGTCCGGATCCGGCTGATAGGTGCGGAGGTATTCCCGCAGCATCACCAGCAAAACCGGACTCAGTATCGCCAGCCTGTCCTTCTTGCCCTTGGCCGCCTCAATCAGGATGGTCATCCTTCGGCTGTCGATATTGGAGGTGCGCAACTGCACCACCTCGCTCACCCGCAAGCCGGCACTGTAACACAGCATCAGCATGGTTTTGTGCTTCACATTGGTAAGGCTGTTGATGATCGCTGCCACCTCCTCCTTGCTGAACACCTTGGGCAACTGCACGGGCTTCTTCGGCCGGGGCACCTCCCAAAAAAACTTGGCCCGCCCCAGCACCTGCTCGTAGTAAAATTTGAGGGCATTGATCCGGCTGTGCGCCGTATGCTCACTGATGCCACCCCGCTCCATCGCCCAAACCATGTAATTCTTGATCTGGTCGGGTGTAAGATCCTGCACCCGCCGCTCACCCAGCACCTGCAGCAACTGCATGAACTCACTCTGGTAGGTACGCAGCGTGCTGGCACTGTACGCCTTCAGCTTCAGGTGCCGGATGAATTTCTGCAACTCCTCCGCATTCTCCCGGCTGATGCGGATGGCCGCCGGTACCCCCGGCTGCGCATTGCCCTTCACGCTCCTGATCTCCTCCGGCACCGGAAAGGCCTTCTGCGCATCCGGCTGCTCCTGCTTTCGGGCCAGGTAGGCCCTCAACTCCTCCGTTACCAGTTGTGCCTTCCCCTCCAGCAGCCGGGTAAGGGCCTCGTAATGCTCCCGCAGTAAGGGCATGTAAAAGCAGCGGTGTGTCTTGCTGAACCGCACCGCCGATAACTGCATCACCAGGCCGTTCAGCGCCGGGGATGAAGGAAACACCAGGGCAATGCATTCCTGTCCCCGGTGAAACAGCACTTTTAGGGTAATCGTGTCCACGTCACAATTTAGACCGGCTCTCCCTCCCGGGGCGCCGGCCGAACGGGGGAAAATTCCCACGGAAATCGGGGATTTTTCTTTTTGAAAAGCCGAAAAGGGTATTACGGCATCTGAGGTATCGTCAAGACCAGCGGTTTTCAGCATCCTGATGCTGCAGCGGAGCGCCGGCCATGCCCGGTTCAGGAGAGGCCTGCCAAGCCTCGCTGAATTTCCTCCAAACATTGCCCGCCGGCATTGAACATCCTTCAACAGCTGCCCCCAATTTCTCGAAACCGTTGTTGCACGAATGGGCTAATTTCGGTGCCCAAATCAAGCGTATGCAAACCCTCTCTCTCGCCATCCACGGCGGCGCCGGCACCATCCTCCGGGAAGAAATGACCCCGGAGCTGGAACAGGCTTATCTCCGCGGCCTTACCGAAGCCCTCAACGCCGGCTATGCCGTACTCGAAGAAGGGGGCACCGCTGCCAACGCGGTAAAGGCGGCTACCGTTATCCTGGAGGATAACATGCTTTTCAATGCGGGCCGCGGCAGCGTGTTCACCAAAAAAGGCGTGCAGGAAATGGACGCCGCCATCATGGATGGCAGCACCCGCAGCGCCGGCGCAGTAGCCGGTGTGCGCAATGTGCGCAACCCGGTGGAACTGGCCGTAGAGGTGATGCGCAACAGCAACCACGTGTTCCTGAGCGGCAAGGGCGCCAATGATTTTGCCATCAAACAGGGCATCAAGCTGGAACCCGATGAGTATTTCTTCAGCCAGTTCCGCTACGATCAGTGGAAACAGATCCGCGACAGCGACAACTACTCCCTCGACCATACCCACCAACAGGTGGAGGAACTGATGCGGGATAAAAAATTCGGTACCGTGGGCGCCGTGGCCTGCGACCAGCATGGCAATATCGCCGCGGCCACCAGCACCGGTGGCATGACGAACAAAAAATACGGCCGCATCGGCGACAGCCCCCTCATCGGTTGCGGCACCTATGCCAATAACCTTACCTGCGCCATCAGCTGCACCGGCCACGGCGAACCCTTCATCCGGGCCGTGGCGGCTCACGATGTCAGCTGCCTCATGGAGTACAAGGGACTCAGCCTGCAGGAAGCCATGTACATCGTGGTGCATGAAAAACTGCCTGCTCTGAAGGGCGAGGGCGGCATGATCGGGGTAGATGCCCGGGGCCATATCGCCATGCTCTTCAACAGTGCCGGCATGTACCGCGGCGCCCGCAGCAGCAGCGGAATCGATGAGGTGGCCATTTATCAGTAAAAAGCGGGCTGGCCATGGCACCACCCGGATGGCTGATGAGCAAACGGCCGCGTCCGTCATGTCATCTAAACCCTAAACCCTCAACCCTAAACCTTACCCAACCCCTATCTTTGCCCGGCTTATGAACAAATACGCAGTGATCGTAGCCGGCGGCAGCGGCACCCGCATGAACAGCGCCCTGCCCAAACAGTTTCTGCTCCTGAAAGGCAGGCCGGTACTCTATTATACGCTGGATAGCTTTCTCCGGGCTTACCCCGATCTGCAGATCATACTCGTACTGCCCGAGGAACATATTGCCGCCGGCAAAGAAATTATTGACGCCTGGTTCGATGCCTCCCGTATCCGCATCACCGCCGGGGGCCGCACAAGGTTCCATTCGGTGCAAAACGGACTGGCCCTGGTGCAGGAGGAAAGTATTGTGTTTGTACACGACGGGGTGCGCTGCCTCCTCAGCACGGAGCTGATTCACCGTTGTTATGACGCGGCTTTGTCCACCGGATCGGCCATCCCTGTAGTGGATTGCAAAGACAGCGTGCGCCTCCTCGGGCCCGAGGGCAATGAAGCCATCGACCGCAGCCTGGTGAAACTGGTGCAAACGCCCCAAACCTTTCACAGCAAAATCCTGCTGCCCGCATTTCAGATCGATTATAAAGACCGCTTCACTGATGAAGCCACCGTGGTGGAAGCTTTCGGGCTTAAAGTAAACCTGGTGGAAGGGGAGGAAAACAACCTTAAGATCACCCGTCCGGCAGACCTGCTGCTGGCAGAGCAGATCCTGGCGTTGCGGCAGGCAGGGGAGTGAAAGTGTAAGGTGTAAGGTTTAATGGTTTAAAGTTTGCGGTCAGCCAGCATTACACGTTGAAGTGTCGCCCTTCCCGGATCTTTTCAATGTTTGAAAAGCTTCGCCCACCAGGGCAGCCGGTTCAGTTTCAATGCGGGATAATGTTCTTCCCCTGCGCCAAAACTGCTGTAGAAAAAAGCAAGGTTACGGATATCGCTACCCTCAAAATCGAGTAAAAGCCCGCTGCCGGCATAGTCACGGATAAAGGCGTCGATGAGCAGGTGAGAGGCGCCCAGCGTGCGGCCGTTGGGGTGATTGCCCACGAGGATATAATAAGCCCTTCTTTCATCCAGCCAGAAAACACAGCTGGCCACGATCTCCCCCCGGGCATCGGCAATGCCATAGGTGCGGGCCTGGCCGCGGGCCTGCAGTACCGCGTATAAGCGGCTGAACCGTTCAAAATCTCCGGGGGTTACCGGCGCAAACTGCCGCGTTTGCTCCTGCGCCAGGGCAATCACGGTGGCAACGGGCAGATCAGGCTGTACCGTGCAGCCCACCTGTTCCGCCTTGCGGATGTTGCGGCGGATGTTTTCCCGGTATCCCCGGTACAGCGTTTCATAATCTGCTGCGAGCGGCAGCACATAGGTAACCCGTTCCGTCATCGGATAGCCGGGCAGGCTGAAGCGGTTACCGGCATTCAGACAGATATCCACGTAGCGGAAGCGGCGCGGGATGGCCTCCAGGAAGCTTTGCAGCAGGGCGGCGTTCACTCCTTCGCCCATCACCCCCAGCATGGCAGTAAAGAAAGGCTGGTACAGGTAGCCGATGCCGTACTTTTTCCGCCAGGTGAGCGGCATCACGGCGCTGTAATCATCCAGCACCAGGGCATCCCAACGGGTAGCCATCGCCGCGAGGTACGCATGCTGCGCATAGATGAGCCCGTTAGGCGCGCTGCGGATGCAGGCATCCCATTTTACGGGATCAATCTGCTCGTATGGTACATAGCGGGGCGCCATGGTCAGAAGGCAAATGACGGGAAGATCTTTTCCAGCCTGAATCGCTGGATATCGATGCTGAAGGAAATATTCCTGAAAAAGCGGTTGCCCGTTACCGTAGACTTGAAATAATCGTCATACACCTTGCTGTAAAGGAGCGGCACATAAATGTTGAGCGTGTTTTTGAGGAGGGATAGCTGCAGTCCGGCGTCGAACAGCAGTTTGCCCTGTTCGCTGCCGCTCTTCCAGGCTTCGGCATAGGTGCCCACATCCACAAACAGTTTCAGCGGAATCTTTACCGGTAATACCTGCAGAGGGTTGATGCTTTTCGGGATGTCGGTGCAGAAGTTGGCAGCGGCCAGCCAGTTGTCGGTTTTGCCCACCTTGCTGCTCAGCAGGTCGGTGCCCACTTTGAAAAAGCCATCCCGGCGCATCAGCTGCTGGGAGGCCACGCCGTTGAATGCGCTGCGGCCGAAAAAGTAGTTGCTGTAGCTGTAATCTTCATAGCCCCTGGGGCCCGTCATGTTCAGGTGGAAGGCATCGGTGGCAAACTGCCGGGCAAAGGTTTTTTCGCCCAGGTAGATGAATTTTCCGGCAAACACCCGCAGCTCCATGCCGCCGCCCTTCGGGTAATTGAAGAAGTAATCACCGGTTACGGCCAGGCGGAGGAAGTCTTTGCCCTGCTCGGCCTGCAGCTCCAGGCGCCAGGGGTAGAGCACCCTCCGGTTTTCCATCACGGCCTGCAGCTGGTTGAGGTAGCGGGTGGCCACGGGGTAGCTGATGATATCGGCCTGGTTGATGGTATCGCGGTCAAAGCGCAGTTGTTCTTCCCCGAAATAAAAGGTTTTGAACTGGATGTACCGGTGAAGGGTGCTGCGCGGGTTCGTTTGTGGAAAGCTGTAGCGCAGGGTGGCGGAAAGTTTGCTGAAGCGGAGCGGATTGCGGCTGCCGGTGCTGTCGGTATAACGGTCAGCACTGAACGAAGCGCCGGCGATCATCAGCTGCAACGCTTCACCCCGGGCCTTCCGGAACAGGGGGTACTCGAATCGGGCCATTCCGTTCCATTGCTTGCTGCCGGTGCCGTACAGCGGCGCCAGCATGAACTGCAGTTTTTCGGCGGGCAGGCTGTAGTTGTGCACCAGGGCGCCGATCATCAGCCGGTCGCTGAGGTTATAACCGGCGGCAGGCGATACAAAGAGGTAGCGGTATTTTTCCGTATCGTAAAAGCTGAAGAGGCCGGCCCATTTCAGGGGGCGCCGGGCGGGGGATTGCAGCAGGGGCAGCTGACCGGTGCAGGATTGATCCAGCAGGGCAAAATGGCCGGAGAGGTCTTGCCCGCTTACCCGTTCCATCACGGCCCGGAAGTCTGCCGGGGCCGGGTGCCTGAATTGCCATTCCCGGAAATACTGGCGCATGGCGCTGTCGAACAAGGGCCGGCCCAGTTTTTCTTCCAGTGCCTTCATCCATTTGGCGGCGTGGTAGTAGGCCTGCAGGTGATACTGATTGGCGCTGAGCGCGGCAGCAGGCGTGGAGATGGCCTGCTCTTTGTGCAGGGCGGCGAGGTTGCGCAGGTTGAAGCGGTAAGGATGCCGGGGCATGCGCTGCTGCCACCACTGCTGCCAGCCTTTTTTTGGGGGGGCAGGGGCTGCGGTGAGTGGGGAATAGCGGTTGTCGTAATAGGTATTCATGCCCTCATCCATCCAGGGATGTGCCCGCTCATTGCTGGCCAGGATGCCATAGAACCAGTTATGCCCCACTTCATGCTCCAGGGTATTTTCCACGTCTTCCTCGCTCTGCACCCCCGACAGCACCGTGATGGTGGGGTATTCCATCCCCCCTGCATAAGGCGCTTCCGCTTCCACGCCTGTGGCCGTGTTCCAGGGATATTCGCCCAGCAGGGCACTGCGCTGGTGCAGGGTGTTCCGGATAAAGGCCGTGCCGTTTTTCCAGTAGTCCTTGCCGTTAGCTGCCGGCAGCGAATAGGTGGCCAGTTTTACCACGCGGCCGGAGGCCAGCCTGGCGGTATCGGTGCGCACCACAAAGCGTTTGTCGGCAAACCAGGCAAAATCGATCACCTGCTCCTGGTGGTAAACCAGGGTCTTCATTCCGTTGGCGGAGCGCTGGTCTGCGCTGTCGGCAAGGCCGGAGCGGCATTCGCCGGTGGCGGCCACGATGTAGGCGGCCGGCAGGGTGATTTGCACTTCATAATTGCCGAAGTCGCTGTAAAACTCGCCCTGGTGGAGGTAGGGCAGGGGATGCCAGCCGGTGGCATCGTACACGGCCAGCTTGGGATACCATTGCGTTACCTGGTACGACTGGCCGATATGTCCGCCCCGGGAAAAATTGTTGGGCAGTTTAACGTGAAAAGGGGTTTCGATCACACAGCTGCTTCCGGGGAGGAGGGGAGCAGGCAGGCTGAGCTGCACGATATCCTGGTGCTGGGGATGGTCGGTCATGGCAGCCAGGGTGCCGTTAATGGTAAAGGCCAGCCGGTTGATATAGCCCCGTTCATCCGCATTGCTGAAGTAAAAACGGGTGCTGCCGTTTTCGAGGGCCTGATCGCTGAAGGCGGTGCGGTCGTTTTTGCAGGCATTGGGCCAGAGGTGGAGCCAGAGGACATGCAGGGTGTCCGGCGACTGGTTGTGATAGGTGATGCGGACCTGGCCGTCGAGGGTATGATCCTGGTCGTTGAGCTGCACCGTGATGCGGTAATCGGTTTGTTGCCGGCCGTATTGCTGCTGGGCGCTGAGCCGCAGGAAAATAAAGCAGGTAAGCAACAGCAATAAACCGGCAGGTTTCATGATCAGGCTGATTTTTTCAAATATAACCATTGTTCTGCAATGGCTGCCGCTCAGCGGCCCTTGCCTTTGAGGATGGTGGCGATGGTGAGGATCATGATGCGCAGGTCGAGCAGGAGGGAAACGTTTTCCACGTACATCAGATCGAAGGTCATGCGGCGGATCATCTCTTCTACCGTAGAGGCATATCCGAATTTCACCATGCCCCAGCTGGTGAGCCCGGGTTTCACTTTAAAGAGGTATTTGTATTCCGGGTGCTGCTGCACGATCTGGTCCACATAAAAGCGGCGTTCGGGGCGGGGCCCCACCAGGCTCATTTCGCCGCGGATGATGTTCCAGAGCTGGGGCAGTTCATCGAGGCGCCATTTGCGCATTACGCGGCCCCAGCGGGTGATGCGTTCATCGTCTTCCGTGCTCAGCATGGGGCCGTTTTTCTCGGCATCCTGCACCATACTCCTGAATTTCCAGATGTAAAAGGGCTTGCCTTTATAGCCCAGCCGTTCCTGGCGGTACAGGACGGGGCCGGGAGAGGAGAGGGCGGTGCGCAGGGCGCTGTAGAGGAGCAGGGGAGAGAGGAGGATGCCGCCGGTAAAGGCGATAAAGAGGTCGAGCAGGCGCTTGCAGTGCTGCTGCCAGGAAGGCATGAGCCCGCTGTGCACATCCATCAGGGGCATGCCCATTACATCGCTGGTTTGTACCGCCCCGCTGATGATGTCTACGGCATCGGGGGTGATCTTGATGTTGACATCCTGGTCGCTGAGCTGCTGCAGGATACGGGTGAGCAAGGGCCTTTCGGTTTTATCGACGGTGATGATCACTTCCTCGATGCGGTCGCGCCGGATGATGGCCGGCAGTTCCTCAAGGCCGCGGTACTGGTGGATGGCGGCGGGCAGGGAAAGGCCGTGATGGCCGTTGGTGTTGAGGAAGCTGCGGATCAGGTAGCCGCTGGCTGCATTGGTTTTGACGAAGGATTCGTAGAAATCGCCGGCGGTTTTGCCCGAACCGATGAGGAGCACATTGAAGAATACTTTTTTCCCGGCCAGCTGGCTTTTTACCCTTCCGAGCAGCAGGAGCCGGAAGAAGAGGGTCACCGCGAAGTTGGGCAGCAGGAGGCTGAGGAATTCCTTATAATAATAGAGGTTATTGTCCTGGGGATTTTTGAGGATGAAGATGAAGAGCAGGGCCAGGCAGCCCAGCACGGAAACAAAGAGGGTGCGGAAAAATTCGGTAAGGGCTGTTTTGTGGTAGATGCCGCTGTAGGCGCCGCTCACATAGTGCAGGCTCAGCCAGCCGAGGGTGTACAGCAGGGCGCCGAGGTAAAAGCCGGCCGGCACCGAAAAGGGATAATCGTAAATGAGGGTGCGCAGGTAATAAAACAGCCACCAGGTAAAGAGGGCCCCGGCCAGGTCGGTGAGGAGGTACCAGCGGATATGGATGCGGGGCTGGGGCAAGGAAGCGTTTCGGGTTTAGTGTTTAAGGTTTAAAGTTTAAGGTTTAAGGTCAGCACCGGATGAGATCATACTGTTTGGATGTATCCATTTACTCGTGAAAACACCGGGATCAAATGCAATACAATGGTGAGCATCCTCTTGTCCTGGCTCATCTTCGTGTTTTGGTGGTTCCATCGGTTGACCACATTCCTATCCATTTTTTCCGTTCCCGATTTTTTCCAGGATCTGGTGTGCCACTTCCATGGCCCTGAAGCCATCGATGACGTTGACCGGGGTTTCGGTATTGTTCAGGATGGCATCGGTAAAGGCCTGCAATTCCATCAGGATAGCGTTGCCGTCTTCCACCACCGGGTTGCTGATGGCAATGGTTTTTTTGCCGTGCGGGGTATCGATATCGAAGGTAAAAGCCTGGCTGTCGTTGGGCTGGCTGAGGCGGATCACTTCGGTTTTCTTTTCCAGGAAGTCGATGCCGATGTAGGCATCTTTCTGGAAGAGCCGCATTTTCCGCATTTTTTTCATGGAGATGCGGCTGCTGGTGAGGTTGGCCACACAGCGGTTATCAAACTCGATGCGTACGTTGGCAATGTCGGGGGTATCGCTCAATACGGCCACGCCGTTGGCGGAAATGTTTTTAACGTTGCTTTTCACCAGGCTCAGGATGATGTCGATGTCGTGGATCATGAGGTCGAGGATCACGCTCACATCGGTGCCGCGGGGGTTGAACTGGGCCAGCCGGTGCACTTCGATGAACATCGGATCGAGGGTCTGGTCTTTCAGTGCGAGGAAAGCGGGGTTAAAGCGTTCCACATGCCCCACCTGCAGTTTGATATTGGCTTCTTTGGCGAGCTTCACCAGTTCGCGGGCTTCCTCGAGGGAATTGGCCAGGGGCTTCTCCACGAAAACGTGTTTGCCCCGGGTGATGGCCGCGCGGCAGAGTTCGAAATGGAAGGTGGTGGGGGCGATGATGTCCACCGCGTCCACGGCATCCATGAGGGCTTCGGCCGAGGAGAAGCGCTGCAGGTTGTACTGTTCAGATACCGCAGCGGCGGTAGCATCATCAGGGTCGTAGAATCCGGTGAGCTCGGTGCCGGGGATCAGTTTCCAGTTGTTGAGGTGAAACTTACCCAGGTGGCCGGTCCCGAAAACGCCTATTTTGAGCATAGTCATTTTCTGTTTTTCGCGGGCAGGATGGCTGCGGGATCAGCCGGCCTGTTCAGCAGGCTTTTCTTCCCAGAATCCCATCCGGCTGAATTTTTCGATACGCTGGCGGCAGCGTTCCTCTGCGGGCAGGGCTTTCAGTTCCTGCAGCACGGGTTTGAGGTGATCTTTCAGGATGCGGGCGGCTTCGGCATAATCCCAGTGGGCGCCGCCGGGCGGTTCGGGAACCACATCGTCTACCAGGCCGAATTTCAGCATGTCTTCAGCGGTGAGGCGCAGTTGTTCGGCGGCCAGTTCCTTTTTATCCCAGCTGCGCCAGAGGATGCTGCTGCAGCTTTCGGGGGAGATCACGGTGTACCAGGTGTTTTCCATCATGAGTACACGGTCGCCCACCCCGATGCCGAGGGCGCCGCCGCTGGCGCCTTCGCCGATGATCACGCAGATCACCGGCACTTTGAGGCGGATCATTTCAAAGATGTTGCGGGCGATGGCTTCACCCTGTCCCCGTTCTTCCGCTTCCAGACCGGGATAGGCCCCAGGCGTATCGATCAGGGTGATCACGGGTTTATTGAATTTCTCGGCCAGTTTCATGAGGCGGAGCGCTTTGCGATAGCCTTCGGGATTGGCCATACCGAAATTGCGGATCTGCCGCATTTTGGTGTTGATGCCTTTCTGCTGCCCGATGATCATAACAGTTTCACCATCGAGCTGGGCAAATCCGCCCACCATCGCTTTATCGTCGCGTACGTTCCGGTCGCCGTGCAGCTCCAGGAAGTGGGTACACATTTTATCGATATACTTCAGGGTGTAGGGGCGGTCGGGGTGGCGGCTCAGTTGTACACGCTGCCAGGGGGTGAGGTGGCGGGTGAGTTCGAGTTTGGCTTCGCTGATCTTTTCTTCCAGTCCCGCGATGGCAGTGCTCATATCGGCCTTGCTTTTTTCCTGCGTGGCCTTCAGCAGTTCCAGCTGGTCGTACAGGTCCTTGATGGGCTTTTCAAAATCAAGGAACTGTCGGTTTTTAAGTTCAGGCATATATGTGATTTTCAGGGCTGCCCAAACGGTGCAGCGCAGGGGCAAATATAAAAGTTGAGGGGCAGAAATTTTTAATAAAAATTTTGGTGTGAAATATGAATCCCTGTATTTTTGCACTCCCTTAATCAACGGGGAACGGATTGGTAGTTCAGTTGGTTAGAATGCCGCCCTGTCACGGCGGAGGTCGCGGGTTCGAGTCCCGTCCAGTCCGCAGGAAGCGCTTCGAGTAATCGGAGCGCTTTTTGTTTATACGGAGTTTTGCCGTTCATATTATTAGTTCAGTTGGTTAGGATGCCGTCCCGACGACTGAGTCGGGATCACGGCGGAGGTCGTCCCGCCTTGCGGGATCCGCAGGAAGCGCTTCGAGTAATCGGAGCGCTTTTTGTTTATACGGAGTTTTGCCGTTTATATTATTAGTTCAGTTGGTTAGGATGCCGTCCCGACGACTGAGTCGGGATCACGGCGGAGGTCGTCCCGCCTTGCGGGATCCGCAGGA
>JAYRPG010000136.1:0-1452 GCA_041911275.1 Ferruginibacter sp. | reverse complement strand
TGTGAGATCATATGTAGCATATGCACCATTAACGGTTTGGGTACCGAGAACAGTAGGCTGTGCCTGAAGACCAGTGTTAATAAACAGCAGCCCGCCTAAAATAGCCTGGCTGACAAGCAACAGCAAGCGAAGCATGCCAGTATTCCTATGGAATGTCCTTGCTGTAAAAAATTCAGCCTTGCGGGTAAAATTTATTTTCATCGGCAATCAATGTTCAGGTTAGGGTAGTATTCAGGCAAACGAAAAAAAAACTTCCAGTGTCCTTTCTGCTACAGTGCTGAAATTGTGCCGGATTGCCCGGGGGCCCGCTGCAACCGCACCGGCAGGCAACCGGGGGCCGGATAAAACCGGGCAGCAGCAGCAAGCGTTTGCATAAGCCGCAGTTAATCAATCATTTGAATTAACTGAAGCCCCGCTAAGTCCCTGCTGTGCTCCACGAACCAGCCCTGACATGATTGCAGGGCTGCCTTCCGGCTATCCACGGCACGGACATTTATTCCATTTCAGAGACCTGGATTTGCCTGATCCAGATCATAAATTTCCTGCTTTTTCGGCCAATCCGGTATTTATTAACAGCCGATTAGCAAAGAATCTATGCAAACGTTGTCAGAATGAAAATCATAAAAAAGGCCCCCTGGAAAGGGGGCCCGTGATTGACATCATTATGAACAGTGAAAATATCAGTTTTTGATCAGCAGGGGCTGTACGCTGCGCTGGCGGTCCGGACTGATCACTTCCAGCCGGTACTGGCCCGAAGCGATGCGGCTGTCCAGGTTCAGCGACTGGTTACCGCTACCCCCCGCATGCACCACCACCCTGCTCAGCAGTACCTGCCCATTCAGGCCCGTTACCCTTACGGTATAGCGGCCCTCCGGTTGTTGGCTGAAGCGCAGGTTCAGTACGCCGCCTGTTACCGGGTTGGGCGCCACCGTGATGGCCGGTGTGGCTTCCACCCCGCTGATGCCTTTGCGGAATACCAGCCGGAAGCGGTTGGCGGCTTTGGATGCGTCGTTGGCATCTACGGCGAAGCTAACCTCGGTGCGGCCGTTCAGCTGAACGGGGGTAACCGTTTGGGTATAGCTGTCTTCCAGGATGGCTTCCACGCCTGCTACGGCAATGTTGCCGGCATCCAGTTTCAGGGTGTAGGCGCCTGCGTTCAGGTTCCACATCCGAAACTGCACCGCATCGTTTTCCTTCGCCGGCTGACGTCCTTCCACTGCCAGGATTTTAGCGTTTGTTTCAATACCGAAGTTCGCGCCGGGGTTACTCATCTTCAGGGCGTCATCCCCGTCGAAGTCATTGGCAAAGGCGGCATCAAACACCACCACATTACCATCCAGCTCCCCTGCCCCACTGTGCAGCGTGGTGCGCAGCTGCTGGCGCTTCACCGGGCGCAGCCCCAGCGTACCGTTGGCCGACTGGCTCGTTTTGGCGCTCTCTACCAGCATAATG
>JAYRPG010000135.1:0-8149 GCA_041911275.1 Ferruginibacter sp. | reverse complement strand
CGACCTGCAGGACCCCTGGCTGATGAAAGACATGCGCAAAGCCACAGACCGGCTGGATGCGGCTTTCAGCCGGAAAGAAAAAATCCTGGTTTTCGGGGATTATGATGTGGACGGCACCACCGCGGTGGCCGCCTTCTACCAGTTCCTGTGCACCCTTCACGATCCCGCCCTGCTCGATTTCTACATCCCCCACCGCTACCGGGAGGGATATGGGGTAAGCCGCGCCGGCATCGACTTTGCCGCCGCGCAGGGCTTTACCCTCATCGTATCGCTTGACTGCGGCATCAAATCGGTTGAACTGGTGGCCTATGCCGCCACGCTGGGCATTGACTTCATCATCTGCGATCACCATCTGCCCGATGAGGTGCTGCCCGATGCCGCTGCCATCCTGAATCCCAAACAACCTGGCTGCCCCTACCCTTACAAGGAACTCTGCGGCTGCGGCGTAGGATTCAAGCTGATGTGCGCACTCGCCCAACGGTATGGGTTACCCGAAGAAACATACCTGCGGCATCTCGACCTCGTAGCCACTGCCATAGCCGCTGATATCGTACCCATGACCGGCGAAAACCGCGTACTGGCCTGGTACGGCCTGCAGCGCATCAACACCCGGCCCTGCCCCGGCATCAAAGCCCTTACCGAACTGGGAGGCATCCAATCGGCCCTTACCATCAACAGCGTGGTGTTTGTGATTGCGCCCCGCGTAAATGCGGCCGGCCGCATGGACGATGCCCGGAAGGCGGTGCAGCTTTTCATTGAACAGGATTACCCGAAGGCCCTGGAACTGGCCGGGCAGCTGCACAGCGACAACAGCGACCGCAAGGAAGCCGACAGCAGCATCACCGAAGAAGCCCTGAGCCTGATCCGCGCGGATCAGGCCATGGTCAACCGCCACTCCACGGTTGTGTACCGCGAACACTGGCACAAGGGTGTGGTGGGCATTGTGGCCAGCCGGCTGACCGAAACCTATTACCGCCCAACGGTGGTGCTTACCCGAAGTGGCGACGTGGCCGCCGGCAGCGCACGCAGCGTGGCAGGGTTCAACCTCTATGAAGCCATCCATGCCTGCCGCGAACACCTGCTCGGTTACGGCGGACATTTTGCAGCAGCGGGCCTCACCCTCCTGCCCGAAAAAGTGGAAGCCTTCCGCGAACAGTTTGAATCGGTGGTCAGCAGTACCATCGATCCCCGCCTCCTCGTTCCTGAAATCATCATCGATGCTGCCATCAGCTTCCCTGACATTAAATTCCCCCTGTACCGCATCCTGCAGCAGATGGAACCCTTTGGCCCCGAAAATGCACGTCCGGTATTTATTGCCCGGGGCGTTACGGATACGGGCCATTCAAAAATTGTGAAAGAACAGCACCTGCGTTTCTCCCTGCGGCAGCAGGGCGTAACCCTTACCGGCATTGGCTTTAACCTGGCAGACCGGTACAGCCTTCTTGAACAGCAAAAACCGCTGGACGTGGTGTTCACCATTGATGAAAATGAATGGAACGGGCAAACCAGCCTCCAGCTGAAAGTCATTGATTGCCGCCTCACTTTACCTCATAACTGACCCTGCAGACGCTGACTTACATACGGTACTTTTTCTATCTCGGCATCCACTGGGGATGGCCGCTCGCCTTCCGGCTGATCCGGGAAGAAATACGGGGTGAAAAAAAATACGGCATCCGTACCTCCGGCGCCGATGAACTCGGCCACCTGCGCCGCAGCGGCACCGACATCTCCCATGCTACCATATACATGCCGGTGAGTTATACCCTGCTTGAAGCTGCCCTGCAGCTGGTGCCGCCGCAGCAACGACGTCACTTTGCCGATATCGGCTGCGGCAAAGGGAGGGCCCTGGCCGTGGCGGCACAAAACGGATCAGAACGGGTTACGGGCATCGACTTCTCCCCCGAATTTTGTGCCGCCGCATCCCGTAACCTGGAGGCTGTTCGTACCCGCCGGCCGGCACTCCGCTATACCATACAACTGCAGGACGCCGCCAGCTGGCCCATTCCCCCTGATGCCGATTGCCTTTTTCTTTTTAATCCGTTCGACGAACACATCATGCAGCAGGTGGTGGAACAGCTGCAGACCAGCCTCGCCAGGCATCCGCGCACCCTTCACATCATTTACGTAAACCCGCTGCAGGCCAGCCTTTTCCTGCAGGCCGGCTTCCGCATCTTCCGGCAGCTGCAAACCGGGAAGTTCCGCGAACTGATGATCCTCACCAACTGATTCCCTTCTGATAACGGTACAGCGTAAACGCAAAGAGCCGCGCCTTTTGGCGCGGCTCCCGGTATCGAGGCATTTCCTTATTCCGTTACAATCAGCGGACTCTTCTTGCCGGCACTCATCAGCTCCACACTGCGCTGAATAAAGCCGGTAAGCTCACTTCCCTTCAGCAGATCCTGCGACAACAGCGCCAGGTCGGCCAGGTTACGCACCAGTTTCTGCTGCCGCTCAGTATCCTGCTCGGCAAGGATCTCCCGGTACACCGGATGATTGCCGTTAACACTGAGCGTTACCTCATCCGGCATGTTGGCGTAAAAAGCAGCCATGCCACCTCCCACAGCCCCCATATCCTTCATGCGCCGCATCATTTCGGGCCGGGTGGCCACCACCGGCGCCACGGCATCGCTGAAACCCTTGATTTCCACGGTGAGGTGCATCCCCTGCCGCGGCTGGTCAAACATCTCCTTCAGTTTGTCCGACTCAGCTGCGCTGAGCACGGTGGCGTTATGTTCTCCCTTATCAATCAGACTGTCCACAATATCCGCGTCTACCCGGGTAAACTGAACATTTTCCCACTTCAGTTCAATATTGTTGATGAAGGCCGCATCCACCAGGGATTCCATTTTCACCACCTTATAGCCCTTATCAGCAGCTGCGCGGATATAGGCATCCTGCTGCACCGGGTTGGTGGTGTAAAGCACCACCAGTTTGCCTTCCTTATTGGTTTGCAGGGCTCCCGCGGCCTGGCGGTACTCTTCATAGGTATAGAAAACCGGCTTCCCCTTTTCCTCACCTTCGGCAACCGGCGCCGGCAGCGCATCCTCCATGATCAGGAAACGGTTGGCCTTTTCGAGAAACTTGTCGTCGGTCATCATGCCATACTTCACAAACAGGCCCAGGCTCTCCCATTTTTCCTCAAACGCGGCACGGTCCGTGTTGAAAATCTCTTCCAGCTTATCCGCAACCTTCTTGGTGATGTGTGAATTGATTTTTTTCACGTTGGGATCGCCCTGCAGGTAGCTGCGGCTCACGTTCAGCGGAATATCCGGACTGTCAATCACCCCCTGCAGCAGCATCAGGAATTCCGGAACAATATCCTTCACCTCATCGGTTACAAATACCTGGTTGCAGTACAGCTGGATCTTGTCCTTCTGAATCTCATAACTCTGCTTGATTTTCGGGAAGTACAGGATACCGGTGAGGTTAAAGGGATAATCCACGTTGAGGTGGATCCAGAACAGCGGGGCCTCATTAAAGGGATACAGTTCGCGGTAGAACTGCTGGTAATCTTCCGCAGTGAGCTCAGAAGGCTTGCGCGTCCAGGCAGGCTGCGTCTGATTAATCTGTTTGTCTTCAAAGAAAACCGGCACCGGCAGGAAGCGGCAGAATTTCTCCAGTACGGTACGGACCCGGGCGGGCTCCAGGAATTCCTGGCTTTCTTCATTCAGGTGCAGCACAATATCGGTGCCCCGGTCCTGTTTGCCGGTTTCTTCCAGGGTAAACTCGGGGCTGCCATCACATTCCCAGCGTACGGCAGGGGCCTCCGATTTGCAGGATTTACTGAATACTTCCACCTTATTGCTCACCATGAATGACGAGTAGAAACCCAGCCCGAAATGTCCAATGATATTGTTTTCGTTCTGCCCCTTGTATTTGTTCAGGAATTCTTCAGCGCCGCTGAATGCCACCTGGTTCAGGTACTTGTCGATTTCCTCAGCGGTCATCCCGATGCCGCGGTCGGAAATGGTGAGGGTTTTCTGCTCCGCATCAATCCGCAAATCAATCCGCAGCTCCCCCAGTTCACCTTTTACTTCGCCGAGCGAAGAAAGCGTTTTGAGCTTCTGGGTGGCATCTACGGCATTGCTGACCAGCTCCCGGATGAAAATATCATGTTCACTGTACAGGAACTTCTTGATGATGGGAAAAATATTCTCCGTCTGTACGCGGATATTGCCTTTTTGCATAATGGTAATGGTTTACCCCGGGCGGATCAAATAAAATGCCAGCAGAAAAAGGCTGACAACCTGTCAATAAAAAAGCTCCTGCAGGGTTGCAGGAGCTTTTTTAATATTCATAACGGATCAGTTTCCGTAAACGTTGATGTTGTCGATCTGCCAGGTGGTAGAACGGTCGCTGGCGGTTCCTGAAGGATCAGCCCCTTCGTACTTGAAGGCGATATAAATCGTTCCGCTGTAAGCATTCAGGCTGATGTTACCAGAAGGGGTAAAATCATTCGGATAACCCGAGGTCAGTCCCGGGGAAAGGGTGGCCTGGGAAGTAACATCCGTCCAGGTTACACCGGCTGCCCAGGGATTACCCGTGCCCGTGTAATTGGTCGAAATCAGCACTTTCAGCGCAGCGCCATTGGCAAAACCGGCCTTGGAGTCGAAAGTGAAGCGCTTATTGGCAAAGCTGCCCAGGTTGATGGCGCGGGTTACCAGCCAGGAATTGACGGTAGCCTGACCACTGCCGAAGGCTGTAATCTGGGCATATTTGTTACCACTGAAGGTACGGGCTTCATAAAGCTTACCGCCGGTTTCGGCCAGGTTGGTCCAGCCGGTAATGGCGATGGGCGGGTTGCCGGTGGTAGACAGGGATTCAAAATTCTCCGACAGCAGGTTGCCGGCGCCGGCAACAGGTCCGGAACCGCAACGGCCACCCCACAGCTTCACGTCATTGGTGTCGCGGATGGTCAGCTGTTTGAAGGTGCGGAAGATGGAATAAATCGCCGTGATGGTACCATTACCGTTGGGCAGGGGAGCCGCAGCAAAATTGGAATAGTTGCTGGTACGCAGCTGGATGTTTGAATTGCTGCCGGGCGAAGACAGGTTGGAGCAGGAGAACAGGTCGTAGCTCACTGCAGAAGGCGAAGCGATGCCGGCACTGGCATAGGTCTTGGCGGTATCCGCTACAGCAAATTCATAATTGGTGAGCCGAATCAGGGTGTTGATGTACTTGTCCTGCATCGTGGTGCCCAGCTGGCTGGCAGTTACATCAGCCGGGGTAATCACATTACCCAGCGTTCCTTTAAAGATGTAGTTGTTGATCCGTGCAGCCGGAATGTCGGCCAGGGTAGGCGCAGAACCGGTGGCGATACCGCCGCCCAGCTGAATCTGGTTCGCATAATCGCTCAGCACCAAACCGTTGCATTTGATGAACACTTCACGGCCGATGGGATAGCTGTTGTAAAAATTGTTCAGGTCAACCAGTACGGCAAGACCACCTGTACTGTCCTGAATCACCATGGTTTTGTAGAGGTTACCGCTACGGTCATCGCCGATGACGATACCGCGGATGATCACATCGTTCACATCGTTGATGGGATCAAAAGCGCCGGCTACCGTATGCCGGGCTTTCAGCTGGGCGATGGTGGTATTGGCTCTCAGGTTGGTCACCGGGGCTTCCACCGGCGGTTCATCGAACTTCTTTTTACAGGATGAAACAACTGCAGCGAAAGCAAGGCTGATGGCCGTTGCTGTCAGGAGGTTGCTGAAAAACTTATTCATGGTATGTTTTTTTCTGATGATTGATGTGTGGTTCAGTTAAAAGCGGAGGTTCATGCCCAGGAAGAACGTGCGTCCAAAGCCCATGAACCGGCGTGCCGGGAATTTGTTCACATTCCGGTCTTCAAAATCGAAGCGGAGCTGTTCAAAACCGCCCGAAACAATCTTCTGGTTATCCAGCAGGTTGTTCACGCCGAGGTTAAATGAAAGGAAATAGTTTTTCTTCAGGCCCCGGAACAGGTTGTTGAGTTTGTAGGAATAGTAGGCGAAGAGATCCACCGTATACTGATCATCCAGCCTTTCCTGGTCAACAATATTGCGGAACTGGGTTGACTTGGGATCCAGACCTTCCACGGCTGCCACGGTACGGCGGAGCGGGTTGAAGTCGAACCACATTTCATTGAAATAGTTTACGTTCAGGCTCAGCGACCAGAAGTTGGGAGAACGGTAATCCAGGCCGGCGGTATAAGCTTCCTGCGGCGTAGGGATCCGGAAGTTCTCCGAATAAATGGTGACGTTGCGGGCTACTTCCTGTGCGCTGTTATCGATGGTAACCGTTGCATTCTGACGGGTGGTGTAGAAATAACGGCCCACATTGGCGGCTGCGTTGAAGCTCAGGCCCTGGTAAATTTTAGCATCCAGGCCAAACTCCATACCGTAGTGGCGGCGGCCGATATTGCTGAGGGCATAGTTCACAAAGTTGCGGTATTGCTCATCATAGAAGGTGAGCACATTGAACTCGTTGCTGGTTTCGGTATAAAAACCGGTCATCCGCAGTTTGATCTTCGGCGCGTTCAGCACATAACCGGCCTCAGCAGTATGAATCCTTTCTGAAGTGAGGTTATCCTGTACAAAATCGCGGGTACGGGGAGCGATGTATGCATTGTCGAAGAAGGGCGCACGGGTGAGGTAGCTGCCATTGGCGAAGATGTAGTTGCGTCCATCGATCTTCCAGGTAATACCACCTTTGAAGGCGTAGTTGTAGAAGTTCTGGTTTTTGGCGCGACCGTAAGAGTTGTTCGGGAAGATCCCCACGCGGGCATTACCGATCCGTACAAAACTGGTGTAGGAGTGCTCAGCGGCCACGAAGAAATCAATCTTGCGGAACTTGAAAACAGTCTGGGCCCAGGCTGTTGCCTTTTTAATATCAATATCATAGTTATACCCGAAGCGGTCACCCACACGCAGCAGGCGGTTGGTGTTGTTCAGGTCGTTCTGGGCAGCACCGCCGTCACCACGGAAGTCGCGTTCAGCAAACTGGTTCACGTCCACATAAAAAGCACCCCCCAGCAGGTCGTTCACTTCTTTGTAGTACTGGTTCTTCTGGTACTGGTATGAACCGCCGGCGTTCAGATCGGCATGTTTGCCCAGCGAGGCTGTAAACACGGTATTAAAGTTCATCCGGTTGGTATACACCACGCGGTCTTCCACAATATAGTGAGAGCGGCGTCCCACCACATTGTTCCCTTTCACGCCGTTGGCATCGTACACGGTTTCCCAGCTGTTGTAGTTAACATTGTAGAGGCCGTGCCAGTTGATCTGACGCAGGTTGATATCATTCTGCATGGCCTGGGTGAGGTAATCCCGCTCAGCCGGATCGGTTTGATAACTCGGCAGGTAACGGTAATACTCAGGGCGGGGATCGGCGGCGTTGTACCAGTCGAAACCGCTCACGCTGCGCTTACCCGTTAAGTAAGAGGCGGCCGTCATCAGGTTCATCTTGTCATTGATCTTCCAGTCGTGGGTAAGGATGAAAAACGGCTGGAATACTTTGGCCACGCTTACGTTGCGCTTTTTGCCGTTCTGATAACCCCAGAAAGAGTTGTAGTACGGGTCGTTGGCCAGTACCTGAAGTTCCTCTACGGAGGAATTGGCGCGGCCGTTCTCAGTGGGGGCAGCCACTGCCACCAGCGACAGCAGGTGACGGTCGTTCACCCTTTTGTCGATGCCGAGGAAGCCGGATGCGCCACGGAAGTAGGTGCCCTGCACAAAGCCTTCATCGGCCCAGCGGCCGGATCCGGCAATGGTGAAGGCCCATCCTTTCTTATCGAGGCCGGTAGAGTGATAAAACTTCACCATATTGTCGTACGACCGGTTGGCCGCGCTGTACCCAATGATGGTTTGCTTACGCTGACGGCTGGCCCGGGTATCGATATAGGTTAACCCACCGAAATCACCATAGGCATATCCGGTAGGACGAAGCCCCAGGTTTACATCCCGGTTGCGGAGCACATCATTCAGGCCTCCCCAGAGACCGAAAGGCGTAAAGCCATTGTCGAGGTTTTCCATCGGCACCCCGTTCATCATGGTGCTGAATGCGTCGGAGTTGTAACCGCGGAAGCGGAAACGTACGGCGTTAAAATGAAATGCTGCGTTGTTGAAAAACGGATCCCGGCCGGCAGTAAGCACAGAAGAAACATTCT
>JAYRPG010000134.1:0-4242 GCA_041911275.1 Ferruginibacter sp. | reverse complement strand
GTATGTGGTGCCGGCCGGAGGTTTTGCCCTGGTGCCGAATCCGTATGCGAGCGCCATCGACTTCAGTCTGCTGGAACGCAGCGGGGTGGCCAATACCTACTATGTATGGGACTCGAAGAAGCAGAACGGCAACCAGCTGGGCGCTTATCAAACCTTCAGCGGTACCAACGACTACGAGTGTGTGCTTGGCGGTGGCAGTTATGTGCAGGGCTCGGTGAATAATGTGCGGATCGAGAGCGGTCAGGCATTTTTTGTGCTCGGTACCACCGGCGGCAGCATAACGGTTAAAGAAACGTCCAAACTAACGGAGACGAATACTGGAAATGGTATGCTGGGATTGCGGCCCGCTGGCCGCAAAGAAAAACTGCAGTTGCGGCTTAGCCGTTCCGGTATGCAGCTGGATGCCGCTGTGGTGGTGCTGAACGGCGGCTTCAGCCGTGCGGTGGATGCTGACGATGCCCCCAAAATGGGTAACCCGGGCGCTAACCTGTCACTCGAACGGGATGGCCGCATCCTGGCGGTGGAAGCACATCCGCTTCCGGATGCCGGTGATGAGCTGCTGTGCCGGATCTGGAACCTGCAGCCGGGATCCTATGAACTGGAACTGAATGCGGGCAATATCTGTAATCCTGATCTGGACGCGGTGCTGGAAGATCAGCTCACCGGAACTTCCGTTGTGCTCACACAATCTGGGACTACCCGGTATCCTTTTGCCGTGGAGGGATCAACAGCGGGTACGCAGCCCAACCGCTTCCGGATCCGCTTTGTCCAAAAGCCCGGGATGGCTTGTGCACAGGCTTCGGTAAAACTGAGTCCGAACCCGCTCGTAAACGGTAAGGCGGAGTTGGTCCTGCACCACCTGCCTGCCGGCCAATACCGGGTAAGCCTCATCAGTTTAAACGGACAAGTCCTGCAGCATCAATTGCTGCATCACGATGGGATACAAACAAATTACCCAGTCACGGTCGATCAGAAAACCAGTAGCGGGATCCATTTACTGAGGATCATGGGCGACCATCATATTGAAAAAACGATCACCCTTTTCATTCCGCACTGAGCAGGATTGACGGGGCATTGACCCATAACATTGAAAGGCTGGGGGTTCTGCGAAATCTCCGCCTAACTGAATAAAAGGCATCTGTAAATAACCTGAAACCAAAGAAAGTTTGGATTTTATTGTATAGATTTGCAGCCAGTATCACCTTCTGCTATCCGGTTCCGCCCTCAAAGAAAACCATAGCGATTTCTGCCTGCGCATCCATTCTTCTGAAAGCCAGCACAACTCCAAGGTCTCAGGTTGTAACTGATCAATTGAAAAACCCCCGGTTCTTCAAGCCGGATGTTGTATAACCATGTCGCTATCCATTCATCATATAAACCTGTTTTTTATGCGTACAGTTAATAATGCTGCTGCGGGTGCCCGCCTGCAGTACAGCCTGCTGATACTGCTGATGCTGTCGCTCAGCGGTACTCTATTTGCCCAAAGCACGGGTGATTACCGTACCCGCGCGGGTGCCAGCGGCAGCTGGACGGCCACCAACATCTGGCAGCGTTACAATGGCAGCACCTGGGTGGACGTAACCACCACGCCTACCTCTGCTGATGGCGTTATCGACGTAAGGAGTGATGCCAGCCTCACCGTTTCCAGCGGCCTTACGGTTGATCAGCTCACCATCAATGGTACGGTTACCTACAATGCCTCCGGCAACGGTGCCGGCACTGCCTTTACCCTGGCCAATGGCACGGGAACTGACCTGGTGATCAACGGCACTTTCATTCACAGTGGTTCCGGTAACCAGTCCAATTTTGCCATCAATACCGGGGCCAGCTGGCAGGTGAACAATGGCGGAACTTATGTCCATAATTCCGTTCGTTCGGCAACCACCCCGCTGGACGCGGCTACCTTCAGCAATAGTTCCACGATGGAGTTTCGCGGATCTTCAACACGAACCCCTTCCATCTCGCTGTCGGGCCGCACATTCGGCAATCTTTCATTTACCAGCAGTTCCGGCGCCTGGTCGGCTACCGGTACAGGTTCCGGCGGCATCACCATCAATGGCGACCTCAGCATCGGCACGGGCGTAACCACCGACTTATCCGCAATAACCGGAACCCGAACCATCAACGGGGATATTAATGTTTCGGCATCCTATAATCCCTTCACCTGTACCTTGGGTTCAGGTCAGTCGCTGATCCTGAACAGCGGCGGCTCTATTGCCACAGCCGGGCAGATCACCTATGGCAGCGGGTCTACGCTCGTATATAATTCCGGCGGCACCTTCAGCCGTTTCAATGAATGGACCGCCACCAGCGGTGCCGGTTATCCGCATCATGTGCAGCTTAGCGGCAATACCACCCTTAACCTTGGCGCCAACAGCGGTACCGGTACAGCCCGTCAATGCGCCGGCAATCTCACCATCGATGCCGGTTCAACTTTTTCGATGAATGTGAACGCAATGACGGCGGCCATGACCGTTTTGGGCAACCTGAACCTGAATGGTACGCTTACCCTTTCCGGCAGCAGCGGCGGCAATTTTAACCTGGGCGGCAGCTGGCTCGCCGATGCCAGCTCCACGTTCAACCCCAATGGCCGCAATGTTACTTTCAATGGCAGCGGTACCCAGCTGATTCAGCGCATCACAGCCGGTACCCTGAATTTTGGGAACGCTTATTTCATTAGTAATAAGTCTGCGGGCTCTCTCCAGCTGAGCAGCTCACCGGCCACCTCCCTAACGCTTTCGCAAACCAGCGGCAATATCCTGCAGCTGCAGGGTAAGGTTGGCCTCGACCTGAACGGCAATACGGTTTCGCTCACCGGCACCGGCGGCAGCATCCAGGCCAGCGGAGGCGCCCGGTCCATCAGCTCCAGCCTCAGTGGCGGCGTGCTGCAGATCTCCGGCACCAAATCCGTGACCAGCGCTTCGGGCGGTAGCCTGAGCATCGACGCCAATGTTACCCTTGCCCTTGCGGCGTCCCTCGATCCCGGGGCGGGGATCACCACCATCAGTGGTACATTAAGACTGGATGCCGGCGGTTCATGCACCACCAATTCACCGGTGTATGCCGCAGGGTCAACACTCCGGTACAATGCCGGCGACGCATCCACCGGCCTCGAATGGATCAGCGGTACCAGTACCGGTACCGGTGTGCCCGCCCAGGTTACGCTTACCCTGAGCGCGGCTTCCAATAACCTTACACTAACGGGAAACCGAACGGTGCCCGGCAGCCTGACCCTCACCACAGGAAACCTGGTGATCGGCAGCAATACCCTTACCGCGGCCACCGTAAGCCGTACAACCGGTAACCTCACCGGTTCGGTTGCATCAGGCCTGGTGATCACCGGCTCCGGATCCAGCCTTTATTTCAGCACCAGCGGCACCGGTAATTACCTCAAAACGCTTACCCTGAACAATGGCGCCACCGCCACCCTGGGCAATGTCCTGAATATTGCCGCTTATGACGGCAGCAGTTCAGAAGGCGTACTCACGGTAACGGGTACAGCTGTTTTAACCACAGGGGGTAACCTTGCTCTAAAATCCAGTGCGAACGGTACCGCCCGGGTGGCCGCCGGTCGAACAACCGGTGGTTACATCATTGGCAACGTAACGGTGGAACGCTATATCCCGCAGAACGCCGCCAAAGCCTGGCGCCTCCTGGCCTCCACCACTACGGGGCAAACCATCAAGCAGGCCTGGCAGGAGAATCAAACCGGCTTCAATTCCAATACCAACCCCGGTTACGGGATCATGATCCCGGGCCGTGCAGCCGTCTTCGGAAATATTATGGCCGCCCAGGCTGCCGGCTTCGACAGCCTGGCAGCCGGTCATTCGCTGTACCGGTACAATTCAGCAGCCGACAACCTGATCGCTGTCGCGAATACCCATGCCACCAACCTGGCTGCTGAGCACGGTTATTTTATTTTCATCCGCGGCGACCGGGGCCCCAACCAGTTTGGCGCCGGCGCCCCCTCGACTGCCACTACGCTGCGCAGTACGGGCGCCCTGTTCCAGGGCGATCAGCCGGCGGTAAGCGTTCCGGCCGGTCGTTATGAGTTGGTGCGCAATCCATTTGCCTCACGGATTGATATGCGCAATATTGTGAGTACCGGCGGACTGGTGGATGCCTACCAGGTATGGGATCCGAAATTGAGTGGCGTTTATGGTGCAGGCGGTTACCAAACCTTTACCAAGAATACAGGAACAGGTAACTACGAGGTATCGCCGGGCGGCGGCAGCTATGGCG
>JAYRPG010000133.1:0-98482 GCA_041911275.1 Ferruginibacter sp. | reverse complement strand
TAACTGTTTCAGACTGAACGGGTGCTGCCGGCGGGGTGGGCCGGGCGGGCGCAGGCGGGGCGGGTTGGGGTTTGGGGGCAGCGGCTGTGTTGGCCGGCTGTCGTACTGGTGCCTTGCTCCCTGCACGCGGGGCCGCTTTTTTGGCGACCACCGGTTGCTGCTGACTGGATTTGTTGAATTTGGAGAGGCTTTTGTCCAGTGTGCGCCGGGTGAGCGTGGTGGCGCCGTCGCCGCATGACGACTGCTGGCCGGGTGCGGTGATCCAGCGGCCTGCCAGTTGTTCTTCCCTGCCTTCTTTTTTATACGTGAGGTAGTGCACCTGGAAGCAATCCTGAAAATCCGGCGGGGTATTACCCTTCACCCGTTCGGTTTCAATGACCTTGATGCTTTTGCTGGCAGGGTAATAAACCCCCTCGAGTTTGCAGATCACATAATACCGGCGGCCCTGGAAGTACGAATAAGAAAACCCGCTGACTTTTTTGCCCCGGATATCCAGTTCCAGCACATATTCGGTATTGTCGGAGCCCGAAAGCACGATGTCGCCCTTGCTGTTGAAAAAGCCCCGCCACTGCCCGTTGATCTGCTGGGCCAGCGCCGGAAGGGCGGCAGACATCCACAAAATGGCGAGTAAAAAATATTTCTTCATCCGGCTATCAGCGTTTCAGGGGTAATGCGTCTGGGTTCAACAGGCAAAGTTATCGGTGATTCCTTTTTGCTTCGCCAAGACTTCGTTAAATTTGCGGTTCAAATTTAAAGGAACAGCCGCATCAGTCATGATTAAAATAACGCTTCCGGACGGATCTGTGAGAGAATACCCCCGGGGAACGAGTTCGATGGAGATCGCCAAATCGATCAGTGAGGGGTTGGCCCGGAAGGTGCTGGCCGCTAAAGTAAATGGTACGGTATGGGATGCCAGCCGTCCCATTGTTGCGGATGCCAGCCTGCAGCTGCTTACCTGGAATGACACGGAGGGAAAGGAAACTTTCTGGCATTCTTCGGCCCACCTCATGGCTGAGGCGCTGGAGTTTTATTATCCCGGTGTGAAATTTGGCTACGGTCCTCCGGGAGAACGGGGATTTTATTACGATGTTGATCTCGGCGACCGCTCCTTCAGCGAGGATGAACTGGCCAAAGTGGAGCAGAAAATGCTGGAGCTGGCCCGCAACAATGAAGTGTACCAGCGCCGGGAAGTGAGCAAGCAGGAGGCAATGGCCTACTTCATGGAAAAGGGCGATCCGTATAAACTGCAGATCATCGACCGGCTGAACGACGGAGAGATCACTTTTTATACCCAGGGTAATTTCACCGATCTCTGCCGCGGCCCGCATATTCCGCATACTGGTTTCATCAAGGCGATCAAGCTCACCAATGTGGCGGGCGCCTACTGGCTGAATGATGAGAAGAATAAAATGCTGACCCGTATTTACGGCATCACTTTCCCCTCACAAAAGGAACTGGATGAGTACCTGGTACTGATGGAGGAAGCCAAAAAGCGGGATCACCGGAAACTGGGCCGCGAACTGGAGCTCTTTACCTTTTCCGAGAAGGTGGGTATGGGGCTGCCCATGTGGCTGCCCAAGGGCGCCATGCTGCGTGAGCGCCTGCAGCAGTTCCTGCAGAAAACCCAGCTGGAAACCGGTTACCTTCCGGTGATCACGCCGCATATCGGTCACAAGAACCTTTATGTTACCAGCGGGCATTACGAGAAGTACGGGAAAGACAGTTTTCAGCCCATCAAAACGCCGGCTGAAGGCGAAGAGTTCTTCCTGAAGCCGATGAACTGCCCGCATCACTGTGAAATTTACAAGGCGGCTCCCCGCAGTTATAAGGATCTGCCCCTGCGCCTGGCTGAATTCGGAACCGTTTACCGCTATGAACAGCATGGCGAGCTGCATGGGCTCACCCGGGTGCGTGGCTTTACCCAGGATGATGCGCACCTGTTCTGTATGCCCGGCCAGGTGAAGGAAGAATTTAAGAAGGTGATCGACATTGTGCAGCACGTGCTGCGCTCGCTCAACTTTACCGATTATACCGCGCAGATCTCACTGCGCGACAAAGAAGACCGCAGCAAATACATTGGTTCCGAGGAAAACTGGGCCCTGGCTGAGCAGGCTATCATCGAAGCCGCGGCGGAGAAGAACCTGAATACGGTGGTGGAATACGGCGAAGCGGCCTTCTATGGTCCCAAGCTGGATTTCATGGTGAGGGATGCCCTGGGCCGCAAATGGCAACTGGGCACCATCCAGGTGGATTACAACCTTCCCGAGCGTTTCGACCTCTGGTACATCGGGGAAGACAATGCCAAGCACCGTCCGGTGATGATTCACCGGGCCCCCTTCGGCAGCATGGAGCGTTTTGTGGCCGTACTGCTCGAACACTGTGCCGGCAAGTTCCCCTTATGGCTGGCGCCGGTGCAGGTGAAGATTCTGCCGATCAGCGACAAGTACCTGGCTTACAGTGAATCGGTGCTGGCCCAGCTGCGGGCGGCTGAAATCCGGGCAGAAATCGATGACCGGAACGAAAAAATCGGCAAAAAAATCCGGGATACCGAACTGGAAAAAGTACCCCTGATGCTGGTGATCGGCGAAAAGGAAATGCATGAAGGTCAGGTGGCTGTACGCCGCCAGGGCAAGGGCGATCTGGGCACACAGCCGGTGGCCGCCTTCATCAGCATGGTGGAGGAGGAGGTAAAAAGTAAAAGGACCATTGAATAAATGTCTATATTTACACGGTACGCCTGATAGGCGTGCTGAGTTCCGGTATATTTTTCATTCAATCAATTAACATTCCCTGTGCGGCCGGCATGAACCGGGTGCGGGCGGCAGGAACAAAAGATATGGCATTCCCTCCCAGGCCGCCCCGCGGCGCATTTAACCCCCGCTTCAGAAAAGAACAGCAACAGGAACATCGTACTAACCACATGATCAGGGTTCCCGAGGTGCGCCTCGTGGGCGAAAATGTTCCGGTGGGCGTGTACCCCATCCAGGAAGCCCTGAAGATGGCACAGGATCAGCAACTGGACCTGGTGGAGATATCTCCGGGCGCCAACCCGCCGGTGTGCAAGATCATCGACTACAACAAGTTCCTCTACAACGAGAAGAAGAAGAAGAAGGAGATGAAGGCCAACTCCAAAACCAGTGAGGTGAAGGAGGTGCGTTTCACGCCGAATACCGATGACCACGATTTTGAATTCAAAAGCAAGCATGCCGAGAAGTTCCTCCAGGAAGGCAATAAGGTAAAAGCCCATGTGCAGTTCAAGGGCCGCGCCATCATGTTCAAGGAAAGGGGCGAACTGCTGCTGCTGAAACTGGCCGATAAGCTGAAGGACGTAGGGGTGCTCGAAGGGCTGCCCAAAATGGAAGGCAAGCGGATGCAGGTGATGTTTGCCCCCAAAAGTCAGAAATCAAAGCCTAAAACGGCTGAAAATAAATAAGTTACAGCGGGGAGCCTCAGGCTCCCCGCTGCTTTGTCAGCCCCCGCTGAATTTTTACTTTTCCGAACTGTCCTCCATTTCCCGATTTTCCCTATCTTTGCCGCCCGAAAAAGAAAGCTCTTTTCACGGACATTTCCCACACGGCCCGAAAAGTTCTCCGCCTGCGCGGAGGCGCCAGCAGGGAGTAACTATAACCGGTTATACAATGCCAAAAGTAAAAACAAACTCCAGCGCCAAGAAGCGCTTCAAGGTAACTGCCACCGGGCTCATTACCTTCCAGAAACCTTTCAAAAGGCACATCCTCACCAAAAAGTCGACCAAGCGTAAACGTCACATGAGCAAAGACGGTGTGGTACATCCCACCCAGCAGGCTTTTGTTATGCGTTTGCTCCGCCTGCGCGGTTAATGCCTGGTTGTTCTGTATGTATTCCTCACAATTAAAATGATTTCAAAATATGCCCCGTTCTAAAAATGCCGTTGCCTCCAGGGCCCGCCGTAAAAGGGTACTGAAAGCCGCCAAAGGTTACTATGGCAAACGTAAAAATGTATACACCGTCGCGAAGAACGTGATGGAAAAAGGCCTCACCTACAGCTATGTGGGCCGCAAAAACAAGAAACGCGATTACCGCAGCCTGTGGATTGCCCGTATCAACGCGGCTGTACGCGCTGAAGGATTAACCTACAGCGAGTTCATCCACAAACTGGCCGCTAAAAATATCGAGCTGAACCGCAAGGTGCTGGCTGACCTGGCCATGAATGAGCCGGAAAGCTTCAAAAAACTGGTTGCCCAGGTGAAATAATCCGGGTATGCTCAATTCCTTTGCCGGCCGCATCAGCGGCCGGTTTTTTTGTGCCCAAAAAAAACTGCCCCTGCACGGGGCAATCAGTTACATTTGCGTACAATATTTAAACCGTATTTGTTCATGAGCCAGATGAATAACTCTTACCTCGACCTGGTAAAACAAACTTTTAATTTTCCGCAGGAAGATTTCAAGGTGGAAGGCAATTATCTCCGTTATAATAACCTTGACCTGAAGGCGCTGATTGACAAATACGGCACCCCGCTGAAGCTCACTTACCTGCCTAAAATCGGGATGCAGATCAATAAGGCCAAGAAGATGTTTGCCCTGGCCATGAAGAAGCATAAGTATACCGGCCGGTACAACTACTGCTACTGCACCAAGAGTTCTCATTTTTCCTTTATTGTGGAAGAGGCCCTCAAACATGATATCCACCTGGAGACCTCCTACGCCTACGATATTGAAATCATCAACAAGCTGTACAGCCGGCGCAAAATCAATAAAGACACCTTCATCATCTGCAACGGCTTCAAGCAAAAAACTTATACCTCACGGATCAGCAAGCTTCTCAACTCCGGCTTCAAGAATGTGATTCCGGTACTGGATAACAAAGAAGAGCTGAAGGCGTATAAGAACGTGAAAGTGCCTTTCAAACTGGGCATCCGGGTGGCCGCAGAGGAAGAGCCCACTTTTCCTTTCTATACTTCCCGCCTGGGTATGCGGGCCAAGGATGTGCTGGAGTTTTATGTGGATCAGATTGAAGGCTATGAGCATAAGTTCCAGCTCAAGATGCTGCACATCTTCCTCAACAAAGGCATCAAGGATGATATTTACTACTGGAGCGAACTCAACAAGGTGATCAACCTCTACTGCCAGTTGAAAAAGATCTGCCCTGAGCTGGACTCGATCAATATCGGCGGTGGATTTCCCATCAAGCACTCGCTGGGCTTTGAGTACGACTACCAGTTTATGATCAATGAGATCGTCCGCAACATCAAAGTGGCCTGCCAGAAAAACAAGGTGCCCATGCCGGATATCTTCACCGAGTTCGGCAGTTATACCGTGGGTGAGAGCATGGCCCATATTTACAGCGTAATCGGCGAGAAGCAGCAGAACGACCGGGAGATCTGGTATATGATCGACTCTTCCTTCATCACCACCCTGCCGGATACCTGGGGCATCGGTGAAAAATTCCTGATGCTGCCGGTCAACAAATGGGATGTGGAGTACCAGCGCGTGACGCTGGGCGGCATCACCTGCGACAGTCATGATTACTACGACAGTGAGGAGCACATCAACGAGGTGTTTCTGCCCAAGCTGTCCAAAGAGGAACCCCTTTATGTGGGCTTCTTCCATACCGGCGCTTACCAGGACCAGATCAGCGGATACGGCGGTATCAAGCACTGCCTCATCCCTTCGCCCAAGCACATCATTGTAGGGCATGATAAAAACGGCAAACTCACCGACTGGGTGTATGCCCGGGAACAATCGGCGCAGAGTATGCTCAAGATTCTCGGATACTGATCAATGTTATGATCAATAAAAAATGCGGCCTGCAGGCCGCATTTTTTATTGCCCGTCAGTTGCGCCGGGTTTTGTATTTTTTATTCACTTTCGGATTGTTGAAGTATTCGTCCAGTTCCTGCTCGCTGCTGTTGTCTTCGGCCACGGGGATGTCGATCAGCTGGATCTGGGCCTGTTTGAGTTCGTCTTTCAGCTTGCGGATTTTGTTCAGGATATCAGGATCCCGCTCGCTCACCAGGGTGTTTTCGGAGAGCAGGTATTCCAGTCGCTTGATGGTGCTGCGGATGAGGGTGGCGGTATTCTGGTCGTAGAGATTGTTGGGGGCGGTGGCTTCCTTCACCGGTACCAGGGCTACGCCCACGCTCGGCAGGATTTTGCCGGCCGTTTGCTGGCCGCTGCCAGGGAGTGAGGAGAAGATGGTGCCTCCCAGGGCGGTGGAGGCCGCCACCATATCGAAGGCGGTACGGGTGGTTTTGGTACCCTTGATTTTCCGGTCTACAATCCGGAAACTGCTCTTGAGCTGCCGCACATAGTGTTCGGTTTCGGCTTTGAGTTTGTTGAACTCAACGGCTTTCTGCGGGTAGTTGATGTTTTTGCGCACCACCACCAGGATGGCGGCGGTGTCGCGTACCTTAAAGCGGTTGGTGCCGATGAAATACAGGTCAACCAGTCGCTGTTTGTCTTTGTCTGTTTCCTTCACGAAATCAAAAGGGATGGCCCAGGTGAAATCATCATTGCATTCCCGTACTGCGCTGAGGGAGCGGATGGGGTAGTTGCTTACATAGGTGATTTCCTCCACCGGGTAACTGCCCTGGTCGCACTGCAGTTTAAAACTGATGGTATCGCCTTCATCAGCAAAAAGGGTTTTGGTGACCGAGGGTTTGATCCGCGACGGAATGATTTCTGTGTTGTAAAAAAGCAGGGTAAAAGCAGTGTCTACATGGTCGGCAGGGTTGTTCAGGTTTTGTACGCTCAGCGACACTTTGTATTCGGTATCATACTTCAGCCGTCCTGAAAGAAAGTAGGATTTCTCGGCCTTGAAGGTCAGCAGGCCATTGTCTTTATTGATGCGAAGCCCCACCGGACTGTTTTTCAGGAACCAGTAATAGCGGTCCTGCGGCCGGTTGATCTCCAGCTGGTAACGCAGGCTGGAGTCGACATGCAGGGTGAAATAGGGGTTCAGGTTTTTGATCCGCAGGAGGGTGTCGGGAAAATGCCCTGCGGGCAGGGTATCTGTTTTTTGCTGTGCCCGGAGGAACAGGGGAAACAGCAGCAGCCACAACATGCAGATCCCGGTTCTGTTTAACCGGCAGGTGCCAGAGGGGTAAATCATGGTGCACAAAGATAACGCAGGCGCCTTGAATGCAAAGTTCCCCCGTAGAAACGGGGGAACTTCATTATCAAAACCAACTGTATGCTTGTTTATTCGTTCAGGCCACCGTAATGGTTTTTTCGGCTGCCTTCACTTCCTGGCGTTTCGGAAGCTCCAGTTTCAGCACGCCGTTTTCGTAACGGGCAGCAATACCGGAAGCGTTAATTTTTTCATCCAGGGTAAAACTGCGTTTAAACGAAGGGCATTGGAACTCGCGGCGGATGCTTTTGCCGTTTTCTTCAGCGGCTTCTTTTTTCTCCACGCTGATGGTGAGCAGTTTGTCATCCACCTTCACATTGAAATCAGTTTTTTCGAGGCCGGGAGCGGCGAGCTCCAGCAGGTAATGGTTTTCCTTTTCGGTGATGTTCACCGGCGGAAAGCCCAGGGATTCCGGTTTGGGATTCCTGCCCCATACCGGCAGTTCATTGAAAAATTCATTGAGCAGGCCGTCGAAAGTGCGGGCCACAGGATGATTAACTTTTACGAGTGTCATGGTTATCTTTTTTTTCAGGTGAATAGGATGTGTTCATGGTTACCTATTCAAATTCTGTTCCACCAGTTTGATCGTGTTAGTTCGTCCGGAATTCCGCCCTTGAACAGACGAAATGGCGCTTTTGCTTCTTTCGAAGCGACGAAATGGCGCTTTTTGGGGGCTTCCTGGTTTTCGCAATCCGAAAATTATCGGGCAAAAGGGGGCTTAACCCGGGTTTGGCGGAGGGGAGGGCGGGATATTTTGCGGGAGCGCTGTAATTTTGCAGCCAACTAAAATTCAAACTATGTATCCTGCAGAAATTGTAATACCCATGAAAGAGGAGCTCACCGAAAACGGATTTTCGGAATGGCTTACGGCAGCTGAAGTGGAGTCGAAGATCAGCCAGCCGGGTACCACGCTGGTGGTGATCAACTCGGTTTGCGGCTGCAGTGCAGGCACGGCGCGGCCGGGTGTGCTGATGGCGGTGCAGAACAGTCCTAAAAAACCGGATCACCTGGCTACCAGTTTTGCCGGTTTTGACGTGGAAGCGGTGAAGCAGATCCGCGCGCACCTGATGCCTTATCCCCCCTCTTCACCTTCTATCGCCCTGTTTAAAAACGGACAGCTGGTGCATTTCATCGAGCGGCACAATATCGAAGGCCGCAGTGCGGCCATGATTGCTGATAACCTGATCGGCGCATTTGAGCAGCACTGCAACTGATTCTGCACTGCATGAACCGGTAATACACTGGTGTCCGTGGCTTTGAAGGTCACGGACACTTTTTTTTAGCCTGGCCGGGCCTGGCGGAATGCAGCTGATTTGGTATAAATTGCAGCCTCCGGTTAAAACGTTTCTATGTATCCCAACCTCTATTATATTTTCAAAGACTGGTTTGGTGTGGAATGGCACCGGCTCCGTTATCTCCACACTTTTGGACTGATGGTGGCCATTGCCTTCCTGGTGGCAGCCTGGATACTGACGCTTGAACTGAAGCGCAAAGAAAAGCAGGCCCTCCTGTTGCCCCGTGAGGAAACCATCACGGTGGGCAAGCCTGCCACCTGGTGGGATCTGCTCCTGAGTGCCCTTACCGGGTTCCTGTTTGGTTACAAGCTGCTGGGGCTGTTGTTCAGCAAGCCGGATGATGTGGATCCGCAGCAGTATATTTTTTCGGCGGCCGGCAGCTGGGTGGCCGGCTTGCTCACCGCGGTGGTGCTGGCGGCTTTGAAGTGGTGGGAAAAAAACAAGCAGAGCAGCCGTGAGCCCGAAACCCGTTCCGTGAGGATCTGGCCGCACGACCGGGTAGGAGATATTGTGGTGATTGCCCTGATTACCGGCATCATCGGCGCCAAGTTTTTTGATGCTTTTGAAAACTGGGACGACTTTGTGCGGGATCCGCTGGCGCGTTTGTTTTCGGCAGGCGGACTTACCTTTTACGGGGGCTTGCTGGTGGCCGCGGTAGCCGTGGCCTTCTATGCTGTCCGCAAAAACATACGGCTCGTACACCTCGTAGATGCCGCCGCTCCGGCTCTGATGATTGCCTATGCGGTGGGCCGCATCGGTTGCCAGATTTCCGGCGACGGCGACTGGGGCATTTACAACAGTGCATACCTCACCGATGCGGATGGCAAGTCTGTTCCGGCGCAGGTACAGGAGTACGAAGCCCGGCTCAAGCAATACGAAACCTATTTTCTGCGCGGCGCCGTGGCTGACCCCGGCAAGGCTACCCTCACGCAGGTAACCGACCGCATTTATCCTTCCCTGGAAGCTGTTCCGCACCGCGCCCTCACGGCGCCGGGTTTTCTGCCGGTATGGGTGGTGGCTTATGCCTATCCCCGGAATGTAAACAACGACGGTATTGTGCTTGCTGCGGTGGAGGAAGACCATAACCGGGCCCTGCCGTTGCCGGTTTTTCCTACCCCCCTTTACGAAACGGTGTTATGTACCCTGCTCTTTTTGGTGCTCTGGGGCATCCGGAAGCAGATCAAAACCGCGGGCATGCTCACCGGCATCTATCTGGTAATGAATGGGGCGGAGCGCTTCCTGATTGAACAGATCCGGGTAAATAACCAGCTGCACTGGCTGGGCATGAAGATTACACAGGCCGAGCTGATTGCTTCTGGTCTCATGCTGGCCGGGGTGCTGGTGATGATCTGGGCCAAAAGCCGCCGCCCGCAGTCGTCGGAAGCATAAACAGGAATTTTTTGTGAACCTAAAACTGGTAGACCATGCCATCCTTTGATTTCAGCAGCAAGGTGGAGCTGCAAACCCTTGACAATGCCATCAATACGGTGACGAAGGAGATCACCAACCGTTTCGACTTCAAGGGCAGTCACGTGGTGATTGAACTGAATAAGAAAGATTTCCGGGTTAACCTGGAAGCCGACAGTGAGATGAAGCTGAAACAGATCATTGATGTGATGATCAGCCGCAGCATGAAGCAGGGGCTGGCGGCCGAAATCTATGATTTCTCCAAGGAGCCTTACCAGAGCGGCAAGGTGGTGAAGCAGGAGGTGCCGGTCCGGAATGGCATCAAGCAGGAGGATGCCAAAAAAATTGTAAAACTGATCAAGGACAGCGGCCTGAAAGTGCAGGCGGCCATCATGGACGACATCATCCGGGTGACAGGGAAAAAGATAGATGATTTACAGGAAGTTATACAGGCCAGCCGGGGCTGGAACCTGGGCATCGCCCTGCAGGTGGTGAACATGAAGAGCTGAAGCGCCGGGCCCGGATTTGCACATTCCATCCACTTTTGGTCATTTTTACGTCAATTTGGGGGGCTGATCCTGAACAATTTTGCCCGATTGGCCTTAGATTTGAGCAGGTAATTACCGGAGATGTCCGGTATGAATTTAAAGTTTGCACATTGGCCCGAATTGCTTAGCTTTGCGATCCTTTTAAACAGCATGGCAAAATCCATGTGCAAAAACAGTCAATTATGAAAAAAGATTTGCATCCGAAAAATTACCGTTTTGTAGTGTTCAAGGATATGAGCAACGGTTACCAGTTCCTGAGCCGTTCCACTGCTGAGTCAAAAGAAACTACGCAGTGGGAAGATGGTAATGAATATCCGGTGATCAAACTTGAAATTTCAAATACCTCGCATCCTTTTTATACCGGTAAAAATGTATTGGTGGATACTGCAGGCCGGATTGATAAATTCAAAAAGCGTTACGAGAAAAAGACAAGCTGATCCGTTCAGCAACGATTGTTTTTCATGGCTATACTTTAAATCCCCACCGGTTCTCCGGGGGGATTCTTTTTTATGTATCTGCTGGGCGGCAGCTGCCGTTCTCGCGTAATCATCACCTTTACCTATGCTGCGGGCTTTTTTTCAGGACTATCAAAAGGCTTTCCGGGGTTTATCGGCCGACACCTGGTGGTTGTCGCTGGTGATGCTGGTGAACCGGAGCGGTACCATGGTCATTCCCTTCATGACCGTGTACCTGACCCTGCACTTCGGGGCCAGTGTCAGCAAGGCGGCTTTTGTGATGACCCTCTTCGGCGCCGGCTCTGTGCTCGGGGCCCTGATGGGCGGTCGTGCCACCGACCGCTTCGGCTATTTCAGGGTGCAGCTGGTAGCCCTGGCCGGCGGGGGGGTACTTTTCATGTTACTGGGCCTGATGCGCACCTATGAAGAGGTATGTGTGCTGGCTTTCCTGCTGAGTATGGTCAACGAGGCTTTCCGTCCGGCGAATGCCGTAGCCGTTGCGCACCACAGCCGGGCCGAAAACCGCACCCGTTCCTATTCCCTCAACCGGCTGGCCATCAACCTGGGCTGGGCCGTGGGCGGAGCCATGGGCGGCTTCATCGCTTCCCATTCCTATCACCTGCTCTTTTGGGTGGATGGCTGCACCAATCTCGCGGCGGCCCTGCTGCTTTTTATTGTGTTGCGTCCGGCGCAGGATGGCGGTGAAAATCAGCTTGCTGCTGACAGCAGGGAACCGGCGCCCTCCGTTCACCGCGACCGGCCCTACCTGTTTTTTGTATTCCTGCAGATGCTTTTTGCTATCTGTTTTTTTCACCTGTTCACCATCCTGCCGGTTTATTTTAAAACGGTGCTCCAGCTCTCTGAACGGGTGATCGGCATCAGCATGTCGCTGAACGGGCTCATCATCACTCTTTTTGAAATGGTGATCGTGTTCCGGCTCGAGGGCCGGCGGCCACCCTTGCTGTATGTGATGCCGGGTGTTTTGCTGGTGGGCCTTTCCTATGCCGTGTTCAACCTCCCCGGCCTGTCGGCCATGATGCTGGTGATGATCTCCACGGTGATTGTGAGCTTTGGTGAAATCCTCTCCATGCCCTTCATGAATACGTTCTGGATCAGCCGGACGGTGTCGGCCAACCGCGGTCAGTACGCCGGCTTGTTCTCTTCTTCCTGGTCGGTGGCGCAGATCGTTGGGCCGCTGGCAGGAGGATTAATCGCAGAACGGGCCGGCTATCCTGCTCTCTGGTGGAGCCTGGCGGCTGTGTGTTGTTTGCTGGTGGCGGGTTATGGATGGCTGCAGCGAAGGCTGCATCCGCCTTCCGGAAAAAGCAAGAGGACCTGATGCAGGTCCTCTTGCTGTATTATAGAGAAGGAAAGCGAGCTCAGAATTTCACACCCACTTTGGCAAAATACATGGCGCCACCCATGCCCATCTGAACGGCTTCGTAGCGGCTGCCGGTTTCCGTGAGGCTGGGGTCAGGGCGGAACTGCGGATACACATCAAAGATATTGGCGCCACCAACGGTAACGCTTATCCGATCGGTAGCTTCATAGCTGAAGGAGAGATCGGTGGTGATGCGTCCCTTAAAGTGCTCCACTTTCGGTTCATAGTCCATCAGCTCGATGGCGGCAAATTTGGTGAAGCGCAGGTTGGTGGTGAATTTGTTGATGCGGTATTCAAACAGCAGGCTGAGTTTGTGGTTGGGGGCAGAAGCCTGCAGGAAATAGCGTTCGCGGGGCGAGAAGTAAATGTCTTCTTTGCCGGCCAGCTGCGGTGCGGTTTTCACCTTGCTGATGGTGAGGCTGTTGAAGTTGCCCGCAAAAGTGGTGTTCAGTTTGCCCCTGCCCAGTTTGAGGCCGCTGTAGGTAGCCACAATGTCCATCCCCTTGGTGCGGGTGTCCACTGCATTGGTGAAGAACTGCGCGGAACCAATGTTCAGGTTGGTCAGGATATCACCAATGGCATCATCGCTCTGGTCAAAATATCCGGTGAGTACAATCCGGTCTTTGATGGATACAAAGTAACCGTCTACCGTGAGGGAGAAATTGCGGAACGGCTTGGCGGTTACACCGAGACCGGTATTCACAGAGGTTTCCTGTTTCAGGGCCGGGATGCCGGCGAGTTTGGCCAGGTTGCCGCTGTTGGGAGCAATCACCACTTCCGACGTTACGCCGGCAGCCACATTGGTAAAGGTGTTGCTGAAATTGATCTGCGGCAGTGAAGGAGCACGGAAGCCGTTGCTGATGGAGCCGCGTACGGCTACCTTATCCGAGAGTTTTACACGGGAAGCGAGCTTCCAGTTGGCGGTCCAGCCGAAGTCGCTGTATTTTTCAACCCGCACAGCCGATCCGAGCATCCAGTTTTTGGTGACGTCCAGTTCGCCGTCGGCATAGGCGCCCCAGTTAACGCGAGACTGGTTGGTTTCATCAGAGGGCTGGAAGCCGGGAAAGCCCTGCGATCCGCCGGGAGCGTCATTGGCAGTGGGGTATTGTTTCCAGGAGCCGAGTTCGCCGGCGAAGATTTTATACTGGTCCTGCCGTACCTCGGTGCCTACGGCCAGGTTCAGGCCTTTGAGCACATTCAGGCTGCGGTTGAGGTGTACGCCCACGATGCCCTGCGACAACTGGAAGCCACCGGCTCTGAAGCGGGTGGGGGAATTCACGCCCAGGGAAGTGTTCAGGGTGTTGCTGACATCATAGTTGAAGCGGTTGGCGCCCAGGGTGGCATTGAAGTCGGCGTTCCAGGCCCCGAAACGGGTTTTAATGCCGAAGGAGAAGGAACGGTCATTGATTTTGGAGCCGATCAGCGGGTCAAAGCCATCGGGATAAATCTGGGGCACATTGCGTTCGCTGCCTGCGGGGCGGGTATAGGCATAGGCGCTGCCGCGGCGATGACTGATGCCACCGAAGCCGTAGAAGCTGGTGTGTCCCTTGATGGGCATGCCCATATTCACAAACAAACTGTAGTTCTGCAGGGCTGCGTCGCCGGCTTTACGGCGGGGATCGCTTTCATCAGGCGTTTTGAAGTTGGGCCGAAGGGTGCGGGCCTTGTTCAGGTAATCAGCGGTGATGTTGATGAAGCCGTTGTTCTTCAGCGCAAAGCCATAGTTGACGTTGGCGTTGGCAATAAGCCCGTCGGTGCGGCTGTCCATGATTTTATTACCGTCGGCATCTTTCAGGGATCGTCCGTAACCGGTGATATAGGTGCTGGCCGATACATTGGCGGTGCCCTGGTTTACCGTGGTTTTGAGGATGATGTTCACCACCCCGGCAATGGCATCGGAACCATACTGGGCAGAGGCGCCGTCGCGCAGGATTTCAATCCTTTCGATGGCGGCAGCGGGGATGGTGTTCAGGTCAGTGCCGTTGTTGCCGCGGCCCCGGCTGCCGAAGAGGTTAACGAGGGCAGACTGGTGACGGCGTTTGCCGTTGATCAGCACCAGCGTCTGGTCGGGGCCCAGGCCGCGCAGTGAAGCGGGATCAATATGGTCGGCGCCATCAGAACCGCTCTGGCGGTTGCTGTTGAATGAAGGCGCCACATACTGGAGAATCTGGTTGATGTCTACCTGGCCCACGCTGTTGGTTACCCGGGAGATGGGGATAATGTCAACCGGTACCGCGGTTTCGGTGGCCGAGCGTTTCAGGCTGCGGGTACCCACCACTTCCACGGCGCCCAGCAGGATGGAGGAGGGGCTCAGGCTAACGTCGGCATAGCCGGCTTTGGCATGCATTTCCTGGGTGGAGAGTCCGGCTCCGGAAAACTCCAGCATCGCATCGGTGTTGGGTACGGTGAGGGCATAATTGCCGTCGCGGTCGGTAAAGGTACCGCTGCTGGAACCTTTTACTTTTACCGATACTTTTTCAAGGGGTTGTCCGTTGCGGTCGGTCACTTTACCTTTCACGGTGATCTGGGCGTAGCTCTGGAAGGCACAGAACAATGCAAAGAGGCATAAGAGTGTTTTTCTCATTGTGCGTTTGGTTTTGGTATGAATCAGCAACTAATATAGGATTATTCTGCTAAACCCTGTCGCGGAATGGCTTCTGTTCACTGGGTGCGGCCCGGATACTGGCGGAGCGCTTCTTCGAGGCAGTCCATGGCTTTATGGATGCGCTGCTCATTGAGCACATAAGCCAGCCGCACTTCCTGCCGGCCGAGCCCCGGGGTGCTGTAAAATCCCGAAGCCGGGGCCAGCATCACCGTTTCACCCTGGTGGGAAAAGGATTCCAGCAGCCACTGGCAAAAAATATCTGCGTCATCAATGGGCAGCCGGGCCATCGCATAGAAAGCGCCGCCGGGATTGGGGCAGAATACGCCCTCCATGGCATTCAGCCTTTGCACAATGGCATCGCGGCGTTTGCGGTACTCAGCCTTGGTGGTGTCAAAATAATTATCGGGCAGGTCGATGGCCGCCTCGCCAAGGATCTGTGCAAAACTGGGCGGACTCAGCCGGGCCTGGGCAAATTTCATGACACTGTTCAGGAGGGCTTTGTTCCGGGTTACAAAAGCGCCGATCCGGCCGCCGCAGGCACTGTATCGTTTACTGATGGTATCCATCAGCACCACATGGTCGTCGATATCCGTGAGCTGCAGGGCGCTGGTATGAGCGCCTTCATAGCAGAATTCGCGGTAGGCTTCATCTGCAAAAAGGTACAGATTATGCCGGAGAATGATCTGCTTCAGCACTTCCATTTCTTCGCGGCTGTACAGGTACCCGGTAGGGTTATTGGGATTGCATACCACGATCGCTTTGGTACGGGGGGTGATGGCTTTTTCGAATTCCTCTATCGGTGGCAGGGCGAATCCGTTTTCGATCGAGGAAGTGATCGGCTTTACCACTACGCCTGCTTCTACGGCAAAGCCATTGTAATTGGCATAGAAGGGTTCGGGGATGATCACTTCATCTCCGGGGTCCATGCAGGCCATGAAGCCAAAGAGGATGGCCTCACTGCCGCCGGTGGTGATGATGATCTGGTCGGGCGTTACGTCTATCCCCACCTTTTTATAATAGGAAACAAGTTTTTTCCGGTAGCTTTCATTGCCGGCGCTGTGGCTGTATTCCAATACCTTGAAATCGCTTTGGCGTACGGCATCCAGGATGGCCGGGGGCGTTTCGATATCGGGTTGTCCAATATTCAGGTGATAAACCCGGGTGCCCTTTTTCTTGGCAGCTTCGGCATAGGGTACCAGTTTGCGGATGGGGGAGGGGGGCATCTGCTGCCCGCGCTGGCTGATCGTTAACATGCAGCAAATATAATAATACCCGGTGGTTGGTTTTGCGGGCCTTTTGGAGGGTATCTGCACTCCGGTTACCCAGGTGAATAAAAAAAAATGTGTAAAAAGTACGCAATTCGTATTTTTTTCTACTTTTGGGTGTATTTTGTAACAGATTGACTTGCCGTTACCTTATCTAAACCTTCGCGATACCTGTGTGCAGGATCCCGATTTTTACGGGAAAATGAAAAAAAATGGCAGGATTCAACTGAAATGAGTTTCATGTGTTATACAGCTGAATCTTCAGAATGGCAATAGACAGTATCTGTATTGCTTGTAAACGATTGTAATAAAGATTGCGGAATTTCTATACACAATTATAAAACCAAAAATAACAGTGATGAAACGATTATTACTTCTGTTGGGAGTTTGTTTTACGGCACTCTTCTCTCAGAACTTGTTTGGACAGGCCTGCCAGTCCAGTAACGCAAGTTCATATTCATCGTGGACTACGAATTCCAATGACAACAGTTTCGGCGCCTGGACGATTACCACCACAAGTGGTAATAGCGGCCAGAACGGCGCCTTTATTGGTAATTCGGGTTCCAATGGTTCCGGCAGTGTGGCTTCGCCCAACACGCCTAATATCAATACCTCCGACAAGGCCTGGGCGCTCTATGCCAACTCCGGTCAAACCGCTGCCGGTTGGCGTAACCTGCCTTTTACCATGGCGACCGGCCACAAACTCAGTGTGTCCATGGATAATGGATGGGTTGACAACGGCGGCACCGTGGGTTTTGCTATCCAGAACGCCAGTGGCAATAACCTCATGGAATTTTACTACATTGGGGGGCAGTCAGGTTACACTATCAATGATGCAAGCAATACGTTAACATCTATTGCTTTCAGCGATCGTGGTTTTGATTTTACCCTCACCATGACCAGTGCCACCACCTATACGCTTACCGTATTCCGGAAGGAAAATTCCAGCACTTCCACCTTTACCGGCAGGACTTTTATGAATCCGGCCGGCGGACAGGTTCCTGCGAGAATCAGGGTGTTTAACTTCAATTCAGGTGGCGGTGCCCAGCGGGATGCCTTTTTCAACAATATCTCACTTTGCCGTCCCACCATCAGCACCACCGGTACACTGAGTGCAGTGTCTACCACCTATGGTACGGCCTCTTCCAATACTTCGTTCAGTCTTTCCGGCGCCGAAATGTTTGCCGGCATAACCGTTTCTGCTCCTTCCGGCTTCCAGGTTTCCACCAACCCCTCCAGTGGCTTTGCTTCCAGCATTGTGGTGGGAGCAGCCGGCACCATCAGCAGCACTACCGTTTATGTAAGGCTGGCAGCCAATGCGCCGGTAGTGGGCGCCTACAACGCACAAAATGTGGTGCTGTCCAGTACAGGCGCCAACAGTGTGAATGTAGTTACTGCAGCCAGCGGCAACTCGGTATCGCCGGCTGGGTTAACCATCACCGGTATCAGTGTCAATAACAAAGTGTATAATGGCAATGCGACTGCCACGTTAAGCGGTACCCCGGCTTATGTGGGACTGCAGAACAGCGAGTCCTTCAGCGTAACCGGTACTCCGGTGGCCAGCTTCAACAATGCCAACGCGGGAAACATCAAGCCGGTAACGATCAGCGGGTATACCGCCCCCAGTACCAATTATACCGTAACCCAGCCAACCGGCCTTACCGCCAATATCGCACCGCTGGGCATCACGGTTACCCCTGATGCAGGTCAGAGTAAAGTGTTTGGCGCTTCCGATCCTGCTTTTACCTACACCAACAGCCCGGCCCTCATTGGTCCGGATGTATTCAGCGGGGCCCTGGGCCGCGCTGGCGGCGAAGCCGTGGGCTTCTACAGTTATACATTGGGTACGCTCAGTGCCGGCGGCAACTACAGCCTGAGCCTGGGCGGCAGCAATACTTTTGCCATTCTGGGGCTGGGCCAATCCACCGCAGATTTCCGGAGCAAGGCCCCGGGTAATTTTTCGGCCGCTTCCACCTGGGAATATGACCAGGGCGGTGGCAGTTGGGTGAATGCTACTCAGGCGCCGGGCAGCAATAACAATGTTTCCATCAGCCATGCGGTATCGCTCAACCAGAACTTTACCGTGGGTGCCGGCAATAGCTTTACGCTGGCTTCCGGTGGCAGCTTTACCATCAATCCTGATCAGACGATCACCGTAGCGGGCTCTGCTGATTTCGGTGGTCAGCCGGTGACCTTTGCCTCCGATGCCACAGGCTATGGTTCGCTGGGCCAGGTAACGGGCACGCTTACCGGCGCCAGCAATGTCACTGTAGAGCGCTACCTGCCGAACAACGGCTTCCGCAGCTGGCGTTTGCTGAGTGTACCCACCAGTGGCAGCCAAACGATCAAACAGGCCTGGCAGGAGAATAACGCTCCGCTGGCCAACGGCACGCCGGGCTATGGTACCCTGATCACCGGCGGTGGTAACAATACCGGCGCTTCGCAGGCACTGGGCTTCGATTTCAGTGGTCCCAACACTTCCATGCAGTTCTGGAACGGAACGGGCTGGAGTAATATCAGTGGTACCCTGGGCGCCCTCTCTGCCCGTCAGGCTTACTTCCTGTATGTGCGCGGCGACCGCAGCAAGGCCGTAACCGGTTTGATCAGTGATGCCGGTGCCACTACGCTGCGCAGCAACGGTTCGCTTTATACCGGAAATCAATCTTTCAATGTGCCTGCCGGACAGTTCCAGGTGATCCCCAACCTGTATCCCTCGGCCATCAATTTTACAGGCCTTACCCGCAGTGGTATTGCCAGCAATTACACCATCTGGGACTCCAAAACCCAGTATGTTTATGGCAACGGCGCCAATTCCGTTTCCCTGGGCCGTTATGTCACTTTCACCGAGGCTACCGGTTGGGAGCCGAGCGTGAGCAGTGTCAGCTACCCGCTTGCGGGAGCACCTTATACCACGATCGAAAGTGGCCAGGCCTTCTTTGTACAGGATAATCCTGCCATCGCAGGCGGCGGTACGGTTACCCTGGTAGAAAGCGCCAAAACCTCCGCATCAGCCAATGGTAACCTGGGGCTGCGGCCGGTGAAGCGCGCCATGCTGCGCACCGACCTGCTCTGGAATAGCGAAGTGATCGATGGTAATGTGGCCGTTTTTGATGCACAGTTCAGCAATGCCTATGATGGCCAGGATGCCCAGAAAATGGGTAACCCCGGTGCCAACTTCGGTATCGAAAGCAACAGCAAACTGCTGAATGTGGAAGGCCGTGAGCCTGCCCGCAGCGGGGATGTGCTGCAGTTCCGCATGTGGAATCTGGCACAGGGCAACTACCAGCTGAAGTTCGCTGCCGGCAGCATTGCAGAGCCGGGTGTGGAAGCCCTCCTCGAAGACAGCTACAGCAGGCAGGTCACCCCGCTGCAGCTGAATGGCAGCACGGTGATCAGCTTTACAGTTACCAGTGACGCGGCTTCACAGGCGGCCAACCGCTTCCGCGTGGTGTTCCGCAAGGGAATCAGCGCTGTTGAAACCAGTCCGGCCATTACGGTTGCCCCCAACCCGGTAACGGGTGGCGCCCTCAACCTGCGTTTCAGCAACCAGCCGGAAGGCCGTTACATGGTAAGGGTGATGAGCCTCAACGGTCAGGTGCTGCTGAATAAAGTGGTGATGCATACCGGCGGCAGCAGCAACCAGCTGATGAACCTCGGCAGCCGCTTCGCAGCCGGCAATTACCGGATGGAAGTGATCAGCCCGGATAAGACCCGTACGGTTCAATCCCTGATCATCCGCTAAACCGCTATACGAACAGTTATACCGGACGGGCCCTAAAGGCCCGTCCGTTTTTTGCCGGAACTGTTAATCATTTCAAAAAGCCCGGCCTGCATTTAAACTCCCTGTTCGTGCAGCCGTCTGAATCCTGAACCCCGACGGTTTGCAGCGGGTTATTCAAACCGGATAACTATATTTGAAAGCGGTGGCCGGATTAGGTTCATCATTGTTAACATGCAAAACTTCAGATCCATGAAAAGAATGCTTGCAGCATCCCTGCTGCTGATTACGGTACAGGCTGTTTCGGCCCAAACAGAAACACAACCGGCTGAACTGGGTAAAACCCGCACGGAAAACCGCCAGCACATGGCCGGCCGTCATGAGCGGAAAGCCATGATGAAACAGCTCAATCTTTCCGAAGAACAGAAAACCCGGCTGCGCGAAATGAATGCCGGCAACAAGGAGAAAAGGCAGGCCATCCTGCAGAACAGCCAGCTCACCGAGGAGCAGCGGCGGGCTCAGTTGAAAGAGCTGCGGCAATCGGAGAAAGCCCATCTCCGCGAAGTGCTCACCGATGACCAGAAAGCCAGGATGAAAGACCTGCAACTCAAACGGCGTGAGATGAAAGCCAATGCGCAGAAAAAGCAGGCTGCAGCCCAGCAGGAAAATGCGGCAGGCTCAGGCAACTGATCCATTCATTGTATTCACCCGGGGCGCCTGCGTAAGCGGCGCCCTTTTTTTGTCTGCAGGCCAAACGCCGGGTTGGGGTGAATTGCACTAAATTGCGGGCAACCCATTCATGAAATACTACCTCATAGCCGGCGAAGCCAGTGGTGACCTGCATGGCAGCAACCTGATCCGTGCCCTGCGGCAGGAAGATCCTGCCGCGGTATGCCGGTGCTGGGGGGGGGATCTGATGCAGTCAGCCGGTGCTGAACTGGTGAAACATTACCGCGATCTGGCATTCATGGGTTTTGTGGAAGTGATCCGTAATCTGCCCGTGATCCTGCGCAACCTTGCTTTCTGCAAAGATGATATTGCGGCCTTCCGGCCGGATGTGCTGATCCTGATCGACTACCCGGGTTTTAACCTGCGCATGGCCCGCTGGGCCCGCGGGCAGGGATACCGGGTGGTGTATTACATTTCACCCCAGGTATGGGCCTGGAAGGAAGGTCGGGTGAAGGCAATTAAAAGGGATGTGGATCAGATGCTCGTGATCCTGCCCTTTGAGCAGGATTTTTATCAGCGCTGGCAATTTCCGGTGGAGTATGTGGGGCATCCCCTGATGGAGGTCATCAGCAGTTACCAGGCTCCGCCTCCGCTTTTCCCCGGCGAAAAGCTGGTGGTGCTGCTTCCCGGCAGCCGCCGGCAGGAAATTGCCGCCAAACTGCCCGTGATGCTGGCCGTTGCCCGCTTTTTCCCCGATTACCGTTTTGTGATTGCGGGTGCGCCGGGCCTGGATCCTTCATTTTATGCGCCTTTTCTCCGGGAATATCCCCAGGTATCGCTGCTGTTTCAGCAAACCTATGCGCTGCTCAGCGAGGCCCGGGCCGCCCTGGTCACCAGTGGTACGGCCACGCTTGAAACCGCCCTGTTCGGTGTGCCGGAAGTGGTGTGTTACCGCGGCAACCGCTTCTCTTACTGGATTGCCCGGCGCCTCATCAAAATTCGTTTCATCAGCCTGGTAAACCTGATCATGGACAGAGAAGTGGTGAAGGAACTGATCCAGGACGATTTAACCGTGGATAATCTCTGCCATGAACTCCGTCTGCTGCTGCAGAATCATGACCGTCGCACGCGGCTGGAAGCGGATTATGCGGCCCTCCGGGCCCTCCTGCGGCCGGCAGGTGTGGCCTCGGTGAATGCAGCCCGGAGCATTGTGGAGCAGCTGCGCAGCCATATACTTACTGAAACGAATAGCCGAAAATGAGGTCAGGGATTTTGAATCCTTTCTATCACCCGGCTGTATTTGATCCGGTAATACTCCACCCGGGTGCCGGTGTCGGGATGCTTTTCGAGCCAGCGCCGCGCCACCTGTTTGTACACCCGTAATTCGGGGTAGGGCGGTACGCCCAGTTCCTTCATTGACCAGTTCTGAAAGTTAACCATGGCATCGCCGCTGCATACCTTATACCCGTCGGCTGCACTCAGGAAGGGCATGAGTTCGGGTTGCTGTTCCGGATTTTTAAGGCAGAACGCCATGTGCGGCAGGTGCCCGGAATAGAGCCGGCAGGAAAGGTAATTGTCCCACCAGCCGAAATAATTCAAAGCCGGCAGGCACATCCAGAACAGGATCACCAGCCGGTTCCATCCCTGAATAGCGAGGGGCTTCGTCATAACGGTTTCGCGTGGCCGGATAAAGAGCAGGATGAGCAGGATGATCATCAGCACATTCCAGGGCCAAACCACGCGGTTGTAATCGGTGCCCAGGGGGCCCAGGGCATAGAGAATCAGGAGGTGCATGGCAATGGTACCCCAGGCCGCCAGTTTGCGGGTGCGCGGAAAAAAGAGGCCGGCGGCCAGCAGGATTTCTATGGCTGCCGTGACGTAGCCACCGTGAAAGACCCACCAGTTCTGGCGCAGGGCCAGGTTCAGTTTGAAAACATGTTGCAGGAAGAGCCGGTCCCAGATCAGCACCAGGTAGCCTTCATTGAGTTTGCCGAGGCCGCTGTACAGGTAGGTGCAGGCCATGATCAGGGCGATGGCGGCAAGCGTGCGGCGGGCATCGCCGCGGTGCAGCAAAAAAATCAGGAGGGTAAAGAGGTACTGGTATTCCCAGGGTTGCCAGCGCATCTGGTCGGCCAGGCAGGCTATCAGTTCAGCCCCCAGCAATGCCGCGATCAGGGGCTTGCGGGAGGGAAAAACAATCAGCAGGAGCAGCAGCGTCATTGACACGGCCAGCAGGATAAAATGTACCGGCGCCGGCCAGTCGGTTAATGCCGTCACCGGCGCCGTGGGCAGCGCCCGGTCTTTGAGCCAGAGCCCCAGGCTCATGCTTTTGGCCGTGATCCAGCCCAGGAACAGCAGGCGCATCACCTGCTTGAGGCGTTTTTCGGGATGCAGCATTCCGCGCGGGGTGGGGGTTATGCTGTTCATGGCATCACGGATGGCTTTGAAGATTTACAGTGATTTCAGCCGGGCGATCACCGACTCGGGATCCGCAGCGCCAAATACCGTGCTGCCGGCCACCAGCACATCGGCACCGGCTTCCACGATGGCAGCCGCATTACCGAGGGTAACGCCGCCGTCGATTTCGATTTTTACCTGCAGGTCCCGTTCGCGGATCATGTTGCGTAAGGTCCTGATTTTTTCGAGGGTGCCCGGTATGAACTGCTGTCCGCCGAAACCCGGGTTCACGCTCATCAGGCAAACCAGGTCGATGTCTGGCAGGATTGCTGACAGAAGGGAAACGGGGGTATGCGGATTCAGGGCTACGCCGGCCTGCATGCCCAGGCTTTTGATCTGCTGGACATTCCGGTGCAGGTGCCGGCAGGCCTCGAGGTGAACGGTTACGATATCCGCCCCGGCTTTCTGAAAGGCTGCGGCATATTTTTCCGGCTCTTCAATCATCAGGTGCACGTCACAGGTTTTGGCGGTGGCTTTCCGGAAAAACTCCACGAGCATCGGTCCGAAGCTGATGTTGGGAACAAAGCGGCCATCCATCACATCCAGGTGAAACCAGTCGGCCTGGCTGCGGTTGAGCAGATCACACTCCTGCTGCAGCTGCAGGAAATTGGCCGAAAGCAGGGAAGGAGCAACGAGGGGCATGGGTGGGGAATGTTGAATGTTGAATATTGAATACTGAATGTTGAATACTGAATGTTGAATACTGAATGTTGAATAAAGTGTCTGTTCAGGGACCGAGCCATCAAAGTCCGGGCTACTGGCTGTTGATGCGCAGCTCTTCAATAAGCCGGCCGTTCAGGTCCTCCTCTGCCTTTGCTACAGGGCTTTACAGCACTACGCCCATCTTGGCCAGCGCGTCTTTGGCCTCCACATAATCCGGACTGAGCTGCAGGGCAACCTTGTAATTATTGACAGCGGCCGTGCGATCGCCTTTTTTCTCAAAGCAGCGGCCCCGCCAGTAATAGGCTTCATCGTAATCTTTTTTCACCGCAATGGCCATGCCCAGGGTTTGCAGGGCATCGTCGTACCGGCCGAGATCATATTCCGCGATGGCTTTCTCCCGGTAGGCCAGCACATTGGTGTAATCGATGGAGATGCACTGTTTAAAAAACGCGGCTGCCTGGTCTTTCAGTCCGGTGCTGTTGTAGTAAAGCCCCTTGATGAAAAGTCCCTGGTAAGTGGAAGCAGGGCCGTAGGCAATGAGGAGATCGGCCATGCCCAGCGCCAGCGGATTACGGGAAAAGGCATAGAGGGTGCCCAGCGACATCAGGTACTCAGGGTCGGGGCTGATCCGGATGAGCCTTTCCCAGGCCTGGATGGCATGGGTGGTATCATCGTTCTCGGAGTGCAGCGTGGCTTTGATGTACCAGAGCCTTTCGCTGGCACTGTCTTTTCCCAGGGCCTGATCGGTTTCCGCGATGGCTTGACCATAGTTGCCGTTTTCCCGGAAGTACTGGATCAGGTTTTCTTTCAGCAGCAGGGAGTCAGGATGCTGTGCAATCTGTTGGCGGAGCTGTTTTTCCTGTTCGGGCATTTCGGAATGCGGCGCGGAGGAGGGGTTTTTACAGGCCAAAAAACCGGCGGAAAGCAGGATCGGTATGATGAATCGGATGGTGATCATGGATGTGCAAAATTAGCGGGATTGGCCGGCTTTGCTGACAAATTTCTTGCTATTCAAGCCCCGGCAGGGTTAACTTAGCGGCTCAAATTCATACTATGCGCCGTAAACTTCCTGCTTTTTTGATCCTGGTGCTGCTTGGTGCCGGCATCCTGGCTTTCCGGAAAGTGCCCGTAGGCCCACTGCCTTCCGGTTTCAACGACACCATTCACTTTGCCGGCGAAAAGCATTTTGCCCGCGTGCGGCAGCTCACTTTCGGAGGTGATAATGCAGAAGCCTATTTCAGTTTTGACGGGAAGTGGCTGATTTTTCAGCGCACATCTGCCAAAGACGGCATACCCTGCGACCAGATGTACATTGGAAAAATTCCTGCTCCGAGTGAACCTTTTGAGCCCCGGCTGGTGAGCACCGGTAAGGGTCGTACCACCTGCGGTGCATTTACGAAAGACGGCCGGCATGTGATTTATGCCAGTACCCACCTGGCAGCCGACAGTTGCCCGCCGGTGCCCGACCGGAAGCAATACGGCAATAAGTACATCTGGCCCCTGTACGACAGCTATGATATTTTTATGGCCGACCTGAACGGGAAGATTGTCAGGCAATTAACCCACAGCAAGGGTTATGATGCGGAAGCCACCCTGAGTCCGGATGGGAAGAAAATGATCTACACCAGTACAAAGGACGGCGACCTGGAACTGTACATCATGGATCTCAAAACCGGGAAGGAGAAGCGCATCACCCATGAGTTGGGGTACGACGGTGGCGCCTGGTTCAGTCCGGATGGGAAGAAGATCATCTGGCGGGCTTCGCGCCCCAAAACGGCTGACGAAATCCGGGAATACCGGAGCCTGCTGGCCGAAAACCTGGTGGCGCCCACCAATATGGAGGTATTCATTGCCAATGCCGATGGCAGCGATCAGCGCCAGGTAACTGCCCTGGGCAATGCCAACTGGGCGCCTGCGTATATGCCCGACAGTAAGCGCATCATTTTTGCCAGCAATCACCAGAGCCGGCGGGGTTTCCCTTTCAACCTGTTTACGATCAATGAGGATGGCAGCGGGCTTGAGAAAGTTTCTGCCGAAAAGGCCTTTGATGCCTTCCCCATGTTCAGTCCGGATGGCAGGCAGATCGTTTTCTGCAGCAACCGCAACAATGGCGGTACACGGGATACGAATATTTTTATTGCAGACTGGGTGGAGTGATGAGATTCAAGAGGTTCAAAACGTTCAAGAGGTTCAAAACGTTTCCTGCCCGGCAACGTCTCCCTCAGCCAGTCACCCGGCGATTGTAAATATCCCGGGGACGTTGCGTATGCAATTCAATCCCCCATCATTCAACGCAACGTCCCCCGGATGGATTCCTCTTGCTATTGGATGGGTAGGGGGGGACGTTGCTGGGAAAAAATCCCCCAATCATTCAACGCAAGGTCCCCCGGATGCATTCCTCTTGCTATTGGATGGGTAGGGGGAGACGTTGCTGGGAAAAGAGTACGTGAATTTGCCCATTTGCTCATTGGCACATTTGCTCATTGGCACATTGGCACATTGGCTCATTCCCTCGTGTTCCCTTGTCCCTGCTTTGTGTCTTTGTGGTTCCTGTCTTCTCAGGCTCGCTTCCCCAGTTCAATTACCTCACAGTGAAGGATATCCGCGCCGTTGATTTCAAACCGGATAAGGGTGCGGATTTTGTGCCAGCCCTGCCGGCCCGCAGCGCCGGGGTTCATGTGCAGGCATTGCAGCTGATCGTCGTACATAACTTTGAGGATATGCGAATGGCCGCTGATGAACAACTGCGGGCGGTGGAGGAGGAGTTGTTTTTTCGTTTCCGGATTGTAGCGGGGCGGGTAGCCGCCGATGTGCCGGATCATCACTTTTACTTTTTCACACTGGAAAATGAGTTGCTCAGGAAAAGCGGACCTGATCTGCTGGTCGTCGATATTGCCATAAACGCCCCGCAGGGTGTTCTGCTTTTTCAGGGCATCGGCTACGCCATCCCCGAAATCGCCGGCATGCCAGATTTCATCGCAGGAGCTGAAGAACGCTTCAACAGCCGGGTCCAGCCAGCCGTGGGTATCTGAAATGAGGCCGATCTTTGTCATGCGAGTGATGAATTCTGTATATTTGAAACAGATTGCAAAGATAAAGATGCCACTTCACCGCAACTTCACGTACTGGATCGACAAGCGCCGCTGGAAGTATATTTTCCTGCTGGCCACCCTTGAGCTTTCACGGGGGTAAGTCCGGATTTTATTTGTGCAAAACAGTGCTGCTGCTGAAGTGTGCGACGCCACTGAAGCCGCACAGCGTTCCGGTCGCCGGGTTCATATTCACCCATTTCCTGACACCGCAATTCCATCATTCAATCAACATAACCATATGCCTCATTATTATACCCTGGGTTCCATCCCTCATAAACGCCATGTGCAGTTCCGCAAACCGGATGGCAGTTTGTACAGCGAACAGCTTTTTTCGACGGAGGGTTTCAGCGATGATTATTCCCTGCTCTACCATTGTCATCCCCCCACCCAGATCATCAAAACCGAACCGCAGCAAGATGTGAGTCCGCGTGTGGCGGAGGAGAAAATGCTGCAGCACCGTTGTTTTGAAGGTTTCCAGGTGGCGCCGGCCGATGATTTCCTCGACAGCCGCATTCCCGTGCTGGTGAACAACGACTGCCATATTGTGCTGGCCGCGCCGCGGCAATCCATGACGGATTATTTTTACAAGAATGCCGATGGCGATGAAATGATTTTTGTGCATGAGGGCAGCGGTAAAGTGAAAACGCAGTATGGGGAACTGCCCTTTGGTTACGGCGATTACATTGTGCTGCCCCGGGGCACCATTTACCAGATCGAATTCGATACGCCCGACAACCGCCTGTTTATTGTGGAATCCTTCAGTCCCCTGCGGTTTCCCAAACGCTACATGAGCCATTACGGGCAACTGATGGAGCATGCCCCCTTCTGCGAAAGGGATATCCGCAAGCCGCAGAACCTGCAGACCTTTGATCAGCACGGCGATTACCTGATCCGGGCCAAGAAGCGCGGGGTGCTGTATGGCCTGCATTACGGCACGCATCCCTTTGATGTGATCGGCTGGGACGGCTGCTGTTATCCCTACATTTTCTCCATCCATGATTTTGAGCCCATCACGGGCCGTGTGCACCAGCCCCCGCCCGTGCACCAGACTTTTGAAACCAGTGCCTTTGTGGTGTGTTCCTTTGTGCCCCGCCTCTACGATTACCACCCGGATGCCATCCCCGCCCCCTACAACCACAGCAATATCGACAGCGATGAAGTGCTGTACTATGTGGATGGCGATTTCATGAGCCGCAAACACGTCACCCGGGGGATGATTACCCTGCACCCGGCGGGGATCCCGCACGGGCCGCATCCCGGAGCCGTGGAAAAGAGCATCGGGGCCAGGGAAACCCGGGAGCTGGCGGTGATGGTAGACACTTTCCGGCCGCTGATGATCACCGAACAGGCCCTGGGCATCGAAAACAAGGGGTACATCATGAGCTGGGCTGAGTAAGATCAGGTTGCCCGGGCTTGCACAGCCTGATAAAATGTTTAACTTTAAGAGGCTAAATCATCTTTCGTTCATTTAAAAGCGATTGCCATGTTAAAGTTTCAAAACATTCAGATCGGCGATTACCTGATTGCCGATAATGACGGAGACGTTATCCGCGGGGAGGTTACCAACCTGATGCCCGGCGCCCGGCAGGTGTGCATTCATAACGGCGTGCAGGAATTCTGGTACGAAATGGACCAGTTGCGGCCGATCCTGCTGTCTGATGCCGAATTGTCGCGCCTGCAGTTTTCCAAACAGGTGAATGCCGATGGCAGCATCAAGTACATGAAGGGGGCTTTCAGGATGCAGATTCCGGCAGCCGGTGATTTTTCCAAGGCCGAACTCTGGTACCGCGATGAACGGCGCCACATCAACCATCCGCTGGATGTGCATGAATTGCAGAATCACTTTTATGGCATGACGAAGGTGCACCTCAACGAGGAGGCATTCTGACCGGTTTCACGCAATCAATCATAAGGACTGTACCGGGTGCCGCAGGGTTTCCGGGTTAGCTGCGCCGTGATCAACGGAGGGGGTTAACTGAACGGAAGGGCTGTGGCAGGCCGGTACCGTTTTTTCCGGGGGTCAGAGGACCGTTGCGCTCAGCAGTTCCGTTTTCTGGTCGAAACTGTTGGGCGGGAGCCCGGTTACGCTGAAATTCAGTTTCATCTTGTTTTCGATTTCCCCCACTTTCGGCGCGTAGTAGTTATGAATATCGGTGGTGAGGGTGTAGGGGATGGGGATGCCGGCTACGGAGAGGGTGGTTTCCACATCCGTAACGTTATTATAGGTGATGCCGTTGACCGTTTTGCTGATGCCTTTCTGGGCAATTTTACTGTTCAGGGTGAGGACGAGGGGGTAGCCGGACACCGTGATGGGGGAAGATTGCGACCAGGTTTCGCCCACCTTCAGGTTGTCTTTCAGGTAGAGCACTTCCACAGAACCGCCGCCCAGCGCATCGGGCAGCCGCCAGAACGTGTAATAATTGTTTCCGGTGAGGTTGTAATACTGGTTGGGTCCGCTGCTGTTGGTAAAGATTTTATAGGTGCGGCCATTGGCAACCGTATCGGTGCCGGTGGCGGTGAGGGTATACAGGCTGCTGGTACTGGCGCTGTTGTCGGTGAGGCGGTAATTCCAGGTGCTCCCGGCCGTAAAACTCATAAACCGCTCGGTAGGAGCGGGGCTGGTTTCGTCTTTTTTACAGGAAACCAGCGTGCCGGCGGCCAGGAGGGCGGCCCAGAATACCCGATTTTTCATGAATTTGTGTATTTACAGGGGTAAATATCTGATTTTTTTCCTGAAAATTAAATTTAACCTCTTATCTTTGCAGCCCAAAATTATGGCGAAGCAGGCACTCATTAAACAGGACGGAACCATCTTAGAGGCGCTGAGCAATGCTATGTTCAAGGTAAAGCTGGAAAACGGCCATGAAATTCTGGCCACCATTTCCGGGAAAATGCGGATGAATTACATCCGGATCCTGCCCGGGGATAAAGTGGGGGTGGAGATGAGTCCGTATGATCTCAGCCGCGGCCGGATCATTTTCAGGTATAAGTAATCAGGCTGGCCCCCGGGCTGGCAGTCGATATTAAAAACAGACTAAAGCGAATAACAATGAAGGTCAGAGCTTCCATCAAGAAAAGGAGTGCAGATTGCAAAATCGTACGCCGCAGGGGTGTGCTGTTTGTGATCAATAAAAAGAATCCCCGCTTCAAGCAGCGCCAGGGATAAGCCAACTGTTCATCCACTCAAAAATCAATTTTTAATATGGCCCGTATTGCCGGTATAGATTTACCCAAACACAAAAGAGGAGAAATCGGTCTCACGTATATTTACGGAATTGGCCGTTCCACTGCCCGTTATATTCTTGAAAAAGCGGGTATCAGCTTCGACAAGAAGGTGAACCAGTGGGATGACGAGGAGCAGACTGCCATCCGTAACATCATCAACAACGAGTTTAAAACCGAAGGCGCCCTGCGCAGCGAGGTGCAGATGAACATCAAGCGTTTGCTGGATATCGCCTGCTACCGGGGTTTGCGTCACCGGAAGGGTCTCCCGCTCCGTGGTCAGCGTACCCGCACCAACAGCCGCACCCGTAAGGGCAAGCGCAAAACGGTGGCCGGCAAGAAGAAAGTGGCGAAGAAGTAAGCAGCCAGTAAACCTGCCCCCGGGCGGGTTTACCTGTTTTATATGGTTCGTTCAACTGGATCAACGCCGGATCGCCTGAACCAGCGGGAGGGTTGCTCCACACCAGCGATGGTGCATTATTGTTTAAGATTACCTATTTAAAGAATCATGGCAAAAGCACAGGGCGGTAAGTCCGCCAGCGGTAAAGCCGCAGCAAAGAAAAGAATTGTAAAAGTTGACAGCTACGGCGATGCGCACATCACCGCCAGTTTCAACAACATCATCATCAGCCTCACCAACAAGCAGGGGCAGGTGATCAGCTGGTCCAGCGCCGGTAAGATGGGCTTCAAGGGCAGCAAAAAAAACACGCCCTACGCCGCCCAGATGGCCGCCACTGACGCCGCTAAAACCGCATTTGATGCCGGTCTGAAGCGTGTGGATGTTTTCGTGAAAGGACCCGGTTCCGGCCGCGAAAGCGCAATCCGCTCCATCTCCCAGTCGGGCATCGAGGTGAGCATGATCAAGGACGTTACGCCGCTGCCCCACAATGGCTGCCGTCCTCCCAAGAAACGCAGAGTTTAATAGTTTAAGGTTTAAAGTTTAAGGTTAGGGGTTCCCGACTTCAAACATTAAACATTAAACCTTAAACCTTATAATATTGAATCGCCATACGGTTCATTTACACAAAGGGTGACTGATTGATTTTTTACGATTTTTTACTGATCTGTTCACCGTTTCAAAAAAAATCGAAATGAAATACAACTATGGCAAGGTACACAGGACCCAAAACAAAGATCTCCCGCATCTTCGGAGAGCCGATCACAGGCAACGGTAAATGGCTGAGCAAAAACAGCAATCCTCCCGGTATTCATGGCGCCAACCGCAAGCGTAAGACCCTCGGGGAATACGCCCTGCAGCTGCGCGAAAAACAAAAGGCCAAGTATACTTACGGTGTACTGGAAAAGCAGTTCCGCAAAACCTTTGAGGAAGCTGCCCGCCGCAAAGGTGTTACCGGTGAAAACCTCATCAAACTGCTGGAAGCCCGCCTCGACAACACCGTTTTCCGCCTGGGCATTGCACCCAGCCGCCAGGCTGCCCGCCAGTTGGTTAGTCACAAACACATTACCGTGAATGGCGAAGTGGTGAATGTTCCTTCTTTCTCATTGAAACCCGGCGACAGCATCGGCCTCAAAAACAAGAGTGCCGCCAACAGCGCAATCACCAGTGCCATCCGTGGCAAGAACCCCAAGTTCAACTGGCTCGATTTCAATGAAAGCGAACAGAAGGGCACCTTCATCGCCTATCCGGAAAGAGAAAGCGTTCCTGAGAATATCAAGGAGCAGCTGATTGTGGAATTGTATTCTAAGTAACCGGTAAAAATCCGCAGGTCAGGGGAGGCCCGGGAATTCCGCTCTTTGCTGACTTTGGATTTTCACTGTTGCTTTTAATTACTCCAGACAAAAATAAACCACCAATATGGGCATCTTAAATTTTGTAAAACCTGATAAGATTGTTCTTCAGAAAGCGACTGATTTCGAAGCTCAGTTCGAATTCCGTCCGCTGGAACCCGGTTACGGTGTAACCATCGGTAACGCCCTGCGCCGGGTACTGCTGAATTCTCTGGAAGGCTATGCCATCATCGGGATCAACATTGCCGGGGCTGACCATGAGTTTGCCACCATCAAAGGCATCACCGAGGATGTAACTGAAATCATCCTGAATCTCAAGCAGGTTCGTTTCAAGAAAAAAGTGGACCACGAGGTGAACACTGAAAAAGTGACCCTCTCCATCAAAAATAAAACCGAGTTCACTGCCGGCATGATCGGCGAAGCTTCACCTTCTTTTGAGGTGATGAACCCGGAACTGGCGATCTGCGCCATGGACAGCAGCGCCAAACTCGACATCGAAATCACCATCGGTAAAGGCCGGGGTTATGTGCCTGCCGAGGAGAACAAGGAAAAGAACAGTCACTTCGGATACATTGCCACCGATGCCATCTTCACGCCGATTAAAAACGTGAAGTACAACATCGAGAACACCCGTGTGGAGCAGCGCACCGATTACGAGAAACTGGTGATGGAAGTGGTGACCGACGGTACCATCCACCCCGAGGAAGCCGTAAAACAGGCCAGCCGGATCCTGATCCAGCACCTGATGATCATCACCGACGAAAACATCACGTTCGATACCAAGGAAGACAAGAAGGAAGACCTGGTGGATGAGCAAACCCTGCAACTGCGCAAGGTGCTGAAAACGCCGCTGGAAGACCTCGACCTGTCTGTCCGCGCCTTCAACTGCCTGAAAGCCGCCAAAATCAACTCCCTGAGCGAACTGGTTCAGTACGAGCAGGAAGACCTGATGAAGTTCCGCAACTTCGGTCAGAAATCCCTGAGCGAAATCGAGCAGGTGCTGCAGGAGCGTGGCCTGAGCTTTGGTATGGACCTGAGCAAGCTCAAGCTGGACGACGAATAAATTTGCGAATGTGCAAAGCTGCCAATGTGCCAATGAAATGAGGTGCATCATGGCCGAGATCATTTGCACATTTGCACAATTTTAAATTTTTACATTTTTCACAGTACCTCACAATTCCTGACACGGTGTGAGGGAATAAAAAACAACAGTCATGCGTCACGGAGACAAAAACAACAACCTGAGCAGAACGGCTTCTCACCGCAGGGCCCTGCTCGCCAACCTGGGCAGCCAGCTCATTCAGTACAAGCGCATCACCACCACCCTGGCCAAGGCCAAGGCGCTGCGCACCTACATTGAGCCGCTGATCACCAAAACCAAGAACACCGCCAGCAAGGAAGCCATCATGCACAATCACCGTATTGTGTTCAGCTACCTGAATGATAAGGCTGCTGTGAAGGAACTCTTCACCGTGGTAGGTCCCAAAGTGGCCAGCCGCCCGGGTGGATATACCCGCATCATCAAGCTCGGCACCCGTACCGGCGACAGCGCTGAACTGGCCATGATCGAGCTGGTAGACTTCAACGAGATCTATGGTAAGTCGGCCGCCAAACCCGCCGCCGAGCCGGTGAAGAAAACCCGCCGCAGCGCCGGTAAAAAGAAGGCCGCCGCTGATGCCGCACCTGAGGCAGAAGCACAATCCGGTGAAGCGGAAACCAAAACGGAAGAATAAGCTGATGAAGCTGATTCCAACATACCGACTCCGGCACCTGTGGTGCCGGAGTTTTTTTATGCATTTTTTTCCGGCCGGAAGGTTGTGAAAAAAAACTTGAGCCACGCATTGAATCAATTCATTTCTTTGTAACGCTAACCCTACAACATGCCTGAAAAATCTGTGAAGCCCCCTGCACTCCTCCTGCTCGAAGACGGAACCCTCCTGCAGGGTTATGCCTTCGGCAAAACCGGTACCACCACCGGCGAAATCTGTTTCAATACCGGGATGACCGGCTACCAGGAAGTGTTTACCGACCCCAGCTATTACGGGCAGGTGCTCATCATGAATAATGTGCATATTGGCAACTACGGGGTATGTGCTGCAGACGTGGAAAGCGGCAGTGTGAAAGTGAAAGGGGTGATTGGCCGCAACCTCGAAGAACAGTATTCCCGTTACCTGGCCACCGGCTCCCTGCAGGACTATTTCGAGGAACAGCAGGTGGTGGCCATCGACGGGGTAGACACCCGGGCGCTGGTTGCGCATGTGCGTACCCGTGGGGCCATGAACTGCATCATTTCCTCAGCGGTTACCGACGTAGCCGGATTGCGGCAGCAATTGCAGCAGGTGCCTTCGATGAACGGCCTGGAGCTGGCTTCATCGGTTTCCACGCCGGAAGCTTATTATCTTGGTGATCCGGACAGCCCCCTCAGGGTGGCCGTCCTCGATTTCGGGGTGAAGCGCAATATCCTGCAATGCCTGGTGGAGCGGGGCGTTTATGTGAAGGTGCACAATGCGCGGACGCCCTTTGCGGAGCTTGAGGCTTTTCGGCCTCACGGCTATTTTATCAGCAACGGCCCGGGCGATCCGGCGCCCATGGATTATGCCATCCGCACGGTGCAGCAGATCCTGGAAGCCCGCAAACCCCTGTTTGGCATCTGCCTGGGACACCAGCTGCTGGCCCTGGCCAATGGCATACCCACCTTCAAGATGCATCATGGCCACCGGGGACTGAATCACCCGGTGAAGAACCTGATGACCGGCCGGAGTGAGATCACGACCCAGAATCATGGATTTGGCGTGGATCCGGCTGCCGTGCGCTCGAGTGCCAATGTGGAAGTGACGCATGTTAATCTCAATGACGATTCCATCGAAGGCATCCGCTTGAAGGACAAACCGGCTTTTTCAGTGCAGTATCACCCGGAAGCCACTCCCGGACCGCACGACAGCCGGTACCTGTTTGATCAGTTCATCGGGATGATGCAGCATTCATGAATCATTCAGCGGTTAACATTCAGGAAGAGACTGTATTTCAGGGGCGCCTTTTTACCGTAGACTTTTACTATTGACTTTTCAACCATGACCATCGCCATCATCAACGGCCCCAACCTCAACCTGCTGGGCCGGCGTGAGCCGGAAGTTTATGGCTCCCAGACTTTTGAGGATTTCCTGGCGGCGCTGCAGGCCCGCTTTCCCGGGGTGCAGTTTGATTATTTTCAGAGTAACCTGGAGGGGGCACTGATTGATGAAGTGCAGCGGGTGGGTTTTACCCACAACGGCATCATCATCAACCCCGGCGGCTATACGCATACTTCTGTGGCACTCGGCGATGCGCTGGCCGCAGTGAAAGCACCGGCCGTGGAAGTGCATATCTCCAACATTTTTGCCCGGGAGGATTTCCGGAAAATCTCGCATGTGTCGGCCCGATGCCGCGGGGTGATCAGCGGCCTGGGCCTGGAAGGGTATGCCCTCGCCGTGCAGTACCTGGTCAAGAATACCGGCGCATGAGCAGCCGGTAGCATTCTGGATATAAAGGAAAAGGGCTTTCAGGTGAAAGCCCTTTTTCCATTTGCCCGCTGTCAGAGGTTGTTGACATCCAGGTTGCCAATCAACAACAGCTTTTTTCCGTCTGCCACCGTGAGGCGGGCGCCCGGCAGCAGGTACAGGGGTACATTCATGGTACATTGCCCGTTTCCGGCGGGATTGATGAGGATTTCGTTACCGGTTTGCAGTACCCGCGGCGGTACGCGTCCGTCCAGCCAGTTGGCCGCATCGCTGAAGGGGCCGTTGCCGGTGAATACATAAGTAACGGGAGCGTCATCTTCGATGATGCTGCCCTGAACCTGGTAAATGCTGCCGAAGCTGTAATTGCCTCCCGGCGCCAGGCTTACCGTGATATTTTTCGTGGGTCCGTGCTCGTTATTGTTTACCGGGAACAGCCTGATCTGCGCGCTGTCGCTGCCTGCGTTGATGTACACCGTACCCCTTGCGCCGCTGAGGTAAATGCTGTCGGCGCTGTTGGGGAAGAATCCCAGCCGGTAATCCTGCTGCGGTATCCCGTTTCCGGCAAGGCTGAAGTTAACGGGTAAGCTGAATGTGGCCGGAGAAGACAGTTTAACCGTTACGGTGATGGGGCTGCTGCTGTTTTCGCTGATCAGGGCATTGCGCACCTGCAGGGTGGCGGCAGGCAGGTTCGTGGGGGGCGTTACTCCTCCGATGCGGAAGCGGAAGGTTTCGGGCGACGCGATCAGGTTGCCATACCGGTCGCTGATTTGCTGCACGGTAACCTGGATGCTGTCGCCGGCAAAATCCATCAGGTTGACCTCGGGCACAATCAGCAGGCGGTTATCATAACCGCTTAACTGAGCCGGGATGATGCTCCCGTTGCTCACCCGTTTAACGGTTACTTTATTGCTGCCGAGGTTGCTGTTGGCAATGGCTTCATCAAAGCTGATGCCGATGAGGTCGCCGGTGCTGTACTGGTCATCGGTGGGGTCGGGTTTGCCAAAGCGTTGCGGAGCCCGGCGGTCGATGGTGCCGATAACCCTTTCGCTGTAGACAATTCCACCCGCGCAGGCCAGTTTCAGCCGCATCTGGTATACCGAATCGGGCAGCTGTTCCACATTCCAGATCACGGTGGTGCCATCCGCGCTGTTCCGGATTTGCACCCCGTCATTCTGCAGGGTGAACGCGGTTTGCCAGTCGCTGGACCCTGCTTTCGCAAATTCCAGCGACACGGCAGTCAGGCTGTTCAGGTTGTAGCCGGTGAAGGTAACCGGGATGCGGTGCTGGTTGTTGCGGTTGCATACCCATCCATCCAGGGGCTGCAGCAGTTTAATGGGACTGCAGGGGCTGTTGAAGAATACCGAAACCGGCTGTACTTTCATGACTGAACCATCGCAGTTATCCCGGGCATAGAATTTCAGTCCCTCATAAGAGAAGGTATTGCCCGGACCTTTTTTAACGGTTACCATTACCGGTTTACTTTGTCCTGACTGTACATTCTGTACCGGAATCTCCAGTAACTGGAAATTGTTGAGCCGGATATCCGCACCGGAGGAATTTTCACCGGCATCCACTCCGAATACATAACTGCGCGATTCCTGCCGGGTACTCACATTCCCCACACTGAAATTGAAAATGGCAGTACTGTCGGCAGATAATCCACTGATGACAGCACGGTCTACCGTTAAATTGATGGCGTCCCGTGGTTGCGTAAAGGGTTCGGGCGGGCAGCTGCTGGATCCGGCGCGGGTAACGAATACAGCGGTATTATAAACCGGATCTTTCTTTACATCTACGGTAAATACATCGCCCGGCGTATTGTCTTTCAGCAGGTAACTGGTGGTTAACGTGCGGGTGCTGGTATTGGTGGTGCTGTTGCCTGTTTCGAGTTTAAAGGCCACCGTTGCGCCCCCGCTGATACCGCTGCCACCGATATCGAGCCCGAGTTGCACGGCCAGCGATTCTTCGATTTCGAGGTTGAATTCAAGGGTGTTTGATTGGGTGGAACTGGTGGTGGTGGTGATGGTGGTACCGCTTCCGCCACCGTTGAAGGAGTAGTTCTGATCCAGGACTGCCAGGCGTTTATTGGCTTCATTGTTATCGAGCGCCTGCTGCCATACCCGGGCCTGGTTGCGGAAACGGGCAGCCTGCGCAGAATCGGTGCTGATGGCGGCATTGTCAAGCAGTTCCGGGATCAGGTTATTTTTAATGAAGTCCTGCGAGTATACATAGCGCGTAGAAAATGAATCGGGCGCCACCGTGATGGTACGGCTGGACCGGACATCACAAGTGCCAGCGTAACTGATTTCCGTTGCAGCGGCATACAACAGGTTGATGGCGGTTCCGATGAACAGATCGGCATCATCCCCCACAGCACCCGGTTGATCAGATGTGGTATAGGTGGCGGTAGACGTGGTGCTCACGATGGCTTCGCTGTTGCTGCTGTTGCGGCTGCTGATGTTCAGTCCGGCGTTGGCGGAAGCCCAGATAGAGGTGGTGAGTTCATAGCCGATACCGGCTGAGAATTCGGTACCGATTTTTACTTCTGTCCATACATTGGCGCTGGCATTTTTGGCAACAAACATCCGCATCGCCGTTTCGTTGCTGACACTGCTTTCCCAGGTAGCATAGCTGGCATCACCCGGAGGATCGTGAAGGATCAGCAGGGGGATTTGCGGAGATACCGTTGAAAAGCTGCCCGGGTCAGACTTTACACCGGTTACCAGCACTTTCCGCTGAAAGGTGGCTGTTCGGTTATAGCGATCTGTATACAGCAGGTCAAAATCTTTCAGATAGGGCGCATCAATCCGGGGCGTACCTCCCCGGATGGCGGTTCGCCATTCAGATCCGTTGCCCAGCGGGGCTTTCAGATCCTGCCGGATATCATCAAAGGGTACATTGGTGCTGATCATCAGGCTGTCGCTCCGGGTGTTGCTGATCCGGGTTACGGGGCAGCCCATTGCCTGCGTACCCTCGTACACGGTGATCCGTACACTGTCGGATTGCAGCTGCGGCAGTACGGCATACCCTTCCCCGTTAGTACATACTTTATTCAGCCCGGACACCAGGATAGAGGGTGGCCGTTGGTAGGTGAGATTCAGGGTGGTGTCTCTTTCTGTAATGTCGCGGATCAGCGAGTCGGCCACGGCTGGCTGGCTGAAGAAGTTCACAACGGTGAGTGAATCTACATAGAAGGGCGAACTGACCGGGTAGGCAGGACGGAAACCCACGATTTTCGCCCGGTATTTGCGGGCCGGCAGGCGGATGCTGAAGAAACCGGAATCCAGCGTGGTGGTAACCCTTTTATAGAAAACGGAGGGCCTGGGTGTGTTATCCGGGGCATTGGGCAGTACATCGGAGAATTCAATCACGGCCTGCCCGATGAAATCGCGGCAGCCAGCCCGCAGGTAACCACTGATGCGGCGGGTGGTGGTGTCTACAAAATCTACGGAATCCACAAAGCTGCGCTGTACCAGGTTGGCAGAGCGGGTTGCCGGAACAAACTGGTGTGATCCGAACCCGGGTTTTACGGTGTAGGTAACAGGATCTACCACATCCAGACTGTACCGGCCCTGCACCCCTCCCAGTGTGCCTGTTTTGGTATAAAACTGGAAGGTATTGTCGCCGGGGCCATTGTTGCGGAAAATACTCACGCTGTCCAGCGGGGCCCTCACTTCTGGCATAGCTGTGCCCAGCGCATTCACACAGTCGGTACAAACCTGTATAACCTGTCCGTAGATGGATAAGGAAGAGGTGTCTTTGAAATTCACATTCGAATGAAGCGCGGGAATGCCACTGAGCAGGCGGGTGGTGGTATCCGGATCAAAGTTGCGGAGCGGTTTGAAAGGACGGATGGAATAGGTAACCGCCTCTGTATTGGGGTCTCCGTAATACAGGTTGCTGAAATCGTAATACCCGGAGTTGTTGGTGATGGTACTGTCACGGTAGGTGGCAGGGCTGCCCGGCAGGGAAGTTGTTTTCTGGGCATACACCGTAACGCCCTGTACGGGTGCATTGTTACGGCTGGTGATAAAGCCGTTGATCCTGCCCTGCGGGCGCACTACGGTGAGGCGCACCACGTTGCTGTTGAATTCGAATCCGCACACATTGGTTGTTCTGCGGTAATACCAGTCTTTCCGGTTTTCTGCCGCATCCAGCAGGATATTCGGAAGCGGATAGACGGATCTGTTAGTAACCGAATCGGCTGCACTGAAGGGGCCGCTGATGCTGGTGCTTTTTTTCCAGCTGAATACGATATCGGTTCCTGACGGCACCGGGCCGGTGTTTAACGACGAAAGCGAGTCGCCCCTGAACTGCTGGGGAGAGGGTACGGTATGCGGGTTGCCGATGGTGCCGCCGAAGGCCAGGGTATCAGCGGAAGCCGCTTCATAAGCGCCCAGGTCGATCTGGTTGGTAGTTTGAGCCGGGCCGGCTACCCAGTTGGCGTCCACCACCCGGGGTTTTCCGGCCAGGTCTTCACTGCCGGTGATGCCGATGGCCAATCCTTTGTCGATTGCCGCACAGGCATTGGCCTGCAGTCCGTCATCGCTGGTCATCCATAAACCATCCGGTCCTGCGGGGTTGGCTGCATTATAAAATCCGGGGTTCCCGGTACTTACACTGGTGCCGCTGATGCCTGCTGAATCGGTAAGGGTATACCGGTTGGTAGCGGTGCCGTTTACACTGCTGTAATAACGGCCATGGTTACCTGCATAGATACAGTTGGTGAAGATCAGGCCGCCGCTGCCTGCTTTGTGATACACCGAGCCGCTGTCTCCGCCCGCTGCGTTACCATAAAAAGTAATGTTGTTGCATTGAAGAATCCTGATTCCATTGGTGGCCACTGCACCTCCACGGGCATCCGCATGATTGTTATGAAACAGACTGTTCCGGATCACAGAAGAAGCTCCTGTATTATTGCCGTCAAACAGACCAGCACCGGTTTGCGCATGATTGCCGGTGATCACAAGATGCTCCGCAGTAAGCGGTCCCAGATTTATGAAGCCCCCTCCCTGGTTGGCCGCTACACTGCTGCCCCCCGGCATCAAGACGGATTTGCTGCTGTCTGCACGGCCATCCTGGATAATGACCCTGCTGATCTGCAGGCTCCGCTGATCGCCAATGCCTGCTGTGTTCTGTACCTCGTTGATGAATACATGATACACATTGTCGGCTTCGCTGTTGCTGAGTCCGGTATTCCCACTGAGAATGCTGTTGTTGCCGGGCAGGCGCAGGTCGGGCTGGTTGCCGCTGCCTTCATAGCCACCTTCCAGGGTAAGCATAACGGAGTTGTAGAAAGTTTTATCCCGCGGGTCGGCAGGATTGAGGTTGCCCGTTGCATCGCGTGAGGGCAGATAAATACCTTTTGCCAGCCGGATTACCGGGGCGCCGCAACTGCCCGGCAGGTTGCGGGCATGCAGCAGCGCATCGCTCAGGCTGGTGTAGGCGTTTGTCCACGAGCTGCCGTCATTCTTTCCTGCAGCCGTGGCGTTCACGTAGAGCACAGGCGGCGTACTCACCGCATTGCTGGAGCCATTGCAAACAGACAACACACCGGTGAGGTCGTTGCCCATCCAGTTGGAGCTGTTTCCGCTGAGGGCAAAATTCATCAGCTGTCCATTGTTTTGCTGGCCGCTGAGGTCAGTGAGCTGGTTAATTCCGCTGTTGTTACCACCTGCTATGCCCTGATTAAAACGGTAATTGGCTACCAGTCCAGGGGCAGGTCCTTCCACTGTGCAGGCCGAACGTCCTTGTACCTCACATATGGTTAATGCACGCTTCCATACTCTTAATTCATCCATGCGGCCGTTGAAGGTGCCGTTGTTGCTGCTGCCTGATCCGGGCGCTCCGATATTCAGTGGCAGACTGCTATTGGTGAGATTGCCTGTAAGCGGAACTGATCTGTCCAGCGCGCCGTTGATAAACAGGCTGACTGCTCCGTTCGAATTTGAGTACACAACGGCGAGGTAATACGTGGTATTCAGGTTTAGGGTGGCATTGGATTGAAAGATGGCCTCTCCTGCATCTGTGCTGATGATCACCCGGAAGCGGTCCTGCCAGGTGTCCAGCATGATCGGGCCATCCGAGGAAATGCCTGCGGTGGTTTTATCGACTATCCGGCGGTCGCCTCCGGCACGGAAGTAAACCCTTGCTTCCACTGAAATTGCATCCGAGAAGAAAAGCGACGGGGAGTGAGGTACCGTTACGTAGTCATTCTGTCCGTCAAAATCCAGCGTTGAGCCCTGTTGCGCCCGGGTGTTCTGCAGTAATATGAACAATGCTGTTAAGAGCAGGACAAATCGGAGAAAAGCCGGTTGATGCATGTGGTTCTTTTTGATGATGAAAAAGACCACTAAAATTATCCGGTCGGGTGGGGCTGTACAACCCCGTCTTTGGGGGGTGTCAGTCGATTTCGCCGTTCAGTTTCATGCGGATGAGTTCGCCCTTGCTGTTGATCTGCAGTTTACGGTAGATATTCTTGATATGATCCTTGACGGTTTCGGTGGATACCATCAGTTTAGCGGCGATCATTTTATAGCTGAGCCCTTCCACGATGCCGGCTACGATCTGTTGCTGACGCGGGGAGAGGATTTCCTCTGCATTTTTCTTCGGGGCAAAATGTTCCACCACTTTCCGGGCAATGGTGGGTGACATATAAGAGCCGCCCTGGTGCACGGTGCGGATAGCTTCCAGGATGGTATCAAAAGAAGCTCTTTTGGTGAGATAGGCAGTGGCCCCGGCACAAAGCGCGCGGAAGATACTGTCTGCGTCTTCAAAGGTGGTCAGCATGATGATTTCCGCTTCCGGAAATTTCTTCTTCAGCAGCGGGATGCCCTGCAGTCCGCTCATGCCGCCCCGCAGGTTGATGTCCAGCAGCATGATTTGCGGGGCAATTACTTCGTCCATTTCCAGTAAGGCTTCCACATTGGCGCTGGTGGCGCATACAATTGTTTCCTCCTGCGTGGCAAACAGCCCTTTCAGGCTTTCCTTCACCAGCGGTTCATCTTCGATGATGGCGATATGTATGGGTGCATTCATTGTTGAATTTCGGACTTCTTTACAATGTTACGATTCCACCTGTTCGCGAGTCACCCCTTTTTCGGGGGGTTACAAAGGGCATTGCAGGGTAATGCCAAACCCGTTTGTTGTGTGAAACGAGAGTTTTCCCCTGATCAGTGCTGAACGCATCTGCATATTGGACAACCCCTGCCCGGTGGTGGCTGCCTTGTCGGTCTGCATCCCTTTTCCGTTATCCTGCAAGCGTAACTCCAGCTCCCGACCCCGGATATTCAGGGAAATCCATATCTCTGTGGCGCCTGCGTGTTTCGCGGTGTTGTTCAGGAATTCCTTGAAAATGAGATAGAGGTGCTGCTTGGTTTCATCCTTCAGTGTGGTGCGGCCGGCAGGAACGGATTCTTCGAAATGGTATTCAATGCCCAGCGGTGTCAGCAGTTCCTGGGCATATTCCTTCATTTTTTCCAGCAGGTCGCCGGTGCTGTTTTTCCGGGCATCAATGGTCCATACCACATCCCGCATCCTGCTCATGGCGTTCCGGCTGGTTTCAGCAATGCGACGGATTACGGGTCGCTGTTTTTCATCTGCGGACCGTTGCAGCAGTTCCATCTGCAGGGCTACACCGGAAAGCAGGCTGCCCACTTCGTCGTGCAGGTCGCTGCTGATGCGGGTGCGCATGCGTTCCAGGCGGATGGCCTGCCGGAGCTGGTAACGGTACAACAGATACAGCAGCGATGCCGTAGTGAGTGTAGCGAGCAGGGCAAACCACCAGGTATTGTAAAAGTAATCACCCACTTCCAGTCTGATCCGGATCATATTAGTGGGTTCGGTTTTATTGTTCCGTTTTCCTCTTACGAGCAGCAGGTAATTGCCCGAAGGCAGGTAATCAAAACTGATCATCCGGTTGCTGCCGGTGCTTTTCCACCGTTCTGATGGATGCTCTCCGTCTTTAATCAGCAGGTATTCGTAACGGTTATTTTGGACGTCAGAAAGATCACTGAGGCTGAGTTTGCAGTAGAAGTTGCGTTGGGTAGCAGGGAGTTTAACAGCCGGTAAACTGTCGAATCCGCTGTAGCGGGGTAAAAGGGCTTTCTGTTCGGGGTCGAAAAAGCCCACCTCACTGAGTATCAGCCGGGCAGACCGGTCGTTGGAGGGCAATTGGTCGGGGTGAAAGGCAATGCAGCCCCGCTGGCCACCCATCCATAGCATCCCTGTTTTATCGCGGTATGCTGAAAAGCGGTTGAATTCATTGCCGGGCAGGCCGTCTGTTGTGAAAAAATTCCGGAAGCTGCCGGTGCCGGGGTGATAGGCGGAGAGTCCTTTCCAGGTTCCGAACCACCATTCCCTTCCATCAGAAAGGATACTGCAGACATGGTTGTCGGCCAGGCCGTTTTGGGTCGTTAAGATATAGGCCTGTCCGTTTTCAGGATTCAGAAAAACCACGCCCCCACCGTTGGTGCCCAGGCATAACCAGCCCTTCTTTGTTTCCTGTACCACCATAACATGCGGGGCAGGCAGGGTGTACTGCACCGGGAAAGCAAATTGCTCATCCAGTGAAATGCGTTGGCTGCTGAAAAAAGCTTTTTCCACCAGGTTGCTTTTCCGGTTGATGAGGTAAAGGCCATTTTCAGTGGCATACCAGAGTGATCCATTGCCGGCTTCGTAAAAACAGGCGGGCCTTTCAGTCATCATACTGGCCGGCGCGTTCCCCAATATGATCTCGCGGAATTGCCGGTCCTCCGGCTGGAAAACGAACAGGTGCGTTTTCATCAGTTCTTCGGGCTCTGTCGCAATCCAGATGTCTCCGTTCCGCATCCTGCAGGCATTGTTGATGGTATAATCAACCGGGTAAAAGGTGGCCTGACGGCGGTTCAGCTCAATGCGGCTCAGGGCGCCTCCTTTGGCGTGTGACCTGGATACTGAAGCCCAGATTACCGAATCATTTTCCGGCATCAGGTTGCGGACACTAACATTGACAGGTGTTGAGGATACTGCTGGGATACGCAGTTTCAGCTGTTCGGTGTTTTTTGTATCCGGATTGATCAGCCAGATGCCATGTTTTTCTGTAGCGATCATTACGCGGTTTTGGCTCACACGGCAGATACCCCTGCATTGAGTCCCCGGTTCCCAGAGAGCAGCTGAATGATTGAGGTAGGCAGTGAATAATTTCCGTTCTGGTGTGAGTGCCACGAATCCCTGTTGTTTGCTGATGAACAGTTGGTCTGCATTCCGGCTCAGCAATACATGGCCTGAATTGGGAATCAGGTTCAGGTAGCGGCTCATCATTTGGAGAAACCTGCTTTTAACGGGCGACGGCTCTTTGGCTTCTGGGGAAGTTCCGGACAGGCTGTATGTCAACAGGCTGTCTCTGCGGCTGTCGTAATAAAGATAAATGGGAAGATCGGTGCTGAAGTTGTCGTGAATAATTATCGAGCTGTCCTCCTCAATATGCAGCGTGGGAAAAATCTGATCGCGGTAAACGGGTCGAAGATGGCTGGCAGGGAAATGTTTCAGTAGACTTCCAGATGCGTCCACTTTCAGGATTCCCCGGTTAGGGGTTACCAACAGATAATGGCCGGGTGAACCGGGGATATGGGTGAAGCTGAAGTTCTTGTAATCGCCGGGAGGTTCGGGTTGTTTTTGATCCTGCGGTATGCGTAACAGGTAGTTAAACCGGTGGTAACGGTCAAGGGTATATACATGAATATACTGTTTGTCGGCCCAGAGGCTGTACAGCTGACCGCCCACTTGCCAGCTGCCCGCATAGGTGCCGGGCATGCCGTTCCGGAGGCTGAGTTCCTGCAGGGTGCCTGAGCGGGTATTCAGTAACTGGGCCGAGCCACTGTTGTTCAGGTACCGTATAAACAGCTGGTTACCGGGCAGCAGGAACAATTCCTGTACATAGGCGTTCGGGAGGGCATTCCCTGAAGATGCAGACCGGCTTAAATCAATAAATTCATAGCCGTCAAACCGGTTCACGCCGTTTCCGGTGCCCAGCCAGAGCATGCCGTTTTCATCCTCTGCCATTCCCGTGATCTGGTTGTGACTGAGCCCGTTTTCAGTGCTGTAATGATGCAGGGTTACGCCGGCGGGTTGTGCAACTGCATCAGGGCAGGGCAGGGCGAGGCGCAGGAGTAAAAAAAGTTTCAGTATGACAGCTGCCGGCCGGGGCATAAATGCGTATGCTCAAATATACTTGATCCTCCGGCGAACCAAAGCATTATTTGTAATGTGTTGTGATATTGGTTCAGCCGGGATTCAGGAAAAAAATCTGACATTTTTTTCGTCAAAAAATGTAACCTGCAAAACTGAATCAAAAAGTATTAAACTATAAATTTTTGCCTCCACTGTCCCGATACGTGGAACACTATCGGGATCAGCGTACCTGTGTCCGCGCTCCACCCGCTTCTTTCGAAAAATATGCTGCGCATTTTTCGAATCCCGCCTCCGGCGGCACCGAACCGGCTGAGGCGCTCCCGCAGGTACTGGTTAAATATAGCAGTCAGTGTGAATTTTGAAGCCTAAAATACGAATTTGAAATAAGGTAGCGCTTTGATGCTTATATCTTATAAGCCGTCGGATATGTAAGAGGACATTATTGATTTAAAAGCACAATACATTATTTGTATTCTCCGAATACGTTGCGCAGTACATCAGCGATTTCACCGAGGGTGCAGTAGTTCTCCACGGCTTCCAGAACGGCCGGCATGAGATTGGTGTTGCCGGTGGCCGCTTCGTGTATCCGTTTGATGGAGTGTTGAACAGCTTCGTTGTTTCGTCTGGATTTCAGTGCACGCAGTTTTTCCGACTGCACCTGCCGGATGCTGTCGTCGATCCGGAAGGCATGCAGATGATGCGGCTCCTCAATCTGGAATTTGTTGACGCCCACAATGATTTTTTCCCCGCTTTCAATGTGCTGCTGATACGCATAGGCGCTGCGGGCAATTTCATCCTGCATGAACCCCTGTTCAATGGCGGCCACGCTGCCCCCCATGACCTCTATCTTCTGTATCAGTTTCAGCGCTTCCGATTCAATGTCGCGGGTAAGGCTTTCCACATAATAGCTGCCCGCCAGCGGATCGGCGGTATCGGCCACCCCGCTTTCGAAAGCAGCAATCTGCTGGGTGCGGAGGGCAATACGGGCTGCCTCTTCGGTAGGCAGGCTCAGGGCTTCGTCGTACCCGTTGGTGTGCAGGCTCTGGGTGCCGCCCATCACGGCCGCCAGCGTTTGGATGGTTACGCGGGCTATATTGTTCAGGGGCTGTTGGGCGGTAAGGGTGGCGCCGCCGGTTTGGGTATGGAAACGCAGCATCATGGCTTTGGGATCGGTGGCACCGAGCTCTTTCATGATGGTGGCCCACATCTTACGGGCTGCCCTGAATTTGGCTACTTCCTCAAACAAATTGTTGTGTGCATTGAAGAAGAAGGAGAGGCGTTTGCCAAATACGTTGATGTCCATCCCTTTGCTCATGGCCGCCTGCACATAGGCCTTTCCGTTAGCGAGGGTGAAGGCCACTTCCTGCACAGCTGTGCTGCCTGCTTCCCGGATATGATACCCGGAGATGGAGATGGTATTCCATTTCGGCACTTCGGCTGCGCACCACTCAAAAATATCGGTGATGATGCGCATGGAAGGCTGGGGCGGATAGATATAGGTGCCGCGGGCGGCGTATTCTTTCAGGATATCATTCTGGATGGTGCCGGAGATTTTTTTCAGGTCGGCGCCCTGCTGCCGGGCGAGTGCCACGTACATGGCGAGCAGGATATAACCCGTGGCATTGATGGTCATGGACGTGGATACTTCTTCCAGGTTGATACCTTTGAAGAGTACCTGCATGTCTTCCAGGCTGTCGATGGCCACCCCCACTTTTCCCACCTCGCCTTCGGCGAGCGGATGATCACTGTCGTATCCGATCTGGGTGGGCAGGTCAAAGGCAACGCTCAGGCCACTCACGCCCTGGCTAAGCAGGTAGTGGTATCGCTTATTGCTTTCTTCGGCTGTGCTGAACCCTGCATATTGCCGCATCGTCCAGAGCTTACCGCGGTACATATCGGGCTGTACCCCCCGGGTAAACGGGAAGCTGCCCGGCAGGGCCTGTTCGGGGCCGGGTACATCGGCTGCGGTATAAACCAGTTTCACGGGAATGCCTGAATCGGTGCGGAGATCGCTCATAACAGGGAGTTTTGGAAGAGATTACATGATTTTTTTGGCTTCAAACTGGATGGCATCAAGTACGATGGCGCTGAGTTCGGCGTCTTTGTTCGACGCATATTCCAGCAGGCGCTTGCTGAGTTCGATGGCCTGGGCCCCGGGGGGCAGCAGCGCGGCCACCTGGTTGATGATGAAGGTGTTCTGGTCTTTCAGATTGTTCACAGCCTTCCAGAGGTCGGGGCTTACATACACCTGCTGGCTTACATTGTATTCAAATTCGGTGCGGATGGTTTCGAGCAGGCTTAACTGGTAATCCACCACATTCATCCCGGAAACCGGGGTACGCACCACCAGGTTTTTCAGCGCGCAGCGGTCGGCAAACAGGGAGAGCCTTTCGTAGGCCTGCAGCCGCAGGCGCAGGGTTTCGTTGCTGATGCCTGTGCGTTCCCGTATTTCATCTTTCATGCCTTTGAATTCGGCCAGCAGCCAGGCAATGGCAATGAAGAATACAAACATCACAGCCAGCTGTATATCCTGTACAACAATTTCCAGTAGGTGCATGAGCGGTTTTTGTGTACAAAATTAGGGCAAAGGGGCTCATGAAATTCCTTCTTTCGGAAGTGAGGGGAGCAGTATCCGGCAGTCAAATGATTTAATTTTACAGCCAAAATTCTAGGGTATATGACAACAATGATTGAAGCGCCGGTTCAGTTTACGCAGTCGGCGGTCAATGAAATCAGGCGGCTCATGGGTGAGCCGGGTTTTGATCCGGCCCTGGTGCTGCGCGTAGGGGTGAAAGGAGGGGGCTGCAGTGGCATGACCTATGTACTGGCCTTTGATCAGGCCACCGAAAAGGATGAACATTTCCGGGTGGAAGACATTCCCTGTGTGATGGAACGTTCCCATGGGATTTACCTGGCGGGGATGGAGATTGACTGGCAGGGCGGACTGAACGACCGGGGGTTCGTGTTCAACAATCCCAATGCCAGCAAAACCTGCGGCTGCGGCACTTCTTTTGCGGTATAAACCCGGTGCCATTCACGACACAAAAAAAGCTGCCTGTTCGGGCAGCTTTTTTAATTCGTTCCTGGGCGCATCAGAACAGCAGCTGGATCCATTCGCGGGTCTGATCCGGTTTCATGATTTCGAGCAGGTAGTTACCGGCCGGCGGAACACTGTTGCCCAGGTTCAGGGTGGCCTGGCTGTTGCCATCGGCCTGGATCAGTTTGCCGCTGTACAGTACCTGTCCGGCCGGATTCAACAGACGGGCCTGGTAGGTACCGGCCGGCTGGTTGCTGAAGTACAGTTGCACCTGGTTGCCCGTTACCGGGTTGGGATATACACTGATGCCGGCTCCTTTTTCAACAATGAAGGCCTTAACGGTTTTGCTGTATGCGCTGCGGCCTGAGTTTTCGATGGTTTTGATGCGGTAGAAATGCATGCCGGCTGCCGGAGCGGCATCTGTGATGCTGTACTGGCTGCTGGCCAGGTTGCGGGGCTGGCGCTCTTCGGCAATCTTGCGGAAGCTGCGGCCATCTGCCGAATGCTCCACTTCATACCGGCGGATATTCGTTTCCTGTTCAACCGTCCATTGCACCCGGATATCGTTTCCGGAGCGGAAGGCCTGTACATCGGTAAAAGTAACCGGCAGTACACTGATGTTTTTGAACAGCACCTGGAAACGGTCCTGGGCTTTGGACGCCGCGTCGGCCGTTACGCTGAAGGGATAGCGGGTGAGCTGGTTCATCTCCAGCCGGGTAGTGGTGCCCGTGTACTGGTCTTTGAGGAAGGCTTCCAGTCCCATTCTTTCCAGCTGCTGCACCTCAATCTCAAAATAATAATTGCGTGTTTTGAGGTTACGCAGGTTGTACCGGAGGGTATCCGTTTCGCTGAGGGTAGCCCGCTTTTCGATCTGCAGCAGGCTGCTGCCCGACTGAATCCCCATATTTTCTGAGTTGTTCAGGAGTTTGCGGGCGTCATCCAGATCGATGCTGTCGGCGTAAAGGGCGTTGTATAAGGAAAGCGCACCATCCACCAGGGTTTGCACACTGTCTGATTCCACCGCATACAGGAGGGTGCTGATTCGGCCGTTCATGCCGTTGGGTACGGGCCTGAAAACGGTACTGCTGCTGCTGCTGTTTTTGGCGCTTTCGCCGATGATCACGGTGCCGGCGCTGCTGTTCTGCACCAGGAAGGCCTGGCCCGCCTGGATCAGGTTGTTCACAGAACCCGCCGGTCCGTAGCTGCCGCCACCCGGGAATACGATGAAGTTGCCGCCCGACTCGGTGAAGTACTGGTAGGCGCCCACGCCTTTCAGCCCGGTGAGGGCGGGGTCCCACAGCACAAATGTGTTGCTGCTCACGCCGCCGGTGGTACTGATGTTTCTGAAATCGATGGTGGAGGCAAAGGGATTGCCCACCACGCTGTAGGTGCCGGTGCCCCCGGGAACGCTGATGGTCTGGCGTCCGGTGCGCAGGGTACCCCGGATCCGCAGGATGGTATTGGTGAGCGACGCGGAAGTATTCAGGTTCATATTGGTGGAGCGGTCGCCGCGCACAAATAACATATAGCCTTCATAATCCCTAACGGTAAGGCTTAGGGTATTGGCAATCCCCGTCCAGGAGCCGTTGCTCCGGTTGAACGTGAGCATGGAGGCATTGTTGAGCGGCGAGGGGTCGAAGCCCAGTGCGGGGCTGGAACCGGTGATATGGATACCGAAGCCGGGATTGGGGTTCCGGTTGTTGGTGAAATTCAGATCCGGGTTCACCACGCCTTCCTGGAGTGCCGCATTGATGGTGGGGGCGCCGGCACTCTGCACCGGGTAGGCCATCATGCGCCAGCTGCGTTTGGCCGGGATATAGCGTTCAATGGTTACGTTGCCGGTGATGGTGCCGAGCGCATTGCCGGCTCCGTCTTCCGGTATGCTGCCTACGCGTGCCGTGCCGCTGGCATTGGATTTCAGCGTCAGGTTGCCATAGGTATTGAGGGTGGCGCCACTGCCTACCGTTACACTGCCTGCGTTGCTGCCGGCGGTGAGGTCGAGGCTGGTTTGCAGATCAGCAGAGGCATTGTTGTTCAGGAAGAGGTGCCGCAGGGTGCGTGCGCCGCTGGTGAAAAACAGGGGTACATTGCTGCCGCTCACCCTCAGGCTTGAACTGGCCGATCCCGTAAGGGTGCCGCTGTTGCGCTGCAGGTTGTTGACGGTAAGGGTATCGCCGTTGATGTTCAGCGCGCCGGCGGTAAGGTAGAGTGTGCCGCTGACGGTATAATTGGCACTCGCCGCATGCAGGGTTACGCCTGCGCTGTTGCTGATGGTTAAATCATTGACCGTGGTGGGCAATCCGGAACCGGTTGCCTGGGCCGTGCTGCCGCTGTAGATATAATTGCCACCGGTGCTGAAGAACCGGCCTCCGTTGGTTTGCACGTTGCCGGTGTTGCCACTGCTGGTGATGCCGCTGGCTGATCCCAGGCTGATGGTGCCGCCGCTTTGCAGGGCAAATTCGCCGCCCCCAGACACCACGAAATTGCCGATGTTGAGGCGTCCGCCATTGTCAACCAGGGTAGTGCCCTCCGACACGATGCCGGCACCCATCGTCCAGGTGGTTTGATTGCCCACCGTGGCTGTACCTGCAATGTTCACCACCGAACTGTTCACTTTGGCTGCATTGCCGGTGCCGCTGCCATTGGAAAGGATCAGGTTTCCATAGGTCAGGGAGCCGATAGCGGGTGTACCATAAACGGTTTGGGTAATGCTGTTGCTGCCATTGTATTCAATGGTGCTGGAGGGGTCGATGTTCAGGGTGCTGAAACCGCCGGGGAAATTACTGCCGGTGATCACCACCCCGGTGTTGGCGGCGCTTCTTACAGAGCGGTCGTTGCCGAGGATCAGTTTGGCTGAGCCGTTCATGGTAAAGGTACCGCCCTGCTGTTCACGGATCCACTGGCTGGCGCCCAGGTCCACCGTGCAGCCATCATTGATGGTGAGGTTGTTGAGGATGTTATCCGGGGTATACGTTCCCGTTACATGTTTCACGTAAGGTTTATTCTGGTTGCCCACCACGATATTGTAGAAGCAATCGTACCATACATTGTTGTTCCAGAGTACCTGCTGCAGTCCGGGACCGTCGAATTCAATGGTGCCCGGGGTAGTGCCTGTGCCCGGGGCCGCCAGCGGGTAGCTGGGCGGATATCCGGAGAAGCCGGGCAGGTTCACGCGGGCGGTGCGGCCAAAGAGTACATCACCGCGGAAGATGATTTTACTGTTCACATTGCCCACCATATAGGATTTCGGGAAATTCGAGTTGTAGTTGGTGACGCCGATCCGGAAGTTGGCTTTGAAATCCACGATGCCGGCACCGGCACTGTTCTCACCGATATAGATGTTGCTGGAGCTGTTGCCGTTGTACACATCAATGAGGGCATCCCCGTTTACAGTGAGGGTATTGTTGTTGGCACTCAGGATGGCCGTGCGCCCGCCCCCGTTGATCGTGAAATTCAGGGCATATACCTGTATGCTGGAACTCAGGGTAATGGTGGCTGAGTTCACGAGATTCATCTGGGCGTTGGTGCATTCCGTAGGCGGTACCGGTGAGGGGCTGTAGGTGGTGGTGGAGGTAGACCAGTTGGCCGCCGCATTGAAGTTGGTGCCACTGGTGGCGCCCGGGATGCCCGAGCCGGCGCCTGCCCAGTACAGGTTGGTGATGGTGCCGCAGGAAACATTGGTTCCGGTGGTTACCTCGCCGCTGAGCGGACTGCTGGTATTGTACCGCGGGCTGGTGCCGCAGATGCTGATGTTATAGGCATAAATCCAGTAGTAATAGGTGGTGCCCGGCGTGAGGCCATTGGCCGTGAAGAAAGGGTTGGTGCCGGCATATTCGATGTAACCGGTGAGGGCGCTGGTGCCTGCGGTATAGCTTACGCCATCCGTAGGATTGGTGGGCGCCACATTTACCGTTTTCCGGATCACGAGGTAATGGGTGGCATCCCCGGCGGGGGTAAAGCTGCCCACTACCGTGGTGGGAGCTACAGCCGGGAAGGTGAGGTCTTTCGGAAACTGAGCCGGCGTTGCGGCTGCGGTGTTCACCGTAAGGGCTACATAATCTGAAATCACACTGCCGCAACTGCCGCTGCTGATCACCACATTGTAATCGCTGGCCGCATCTGTGGTTGCAGCGGGATTGATGGTGAGGGTGGCCGTATTGACACCCGACACATTCCCGCAGTTGCAGAGGTTGGTGGTGCCTTTGCGCCATTGATAAGTAAGGCCAATGCCGCTGGCGGCTGCCGTAAAGCTTATTGAATTGCCGGCACACACCGTACGGTCAACCGGCTGGGTATTGATCACGGGCAGCGAGCCGATATTCATCGAAAAAATATTGCCATTGCTTACGCACCCGTTTCCATTGATCACCCGGAGGGTAGCGGAATAGGTGCCTGAGGCCACACCTGCCGACACCGGAAAACTGATGGGGCTGGCTGGCAGGGGCGTGCTGGCTACGTTGGTTAAACCGGCGGCCTGGGCAGCAGCACTCCAGGTAAGGGTGTAGTGCGTGGGGGCATTGCCGGTGGCGGAGTAGGCCAGGGTGGAGCTTTGCGCACTGGTGCTGTAACAGATGCCTGCCGCGTTTGCCGATGCCGTGATGGTAGGCAGCGGGTTGATGGTGAGGGTAAAAGCATGGCCTGCACTCTCACAGCCGGCTGCATTCCGAACGGTGAGGGTGCCGTTGTAGGTGGCGGCTGCCAGTCCGGCCGGTATGGCAATGCTGATGGGGTTGGCGGGCAGTGCGCTGAAGGGCACATTTGCGAGGCCCGCAGCCAGTGCTGCCGCGTCCCAGGTGATACTGTACTGGTTGGGAGAACCGGTGGTGCTGAGGTAACTCAGCGAAGACGTTAGAGCGCCTGTACTGAAGCAACGGCTGGCCGCCGCTGCACTGGCGCTGATGGTGGGTGTGGTGCTGATCGTTATGGTGGCGGTGCCATCCGTAAAACCTGAACTGCGGGTGCAGCCATTGGCATCTGTAACGCTCACCAGTGTATAATTGCTGGTAACCAGCGGCAATATGAACGGGGAGAATGCCGAACCGGAAGGGATATCGGTGGCCGTGCGGTTGCCGCTGCCATCGTTATAAATGATATCAAAATTACCCGCCCCGGCGGTTGCGTTAAAGCGCAGTTCCGGCGTACCGGAACCACAGAGGGTATTGCCGGCAAAAATGCCTTGTGGTGCGGCCTGGATGCTGAGGTTGCTGCCGTTGTCTGTTCCCGTTACTACGGGGCCGTTGCTGATCACCCGGATCCGGTAGCCGCTGCCGGCCGCTGTTCCTGTCGGGAGGGTGGCACTGATGGTGCCGGAATTGGCATTGCTGCCGAGGGTGCCGATGCTCACCGGGCTGGCAAAGGAGCCGGCGGCATCAGAAAGCTGAACGGTATAGGTGTTGCCGGTGAAAGTGCCGAAACTCGTAAAGGGCACACTGATGGTGGTTCCGGCGCAGAAGGGTCCGCCGCTGATGGCGCCCGTTTGAATGGTATAGGGGGAGGCTACGCATATGTTGCCCGACATACTGTTGGTGCTGCCTTTGCGGATGACCCGTACAAAGATGGTGTCGCCGGGGGTGAGGCCGCTCAGCGAAATGTTCTCCTGCACACCATTTGCGCCGGCATCGGCACAGCTGAGGTAAGTGAGGCTGTTGCAACTGCCTTTGTACGCGTACACAACGGCATCACGGCTGGCTGCGGGGAGGTAGCTGATGCGGGCGGTGGTACTGCAGGCGATGAATTTTCCCCAGTTATTGGCGGCGGCGGCGCTGTTGAAGCAGATTCTGGTTTCGGGATTTGAGCCTGAACCGCTGATATTGAAGGTGGTACCCGGCGTGCAGGTGCTGGCATTCACTGCATTGAGCAGGGTGGCGGTGCAGGGGTTGGTCGACTGCGCCATCAGCCGGTTCTGGCCGGGCAGAGCCCCCAGGGCTAGGCAGATGAGAAAAATGAGGCGCCGCAAGCCGCAGTGGGCTTGCGCCACGGCACGCCTTTGCAGCGGTAGTAAATAATTCTTTTGCATGGATCTTGGAATTACACAAGCGATTTGGATATCAGGCATAAAAGGGCAGGGCAGTCCCCAATCCCCTTTTACCTGAGTGAAAAACGATTGATTGGGGGCTTTAGTATCCTTTGGGATGTTAATGCTGGTTAAAACGGCCGTTTTCGGCAACGATTGCGTGCGGGAGCGGGCCGCTGAATACTTCCCGGAGCTGGAATTCGTCCACCCTGCGGATGAATTCTGAAAAATAAAATCACCACGAAATGACCGGCGCTGGCGGGTTAGCTGTAATTTTGAGTCCCTCGTCAATCCTCACCCTCCGCAAGCCATCCTCCTGATTTATCCACATTTAGTTAATTGAAAGGATTGTTTTTCATGGTATGAGCCATTTTATATCCATGGTGGGGAAAACTATTTGTCCGTCCCGGCGAAAATTTTTTTGTTGTGGCATAAAATTTGAAAAACTTCGTGGTCCGTTTGATGTTTCAAGCGTACCCTGCCGGTTGATACCGGCCCTATCCGGAACTACGATACACTACCCCGTTTACACCAGAAATGATCTGAAGGGCCTGTGCGCTTTGTCGCCCCGCCCGGCTACCGACTGCCTTGTTCAGGGCGGTTTAAAAGGATTACGAAAAGTGTAAATATTGTTGATTATGTACACAGTACACATTAACAGTTAAAATCCATCGTAGAAATGAGGAACCTGATGTCTTTGCTTTTGATGCTCCTGGCCGCGGGAATGGTTGCGGAAGCCAGGAATTATTATGTATCTGCAGCGGGCAGCAATACTGCTGACGGACTTACCCCCGCTACTGCCTGGCAAACCATTGCCCGGGTCAATTCAGCCTTCTCATCCATTATTGCAGGCGACACCATCTTTTTCCGCCGGGGCGATACCTTTTACGGTACCCTGCTGGTGGGGAAGTCGGGCACCAGCACTGCGCCCATCGTTTTCAGTGCATATGGCACCGGAGCCAAACCGGTGATCACGGGGTTTGTGCGGGTCAGCACCTGGACGCTCCTGGGGAATGGGGTGTATCAATCCACCGTAAGCGGGTTGAAGAGTACCCTCAATATGGTGACCGTCAACAACCAGCCCCAGGCGCTTGGCCGTTATCCCAATGCCGATGATCCGAATGCAGGCCACCTGAAATATGAGTCTTTTGCTGGTTCCACCTCTATCACCGATAATGAACTCACGGCTTCGCCCAGCTGGGTGGGCGCCGAAGTGGTGGTGCGGAAAAAATTATGGGTGCTGGACCGCTGCCGGGTTACCGGTCATTCCGGCGGTACACTCACCTTTACCAATACCAACAGCTCCACCTACGAGGGGACCAACAATTACGGTTATTTCATCCAGAATGATGCCCGTACCCTGGATAGAACCGGGGAGTGGTATTACAACGCTTCCTCCCGGAATTTCCAGATGTTCTTCGGCGGCACCAGTCCTACCTCTTATACCGTCAGGGCCAGCGGCCTGGATACCCTGATGTTCCTGAGCTCCCGGAATTTTATCACCGTTTCCAACCTGAGCTTTGAAGGGGCAAATGCGAACGCACTGCTGGCACTGAACTGCAGTGATATCCGGATTCAGAACTGCGATTTTTCCTATTCCGGAATCGGCGCCATCAATGTTTCCAATGTCTCTAACCTGCTGATTGAAAACTGTACCACCAATTATTCACTCAGCAATGCCATTGTGATCAATAATGGACGCGCCACCGGCGTTACCATCCGGAATTGCCAGGTGAAAAATACGGGCACCCTGCCGGGCATGGGCCAGAGTAACGGCAACACCTATAAAGGGATTTATGCCAATGTGCAGAGCAACCTGCTGATGGAGTACAACCGGATAGATACCACGGGCTATGTGGCGCTGGAATACCAGGGCAGCAATGTCACCATCCGCAACAATGTGGTGAACTATTTCAACTTTGTGAAGGATGATGCAGGCGGTATTTACTGCTATACTGCCGGTACTGATGCCAATCCCGGCACCACCTATACCAACCGTGTGGTGCGTGACAACATCGTGATGAACGGCATCGGGGAGCCGCAGGGCCGCTTCTCTGCCAAGGTGGATGTGGCCGGCATCTTCCTCGACGGAAGGGCACACAATACCGAAATCCTCAACAACACCACGTTTAACTGCGGCACTTTTGGCGTATACACCAATAACCCGCATAATGTGAACATCAGCGGCAATACCTCTTTTGACAATGAAAGTGCGCTGGGCCTTACCCGTTACTCCTGGAGCAGTATCCAGAACCTTACGGTAAAAAAGAACATCCTTTATCCGCGCCGCGAAACGCAGAAAACCATTTACTACACCAATACCGGCCTCAACGACCCGGTGGCCAGTACCGTGCAGGGCGAACTGCAGGAGCTGGGCTTCCTGGACAGTAATATTTACAGCACCTTCAACCAGGTTCCCTTCGCGCAGGAGGTATATGCCACGTCCGGCGGTAGCCTGGTGGCAACTTCGCCCCTTTCGCTGGAAGGCTGGAAGGCTTTTACGGGACTCGACAGCCGTTCGGGCCGGCCTGCAAAAATGCCCGTTACCCACAAGGTCAACAGCCTGATCGGAGCCAATAAGTTTGCCAACGGACTTTTTTCATCGAACATCAGCGGCATCACGCTCTTTGGATCCAATGTTACCTCAGCCTGGGATAATACCGGCAAGATCAGTGGCGGCTCCCTGAAAATTACATTCAGCAGTCCTGTTGCCAACCGGTATGCCCTGCTCCACGCCCCGATCGGCGCCGTGAGCTCATCCAAAAAATATGTGCTGCGCTTCAGTACTTTCGGCACCACCCAGCAGGGTATCGTGCGGGCCTATATCCGGAAAACCACCTCGCCCTACAATAACCTGATCCCCACCCAGGTGAAATCATTCGGGCTGGGCCGCAAAGACCATGAGTTCCTGTTCAACGGTCCCACCACCGATGCCGGCGGCAGCTTTGTGATCGAAATCGAACAGAATTCCGGCATCACTTATCTCGACAATGTCGAATTTTATGAGGCCGATGCCACAGTATATGATGTGAACAGCCAGTGGCTGTTTGAATATAACGACACCCGTTCTCCCAAAACCGTTCCGCTCACCGGAATCTACACCGGGGTGGATGGCACGGTGTACACTTCTTCGGTTACCCTGCAGCCTTACAGTTCCATTATCCTGGTGAAAGATACCAGCAGCCGCTTACCCCTGGTGGTATCCGTATCGGCCACGAACATCAACTGCAATGGCGGCAACTCCACCGTAACAGTGAGCGCCACCGGCGGTACACAGCCGTATACCGGTACCGGCGTGTTCCAGGTGAAAGCAGGGTCATTCACCTTTGTGGTAACCGACGCCACCGGCGCCCAGGATTCGGTAAGCATTGTTATTGATCAGCCGCTGGAGCCGCTCAAAGCCAGTGCATCTGCCGGCACCATTCTCGTGCTGGGCGGCAGCACCTCGGTAGCGGTATCGGCTACCGGCGGAACGGCGCCCTATACCGGTACCGGCACCTTTACGGTAACCGCAGGTACCTATACGTATATTGTTACCGACGCCAAAGGATGTACCGCCAGCACCACCATCACCGTGAATGAGATGAACGGACCGCTGGCTGCCACGGCTTCGCCTGCCACGGTGAATATTGCCTGCTTCGGGGGTACCGCCAGCACCACGCTCAGCGCCACCGGCGGCCGTTCGCCCTATGTGGGTACCGGCACCGTACCGGTCAGTGCCGGCAAGGGTACCCTGCGCGTCGCTTTCCCCAATTCGGGGGTGACCAATAACTATACCTTGATTTATTATACCATCGGGCCCGTGAGTTCCTCCAAAAACTATGTGCTGAAATTCACCACCCTGGGCAGTACAGCCAACGGACGCCTCCGCGCCTCGCTGCGGCAAACCAACACGCCCTGGGCCGGTATTGTGGCCAAGCAAACCGGAACCTTCGGCACCGCCCGCAAGGAGCACAGTTTCTTCTTCCAGGCGCCCACCACCCAAACAGCCGCGAGCTTCCTGATTGAAGTGGACCAGGCTTCGGGCACCACATTTATTGACAATGTGGCCTGCTTTGAGGCCGATGCCGAAGGCCGCATCATGGGCAATAACCTGTATGGCTTTGGTCAGTTTGAGCGGGGCATCAGCACTGTATTCCTCTACAGTTCCAACGGCAACCATACCGCTGTGTGGGACACCACCGGAAGAATCACCAACATCAGTTATTATACCATCACTGATGCTTTGGGGGCATCTACCGTGGTGGCCGTGAATGCCACCCAGCCTGCTGCTCCGCTGAAAGCGGCTGCTGCATCCACCGCCCTGTCCACCACCACCAATACCGCCACGGTAACGGTGTCGGCAACGGGAGGCACTGCGCCTTATACCGGCACGGGTACTTTCACCGTGGCTGCGGGCACCTACACCTACACGGTAAGAGATGCAGCGGGTTGTTCGGCCGCCGTTACCATCCGGGTTTCCTCCACGCCGGCTAGCGTGAGTTCGCGTACCCTTGCAGGCAATGCAGCCGATCAGGCGCCGCCTTTGGCCCAGTCGCTGTCGCTGAAGGCCTGGCCCAACCCCACCACCGGTTCTTTCAGCCTCCAGGCCGAAAGTGCAGTGAATGAAAAGATCCAGGTAGTGGTGTACAGTTTTGACGGCAGGATTGTAGAGCAGTTCAGCGGCTCCGCTTATCACCGCTTTACCCTGGGCGCCCTTTATCCGCCCGGTGTGTATACCGTGAAAGTGATCCAGGGTAACCAGAGCGCCCTCACCAAAGTGATTAAATCCAATTATTAAATCCCCTGATAACTGAAAAGCCCGGCCCGCAGCCGGGCTTTTTTTTAGCCAGTATTCCCGCGGATTGCAGGGTTCAAAAATTGTATAAATCAATTCCGCCGGGGCGGCTACTCGCCTCAAACTGATTATATTTGCCCACTTAAGAATCATACACCATGACGTATAAACGGATCAACAACCTTACCGGCTGGGTTATCTGCATCATTGCCTGTGCAGTGTATATCATGACGATGGAAGCCACCGGCAGTCTCTGGGATTGCGGTGAATTTGCCTCCAGTGCTTACAAACTTCAGATTCCCCACCCGCCGGGTGCTCCTTTGTTTGTGCTGATCGGTCGTTTGTTCATGATCCCCTTCGATCCGCAGACCGCCGCCACCGGCGTAAACCTCATGAGTGCGCTTTCCAGCGGCTTCACCATTCTTTTCCTGTTCTGGAGCATCACCCATTTTGCCAAAAAGATGCTGCAGAATGCGGCCGGTGAGCTTTCCGGCGCCCAGACTTTTGCCGTAATGGCCAGCGGTGCAGTAGGCGCCCTGGCTTATACCTTCTCGGATACCTTCTGGTACAGCGCGGTGGAAAGTGAAGTGTATGCCCTTTCCTCCTTCTTTACCGCACTCGTATTCTGGGCGGTGCTGAAATGGGAAGATGCGGTTACGGAAGAACAGAAGCGCGGCATCCACGGTCATTTTACCGGGGCCGACCGCTGGCTGATCCTGATTTTTTACCTGATGGGTTTGTCTATCGGCGTGCACCTGCTGAACCTGCTCACCATTCCGGCTGCCGTAATGGTGTATTATTTCAAGCGCTACAAAGTAACCGGGTGGGGTACCTTCATCGCCTTCATCATCGGCTGTGCCATCACCGGTGTGGTGCAGAAATTCGTGATCCAGTATTCAATCAAGGGAGCCGGCGCTTTCGATATTCTGTTTGTGAATGATTTCGGGCTGCCTTTCTTCGTGGGCTTTACGTTCTTCTTTGTGCTGATCGGTGCCCTCATTTACTTCGGCCTGCGGGTTGCCAACCGCAACAACTGGAATTTTCTCAAACTCAGCCTCTGGTGCACTGCCTTCATGCTGCTGGGCTATTCCTCCTACATCACCACCCTGATGCGCTCCAGTGCGGATCCGGCGGTAGACATGTACAATGTAGACAATCCCGTGAGCCTGGTAGGGTACCTCAGTCGTGAACAGTATGGCGATACCCCCATCATGTTTGGTCCCGATTTTACCGCGGGCAATGTGAGCGGTGAAGAATACCAGCCGGAATACATCAACGAAGAAACCTATATCAAATCGGGCGACCGCTATGAAAAGAAAGGCCGCAAACAAACGGTAAAATACCAGCCCCAGGACGAGCACCTCTTCCCCCGGATGTGGGATGCCGGCAACGAACAGGGGCATGCCGATTTCTATGCTGAATTTGCCGGTATCGTTAAGGATCCCAAAACAGGGGCGTGGAGCAACAAACCCAGCTTCGGGGATAATGTGAACTTTTTCATGCAGTACCAGGTGGGTTGGATGTATCTCCGCTATTTTATGTGGAATTTTGCCGGCAAGCAAAACGATATCCAGGGCGTGAATATGGCCAATGTTCGGGATGGCAACTGGAAAACCGGGATTGGTTTCCTGGATAAGGCCATGCTGGGCGATCAGCAGGCTATGCCCGACAGCATGAAACACAACAAGGCCAACAACCAGCTTTTTGCCATCCCGCTGATTCTCGGCCTGCTGGGGCTTTTCTACCAGTACCGCAAAGACAAACAGGATGCACTGGTCACCGGTCTGCTGTTTTTCTTCACCGGCCTTGCCATTGTGATTTACCTCAATATGCCCGGCAATATGCCCCGTGAACGCGATTATGCTTTTGTGGGTTCCTTCTATGCCTTTGCCATCTGGATCGGGCTGGGCGTGCTCTGGGTCCGCGACCTGCTCGGCCGCTTTGCGCCGGCCACGGCAGCCAATTACGGTGCAGCGGCGCTCTGCCTGCTGGTGCCGGTACTGATGGCGTCGCAGGAATGGGATGACCATGACCGGGGCCGTAAAACCATGGCCCGCGACCTGGCCATCGATTATCTTGAAAGCTGCGCCCCCAATGCGATCGTGATTTCATACGGCGACAACGATACTTACCCGCTCTGGTATGCCCAGGAAGTGGAAGGCGTGCGCCGCGATGTACGCGTGATCAACTCCAGCCTGCTCGGCATCGACTGGTACATCAACCAGCTGCGTTACAAAATCAACCAGAGCGATCCCGTTGATCCCATCTGGAGCAAGGAACAGATTGAAGGCGCCAAGCGAGACGGGGTGTACTTCCTGCCCAACGCGGCTTTTGATCAGAACCAGTTCATGGATCTGTACAGCATGATGAAAGACTGGGCGGGCAGCGATGAGCCTTCCAAAACCCGGGTGGTGGGCGATGGCATCACCATCAATACTTATCCCACCAAGCGGGTAACCGTTCCTGTTGACATCAACCTGGTGCGCAGCAACGGTACCGTCAATGCCAATGACAGTGTGGTGAGTGAACTGCGTTTTGAAATTCCCAAAAATGTATTGCAGAAGAATGATGCGGCTATCCTGAACATCATTGCCGCCAACAAATGGAAGCGGCCCATCTATTTCACCTCTGAACGTACGGGCCTCGGCATCGACCGTTACCTGCGCCAGGATGGCATGAGCTATCGTCTGGTGCCGGTGGAAGGGGATGATGTGAACCGCGACTGGGTGATGGATAAGATGCTCTCAAAATTCCGGTTCGGCAGTGCAGAGAAGGCGGGTGTTTATTTTGATGAAGAAAACCGCCGCCACCTCAACAGCATCCGCCTGGCTTATGCCAAGGCTGCCGGTAACCTGGCCGATCATGGCCGCAAGGAAGATGCACGCAAACTGCTGCACAAATGTGATGAGGGTATGAACGCTTCCAATTTTGATTATGGCATGGTATCTCGCTATCAGCAGCACAATTACATTTCCCTTCAGTTCCTGGAAGCCTGCTTTAAAGCCGGCGATACCGTTCTGGCGAAGAAAGTAAGCGGCAGCCTCAAAAAAGACCTGGAACAGCAGATGTACTACTATGCCCGCCTGGGTGAGATGGACCGTGCTGAGCTGGAGAAAGGTATCCAGCAAAGCGTACAGTTCCGTTACCAGCATGAGCGGGATAATTTCTTCAGCAACCTCACCCGCAAACTGGCCCCGGTTTATGAAGATGCAGAGCGCGGCTATCAGTTCCTCAGGGGCATTGAAGCCCTCGAAAAACAATATGCCACCCCGTTACCGGGTGCAGCGGAAACGCCTCAGCCCATCAGCAACCAGCCGGCCGGCAACTGATAAAGAAAAAGTCCTTCCCATCCGGAAGGACTTTTTCTTATGCCTTTCAGCGTTTCAAACGCAGTTTTATCGTCTGGATGAAGGCCCCTGGTAACTTTCGGATCAGTTTTACCGGCGACTGGTGCTTGAGCAGCATTTTGCGGTTCACCAGCTCAAAATCGGCCGGCAGAAATTCGGGGTGATCGGTACGGAGCAGCAGTCCGTTGCCCTTTACAAAAAGGAATGCATTCTGGCGGATGAAAAATTCAATCTCCTCATCCCAGAGGATGCCCGGCCTCACAATATCGTAACGCTTGTAGCCCAGTTCCCGGAACAGGGCTTCCCAGTAAAAAGAATACTGTTCATTCACATGCTGGTAACCGCCCTGCCCGGGTATGGCCGCGGAGAACAGAATGGTATCGCTGCACCGGGTGAGGTATTCCACAGCCGTAGGCGCCCGGCGGGCATCGATATGCTCCAGCACTTCCATGCATACCACCATATCGGTCCGGAAAAGCGGCGGCAGTTCCCGGTTCATGTCGGCGGTGTAAAAATCATGCTCGTTGAACAGCAGGTTGCTCCGCTGGTTGCTCGGATGGTCGGTGAGGATCAGTTGCTCCGTTCCCCATTCCCGGAAGGCCAGCGACCAGCCGCCCACGCCACAGCCCACATCGAGGAGGGAGGCCGGCCGGCGGATCACCGTGCGGAGGTGCTGAATCACTTTCCGGGCGCTGACGAGCGACTGGGCTGCGGCAAGATATTTGTATTCACTCATGATGTGCTGCGCTGGTGCGGTGGCCAAAAGTACTTCATTTTGCCGAACTGCTTTTTGAGCCTGACCTGCGCTGCGGTGCCTGAACAATGCGGGCAGATAAATGTAATTAACTTGCAATAAAGCCAACCGATTTCAGCATGAAAGGGTATCAATTCAGCCGTTATGATCCTGATGCGCAGGGCAAGAGCCGATTCGACCGCCTGCTGGATATCTTTCTGCAATTGCTTACCTATACCAACGGGGATGCGCAGGAAGCCATGCAGTGGATGAATGAGCTGGATCAGCAGTACCAGCTTACAGATGACGCCTACGGCATGGGTGATTTTTTTGAGGAACTGAAGGAGAAGGGCTATATCCGGGAGGAACCGGCCACCGGTGAGATCCGCATCAGCCCGAAAACGGAACAGGGTATCCGTCAGAAAAGCCTGGAGGAAATTTTCGGCAAACTGAAAAAAACAAAGCAGGGCAATCACAGCAGTTTCAGGCCCGGCGCCGGCGACGAAATCAACCCGGAAACCCGTCCGTACCGCTTCGGCGATACCCTCGAGCAGATCGACTTTACAGCTTCCATCCGCAATGCGCAGGTGAATCACGGTGCGGATATTTTCAACATCTACGAGGATGACCTGGAGATCCGCGAAACCGATTTTAAGGCGCAGACTTCCACCGTGCTGATGATTGACATCAGCCACAGCATGATCCTGTATGGCGAAGACCGGATTACACCGGCAAAAAAAGTGGCGATGGCGCTGAGTGAACTCATCACCACCCGCTATCCCAAGGACACGCTGGATATCGTGGTATTCGGGAATGATGCGTGGACCATCGAGATCAAAGACCTTCCTTACCTGCAGGTGGGGCCTTATCACACCAATACGGTAGCCGGCCTCGAACTGGCCATGGAGATCCTGCGCCGGCGGCGCAATCCCAACCGGCAGATCTTCATGATCACCGACGGCAAACCCACCTGCCTCAAGGAGGGCAACCGTTATTATAAGAACAGTTTCGGCATCGACCGGAAAATTCTCAACCGTTGCATGAACCTGGCCACACAATGCCGGAAACTGAAAATTCCGGTTACCACTTTTATGATCGCCTCCGATCCCTACCTGCAGCGTTTTGTGCAGGAGTTCACCGCCACCAATCACGGAAAAGCGTTTTTTGCCAGCCTGGACAAACTGGGCGCCTTTATTTTCCGCGATTTTGAGAGCGGGAAACAGAAAAGGGTGTATTAATCATTGCGCCGGCCGGCAACCGCTGCCTGCCGCCATTACAAAACATTGAATAAGTAAAATGCAAATTGAAAACATCACCACGCTTGGTCAACTGAAACAATCCGGGTATGTATCCCGGTCGGTTAAGGAAGAAATCCGGGTCAACCTCATCCGCCGCATCCGGGCTAAAGAAAATCCTTTTCCCGGCATTCTCGGCTACGAAGACACCGTGATCCCGGATACGGAACGGGCTTTGTTGTCGGGGCATAATATTCTCTTCCTCGGGTTGCGCGGCCAGGCCAAAACCCGGATGGCCCGGCAGATGCTGCAGCTGCTGGATGAATACATCCCGGTGGTAAAGGGCAGTGAGATCAATGATGATCCCCTGAACCCCGTTTCAGGCTATGCCAAAGCGCTGATTGCCGACTATGGCGACAATACCCATATTGAATGGATTCACCGCAGCCAGCGATATGGTGAAAAGCTGGCTACGCCGGATGTGAGCGTGGCGGATCTGATCGGCGACATCGACCCGATCAAGGCTGCCAACCTCAAGCTCAGTTTCGCAGATGAACGCGTGCTGCACTACGGCATCATTCCCCGCAGCAACCGCTGCATTTTTGTGATCAACGAACTGCCCGATCTGCAGGCCAGGATCCAGGTGTCGCTTTTCAACCTCCTGGAGGAAGGCGACCTGCAGATCAGGGGCTTTAAACTGCGCCTGCCGCTCGATATCCTCTTTGTTTTCACGGCTAACCCTGAAGATTATACGAACAGGGGAAGCATTGTTACCCCGCTCAAGGACAGGATTGAGAGCCAGATCCTCACCCACTACCCCAAGACGATTGAAACGGGCCTGGCCATCACCGGGCAGGAAGCCGCCGTGCATCCCGACCGCCTGCAAAGGGTGCAGGTAAGCCTGCTCGTGCGGCGGCTCATTGAACAGGTGGCTTTTGAAGCCCGCTCCAGCGAACTGGTTGACCGAAAGAGCGGGGTGAGTGCCCGGCTCACCATCGCCGCGCTGGAAAGCGCCGTGAGTGCGGCGGAGCGGAGGGCCATCCTCAACGATGAGGCATCAACACCCGTTTGGATCAGTGACCTGGCCGGCATCATTCCCGCCATCACCGGAAAAATTGAACTCGTGTATGAAGGGGAGCAGGAAGGACCCTACCAGGTAGCCCTGCACCTGCTCGAAAGGGCCATCCGTACCCAGTTCAGCCAGTTTTTCCCCGATCCGGATGCCCTGAAAAAGCGCCGGAAAACCCGGGAGGGCCAGACCGCACCCGAAAACCCGTACCGGGCGGTGATCCGCTGGTTCGACAGCGGCCAGCAGCTGAACCTGCCCTTCGACATCAGCGATGCCGACCGCCTGGCCCTGCTGTACCGCATCGACGGACTGCATGCGCTGGTGAAGCAGTTTCATCCCACTGCCGGTGAACAGGAAACGGCGCTGCTGATGGAGTTTGTGCTGCATGGCCTGGCGGCCCATTCCCTGATCAGCAAAAAAATGCTGGATGGCGGATGGGGTTTCAAGGACCTGATGGGAAGCATGCTCAATATCGGCCATGCTGCGGATGAACAGGAGGATGAAGACGAAGGGGCTTAACGAAAAAAGCAGCCCGCGCCTTTTTACGGGCGGGGGCTGCTGCATCATGGGTTGAAGGGCCTGTCAGGCTTCTTTTTTAAGGGCTGTGATATTTTTCTTTACCAGTACTTCCACTTCCCCGTTTTCCACCACCTCAACGGTGCCGAGGGTCTGGATGTTCATGCGGCAATCGCCTTTCACCACGAGGGTGATGTGACCGGAATGCAGGGCTGAGGCCGATGATACTTTTGAGTTGCCGCGGGCTTCGATCACCGTGAGCTGGCTAACGGGAACGTATACCAGTACTTTCTCTCCCCGGTTACGGGTGTTGCGGATGGTGAGTACGCCGCCGTTTTCGGTGATGCGGGTGGAGGCCAGGTCGGCGCTGTTTCCAAAAGTGCGCACTTCCATGTCGCCGGTGTTTTCAAAAAGTACCACATCCACATTGCCGTCAGCAATCACTTTGCTGAAGCCGGTGTTCAGGATGATTTTACGGGAGCTGGCACCATTTTCATGGCTGTTGGTGCCGGCAAAGGCGGAGGCAAAACAGGTAACAGTAAGTACCAGGATTGCGGTGATTTGTTTTTTCATGGCTTTAATTTTTAAGGTTTGGCTATTGATTACAGTGCAAATATCCATCGCCGCCCCCTCTTCCACAACCGCATCTTAATGTGATAATCGCCTGCACACCGGGTCTCTTTGCAGGATGGTGGCAGGGGGATTGCTGTTCATCCCTGATACCGACCGTTGATCAGGCTTTATGGTACGGAAATCCTGCATCGCCTCACATAAATATGTATTCCGTGTGCTGTTTTACCGCTGTTCTGCTGCAAAGGCAGGATTGCCGTAAGTTTGCATATTCATTTCTAATGCTTTCCTGCTGATGACTGCTACTGCTGAAAGACTGGCTTACCGGGATACCGGATTTTTTTCGGAGATGATCCTCGATTATCTCGAGGGGCATCCCGGGTTATCCTCCTGTTACCGCTGGCCTGTTGATGCGGAGGGCATCCGCGGCGCCATGGAAGCCCGCCGGAATTTCACCACCGACCGCGGCCTGCTGGTGCAGGTACTGCAGGAACAATATGCCGGAAGGGCCAGCGCCCTGCAGCAGGAGCAGATTGAACAGCTGGCTTCTCCCCATACTTTTACGGTTTGTACGGCTCACCAGCCCAATCTTTTTACCGGGCATCTCTACTTTGTTTACAAGATACTGCATTGCATCCGGCTCAGCCGGGAACTGAACGAGCTTTTCCCCGGTGAACGGTTTGTGCCGGTTTATTATATCGGCAGCGAGGATGCTGACCTGGAGGAACTGGGCCAGGTGCAGCTGGACGGGAAAACCTACCGCTGGCAAACCCGGCAATCCGGGGCAGTGGGGCGGATGAAGGTGGATGATGAACTGGTTGCCCTGATCCGTGAACTCTCCGGACAACTCAACGTATTGCCCTACGGAGCGGAATGGACGAATCTGCTGCTCGAAGCTTATCAGCCGGGCATCAGCATTGCGGAGGCCACTGCTACGCTGGTGAACCGCCTCTTCGGGGCTTATGGTTTGCTGGTGCTGCAGCCGGATAACCGGGCGCTGAAGGCCGCCTACGTGCCGGTGATGGAGCGGGAACTGCTCGAACAGTTTTCTGCCCCGGCTGTACAGGCAACAGCCGGATACCTGGCCCGCCATTATCATGTGCAGGCGGCCGGCCGTGAACTCAATTTGTTTTATCTCGGGGAGGGGCTGCGCGAGCGGATTGAAAAACTGTCCCTGCCCGGTGAGGAGCCGGCCTGGACCGTAGTCAATACCGCAATCCGCTGGAGCCGGGAAACCCTGCTGACCGAACTGAAAACCCATCCCGAACATTTCAGCCCGAATGTGATCCTTCGTCCGCTCTACCAGGAATCCATTCTCCCCAATGTGGCCTTCATCGGTGGCGGCGGGGAAATTGCCTACTGGCTTGAACTTAAAAATGTATTTGATGCCGCCTCGGTGCCCTTCCCGGTACTGGTGTTGCGGAATTCTTTTTTGCTGGCCGATGAACGGCATACCCACCGCAAGGAAAAACTTGCGCTCAGCTGGAAAGCGCTGTTTGAGCCTGAGCATGCCCTGCTCAGCCGGCTGGTAAAGGCGCAGAGTCAGTTAACCCTGAGCCTGGCGGCCGAACTGGAACAACTGCAGGGGGTTTATGAACGCATGTCGGCATTGGCGGGCGCCGTGGAGCCCACGCTGGCCCGGCATACGCAGGCCCTGTACCAGCAGGCGCTGAAGCGGGCGCAGATGCTGGAGAAAAAAATGCTGCGGGCGGAGAAGAAAAAATTTCCGCAGGAACAGCAGCAACTTCAGGCTTTGAAAACAGCACTCTTCCCGAACGGGAACCTGCAGGAAAGGGTGAAGAATATTATGGGCTGGTATGCCCGTTATGGCAGCGGTATCATCGATGCATTGCTGGAAAATTCCACGGCGCTGGATCAGCAGTTCACGGTACTGGAACTGCCGGGCGTCCCATCGAACGGTTATTCATCGTAATGATTGGAGTAGCCGAAGCGCTTTACATTTTTCACGCTTTCCATTACAATATCATCCTGGTATTCTTTGTAAGCTTCCAGTTTGCCGGCAATGGAGGTGTCATGCAGGGCGAGGATCTGGGCCGCGAGGATGCCGGCATTTTTGGCGCCATTCAGGGCCACGGTGGCTACCGGAACGCCATAGGGCATCTGGAGGATTGACAGGATACTGTCCCAGCCCTCAATCGAATTGGAAGATTTTACCGGAACCCCGATCACCGGGAGAATCGTTTGAGCGGCCACCATGCCGGGCAGGTGTGCAGCGCCGCCGGCTCCCGCAATGATCACTTTCAGTCCTCTTGCTTTGGCTTTCTGCGCATAATCCCGCAGCCGCTCCGGGGTGCGGTGTGCCGATACAATGGTGAGTTCGGGCTCCACTTCAAACTGCCGCAGCATTTCTGCTGCACCTTTCATGATCTCGAGGTCGCTTTCGCTGCCCATGATGATGCCCACCAGCGGGGCGGGAGAGGAGGTTGGTTCCATGCCGCTTTGTTTTGAATGCCGCAAACTTAATCATTTCCGGCTTGCCTGCGCAGAACTTATTGCGCGATGGATCCGGCGAGCAGCAGCAACTGTGCTTCGGCCAGGCTGGCCTGGTAACGGGCATTGATCAGCCTCGTATAGGCGTCGGAGTAGTTCACCTGGCCCTGCCTGAATTCCACGGCTGTGAGTGATGAAAGGCGGTAGCGTTCCAGGTTGATGGCATTGTTTTCCTGCACGATCGCGAGGTTTTCTTTTTCCAGTTCTGCCAGCCGGTTGCCATTGTTGTAATTGAGGAAGGCGGCCGTGAGGGCGCTCATCAGCTGGTTGCGCAGCTGATCGGTGGCCAGCTGCTGGTTCTTAATCTGCAGGTCGGCGGCTTTCAGCTGTTGTTTCACCACCAGGCCGCTGAACAGCGGAATGCTGATGCCCACAGAACCTGAAGGTCCGTAGGTTTGGTTCAGCAGGGTGAAGCCGGCCGCGCTTTTGTTGCGTACAAAATTATAGTTGCCGTTGAGTGTGGCGGAGGGCAGCCGCTGGGCATTGATTTCTTTTTTGGTTTCCATCTGGATGGCCAGTGCGGATGCGGCCAGTAAGATATCCGGATTCTGCAGGAGCACCTGCTGCCGGATCTGTTCAAAATCCAGGGAGCTGCGCAGCGTAAACGAGTCCGTGGTTTCGAAAGGGGTGGCTGGATCGCGGGCCATCAGCGCATTGAGGCCGGTTTTGCCCGTGCTGATGCTGTTTTCGATGCTGAGCAGGGCCGACTGCTGTTCATTGAGGTCTACACGAGCCTGGAGCACATCGGGCTTGTTGCCCGTGCCGATGTTGAAGCGGTATTCCGCAATCTTCAGTCTTTCCTGGTACAGGGCAATCACTTCCGTGGTGGCGCGGGCCTGCTGTTTCAGCCGCACCAGGTCGAGGTAGGCGGCAATCACTTCAAAAGCGGTTTGGTTCAGCATTTTCCGGAAGGAAAGCTCCCCGGTTTTCTCCAGTTCTTCCAGGCGCTTTTTGGTGGCAAACATGCGCATGCCATCGAAGAAGCGCCAGCTCACGGCCAACCCCGCATTGAAATTATTGACTGAGGCGCCATCCCTTTTGATGGTGGTGCCGTTGGAGAGCTCCTGGGTGATGCTGTTGGTGGCGATGGTTTTATTGGCGTTGACCGATACGGCGGGCAGCAGGCCGGCCGCGCCCCAGTTGTTATTGATTTTACTGATGCTGGCTTCGTTGCGGGCAATCACCACATCATAATTGTTCTGGATAGCAATCTGCACGGCTTCGGGCAGGGTGAGGAGCGGCGACTGCGCGGCTGCATGCCCCATCAGGGCCGGTATCAGCAATACAGTAAAAATGAAACGGGTCATGTTGTTCAGTTTTAAACAGCCATTGAAGAGGCATCATCCATGGCATCCAGTCCGCTTTTCTGTTTGTTGGATGACAGGTAGGAATACATGGCCGGAATAACATACAGGGTAAGGATGAGCGAGAACATAATGCCGCCCACAATCACAATCCCCAGCGGGATCCGGCTCGTGGAAGCGTCGCCCAGGCTCAGCGCCAGCGGCAGCGCCCCGAGGCTCATTGCCAGGCTGGTCATGAGGATCGGGCGCAAACGGGCCGTGGCCGCATGGATAACGGCGGGTATCTTCCGGCTGCCGCCCATCAGCTGCTGGTTGGCGAATTCCACGATCAGGATGCCGTTCTTGGTCACCAGGCCGATCAGCATGATCATGCCGATCTGCGAGAAGATATTCAGGGTCTGGTCGAAGAGCCAGAGCGACAGCAGGGCTCCTGCCATGGCCAGCGGCACGGTGAGCATGATGATGAACGGATCCACGAAACTCTCGAACTGGGCAGCCAGTACAAGGTAGATCAGCAGCAGGGCCAGGATGAAGGCAAAACTGGTATTGCTGCTGCTCTCCGCAAAGTCACGGGAGGTGCCGGAGAGGGCGGTGCTGAAGCTGTCGTCCAGCACACGGCCGGCAATTTCCTGCATGGCCTTGATGCCATCCCCGATGGTTTTCCCCGGGGCCAGTCCTGCCGAGATGGTGGCCGATTTGTACCGGTTGAAGTGGTAGATGGTGGGCGGGGTGCTGGCTTCTTCCATGGTGACCACATTGTCAAGCGAAACCGGCTGCCCTGCACTGTTGCGGACATACAGCGTTTTGAGATCGGCCGGGTCATCGCGGTCATTGCGGGCAACCTGCCCGATCACCTGGTACTGTTTGCCGTCGCGGATGAAATAGCCGTAACGCCGGTTGCTGAGGGCCAGCTGCAGGGTTTGTGAAATATCTTCCACGCTGATCCCGAGGGCGCTGGCTTTCAGCCGGTCGATGAGTACCCGCAGTTCAGGTTTGTTGAATTTGAGGTCTACGTCCACGCCCTGGAATACCGGGTTCTTGTTGGCTTCTTCCAGGAATTGCGGGAGTGCGTTTTTCAGTTTTTCAAAATTCACGTGCTGCAGCACAAACTGCACCGGCAGACCGCCCCGGCGGTTCACCGAAATGGTTTGTTCCTGGATGGTGAAGGCGCGGCCCTCCGTGAAGCGGGGCAGGTTACGGTTAAGCATATCCACAATTTCCTGCTGCGAGCGCTTCCGGTCTTTTGGATCGGTGAGCAGGGCCCTCACAAAACCGGTGTTCACCGAGCCGCTGCCCGTAAAGCCCGGGGCGGTAACGGAGAGGAGTACTGTTTTTTCCGGAACCGAATCCTGGATAAAGCGCTGCAGTCGGTCGATGTAGCTGTCCATGTAATCAAAGGCCGTGCCTTCGGGAGCGGTAACCGAAAGCCTGAACTGGTTACGGTCTTCCATGGGTGCCAGCTCCGACTGGATGCTGTTGCCGATCCACCAGATGACGCCGAAGCAGATGGCAATCAGCACAAAAGCCATCCAGCGCAGTTTCATAAAGGCTTCCAGTGAACGGCGGTAGCCGTTTTCGAGCCCGCGGAAAAAAGGTTCAGTGGCATTGTAAAACCAGGAGTGCCGGTTGTGTTTCCGCGTGAGTTTAACGTTCAGTACAGGCGTAAGGGTCAGCGAAACGAAGGCGGAAATGAGCACCGCGCCGGCCACCACAATCCCGAATTCGCGGAACAGCCGGCCCACAAAACCCTGCAGGAAGATGATGGGCAGGAATACGATGGCCAGGGTGATGGAGGTGGAGATTACGGCAAAATAAATTTCACGTGAGCCTTCACGGGCAGCCTGCCATTTGTTCATCCCGTGCTCCATCTTTTTAAAGATGTTTTCGGTCACCACAATGCCATCATCCACCACCAGGCCGGTGGCCAGCACAATGGCCAGCAGGGTAAGCACATTGATGGTGAAGCCGCAGAGGTACATGATGAAGAAGGCTCCGATCAGCGAAACGGGTATGTCAATCAGCGGGCGGAAGGCAATGAGCCAGTCGCGGAAAAAGAGATAGATGATCAGCACCACCAGTACAAAGGCCACGAGGAGGGTTTCCTGCACTTCTGAAATGGAGCGGCGGATGAATTTGGTCTGGTCAAGGGCAATATCCAGTTTGATGTCAGGAGGTACCTGCTGCTTGATCTGTTCGTAGCGTTTGTAAAATTCGTCCGATATCTCCACGTAGTTGGAGCCCGGTTGCGGCACGATGGCCAGGGCAATCATCGGCACGCCGCTTTCCTTCAGCACCGTTTCTTCGTTTTCGGGGCCCAGCACGGCTTCGCCGATATCACGGATACGGATATCCGCGCCATTCACATTCCTGACGATGATGTTGTTGAATTCCTCTTCCGTGTTCAGTTTGCCGAACGTACGCACCGACAGTTCAGTGGCGTTGCCGGCAATTTTACCGGCGGGCAGCTCCACGTTCTGGCGCTGCAGCGCGGCCTGCACATCTGAAGGGGTGAGGTTATAGGCACTCAGCCGGGCGGGATCGAGCCAGATGCGCATGGCATAGCGCTTTTCGCCCCAGATGTTGATGGTGCTTACGCCGGGGATGGTTTGCAGCCGTTCCAGCAGGTTGTTGTTGGCATATTCGGTTACCTCCAGCTGGTTGCGGGTGTTGCTCTGTACCGTCATGCTCAGGATCGGGTCGCTGCTGGCATCGGCTTTGGTCACCACCGGCGGCGCGTCGAGGTCGGCCGGCAGACTGTTCCGGGCCTGGCTCACTTTGTCGCGTACATCGTTGGCAGCAGATTCCAGGTCGCTCGTGAGTTCAAACTCCACATTGATGCTGCTCGTTCCCTGGCTGCTGCTGCTGGTGATGTTTTTAACGCCGGCAATACCATTGATGGCTTTTTCCAGCGGCTCGGTGATCTGGGTTTCGATGATGTCGGCATTGGCGCCCGGGTAACTGGTGCGCACCGAAATATTGGGCGGGTCGATGGCCGGATAGTCGCGTACACCGAGGAATTTAAAACCGATCACGCCGAACAGGATGATGATGATGCTCATCACCACGGCTGTAACCGGCCTCCGTAAACTGAGTTCTGATATATTCAAAGTAACCGGGTTTTACGGTTGAACAAAATGGTTATGCGTCAGGGCTGCCGGTTCTTGATCGTGCCGAGTTTAACCGCGCTGCCGGGTTTGGTGGTCATGAGACCGGAGATCAGGATGGTATCACCTGTTTTCAGCCCTGTGGTGATTTCCACCAGTGAAGAGTCGCGAACGCCGGTGGTAACGGCTTCCAGGCTGGCCATGCCGTTGCGCAGCACCATCACTTTTTTGCCGCGTGCCTGCGGTATAATGGCCTGTGTGGGAATCATCAGGGCGGCTTCATTGTCGCTAAGGGTGAGCTGCACTTTGGCAAAGCCGCCGGCAAAGAGGCGTTCGTGATGCTGATCAACCAGCGCTTTCACCAGCAGGCTGCGCGATTCGGCGGCAATCACATTTTCGGTGGCGATTACCCGGGCCTGGAATATCTGGCTGCTGCCATCCACGCTGAACTGCACGCGGGTGCCGGGCTGCACTTTCATGCCGTACCGTTCGGGTACCGTAAAACTCATTTTGAGCGGATGCAGCTGGCGGAGGGTAGTGATGGTGGTTTGCGGATTGATCATGGCGCCCATGCTGATATTCCGCAAACCGGCATACCCGCTGAACGGGGCCCGGATGGAGGTTTTGGCAATGCTGGTTTGCAGGATCTGGATATCGGCTTCCAGGTTACGCACATTCAGGAGGCTGAGGTCGTAATCCTGCTGGCTGATGCCATTGATTTTTAACAGGGCAGACTGGCGTTCTTCGGTTTTTCGGGCGATGGAGAGCTGCACCTGCAGTTTTTTCAGTTGGGCCTGCAGGTCTTCATCATACAGTTTCACCATCACTGCGCCCTGGCTCACCATACCGCCTTCCTTGAAGAAGATGCCGGTTACCCGGCCGGACAATTCCGGCTGGATCGCCGTTTCTTCATTGGGCGCGAGGCTGCCGGGCACTTCGATGCGGTTACTGACGGCAGAAGGAGTTACCACCCATCCGTCAGCCCTGGCGGGCGGTTTGTTACTGCCGGCAGCGGCCGGGGCTGCTCCTTTCTGCTTGTCGCCACCGCAGCTGCCCAGCAGGAGGGTGAAGGCGCAGATCAATAGGGGTGTGGTTCTGGTCATGCAGGAAATGGAATGAATGTTCAAACGGTAAATTTCCGCCATTCCGGTTAATTGCGGCCGGAATTAATGAACAGCGGTTGCTCAGGTGGATGAGCTACCGCGGCTGGTGATCTTCAGGCTGTGCCGGATCCGGTTCACCTGGTGAATGAGTTCCTGTTTTTCCGGGCTGAGGATCGTTACGTGTCCCATCTTGCGGCCCGGGGCGGTGCGGGCCTTGCCATAGAGATGCACAAAGGCATTCGGTATGCTCAGCACGGTGTCCAGTCCTTCATATTGCGCAGGTCCCTGGTGCCCTTCCGCTCCCAGCAGGTTAACAATGGCGGCCGGCATGATCGGGGCGGTATTGCCGAGGGGATAATCCAGCATAATGCGCCAGAGCATATCAAACTGCGAGGAGTAATTGGCTTCGATGGTATGGTGTCCGCTGTTGTGCACGCGGGGCGCGGTTTCATTCACATATACCTCTCCGGCGGGATCCACGAAGAGTTCAACGGAAAAAATACCCGGACTGTTCAGCGCTTTCACCAGGGCAATCACCACCGCTTCAATGCGCCAGGCGGTTTTTTCGGGCAGGTCTGCCGGACTGATCTGGTAGCTCAGCAGGTTCAGGTCGGGATCAAACACCATGTCCACCGGCGGGTAGAGGGCGATAGCGCCGGTGGTGCTCACTGCCACCTGTACGGCAATCTCCTGTTGCACCGTCACCATTTTTTCCAGCACAGCCGGGGCGTCGAAGGCCCGGGCCAGGTCGGCTGCTTCGCGCAGCAGCTGCACCCCCCGTCCGTCGTAACCGCCCTCCGCCAGTTTGTGCACGGCAGGCAGAAACGGCAGGTGTTCCCGGAGGTCGGCCAGGTTTTGGGTAACCCTGAACTCGCTGCTGGGCAGCTGCTGGTCGCGGTAAAATGTTTTCTGCCGGATTTTGCTTTGCAGCAGGCGCAGCGCCGTCGGGCGCGGAAAAATCGCGACGCCTTCTTTCTCCAGCTGCTCGAGGGCATCGGTATTCACCCGTTCAATTTCGATGGTGAGAGCATCCATTCCTTTGCCAAACTGATATACATCTTCATAGCGGGTGATGTCGCCCCGGGTGAAATGGTGGCAGAGGTGGGCGGCCGGGCATTCCGGGTCGTTTTCCAGCACAAAGGTGCGTACGGGATAATTGGCTGCCGCCTGCAGCAGCATGCGCCCCAGCTGCCCGCCGCCCAGAATGCCTACTTTTTTCATACTGTAAAGATAACCGCCGGCGGATTGCGGTGCGCATTTGAAAAATCCCTGTATTTTTGTTGCAACGATGCAGCCGGATTATCCCCATAAGTTTTTTCCCGATCAGCGGATGCAGTACTCCCTGCTGATGTCGGCGCTGGCCATGGATGCCCGCCGGTGATGAACTGCCGGATGGCCGGCAAACCCGACTGCTTTTCCTTTTACTCACCATTCAATTTTATCATTATGGATACCCTGATTGCACAGGCTGCCGCTTCCCCGGTTGCAGCGGCTGATTTTCTTCCGCTGGAAGGCACCGATTATGTGGAGTTTTATGTGGGCAATGCCAAGCAGGCCGCCCATTTTTACAAAACCGCTTTTGGCTTCCAGAGCCTTGCCTACGCGGGGCCTGAAACCGGGGTGAAAGACCGCGTGAGTTATGTGATCCGGCAGGAGAAACTCACTTTTGTACTCACCACGCCGCTGCATCCCGGCAACCCCATTGCCGACCATATTTACCAGCATGGCGACGGCGTAAAGGTGCTGGCGCTCCGTGTGCCAGACGCCGCAGATGCCTGGAAGCAAACCACCGCCCGCGGCGGAAAGTCCTGTCTCGAACCCGTTACCCTGCGCGACGCACAGGGAGAGGTGGTGATGAGCGGCATCCACACTTACGGGGATACGGTGCACTATTTCATCGAAAGAAAAAATTACAACGGGGTGTTCATGCCCGGCTTCCGCGCCTGGAACAGTCATTATAATCCCGCGCCCACCGGGCTGCAGTATGTGGATCACTGCGTGGGCAATGTGGGCTGGAACCAGATGAACCCCTGGGTGAAATTTTATGAGGACGTGATGGGCTTCCGGAATATCCTCAGTTTTGATGATAAGGATATTTCCACCGAATACTCCGCGCTGATGAGCAAGGTGATGAGTAACGGAAACGGATATGTTAAATTTCCCATCAACGAGCCTGCTGAGGGCAAGAAGAAAAGCCAGGTGGAGGAGTATCTCGAATTTTACCATGGCGAAGGTGTGCAGCATGTGGCCGTAGCCACCCGCGACATCATTAAAACGGTAACCGATCTCCGCGACCGCGGCGTGGAATTCCTGCAGGTGCCGGCCAGTTATTACGAAGACCTGCTGGAGCGGGTGGGGAAGATTGATGAGGATATCGCCCCCCTGCGGGAGCTCGGGATCCTGGTTGACCGGGATGACGAAGGCTACCTCCTGCAGATTTTCACCAAACCGGTGGAAGACCGGCCCACCCTGTTTTTTGAAATCATCCAGCGCAAGGGCGCTAAAAGCTTCGGCAAGGGCAACTTCAAAGCCCTGTTCGAAGCCCTGGAAAGAGAGCAGGATGCCCGGGGCAACCTCTGAGGGTGCACTGGCCAACTTGTTTAAAAGCCGTTAAAGGTTCCCCCGGGAAACCCAGGACGGCTTTTTCATTTTATATTTGTTGCCTGATTTTTGCAGGGATGAACGGAAAAAGACCGCCGTTCCCTTCCAAACGCATTCCGGTATGAACAACAGCAGGCTTTTGGGTTTACTGACCGCGTTTTTCTGCCTCGCCAGCCTTCCGGGGCTGCAGGCACAGAACTCCTATGTCAGCATCAAATCGGGCTCGGCCCGCACGGCAAGTGCTTTTTCCAGGCTGGAGGACTCACTGCGGAGGCAGTTTGAGGAAAAAAAGCTCGCCTGGCCGCCCCGCCAGCTGTATATCCGCAGTTTCAAATACGACAAACAGGTGGAGGTGTGGGTAAAAGGGCAGCCGGATGAGTCGTTCAGGCTGTTCAAAACCTACCGCATGTGCATGCAGAGCGGCTCACTGGGCCCCAAGCGGATGGAAGGAGATTACCAGACGCCCGAAGGTTTTTACTACATCAATGAATTCAATCCCAACAGCAACTATCACCTGGCCCTGGGCCTCAATTATCCCAATGCCTCCGACCGGATGCTGAGCGATGCCCGCCGGCCCGGGGGAGATATCTATATTCACGGCGGCTGTGTGTCTACCGGCTGCATTGCCGTGAGCGACCTGCCCATCGAGGAAATGTACATCCTGGCCGCTCTTGCCCGCGACCGGGGGCAGGATTTCATCCCGGTGCATGTGTTTCCGGTGCGTTACAACGTTAAGCGTTCTTTCGAATACCTGGCCCAGGCCACGCGGGATAACCAGTTTCTGCAGCAGTTTGCGGTTACCCTCAAGGAAGCCTTCGATCATTTTGAAGAAAAAAAGCAGCTGCCGCTCGTGATGATCAACCGCAGGGGCGAATACATCATCAACTGACCCCGCCTGAATTTCCTTAATTTTACCGTTCTATCAGCCCGGCTACCGCTCCCTGTTCAGCAGGGGGAGGAAAGTCCGGACAGCACAGGGCAGTACACCGGCTAACGGCCGGGCATCCTCCGGGATGACAGACAGTGCCACAGAAAATAACCGCCCCTTTACCGGGGTAAGGGTGAAAATGTGAGGTAAGAGCTCACGCTGCCTGCAGGCAACTGCGGGCGGGGGTAAACCTTGTACGCTGAAATGCCACGTAAATCCCGTTTGCCGGGCCGGAAGGCCCGGCTGGCAGGCGGCCCGTCTGCAACTTCGGTTAACGGGAAGGGTAGGCAGCTAGACCGGCACAGCAATGTGCAGGCCAGATAAATGGTAGCCGTTCCGCTCCCGCGGAAAACAGAATCCGGCTTATGGGCTGATAGATTTTTTTCAATGTGCAGATCCGTTGGTCTTCAGCCGGCAAAGCCCTGTTTGCCGCTGCTGGTTTTTCTTTTCTCCGGCTCTTGCCGCCCCGGTCGGGGAAGGCGCAACGCCGGGTATACCTGCGTTGCTGGTCAGGCGCCTTCGCGGATGATGCCTGCGGCGATTTTGTCGATCGGCAGGGTGAGTTGTTCCGGCGAAAAGGCTTCCCAGGGAATGAAGCGGAAGGTTTCCACCTGCTGTTTTGCGGCGTAAACCCGCAGCTGGGCTTCATCAAAATCAAACGGTCGGCTGCGGAGCGGCACACGGATGGGTTCGAGGGGATGGGCGTAATAGTAGATGGAAAGGATCTGGTGCGCCTGGTTGAACGCGCTGGGCTGAAAGAAATCGGTGGTGTAGATGTGTGCACCCACGTCCACCCGCAGGTTCATCTCTTCCAGGAATTCTCTTTTAAGACAGTCGCGGGTGCCTTCCCCCACTTCCAGGCCGCCGCCCGGAAACTTGGTGTAGTAATTGCCCCGGATGTATTCATCACTCACCAGTACCTGTTTTTCGGAGTTGATGAGGATGCCGTAAACACGGATGGATATCGTCATTACAGATTCGGTTAAACAGGGTCAGAAGAGTTTCTTTTTCATGAACCAGGCACTGATGATCACGGAAATGATCAGCGAGATGATGATGGGTACGTAAAAAGAATGGGGCAGGTTCTGCCCGGGGATGGGTACGTTCATGCCATAGATGCTGGTGACCAGGGCCGGCAGCGACAACACGATGGTGATGGAGGTGAGCCGCTTCAGCACGTTGTTGAGGTTGTTGGAAATGATGCTGGCAAAAGCATCGAGTGTGCTGCTGAGGATATTGGTATAGGTGTTCGCCATCTCCAGGGCCTGGCTGGTTTCCACCACCAGGTCTTCCAGGAATTCTTTTTCTTCCTCGTTCAGCTGCAGAAAATTGCTCCGGGCCATTTTCATCATCAGCAGTTCGTTGCTGCGGAGCGCTGTTACAAAATACACCAGGCTTTTCTGGATCCTCACCAGTTCCAGCAGTTCGGCATTCCGGTTGGCATCGTAGAGTTTTTGTTCCAGCAGGTTGCGGCGCTGGTTGATCTCCTTGAGGTATTCCTGGAAATTGGTGACCACCTTCTCAAATATCTTCAGCACCATCATGCTCTTTTTATCCGGGCTGCGGTTCTGGAAAGTGTTGAGGAATTTTTTGATGGCTTCATTTTCAAACGAATTTACCGTTACAATCTGGTTGTGCGTAAGGATGATGCAGATGGGGATGGTGATGTAATACGCGTCGCTTTCGTTGAATGAATTGTTTTCGGTGGGGGTTTTGATGACAATCAGTTTTACGTTGTCTTCAATCTCGTACCGGCTTCTTTCATCAATGTCCAGCGAGTCGGTAAGGAAGTCCATCGGAATATCCAGCGTACGGCTGAGTTCTGAAAATTCCTCCTGTTTCAGGGGCGGCAGCACATTTACCCAGGAGCCATCTTCGGGCCGGTCGATGGCCACGGTTTTGAATTCGATATTTTTAAAATACTGGATCATGATGATGGGCTGCAGTGCCGGGTAAAGGCAGTGCTTTTTTTACAGGGTAATTTCACCTTTGAACACAAAAACGGCTGGTCCGCAGAGCCAGATGTCTTCGAAATTTTCGTCGTCAATTTTGTTGTATTCCACGCTCAGGGTGCCGCCGGGGGTTTTCACTTCCACGGTGTTGAATCCTTTCTCATTGTGGGCCGAGAGCAGTGCTGCCGCGGTAACGCCGGTGCCGCAGCTCAGGGTTTCGTTTTCCACGCCCCGCTCGTAGGTGCGGACGTAGATGCTGTCTTCTCCCCGGGATTCCACAAAATTCACGTTGATGCCTTCAGCCGCAAAGGCATCACTGTAGCGGATGTCGCGGCCCGTTTCCACCACATCCACCTGCTCCACATCGTTCGCAAATTTCACAAAATGGGGCGAGCCGGTGTTGAGAATAGCGTAGCCGTTGTGATAAGTTACCTGGTGCACATCCTGCATCTTCAGGCTCACCACACCGTGCTCGTCGATTTCGGCTTCATGATCGCCGTCAATGGCTTTGAACCGGTAGGTGCTCCGCAGGATACCATGGTGGCTGGCAAACATCACCAGGCATCGGCCTCCGTTGCCGCACATGGTGCTTTCGTTGCCGTCGGCATTGTAGTATTTCATTTCAAAATCATAGCCCGGCGCTTTGCTCAGGAGCATCAGCCCGTCGGCGCCGATGCCGAAGTGCCGGTGACAGAGCCGCCGGATCTGTTGCGGACTGAGTTCAGGCGCGGCCTGTCGGTAATTGTCGAGGATGATGAAATCGTTGCCTGTGCCGTGGTATTTATAGAAACTGAGTTGCATGGGGAGTGATGAACAGGGTTTGCGGGCCGTAAGTTAAACGTTTTATCCGGTTTGCACGGAACCGGCCCTGCTCCCGGCCGGCCGCAGGCCGGATGAAAAATACGCGGAGAAGATATTGTCGTTTAAAATTCTGTTTTCCTAAAAGAATTTTCCCCTATTTTTGCGCTTCCCTGAAATAAAGCACTGATTTATTCGTCTATAGTTCGGTGCAACATCAGGTCCTGTGGCCGAGGGGCTAGGCAGAGCTCTGCAAAAGCTCGTACAGCAGTTCGAATCTGCTCGGGACCTCTAGTTTAACTCAGTTCTTGTAGGTTTTGTTAGTGTAATCCTTGAAAATTAGCCCTTTTCGGGATTTGGCGGTTCGGCGTTATTCCAGTTAACCCGGCTTAAATATGGCTTTTTCGCGAGCCAAAAACGAGCCGGTTTTTAGAGCCAAACACCAGCACAGCATGACCCTGAGAATTTACCTCCGAAAGCGGCCAGACAGCCGCGGCCGGTGCGTGATCAATTTCATTGTTCAAAATGAATGGATCACCACCGGTATCAAGGTGCACCCTGACCACTGGGATGAAGAATCCTGCACCATTAAAAAATCAGCACCCACTTACTACCAGCTCAACGCACAGTTCGGACTTTACCGATCGCGCGCTGAAATGTGTATTGCCAATATGCTCCTGGAGGGCATTGAGTTTTCAAAAAAGTATTTTGAGGCCTATGTGTTTAAGAGTCCTGAGGATGCAAAAAATCCGGGCTTCCTGGCACTTATAGACGAATACTGCAGCCAGCATCCACTGGGATGGCAGCGCATTAAGCATTATCAGGTTTTAAAGGCAAACATTCAGCAGCTACTGCCATCACCCAGGATTAAAGATATCACCTACAGCTTTGCCCTCCGCCTGCAGCAAATGCTACGGCAAGAAGGCAATAATGAAAACACCATCAGTCGAAAGCTTCGCCAATTAAAAGCAGTTGTTCACCATGCGCAGAAGACAGGAGTAATAAACAATGATCCGCTGATCAATGTCAAAATAAAGGCCATTTCCGGGCAAAAGAAATTCCTAACTGCAGACGAGCTGGCCATCCTTGAACAAATGTTCCAGGATGGCCAATTGCGTCCTGTTCACCAAGCTGTACTGCGGTACTTTCTTTTCAGCTGCTATACGGGGCTGAGATACTCAGATGTCATCCAGTTGAAGTACTATGATATCAAAAATGGAACAGTTACAACCGTTCAGGAAAAGACCGAGAAACCTGTTACAATACCACTAATCAGTAAAGCGCAAAAGCTTCTCGCGACAGAAACCACCGGCCTATGTTTCCACACGCACAGCAACCAGGTAACAAACAGGGCGCTCAAGGAAATAATGAAAGCTGCAGGGATTGAAAAGAATATTACCTACCACTGTAGCCGGCACACATTTGGTACGCTGAGCATTTACTGGGGCATTCCAAAGGAAGTTGTGGCAGAGCTTATGGGAGTGGACTTTAAAACGGTGGAGGTGTACGCAAAGATAATTGACGAAGTGAAGCACAGGGAAATGCAGAAGTGGGAAGCAGTTGCAGGAACTGCGTAGGCTGTCCAGGATGGACAGATAAGCGCTGCAAATAACAATTGGTGCTTTTGCAGCATCTGCTCAGATTGCTTTCCGCAGGATTGCAATTTTGAGCTGTCCGAGCAGATCCAGCTGCTGCCGTATAACGGCTTCCCTGGCTTCAATGGCTTTAACTTGCTCCACCACCTTTGTAAAGTCATCCCGCCTTTCGTAAAGTGCAGGCAGGAAGCGGGAGAGTACACCACGGAACTCACGGAGCCGGATAAAAGGAATCACAGAACCGCCAATGAATGGTTCAAAAACCCGGCACTGCCACAGGCGTAGAACAGCAGTAAAATAAAAATCCGCATCGGCCGGGTTTTCCGTTGTAATGGCAAAGCAGTTTGGACAGGGCTTTTTCATCGGCCGGCCGCTGTGATTGCCTTTGCAGAGTACAAAAAATGTGTGATCGGGGTACTGGGTACCGGGATTGCTGCAGCTGATTTTTACGGGCATGGTTGGGGATTTGGTTAAGCATCGCTGCGCTCCGCAACCATTTCCCAAAAGAGAAAGAAAAACCGAAAAAAAGAAAAAGAAAGCAGGTCCGTCAACGTAGTGGACGGGATGACTCCAAAAGCAGAAGGCCGTAAATGATGGGGCTGTGCGCAGGCCTTGTGTTTAAGAGGCCTGTCTTTTGGATCAGGCCGGACACGAGTTATCTTCGCGGGCCTTTTTTTTGAATGGTTACACTACTTCAAATAATTGCAGCATTGGCCATCGTGGCCATTATACACGAAGCAGGACACCTGCTGGCCGCTCTTGTATTTAAAAGGAAGGTGGAATCAATTGGTATATTCTACGGCACAATTCTAAAATTCTGCATTAAAGAAACTTCAATACACATAGGAATTATCCCATTAGGCGCCTATATAAAAGTCAACGGCCTGGAGCAGCTGAAGCAAGGGCAGCTGAGAATATTCGCGGCCGCAGGCATCATTGCGAATCTACTCACTGCCCTGGCTGTATTTCCACTTTACGACAATTTGCCTTTCAGGGCAATCTTCATACTGTCCTCCGGCACAGCACTATTGAATCTTATACCTTATGGGAAACTTGACGGCGCGGTAATATGGAGATGACCGCCATCCACCGGGTGGGTGGGTGGGGGTGGATGGGGAGAAGCAGGTGCATGGGCGGCTGGGAGCATAGCGGACAGGCGACCATGCACCTGCCTGAACGGGTAAAATCTGTTGGAGCGAGGAACGAGCTACATCTGTTTTTGCCCGCTAATTGTATACCTGCCCCCGAGGGCCTACCTTAACAACAACAACTGTTAGAACGGAATCGTGAACATCATAAAGAATCCGATAGGAGCCCACACGGTACTTATATTCAGAACCGTGATTTATGAGCCGTTCACCAATAGAGGGGTTTTCGCGAATAGAATCAATTGCCTCCATTATTCGCTTTGCAGTAGGTCGGTCAAGCTTTTGAATATACTTCAACGCCTGTTTTTCGATTCGAAGGGAATACATTACTTCAGACGATGCTTTTTCATGATTACTTTTTTTGCATCATCCCAGTCAACTGTGTCATTTTTCCGGGCCTTCTCCATTTCTGCGAGATCAATCATATTCTGAAGCAATTCAGCATGATGGCGCATGCTCAACGTAACGTGAGTAATTTTTCCGGACTTATTCCGGATAGCTTTAAAACCTGCAATCTTTGCCATAATCAGTAAGCAAATCTAAGACTTTTCCCGAAAGCCAAAAAGTGCATAAACGCCGGCTTTTCTTTCATACAAGCCTCCAGCGCCTTGGCCATGGTGGTGCCTTTATAAATAACGTCGTCGATGATCAGAATACGCTTGCCTCTGACGGCCGGGGAGGCGACTGTGTTGTGGTTGCTGATGACTTCCTGGAATGGAACTTTAACCCTCAATGCAATTCCAATGGCAAGGGCCTTGGCCAGGTGAAAGGGTGAATCCCTGTTATTCACACAGGTAACCAGGTCATAAGACCGGTCTTTCACCACATCTGCCATAAGTACAATCATTCTGTACAGACTTACTTTATCACCGTAGAACTTCGCGCTAACAACCATCTGTGCAGTGATATTTCCATTGTCGCTTGGTTTGGAGGGATCCACATCACCGGCGAACTTGCCAAAGCTCTTGCCCCGGTATACATCACAGGGCAGCATGTAGGCATAATCTTTTACAATTTCAGTAACGCCGGCCAGTTTCACCTGCAGCAGATAATCGGACTCAATATCAAACTGAGCAAATATGATGTTCTTGAGCCGGGCGAGGTTTATTACATCTTCCCGGTTATACTGCAGTACCAGACTGCGTACCTGTGGCTTTCGCCAATCCTGGAAGATGGAAAAAATATTGGCCTTGTACTCGTTCCTGTTTCGCTGCAGGTGGTAATGCTTTTCAATGGTGGCCAGCTTGTAATTTTTCATGGCAGGCAGCTTATCCTTGAATACTTTCAGTAGATTGACACAATGCTTGGTGCTGCGGATATCAATGTCAAAATACTTTTCAATAATGCCGATATCCGGGCCATAAAAGTAGATGATGCCATCGGTGTCATCCAGCAGCTCCTGGAAGCGCTCAGCAGTCAGGGAATCATCATACAGCTGTCCGAATACCTTTGTATTTCTAGACCAGCCGATGAGGAATATTTCCCCGCCGATAAACCATTCAGCATCGAGGAACAGATCCATGGTAAAACGATTGAGGTTTAAAAAAAGCCCTGTATAGACATACAGGGCCACCAGCACAATAGCACTTCATACTATTTCCGTGAGGCCATCACAATGATGGCCAATATCATTAATACCAGCAGGATGCCCAGTGCCCAATTGAAGCGGATCGCGCGTAAATGATTTTTACTGGAATCAGCAAGTTGTTGTTCCAGGAGTGTAATAGTAGCACCGGCCACACTAAGGCGGCTATCTTTGGCCATACAGCTATCCTCCAAGAGATTGATTCTTCTTTTGTCTTCGAAAGGAACAAGTATCCTTTTAGGAGAACCGGAAGCAGTTTTATTTGCTGTATCCTTGACAGAAGGGTTTTTATGCTCAAAGTAATCAGCTGCTGTATTTACAGGCTCACGCGTAGGTAGCGGGTCATAAAAAAGGCCACAGAGTGAATCCAGATTGATTTCCGGCATAGCAGGGCAGGGGTTGCCTTTCACAAAGGCGGCCACTGCTGCTGCAGCTACCTGCTCGTCATGTGCCTTTTGACGTAAATACAGCTCATTCTGAGCCGCCTGGCTCTCAAGCATCCTCTTACCCGGGCTGCAGCTAAAAAGCCCCGTAGCTGCAAGCAGGATCAGTAAAAAGGCAAAAACCAGTATGCGATATTTCCAGCGCATATCAGGAGGCTGGTTTATTTGAATCGGTAGAAGGCTGGCCAGAGTCTGCTGCGAAAATCAGCCCAATGCCGGCAAGGATGCTGGTTAACCCTTCAGTCAGCTTCGTTTTGTCCTGTACAATCAGGACAACTCCGCCAACAACGGCAATGATGCCAGCGCTTGTTGTTTTCCAGTTTTTTTTGAGGTTCGTCCACATAATTAGCGTCTTTTTCTGATGAGATAGGATGAGGTTTTCACTGTAATGGGTTGACGGAAAAATAGCAGCTTGCCACTGCAGGGCGGTAAAGAAACTGCCCCGCGGTAGGTGGAGCCAATGGCATCTGTCATTACTGAATTGAAGTAGTGCGTTACAGGACTTGCTGATGTATTCACAAACAGCTGAACGCTATCCTGCAGATTATTTACTGTGGCCAGCACTTCGTTGAACTGGATATTATCCAGCATCGTAGTTCCGGAGGATTGCTCTACTGCAAGGGCAATACTTCCTGCAGGTACGTTGGAGGGTACAGTAAAAAGTACCTGGTGGGCTTTGGTGCCTGCAGAGAATGCACGCACCTGGCGCGGAGTTAGATCGTTCCAGGGGGATACACTGTTACGCAGGAAAAGCTGCATGGATCCAAATGAAGTGCCCGATGTCGTCCAGCGCAGCAAATACTTTTTGGATGCACTGATTGCGCCGGCCCGCTGATGGATCAGGCTGAACCTTCCGGCTACCGGTGAAAGAAAACTGAGCCGGCCAGCTCCGGTGCTCCAGGTGAAATTTGTATTACTTCCGAACAAGGTCCATCCGGTGGTGCTCGTATTGAACGTGCCGTTTGTGATCAGGTTGGCCGAAACAATGGATGATACAGTGAATGGCGAAAATTGCGGGAGTGATTTTGAAGCGGCATCGTATCCGGAAAGTGTTGTCCAGGCACCCCGAGACATCAGCGCCCATGGCAGCGGGGCAGATCCTTTTGTCGGGTATATTTCCAGCCGGAAAGGAACTTCATTTAACCCGCCGTAATAGTTGCTGTCAATAACTCCGATGGATTTTATCCAGGAGGACACTGACGTAGTTACCGGGTAATTGAGCGCCTGGTTGGTCAGCTTCAGCAAATCCTGATCAGCAGCGGCAGCATAGCAGGTGTTGAACTTAACGATCACATTGTTCAAAGTGGCATAGTCATACCTGGTAAGGCCAATGGCGTGGGTATTGTTGTACGAAAGATTATCCAGGATAGAAACATTCCGCGGGTTGTTACAGTAGATTCCAAAGCCTGTGATATTGGCAACGATATTTCTTCGAACAATGAAGTTGGGCGTAATCCCATCGAGGTAAATACCTGCAGCGTCCGTAACAGTTCTGTTGGTGCCGTTGGCATCACCTTTTGCAAACAGGCAAATATTATCCTGGATGATGCGGTTCGTAAGTGTTGATTCAGCATTCGCCGTTCCCGGCATTACAAAGGTGTATATGGCGCCTTTATCATGTACAACAAGGCAGTAGTTGGTTATGATATTGCGCTCGCAGATTACATCACTGCCATTCACATCGATGCCGGAGGAACCGGAGCTGTCAACAAAATTGCTGTCTACGGCAACGCCAGAAGTAGCCTGTGCGATTATGCCGACATAGTCGGAATAGTCAAAGAAACTTCCCATGCCTATATACCGGCCATTGTTCCGCACAGTGCATTTGCGTACCCACACATTATTTTTTGTGCGTGCGCGAACCTGGATAGCATTGGACATCGTCCAGTTGGTTTTCACGTTGCCGATATAGGCATTGCCCGTCAGCCAGAAGTGAACTGCGCGAGAGCCAATGTGTTCAAACTCGCAATCTGTTACTGTTATCGAGGATCCATTGAGTGAATAAATTCCCGAACGGTTGGCGCCCTCAAACTTCAGATTCCTGAACGACAGGAATGACCGGCTACCGCAATCAGCCAGCGTATCTATTGTGGCCACACGAACGGATCCGCCGGGAGCTGTAGCGCCGCTGTAGATATACAGCTGCTTATTAGTTGAGTCAAACCACCACTCTCCTGGTTGATCAAGGGTGCGTTTGTCATTCTGTATGAAGTATCCGTAATTATTATTGATGATAGAAAACTGACTTGTTACGCCTGCATTTGTGCCCCGGCCCATTCGGTAATAAATGATTTGCCCTTTGTGTGCCTGAATAATGCAGCGATCGGCCGTCCAGTCGTTGCCGCGAATAACAACTTCAGCTCCGGTCCAGTCGGGCGAAAATCCAAGCTGGTTGTCTGTGATAGTACGGAGGCTTACATCGTTTCCTTCAAATTTCAGATAACCCCCTTCTGCCTGATCAGGGTTAGGATAACGACCCATGCGTTGCGGTGTACCGTTCCAGCTCACCATCATCAGCGTGGGCTTAGCATTTACAGAGGTGCGGTACACGCCGGGCATTGCATCTGCAGTCCAGGAGGCAACAGTTGTATAGCCAGTAATCACTGGTAAAGAACCAGTGCCGTAAGCATCAAAATTCAGATTGTTCCGGGAAACAACCAGGCGGCCGTAAAATGTGCCACCGCGTTGGAACAATACAGAGTCGCCGGCAGACATGGAGGCCATAGCCGTATTTAACCTTGCGATGCTCAGCCAAGGGGCTGCAGGTGAAGTGCCTGAATTGCCATCATTCCCGGAGGGGCTTACATAGTAGTTTGTGCTGAAGCAGGAACTTACGGCCAGCAACAGAAGTGCTGTCAAAAAGCTATTTTTCATGTCCAATTGATTTTAGAGAGTGATTAGGATCGAAGAAGTCAAGCACAGCATCAACGGCTTTACCTAGGCGAGTAAGGGTGCCGTCAAGCTTATTCCAGCCAAGGACTTGACTTATGGTATTTTTATACAAGCCAAAGTGAACACGTGAGCGCCTTTTGTCAATCAGCAATGCGTTGAAAAGTTCACCGCAGACAACATTCCCTAAAACATCAATGGCTGCAGCTAACCGGAAAAATTTGCGATCAATAACCGGCAAACCTTCTGCAAAAAACTTCTGCTTGTATATGGCCGCGAATAAGCCATACAGCAGACCGACCGGCAAGAGTAATGCAGAGAGCAACACGGATAATATCCAAAGCAGGAAACCCATCAGGTATTCAGTTCAATTGCATGATTACTGCGGAGATACTGATTCAATACCTCCTCACGGATCACCAGCTCTCCGCCCAGTTCGATACGTTCAATCATCGGCTCCAGGGCGGCCAGGGGCAGCTGAAATTTTCCGTTAATGATCAGGCGGCGCTGTGGAGATAACTGCTGATACAGGAAAGTTTCTATATTGACGAACTTGACACCGTCAACAGTAGTTTGCGCCCCAATAAAAATTTCAAGTGTCTCAGGCGCAAAAGGGAGCGTTTCCTGATTGTATGCGCGAACGTTGTAAGTAAGCTTTGCCATAGATTACCAGTTGTTTTTCCAGGATGATCCGTTATAGGTTTGTAACACGCCTGTGCTCGCATCATTGGCTGTGCAATCAGTACAGTAGACTGTTGCTCCTGCAACAATGCCAGCCATCGCATCGCGCTGAGTTGTTGTCATGCGCGGAGGATAAAAGGCACGTGTGGTACTTGAAATATCCAATGCGGCTGAACTTACAGGGGTAGCTGTGCCAATACCAACACGCTGGCTGGCATCAATGTGCAGCGCTGCAAGTCCATTGGTAGACAGACCAATTTCATTTGCACTGGATTGATAAAGACCTGCAGTAGTATTCAGAACAAAGTTGTACTGCGGAGCACCCGCATTGCCTGCGGTTTGGGATAGCTGTGCGCCACGCGAAGAAAGAGAACCAAAAATTGTAGAGCTGAATCCCCAGCGTCCAACCCCGGAAATACTTATGCCGACACCCATACTTGTATGTCTGTATAGACCGGTATTTGCATCACTGAAATTAATGGACGGGCTCGCTGCAGTTCCAGCTGATGTTGAAACAGAACCTGTAAATACCGGATTGTTCCAGGAAGCAGCACGAACCTGAGAAGCAAAGGAGCCGCCAAAGTAGTTACTGTCAATAGTGCGGAAAGAAGGTGTTCCGGATAGATCACCTGTTCCAAGTAACCGATATGCTGACTGCGTAGCCAGGGACTGGCTGATAGTCCATTTCGATCCAGTCCTTACATAAGTTGGAGCAGCATGAAGAACACCAGTATTTTGCAACATGACAGAATCCAACCCACCTAAAAAGGTTTGCCAGCTCCCGACACCGGCCGCATTACATATCAGTACCTTACCTGCGGCCTGGTTCCCATCGACATACTTGAAGCTTCCTGCAACATGCAATGTGGCATCAGCTGTAGTAAGGCTATCACCGATACCCACATTGCCGGCTGCAGTAACAATGAGGTGCGGCTTACGCTTGCCGTAGATATTAGTATTCTTTACCTCCAGCAGGTTTCCAATGGTCTGCCTGTATTGATTTTCCAGCACAATACCCTTGGATGTATTGGTCGTGAATAATGTTAGCGAATTGCCACCCCGTAAACTTGCATCCCCTTCAAAGAGAGTATAATTGATCGATGAAGGGTTCGTGCCAAAAACAAAAGAACCTGAAGCAGACATGAAATTCAACGCCCCACCATAAAGCCCGTTTCCATCTGCACGGAGCCTGATGTAACCAACCTGGTACTGGTTGTCAAGAGAACGACCGTTAAAAACCAGCTGACGGCTTGACTGCAATCCTGCAGGCCCTTCCGGATTCACGACAATATTTTTTGACAATACAGCACTATCAGGTGTTATCCTGACAACCTCAGTATTGTTTGATTTCAGCAGTAAATGTGCTGCATCAGAAGTTCCCAGGTAGTTAGAATCTGGATTGGTGCCTGCATTACCAGTAAGACCCCAGGAGGGTGAACCGCCAATGCCAGGAGGCAGATCAGCAAGTTCAATAGCTCGATAGCCTGGCCGGCCACTGCCACCACCGCTGACGGGGCCAGCCCAAAACTTATTTTTAGGAGCATTTAGGAGCTTCAGGCTATCGGGCACCCCGGTTGTTTGTTTGACGTAAAACAGATCTTCTATTGCAAAGGAGTCTTTAACTGCATCAGCAAGGGAAAGATTGCCACTGGCATCTGAACGAACATACAAGCCTGCCGCCTGGTTGCCGGGCGTAAAAGTGATTTTATCAGCCAGTAGCCAGCCAACCTTAGCCTGCTTGGCTTTCTCCTGTCCGTTGGACAGAGACACCGCCAGCGTTAAAAGAAGCAGGATAACCAGTCTGCGTATAAAATTCAGGTGTGCAATCATAATGGAACTGGAATGATTGAGTATATAATAATGATGCGCGTCAGCCCAACGATATCACCAACAATAACATTCTGCTCATCAGGCAGGCTCACACACGGGGCAGCAGTTGCCCTGGTACCCGGCCAGACAAAATCTTTCTGAAACAGCAACCCTTCATTATCCGGGAGACCTACAGTAACGTACTGCGGAGAGGCTCCGGCGATGATGATGTATTTTACAAAGGCATTTGCCGGCAAAGCCTGATTGCTGTCACCAGGGGCGTTTACCGTGAAGCTCAGCATCAGGTCAGGTGGCGCTTGTCCCGGAACAGGAACGGAGCCGCCGCCACTCCCGCCAGAAGCGGACAGTGAATCATCAGCAGGATATGGGCCAACAATTTTCATTAGTCATCAGTTAAAAAAAAAACAGTGCTGCAGCAAGGACAAGGCCAACAACACCACCGGATACGATTGCAGTGGTGAGCAGGTTATTTCTTTCCATAACCCTTTTCAGGATAACAGCAGCTCCGGCCTGCTTACTGACTGTATTCGGATCGTATACCCCATCACGCACAAATTTTCCTTTAGAATACAGATTGCTGAAACTCCACAGATACGGGCTTGGAATATTGATTGAAGCACGTCTGTATCCAAAGCCATTGAAGGCCTCTAAAACATACAACATGGCTGGAACTGACCAGTCTTTAACATTGTGCAGAGACTTAAACCGGATCGCATCCAGCGCGCTTTCTTCCCAGGTAAATGGCGCCTTGCCTGAAGCTGGCCGGCCTGCAGGAACATTAGCCGTTTTAGCTGTAAGGGGATCGCCATTATGAAGATGCCTTGAAAAGTCGCAGCCGGCTTCCATGTAATGAATTACTCCAATAAAGAACCATGGCACACCTGTTGCCTTCTCAATTCCCTCATACCTGGAGCGCCCTGCATTTATACGATTGACAATCCTGTCAACTTCTGAAACGCGCTCAGGCTTTATCCGCATAGCAGAAAACTGCTGCAGGTACCCGGGAACATATTTAGCATTGATCACCATATCTAAAAAAAGCTGAAAAAGCGTTTTACATTACTGATACTTTGCGGGAACCGGTTCACGCGCCATACAAAAGCTTCCCGCATCTTTTTAGAGAATCCTGGCTTGGTCATGTAGTACTTGATCCTGGCGCGCCGCAACATTGCATAGTACTCAACCGGCTGCTGATTGATCAGCTTTATCAGCTCAATGGATATCGAGGTGGATTTAATTTCAACACCGGGATCCAACTGCCGGCCGGTTTCATTGATCACCCGGATAGCATCGTTTTCCTTGTGCACATAAAAATCCCACATCAGATTGGCCAGCGTCTGGTTGGCCACATACTCCCCGTTGATTTTCTGCCAGTGGTTATTCCGGTAGAACTGAGATACCAGATTGTTCAGCGTTGTATCATTGAACACTGTATACCTCGGAATGGGGTTGTTGCCAAACTTTATCCGCCTCAGCTGCTCCAGCCTTTTGAATCCCGCCCACGAGGGATAATACTTCCGTGTGATGCCGGCATACGTCCAGCCTGCGGAAGGGTCATCCCAAAAGCCGCCTTCCAGGTCACCGGTAAATTTTTTCGATTCCAGGAAGCTGGCCATGATCAGGAAATATTTACTTTATCAATAATCACCCTGCGGTCAATCGGCGGAGCCGGATCGCCCGGGTTTATGACTGTACTCGGAGGCTGGACACCTCCAACCGGTGTTTTGATAGTAGGGGCGTTTGCCTCGTCAAACTCAATTTTGTGGTTGTGGTAATATCCAACCTCCGGATGCATTTCAGGACCTTGCCAGGTTTCACGGGGTTTAAGAACACGCACTCCGTCAATGGTTACATTGACGTTTCCAGCGTTGTGTATAGAATAGGAGCTGCAACCGTCAGCGTTCCAGGTAGTGGACTCGTTGATAGTGACAGCGCTTACAACCCCCTGGTATTTCTTTTTCATATCAGCTCGATTTAAAAACCTCCTTTGCTACCAGTACGATGGCCCCGGCAATCAATACATTTTGAATCTTGCCCATGAAGCCGCCACTGGCCTGTTCCTTGGCATCTGCTTCTGTAAGCTTATCAAGATTCTCGGAAGCATCATCCCGGTTTTTGGTAATGATCTCTTTACGGTCATTATATTGCCCCTGATTGATTCTGCCAGCATTCAAATCCTCCTGTGCCTCCTTCAACTGCAGAACAGCGTTATACTGTGCTTCCAGCAGATTCTTCTGCTTTTGCACTTCGGCACGCTTCTGCAGATAAGCTACGGTTACCACAGTAAGCCCCGCGACCACGAGGCCAACTATCCAAACAACCGGGGCTACCACGAATCCAATGCCTGGAACATTTTGAAGCGCTACGGGAGCCGAATTGAGATAAAAGCCAGGTATCAGCTTTCTTTTAAAATCATCAATGGTGTTGTTGTGATCGAGGATGATTTTTCTGAAGCGTGTCTGATCGGCTGCGCTGAGCCGGGCAAATGATTTTCCAATAGTAGCGATCGCACGGGCATTTCGCTGAGCCAACTCCACAAATTCACGGCAGACTTCTTCATACTCAGCGGCATCCTTCATTTTCTGATACGTCTCGAACTTCTCACTGTAATTCACCACCAGCAGCATCTGGTTGGGCTGATAGCGGAAATACTTGCGTTTTCCCTGGTGAATTACCGAGGCGTTGAATAAGTTTCGCTGAATGTACTCATAAGGATTGCCTGTGTACTCCATCAGGGCCCGGATGGTGGAAGGTTCCAGGATGACGCCAGTAAGCTCAGAGAATTCTTTCGTGTTGATGAAGTCAACACTTCCATTCGCATTGAACCCGCTGTTCAGCTCAGAGAAGGAATTGAAAACCCGCAGCCGGTTGCCGGCAGGGGCCATTGCTGAAATAGGAATATTCAGAACCGGTATGGTGATGCTTTTACCAAAGATCAGCCGCGCACCCACCACATAGCGTTTGATATGCTTGGATGCCTGCTTTTGAGCAAAATAGTTCAGTATGGTTTGAAAGGTTGTCATGATTCAGCACAGAGCTTTTTAACAGCAATCGTCCAGACGAAGGGCTTTTTTTCCTTTAGTTGGGCTAGCCTGGTTAACTGATCCGGCAGCTCCGGATTTTTCTCCAGCAGCGTATCAACGGCACTTAGTATCCGCTCACGATCATCTGTATTCAGCGCTTCCCAGTTTTTCATCAGGACATAGAGTTGAGTGAATCAATGGCCATCCCGAACGTGGACGGATCTGTCTCTTTCAACTTGGCCAGCTTCTCCAACTGGGCAAGCCACTCAGGATTATTTTTCGATAAAGCTTCACAGGCTGAAGCCAGCCGGTCTTCTTCCGCAGTGCCTACAGACGATGCTTCCGCAGGAGTGCCAGTGACTGACTGAGATTGGTTAGCTGCAGGTCTTGTGCCCAGGATTACCTTTTGAGCCAATCCAATAAATTCACGACCGGATTCAGTTGTTTTTACATGGTCGTACAGAAAGGAGCCAATGGATATTACTCCGCGCTGGAAGCCGCTTTCACTCTCGCGCAGCTCTGCATTGAGTCGGGCGTTTTCCTCTTTTAACCTTTCCAGCTCCCGCTTTTTATCAGCCTCTTCCTGCATGGCTTTGATCTTCGCCTCGATGGCCGTGTTGAAGTTATCGGGGGTAACCTTGCCAAAACCATCAATGTGAAACTCCGGGGTTACAGAACCGATGGCTGCGACACCCGGGCGCGATCCCTCAATTTCAATGATCGTATCAATACCACCTTTTGAGCGGTCTGATTTTTCAAATGCTACCAGCAGATAGGTACCGGTAGATAACATGTCGAGGGTTGACCGGAGGCGCTCTACTGAATTTTCAATGTCCAGAGACGGAGTGCTGAAGTCGGCCTGGTCAATGTAATTGCCGGCCTGCCTTTTGGATTCGTTGTGATACAGCCGCCAGTAAGGGGTCTTGTTGATCCTTATCAGCTGAAGTACGTTGTGTTTTCCGATGATTGCCATATTGTGCTGTGTGGTTTGTCATGGTTCGTTCACATCATTCAGGAGCTCACCCCAATCATTAAGCTTGTGCTTTTGGGGATCGTAGAGCTCATAGAAGAAGGTAATATCAACCCCATACCCATCAGGCGGAATAACCATGCTTCCAGCTTCTGAAACAAGTAATGATGAATTCCGTATGCTGATCAGCTTGGGTTTCAGAAAAACAGGTTCCATGGTTGTGCTGCCAGGAGAATCCCAAAGGAGCTCTGTTTTGAACAAGCTGAGAGGAAACTGATAGTTGATTTGCTGATTTCCGTAGCTGTACAGATTAAGGAAAGAAGTAGTAATAAATGGTAACGGAAGCCGACTGTGATAACCAGTTGTTTTGTCACCAGTAGTACGTATATAGAAGGCATGGACCAGTACCTTATCCAACAAAAGAATTGAATCTGAAAACTGAAATACCTTTCTCGTGTTAACAAGAATAGGAACTTCAATAGTTTTAGACAGACCCAACCTGCGCAACTGACGTGACATAGTTATATATTAACGTTCGGAAATCAGTTCAACCTCGCCAAGGTTACCAATGCGATGTTTTGACGGATCGAAATCCTCGTAAAAGAAGGTAAATACCAGGGCAAATCCGGCCGGAGGGCCAGCAGGTATTGGTATTGAAAATGCGTTGATATTCGGGAATTCAACGTAAGAATTCCGGATGCTGATCATGCGCCGTTTGAAGTGTATAATAGGATCACTCCTGAGTATTAACTCCAGCGGCAGCATCTTATTTAATTCATTGCGATCCTTATCGCAAAGGGTGAGAAACCCTTTAAATGCATCTGTGTAATATAACTGCTGACGACCAGAAGGTGCTACACCTGTTAAGTTCGGAAGTAGGGCAATGGCTGTGATGATCTTGTCATCCAGCACTGTTTCGTTGTCCGAAAAATTGATTTTGGAGTTGGTATTGCTCAGAATGGGCAATTCAATGGTGTAACTCCTGGCGACTTCTCTTACCTGATCCATAAAGAAAGAATTTAAAAAGCTGCCCGCCCGAAAGCGGGCAGCTTTTATTTACATGAAAAAAGCATCTTAGATGTTCGCGCTTCCGCCGCTGATCAGGAAGCCTTTGGCGTACAGTACGGCATAATGCTTGAAACCACTGGCCGCGGTACCACCGGCAAAACCAGCATGGCTCGGGTAGGTGATTTCAATTTCATTGGTACCGGAGCCGTCCAGGTCAATGTGCGGCGTGAGATTCACCAGGAGTTTTTCCAGGGAACGCTGATCACGGTTGCCAGCGCCAGACTGCTGCGTTTCGGGTACCTTCAGGAAGCTCTGCATGTCGTAGAAGGGCAGAATCTTCGTGCGGTTGATCGTGATGCTCAATTCCCCGTTGAAGATAGCTTCCAGGTCTGCAGCTGCTGCACCAAAATCCGTGGGATTGGGGTAGCTATGCAGGCGACCGGTAGACTTACCATCCGGCTGGCTCAGCAGGAAGAAGCCGAGCTTAACAATGGCAAACTTGTCATTGCGTTCCAGGCGTTTTTCCGTGGGGGTTTGGGTGGTACCATCGCCAACATAAGTCTTGAACTGGAGCTTATTGTTGCCATTGGTGATGAGGGTTTCCAAACGCAGGTAACTGGCAGTGATGTTTTTTCCTGCGTATTCAGGATTCGTTTTGTAGGTCATGAATGCAGCCCTGGAACGTTCACTGCTGATTACCTGTACACCGGCTCCTTCGCGGGAATCAGCGCCAGGGGCGCCGATGTAAACACCAAATGCGCCAGTGGGAATCTGAATGATGTTCAGCGTGGTAAGCGCGTACACACCGGCATTTGCTACTGATACAGATGCAGTGGTGGCAAGAACAGGCGTGTCGAAGGCATACACAATGCCCGCACTCAGCAGGGCGATAGAAAGGAAAGCGATTGCGAAAGAAATAAAGCGTTTCATTGTTTGCTTTTGAATAGAGTGATTACTTGAATGTTGAATGACGATTATGAAAGCCCGTTTTAGTTTACGGTACTCGTAACGTCAGTACCGGTAACATCCGCACCGGTATAAGCACCGATTCCATTGATGGGATCGTCAGTCTCAGTACCGCGAACACCGGGCACTTTAAACTCGCGGGCCAGCGATACAGCCGCATCCGACATCATGCCGTTTGCAAAGTCAGTGATCAGACCTGCTTTTTTGCTTTCGCCCAGGAAAGCCGGTAACAGGGCGCCAACGCCGAGGCGAATACCGGCATTGAGTTTGGGGTTCATGCCCTTCTGGGTCATGAAGTTGGCCGCGTAGTTGGAAGCAACAGCGCCTACGGCCATAACGCCGGCGCTTTTAAGCCGGTCGCCTACTTTTTTGAAATTGATTTTTGAAGCCACTTTAGTACGTTTTTGAATGAAAACTGGGGATGTGTGTTGCCTGCCAGTGGCAGCAATCGGAGCAATTATTTGCGCTTGCCCATGCGCTTCAGCTGATTCTTCAACCGGTTAAGGGTTGCCATTTTCTTCTTTGCAGATTTTTTGGCAGAATCCTTTTTTTTGATTGCAGAAATCCTTTTCCTGGTAGCCTGAATTTGGCGATCAATAGCGCCGACACCGGAAACTTTTCTTTTTGCCATGATTGAAAGTGTATTTTAAGTGATGAACTACGAGGTTGATTAACATTTACAAATTCCGGTACCGCTGCCACCGCCAGTACGCTCCAGCTTATCTATATCCTGTCCTGATGGATCGGTACGATCCTGCCGTATACGTGTGGCTGCCTGCCTGGCTTCTTTTTCCGTGATGGGATCCCAGCCGGCTTCTGCTTCCTGCCCCAGCTCGGCCGCTTCCTCTCTTTTCACAAAAGGTGCATTCTCCTGGATATACGATGCTGCCTGATTACGGCCATAACCAGCCTCAATCGCATTGCCGGTCAACTGGCGAACCTGGCTCATTTGTTCGGGTGTGTAACTATCAAACCCGGGCGACTTCAGATTGTCTTCATTGAAGGCATTTCCGGCATCGGCCACTGGATCGGGAAGGTCTTCCTTCGTCATATCAACACCTTCTTTCTTTCCGCCCAGTTTTGAGATAATCCAGTTGATGGCCGCCATGATAAAACCGCCTGCAGGGCCTGCAAACAATGTGGCAGCAGTGGTGGAAGCCTTTTTGAGGAAGCCTCCTTTTTTTGCAGCTCCTGCGCCTTGCGCGGCAAAGGATGCAGCATCGGCAAAGGAGGTATCTCCAATGCCGGCAATACCTGTAAGGCCGGCAATCACACGGTTTTCTCGAATGGAATCAGGATGCTCTTCGAGGCCTTTGATGTAATCATTGCAGTGCCTGAAGTTGCGCATACGGCCATACTTCATCCACTGAAGGTTTACCTGGGCTTTGCGGTGCGTATAACCCACATCGCCAATTCCTTTGACAGCTGTTTTGTTCAGGGTTTTC
>JAYRPG010000132.1:0-4225 GCA_041911275.1 Ferruginibacter sp. | reverse complement strand
TTGCTTACTTTGGAATACGAAGGCCCCAGCTCCACCGCCACCGACGGATTCAGAAACACCGCATAACCCGCCCCGATGCCGAAGCCGGTATTCGTGGAGGAGTTTGTTCCGCCACCTACCGCAAAACTCAGCAGCCCGAAAAAGCTGCCGCTGGATTTCGTTAAGAAATAAGGTTTTACATAAGGACCGATGGCCCAGGCCGTATACGTACTGCCCTGCGAAGAACTGGAACTGAGGAAGGCACTGAGCCCCACCGCAATTTTATCCGACACAAAGGTGCCGATATTGGGATTGAACACGATACTGGTATTACCGCTCTGGGAATTGAACCCGGCAGCCCCTCCCAGTAAGAGGGTTCCTTTGGCCGTTTGCGCCTGGGCAGCATAAAACGCCGGCAGGCAAAAGGCAGCCAGCAAGCATAATTTTTTCATACTGTTGATTGATTGAGGTGAATAAGGGTATTAAGATACAACAATCCTTAAAATTCCCCAGTGCCCCGACTCAGGAAACACCCTAAAACAAAAAGCCCCGGGCAATGCCGGGGGCTTTTTGTTTATGTAACTTCCAGATGAATTAGAAGCTGTAAGCAGCACGCAGACCAATGATGGAGCTGGTGAAGCTGTTCTTGGTCCAGGCCTGGTATTTCACACCGAGGTCGAAGTTTTCAGAAACCTGGTAGCCAAAACCGGGAGCGTAAGTGAAGGCGCTGCCACCACCAGACTGGGTAGAGAAGCTCATACCCACCTGAGCGTGACCGTAGAATTTCTCACCGAAGGTGAATTTACCACCCACCAGTACGGGGATGAGACCTGTAGAACCACCACCGTTCTTGAAAGATACGTTGAGGTAGCCAGCGCTCAGGGTGATACCTACTGTTTCAGCAGCAGCGTATTCAGCCTGAACATCACCACCGATAGCGAAGCTGCCACCAGCAGTTTTCAGGTCACCGATGGGCAGACCAGCGGTTACACCTACACCAAATTTCAGAGACTTGTCGCTGCCTTTTTTGTCTTGTGCGTTGGCAGTGAACGCGAGCGCCAGAAGGGCGGCTCCGAAGATTACTTTTTTCATGTTACCTGATTTAAGTTAAAAAATGATGGCGCAAATATAGCGGGTTTCAATTAAAACGAGTGCAAAATACCAGTTTTTATTTGTTCGTTTTTTTACCCAAATGATCAGGTTCTGCCGATTATACATATTAAATTGTTTAAACCTGATTGAATTTTTGAATATTTTCTAATCAAACCGGCTATTTTTCATTTTTTCATTCAAAACGCATTCGAAAAGTTATTAACATCCTGTAAACAAAAAAGCCACCCTCGTGGGCGGCTTTTTTAATGATATGGCAATCAGACAGTTGATCAGAAAACATAAGCCAGGCGGAAGCCAATGGCGCCGATGGTACCACTCTTGGTATAGGCATCATACTTAAAGGTAGCATCCACCGCTTTACCGCTTTTGGTCTTGAATTCATAGCCCACCTGGGGAGAATAAGAGAAGGCGGTGCCGCTGCCGAAACTGGTGAGGAAACCCAGACCGGCCTGGAACTGGCCATAGATACCTTCAGTGAGGAAGTACTTCACCCCCACCCGCAGCGGGATGATGGTTTGTCCCTTGTATTTCACGCCGCCGCCGGCAGATTTCCCGTTGTACATCAGGATACCTCCGTAAGCTACACCGTTCAGCTTGTCCTTCAGGGGAATTTCCACCTGGGCACTGCCGCCGATACCGATGGAGTGGGTATTGGAGAAACCGCCGGAAGCGAAGCCCAGTTCGGCGCCTACACTGAATTTCATACCATCTTTACCCTGCGCAGCAGCGAAGAGGGAGAATGCGGATACACAAGCGAGTACAAACAGTTTTTTCATGTGTTAATAGTTGTTTTTTTAAAATGGTCACATGGAATGCCTTATACGGCCATACGCTTGATTTGCATTTTCGTAAACAGGCATTTCATGTATTGATTGTTTTGTTTGAGGCAAAGGTAAGGCAGTGGGCATAACCGTACAACAGATTACTCAGGCCTTCCGCAGATTGCGCAGCATATCCTCCGTCATACGGGCCAGGTCATACTCTTCCTTCCAGCCCCAGTCGCGGCGGGCCACACTGTCATCAATGCTCTGCGGCCAGCTGTCGGCAATCTGCTGCCGGTAATCCGGTGCATAATCCATTTTGAAGCCCGGCAGGTGACGGCCGATTTCGGCGCCGATTTCGCGGGGCGAGAAACTCATCGCCGATAAATTATAGGAAGTGCGCACCGAGATGGCGTCAGCCGGGGCCTCCATCAGTTCCACGGTGGCGCGGATGGCATCCGGCATGTACATCATCGGCAGGTACGTGTCTTCTTTCAGGAAGCAGCTGTACTGATTTTCAGCCAATGCCTCATGAAAGATCTCCACCGCATAATCGGTGGTGCCCCCGCCGGGTGCGCTTTTATAACTGATCAGGCCCGGGTAACGCAGACTGCGCACGTCGATGCCATAACGGTGATGGTAATAATTGCACCAGAACTCGCCGGCATATTTGCTGATGCCGTACACCGTACTGGGCTCGATGATGGTTTGCTGGGGGCACTGCTGTTTGGGCGAGGTGGGACCAAACACCGCAATGCTGCTGGGCCAGTACACCTTATGCAGGTGCTCTTCCTTGGCGATGTCCAGCACATTCAGCAGGCTCTGCATGTTGAGGCTCCAGGCCAGGTTGGGATTTTTTTCGCCGGTGGCGGAGAGGATCGCGGCCAGCAGGTAAATCTGGGTGATGTTCTGCCGGATCACCTGCACATGCAGCATCTCCTTGTTCATCACATCCAGGCTCACATAGGGGCCGGTGCCTTCCAGGAGGGGATTCTGTTCACGGAGATCACTGGCAATCACCTGGCTGTTGCCGTAAATCTTGCGCAGGGCGAGGGTGAGCTCCACCCCGATCTGCCCGCTGGCGCCAATAACAAGGATGCGGTCGCGTGCCATTTTTGCAATCGTTTATGTTCAGGACTGGGCGTCCATCAGTTTCAAAACCTTTTCCAGATCTTCCGGGGTGTCGATACAATGACTTTCGTACCGGGTGGGCACACAACGGATGCGGTACCCGTGCTCCAGCCAGCGCAGCTGCTCCAGCGATTCGGCTTTTTCCAGCGCGGAAACAGGCAGCCGGGTGATGGCCTCCAGGATATCGCGGCGGTAAGCATACATGCCCACATGCCGGTAATAACGGTGCCGGCTATGCCATTCACGTTCCTCCACCCCCTTCAGAAAAGGAATGGGCATGCGGCTGAAATACAGGGCCTCACTCCGGTGGTTCAGCACAATTTTCACTTCCCCGCGATCGAAGAGCAGTTCATGGCTATCCACCGCAATCATCTGGGTGGCCAGTTCCACCGTGCCGTCCTGCAGCACCGCAGCCAGCTCATCAATCTGATCAGGTACAATAAAGGGCTCGTCGCCCTGGATATTGATCACGTAGGAATAATCTCCGTCCAGCTGCTGCAGGGCATCCTGGCAGCGGTCGGTGCCGCTGGGATGGTCAGCCGCCGTCATCAGCACTTCACCGCCAAAAGCCTGCACATGGTCCCGGATGCGTTCATCATCCGTGGCCACCACCACCCGGTTCAGGAAACGGCTTTGTGCCGCCTGGCTGTACACCCGCTCCAGCATGGATTTGCCCCGGATGTCGGCCAGTGGCTTGCCGGGAAAGCGGGTGCTGGCCCAGCGGGCGGGAATGATGCCGGCAATCATAATTCAGCCGGTACCACCCGGTCGTTTTGTATGGTGAAAAATGCGGGATCGAGGTGATTGCGCAATCCGAGATAATCGCGGTAGGCATCCGTATAACGCATGCGGTTCTCCACCGCCACATTGAAGTTGTTGCGCATAGACATCACCATTTCCGACACTTCCCTTACGGCATGGTTGGCGCCGCTGTACTTGGTAATGTAGTCGGCCAGCCGGTTGGTGGCGGCAAATTCGTTCAGGAGCGGATTGGCGCCGCGGCCCACCATGAAGCGCACTCCGGCCAGTTTGGCGAGGGAGAAATCCAGCACGTCATCAAACACAAAGAGCACATCGGCCGGTGAAATGCGGTGCTGCTTGCAGAGATGGGTGAGCGCCGCCTCCTTGTGCGCCACCTTGAAATACACCTTATTGAAGTGCTCGCGGCGGGCAAAGGAAAAAGCCAGGGGATTGTTTTCGCCCGTAATCAGCACCGTGAGCGGGAGTTGCTTATACAGCAG
>JAYRPG010000131.1:0-64658 GCA_041911275.1 Ferruginibacter sp. | reverse complement strand
CGCACTTCCACGCCATGCGCCATGCTGTTGCGGTCGGCAAAGCGCAGCAGTTCTTCCAGGCCCATGGCCGTGGTGTTGAAGGCCAGGATATCGTTGAGTTTGGTGATGATGGGTTTGTGAATGCCCTCCCATTCGCGGCCGCGCAGCGGGCGCAGGAATTCGGGGTCGATATCCGGGTGACGCGTGAGTTGCCGGTACTCGCGCGATTCCAGGTGTATGGCCGCATGCGCGGGCAGGTAGGTGGCGAGCAGGTTGCCCGGTCCCCATCTTACCGGCACCTGGTGCTGCCGGAAAGCCTGCAGCTCCCGGTAAGCGTTGAGCGGGTGCTTGCGGCTGAGCAGCTGCTGGATGTACCAGTGGATGTATTTGTGATAACCGCCCAGCAGTTCATCGGCGCCCTGCCCGTCGAGCAGCACTTTCACGCCCGAGGCGCGGGCCTGCTGGTACACTTTGTACTGGGCGTAAATGCTGGCCGACTGAAAAGGTTCTTCCTGGTGATACAACAACCGATCCAGTTCATCTGCCAGCCCGGCCGCATCGGGCGTAACGGTTTCATACGGCAATCCGAACTGCTCCGCCACCCTGGCGATATAGCGGCTTTCATCTTTTTCAAAACCCGGGAACACGGCCGAAAAACTGGCCGGGGGCTGCGCACTGAGATGGCCCTGCACAATCGTGGCCACGATGGAGGAACTGTCGAGCCCTCCGCTCAGGCTGGTGCCGGTGGGCACATCGCTGCGCAGGCGGCGGCTCACCGAGAGGCTGAAGAGTTTGCTGAAGCGTTCCACCGCCTGGTCGGGCGTGAGGGTTTCCACCCGCTCTTTATCCAGCCGCCACCAGGGATGCACTTCGTAATCAAACCTGGCGAAATCGAAAATGAGGTAATGCGCGGGAGGCAGCGCATAGATATCCTGGAAGAAGGTTTGTTCCTTGTCGTTGGCGTTCTGCACATAACCCAGCACGAGGTAGTTCAGCAGCATCTTGTGATCCGCCTCGCGGGGCACCCCGGCTGCCCAGAGCGCTTTCATTTCGCTGGCAAACAGAAAATGGGCCGCGTCGTAATAAAAGTAGAAGGGCTTCTCGCCCAGCCGGTCGCGGGCGGCAAAAAGTTTTTTCTTCTTGGCATCCCAGAGGGCAAAGGCAAACTGGCCGTCGAAACGCTCCAGGCAGTCTTCTTCCCAGAAATCATAGGCGGCCAGGATCACTTCGGTATCGGTGCGTGACTGGAAGCGGTAGCCATGGCTGTGCAGTTCTTCGCGCAGCTCGAGGTAGTTGTAGATTTCGCCGTTGTAGGTGATGCTGTACCTTTCTTCTTCACCGGCGCCGGCCGAGAACAGGCTGCGCTGCATGGGCTGGGCGCCTGCATCGCTGAGGTCGAGGATGCTGAGGCGGCGGTGACCGAGTGCAACCCCGGCATCGGGGCTTACCCAGTGCCCTTCGCCATCCGGACCGCGGTGCGCCAGCACACGGGTCATGCGGCGGATCGCCTGCTGCAGCAACGCTGACTGCGTTTCACCCGACCCGGGTGCCTGCTGTACAATACCGGCTATACCGCACATATTGTTTGAATTATGGATGAAAGCCTGTACAGGCGCTCATCAGTAGGTGATGGGCAGGTTCACTTTCACCAGGTCCCACTGAATGCTGAGGTTAACGCCCGTGGCAGATTTCTCAAAATACATCACCAGGTTTTCCAGCGGCTCAGTTTGTTTCTGCACCGGTACATCCAGGCGGGTTACATCATTGGCCTCATCGTACCGGAACGAACCCCAGGTATCGGTGTCGCGGTTCAGCACCATCGTCCACTTCTCGGCAAAAGGAATACAGTACAGGGTGTACCGGCCCTTCTTCACGCGTACCCCGCCGATGCGCACCGGGTGAAAAAATTCAATCTCCGTGGCCTCATTGGCCCCCAGCCGCCAGATTTTTCCATACTCCACCAGGTCGCCGAAAATGCTGCGGCCATTGCGGGAGGGGCGGCTGTAAATCACGCGGGCCAGCAGCGGTTCGGTGAGCTTGTCCTGTATTTTCAGCACCGGGTAACCGGCAGGATAATAACTCATGTCCATCGGCGATTTGTCCACCGGCGGCAGCTTCGGCAACTGGGCCGCGGCGGTAAAGGACAACACCATACTCAAGGCCAGGATCAGGCTTGTTTTCATATCTCGGTTTTGAATAACAAAAATACGGCATTCGTTTATGCGGCGGCGGCAGTTAGTCATCTCTTTCCGTATGCTGCGCCAGCCATTGCAGGGCCATCGCTTTCAGTTCGGGAAAAAACACCTGGTAACAACCGCCGAGCACCTCAACCGATTCTTCAAAAATCCGGAAGGCGGTGGCACTGTCGTGCAGGTGGGCCGAACGCCGGATCAATCCGCCGAAGGCCTGCCTGATGCCCCAGCGGGAGCGGTAATGAAAGAGCCAGTCCTGCTCCTCCATCCGGGGCAGCATGCCGGCAAAGGGTTCGGGCAGCCAGGCCTGCTGGGTCCGCAGCTGGCTGTACACTTCAGCCGAAAAATTTTTCAGGGCGGCCTCATCCGCGAAGGCGCCGGCATCGTTGGCCAGAAAATAATCGTACACCACATCCACGCAGGCGCCGGCATAAAGGCGGTAATGCGGCCTGAACAATTCTTTTGCCGTCCGGGTGGCGGCATGCTGATCGGTAAACTGGTCAATGGCCCGGTGCAGCCCAATGCCCCGCCGGATAGCGGGGGGATAGTCGAACTGCCGGCGCCCCTTCACATAATCACTGATCATATTGCCCGTGAGCAGGAAGGGATCATGAAAAGAGAGCCAGGCATGGGCCAGCAGGTTCATACGATTGTTTGGGATAAAGATAATGGGTTTGGCCGCAGCCTGCCGGAAAACAGCGGCTGCCACTTTTCCATTTTAACAGCTCCCCGCCCGGTTTTGTATTTTTTTTAAGAAGGTGCCGGCAACCCGCCATCGGCCTGCTTTTCAGGGCCGGGAGCCGCAGCACGCCAGAGGATGACGGGTACCGCCGGGCCCGGAAACCCGGGTGAGCCCTGCTGCTGATCAAAGTTGGCTTGACCACCACGGCGCCGGCAGATAATTTTGATCCGTCAACATTGCCTCCGGGCAATTTTTTTAAACCAACAAAGTATAGACATGAAAAAAATGATCACCCTGGTTATGGCAGCAGCGCTGCTGGTAACCACCAGTGCCTTCGCCTCCGGCGGCGGCGGCGAAGCCGTTTCTCAGCAAGTAAAGGAAGCCTTCAGCAAGGATTTTGCCGGGGCTGAACAGGTGAACTGGGAAACCAAAGACCACTTCCATTACGCCGAATTCAAACTCAACAACATCCGCTTCAGCGCGGCCTACAATGAAGAAGGTGAGCGGGTGGCCACCTCCCGCAGCCTCCGCACGGAAATGCTGCCCCTGGCCCTCAGCCAGGCCCTGGGCAGCCGCTATGCCGGCTACAGCATCGCCAAAACCGCCACGGAGGTAACCTTTGAAGGAGAAACCAGCTATTATCTGGCGATCGCCAACGACAAAAAGATCCTTTACCTCAAAGCCAGCCCCAACGGCGAGATCAGCGTAGAAAAGAAAATACGGCGCTGATGCCTGAACAGGCTGCATCCCCCCACAGTGAGGCCGGGCCCGCTGCGGGGGGATTTCTTTGTCCACTCCCTCCAATAAGCTACTTTTGCGGCCTAAATCAACGCTTATGAACAAAGGACCTGTATCGCAATACATCCAGCACCATTACCGGCATTTCAACGCGGCCGCCCTGATGGATGCCGCCAAAGCTTATGAAACGCACCTGCTGGAAGGGGGCAAGATGATGATTACCCTCGCCGGCGCTATGAGCACGGCTGAACTGGGCCTCAGTCTGGCCGAAATGATCCGTCAGGACAAAGTGCACATCATCAGCTGCACCGGCGCCAACCTGGAAGAAGATGTGATGAACCTGGTGGCCCATACCCATTACAAGCGGGTGCCGAACTACCGGGATCTCACCCCGCAGGATGAATGGGACCTGCTCGAAAATCACTACAACCGCGTTACCGATACCTGCATCCCGGAAGAAGAAGCCTTCCGCCGCCTGCAAAAACACCTGCACAAGCAGTGGAAAGAGGCTGAGGAAAAAGGCGAACGCTACTTCCCCCACGAATTCCTGTACAAAACCGTGCTCAGCGGCGACCTGAAGCAGTACTATGAAATCGATCCGAAGAACAGCTGGATCGTGGCCGCCGCCGAGAAAAATATTCCCATCGTGGTGCCGGGCTGGGAAGACAGCACCACCGGCAACATCTTTGCCAGCTATGTGATCAAGGGCGAACTGAAGGCCAGCACCGTGAAGAGCGGCATCGAATACATGGTATGGCTCGCCGACTGGTACCGCAACAACTCCGCCGGAAAAGGCGTGGGCTTCTTCCAGATCGGGGGCGGTATTGCCGGTGATTTCCCCATCTGCGTGGTGCCGATGATGTACCAGGATCTGGAATGGCATGATGTGCCCTTCTGGAGCTATTTCTGCCAGATCAGCGACAGCACCACCTCCTTCGGCTCGTACAGCGGCGCTGTGCCCAACGAAAAAATCACCTGGGGAAAACTGGATATCCATACGCCCAAGTTCATCGTGGAAAGCGATGCCACCATCGTGGCCCCGCTGATGTTTGCCTGGATACTGGGCTGGTAATCAGTAAGAATTTTTGAAAATTGGTATCAACCGGCTCCCGCAGCCGGTTTTTTTTATGGCGACCTGCAGCCGGCTTAACATTATTTTACCATACCATACTGTTGCTTTTTACGTTATACCTCATCAAAGGGGTAAGCCCGCTAAAAGGCCACACGATGCACAACACCCATACCCGCCAGGAATTGCTGCTCAACACCGGGGCAGGCTATTGCCGCCGGCAATGGTGTCAAAAAAAGGATGATTCGCCCCGCAACCGGCCCCTGCCGGCTGAAGAACAGTTACAACAACTTTGCTGGGATGGAATGCTGCCGGAGATGTTTCCTGAAATCTGTCTGAAGGAAAACAACAAGCCCTTGATTTTATGGGAGATGATGAGCATGCAGCGCCTGCTGCACCTGCGTTTTGGCGGAATGGACGAGCAGCTGGATCCCCATTACTCCCTCAATCCTTATCATATTCTGGATCACCAGCACCTCTCCTGATCAGGTATTTCCCTCATTAAATTTTGCCTTGAGCCGGGCAATGGTGTTCTGCGCTTCCAGCAGCTGGAGTTTGAGCGCATGCACTTCGGGTTGTTTGGCCTGGAGGAGGGCTTCGGTTTCCTCGTAGCTTTTCTGCATCAGGAGGATATCACTGTCCATCTGGCGGATGATCTTCTCCGCTTTCTGCAGTTTCTGGCCAAGGTCCAGCTCAACAGCCATTTTCTGCTGGTGTACCATGGCCAGTTCTTTCTGGAGGTTTTCCTTCATCAGTTTTTCACTTTCCAGGAACCCCCCGGTGCTTTTCAGCTCTTTCTGCTGGCGTTGCAGTTTCTGCAACTGCAGCATCCAGGCAGCCGTAAAGCCGATGGCAATTCCCAGGAGTATGTACAGCAGGTTGAACAGCATAAGGTTGTAAAACGCTGCAAAATATTCCATCTGTTGGGAAATGGCAACAATACAGGACCGGTTTTTTTAACCGGATGCCTGATTCCATGAGATACTTACTGATTCACGGTAATAGGCGCCTGCAATAATAACCCGCTTCCGGTACGTACTTCGGCGCTGCCTTTTACCGTGAGCGCTTTTTTATTCACCAACTGACGGTTGCCGTTTCTGGTTCCGGCATCGATGATGAGTTTACCGATCTTGTTTGGAAATAATAACCCGCCAAAACCATCCGGATTTTTACTGCTGTTTAACGAACCCGGGATACCCAGCACCAGGGTACTGTTATTGCCGAAGTCGTACGGACAGGAAAGCGCCTGGCTGAGCGCACCCAACGGCGGATCATTAATCTGCAGGATTCCGTTAATAAAACTGAAAGCATTCATGCCCGCAGCAGCCTCAAAAAGTGCTGTACCGTCAGGGGCACTCATCTGCGGAATAACTCGGTTGGCATCTATGGTGATTTTACCGCCACTCATGTTAAAGAAGGAAGCGGGCTGAAACTTCACCCGTCCATTCACATACAGGTTACCGTTAGTGACTGTGAGTGTTCCATAATTATCGAGCAGAGCAAACCCTTCATCCGGCTGACCAAGCCGGAGGGTATGGGCTGCGTTATTCATATTGAACGTACTTCCCGCACTGATGCGTAGGGCGGAAATAGTCAGGCTGGTATCAAGGGTTACTGAATGTCCCGCACTGATGATCACCGAGTCGCAGACATCAGGCACAGTACCTTTACTCCATATAGAAGGATTTTTAAAACTGCCGCCGGCCACCGTCCGGTTGATACAGTTGCTGTTGTAGGGACGGATTACTTTCACCAGCACGGAATCAGAAAATCCGCCGTAAGTGAAGGTGACCATGGCCCCACCTTCTTTCAAAGCAGTAAAATTCAACAGCCCGCTGTTATACTGAAGCACATTTACAGAATCAACAGATACTGCAAGGGTTGGCTGGTTATTGGGCAACGGAATCCAAACATCATTGTACCGCGCTTCCATCAGCGGCATATACGTTTCACCTTCCCGGATGGTTACCTGGTCATACTGTAACCGGAAACCCTGTAGGGGTGCCACACTGGAAGCGTTCACCACCACCGAGTCCACATAATAATTCACCCCGTTTCGGGCAGCATTATCATAAACAGCATAGGCAAAAATTTTGCTGTTGCCCAGGAAGCTGCGGTCAACTTTAAATGTAAGGTTCTGCTGGGTGAATGTTTTACGCAACCGGAATGAGTCCTCTCCCTGGAAATTGATGGATACATATGCCAGCCGGGTGGTATCCTTGAGCCGGAAGCGTACTGTCAGCATGCTATCGGCCAGTACACCCGTGCCGTTCAGGGGCGCATCGATCCGGATTTTACTGGTATCGTACACGACATTTATAACGGGATTGGCAGCGGGACGATGAGCGGTACCGGGCTGCCGGGTCTGTGGCCGCAGAAGGAGTGGTGGTTCTGGATCGGTATCTGCCGGCATTTCATCGCCAAACAACGGACTGCTTTTCCGCAGGTTCAGCAGCTGGAGCACCCGCTGACCCACATCACCCCGCCACAGGATGGCGCTGTGGTTAGCATTCTGACCCTGGCTGCCATTCACGGCATCGGATGAATTGAAGACGGATATGTACGTTTTAGGCAGGCTGATGCGGGCCGTCTGGCTCATTAGTGGTACTATACCATCGCTGTCGGCCAGGTAATTGGCGTAGCCTCTTTTCTGCGCCATCCAGTTCAGGAAATCAGCAATCATGGTTTCATAAGGTTTATCGAGGATGCTGCGCAGGTATGCACGCGTAGCCTCCGCGGTGGCGGGATCAAACTCATCGCTGTTGTAGGTTTGTGCGTACATCGTCTGGATCATGGTTTTATACACTTTAGCCAGTGCGTAGTTGATCGTGCCGATACCGAAGGGTTCAATATTGTTGTTCCAGTTGAGATCGCCGGTGATCATATGAAAACGGTTGCGGGTAGTACGCATATTCACCCCTCCCCTGCCCGCCGTTACCTGCAGGTTGTTCACCGCATCGGTGGTTTCAAAACCAGCGTAGGGACCCCCTACATTGCCTACCGGTTTGAAGAAACCACCGATCAGCACCGGCAGGTAGTAATAGGCTACATTCAGGGCATGGTTCAGCAGCGTAGGCGTAAGCGGGATAAACTGATCCAGCACATCCGCAATCGGCGCACCGTTATGCGGGGTATTAATCGTAATGATCTTGTGCGTGTAGCCGCTGTCGTAATTTTTGAAGATATAGGGATCAGAAGCGCCGGAGTAAAACTTGCCCGGGTAAAAACCCATTGCGGTGCGGATCATGATGCCGCCCATACTGTGACACACATAATCCACCTGGTTGGCAGCGTACCGCATTTCGTTCCGCATGGCTTCAATATTGCCCTGGAGGGTATTTAAACGGTCTGCAAACTGATAAGCCGTAACATCTGCTCCCAGTAACTGGGCGCCGTTTTTCTGGAAATAGCCGATGGGGTCCATGGAAATCGCCCGCTTATAGATGAATAATGGGCTTTGAATAAATTTCACATACTGCCCGTTCACCAGGTGGGGCAGCAGATCCCAGGCCGCCGGTGAACTGGCCAGTCCGTGTACCAATAATAAAGGAGGACGCACAATGCCGATTTTGTACTCCATCGTATCCTTCTCGTTATTCTGGTAGGTTGCGATAATGATCAGTTTTTCAAAACGCCTGCTGATCTGAGAAAACTCCCCGGTACTGTCGTTGCTGAAATCTTCGGGCGATACATACCACATCCAGTACTCTCCCGGCAGCCCGGGCCGTTGTTCCGTATTGTTGATGGTTACCGTATGAGCTGTACCGGTGGAAGCTTCTTCGCTGTACTGATTAATCACCATTGCTTTTTTCAGTTTCCCTCGGAGGTTGGGATTGACGGGTGTAAAATCCTTCAGGGTTACCGTCACTTCTTTGATATCAGGCAGGGTATCGCTTCGTTTCTTAATCCGGAGGTAGATCCGGCTTACTCCATCTGCCGCCACACCAATGGGCTGATTCTGGCGCGTGGGGAAGCTGTAGTCCCAGATCATATCCACTTTAATCTTGTAATTATACTTCAGGAAAGTAACCCCGGCGTCGGAGGTAAGCAGCATTCGCCCGCCTGCTTTGTCATAGGCAACCCCGGTGATATTGTTGGAAGGAAGGCCATCCGCAGTGGTCAGTCGTTTGTAAAAGGTGGTATCCGTTACATCACCCCCGTTATCGAAGATGACGAGGCCGCTGGAGGTGCCGATGTAGATATACCCGAATTCATCACTGGTAATGGCATTGAAATTCACCAGGGTGCCCGGCGGGAAAATGGAAGGCATATTCACTGCTTTCCAGACACCGCCGATCCTCACCACCACGCCTCCCGAACGGAAACCCACCCAACGGCGGTCTTCCCGGTCGGTATACATGGCCGTAGTACGGAATCCCGCCGGCAGAATGCCTTTTGTACTGGTATCCGTGTACACCCTGGGCTGGTTGTTATAAAACAGCCGGGTGGCATCGAATGCGCCGTTCTGATCCCAGCCTCCGAGCAACTGTCCCGTAATGGCATCGTAGCGAAGTATCTGCGTGGTGCTGCCCGTGGCAATGGTATAATTGGATTCAGCACCTACCCATACTTCGTCGCGGTTACCGCTGGCGGTATAACAGGAAGGTGTACCCGCACTTGCAAGATTAGTATTGGGAAATACCTGCAGGCCCAGGAAATTCTTCTGAAAATTCCCGTTAACGGTGTACTGCCATTTCGAAACACCGCCCGCGGCTGTATTTCCGGAAGTTATGAAGGTAGCCTGCGGCACCCAGATGCGGCGTGTTTCCGGGTAAGGATCGTTCAGGGTATCCAGGTAAATACCCCGTACATTCCGGGATGAGAGGGTATTACCCGTACTGAAAAACTGCATCCCGGCATCCGTTGTGTCGGGAAAATAATTTACACCACCTGCAGTATTGGAGCCACCGCCCACCTGGCCGGATGTTCCAGACTGGGCAATCCAGATACCCCCGTTTTTATCGTTCTGTATATGATTGATAAATACATTGGTAAGCTGGGAGGATTTTGTCCAGGCTTTTCTCGCCGTATCATACCAGTACAGACCCTGATACTGAGTACCCGCCCAGATGCGGTTACCCTTGCCCACCCAGATGCACTTGAAATTATTACCGGTGAAAACAGGAGTATTACTGCTATTGTAATGTACCATTTCATAGCTGAACTGTGCGCTGAGTATTACCGGCAGGCAATTTAACAGCAGCAGGGATAAAATGAAACGTTTCATAAAATCAGTTTTGATATAGTAGTGGGTACCGGACACAGGCCGGTTTTCAGTTCATGTGAAATTAACAATCCCTTGCACCCCGAAAATACCACGTTTGGTGTACGTTGCACCGTCCGGATTGAATATAAATACATTTACCTGATCAGTACCACATTCCCCTTCATATTGATCAGGCGCCCGTTCCGCCCGGTACCTTGCAGCACCCAGACGTAGTTGGCTGGAGGCTGGGCCCTTCCTTTATATGTTCCATCCCACCCGGGTGTCAGCGTGGCTGATTCAAACAAGAGTTCCCCATACCGGTTGAAAATCCGGAAGTACTGCGTGGAAACAATGCCTACCGGAATGGGTTTAAAGAAATCATTCAGCCCGTCACCATTGGGTGTAAACGCATTAGGTACATAATAGGTAATCCCGTTCAGGGTGCGGATCAATACATCATCATAGCCTTCACAACCCTGCCCGTCGCGCACCACCACGGTAAAGCGTACACTGTCTGTTCTGATTACCGCGAGCGGATTGGCTACTCTGGGGTTACTGAGCAGTTCCGGCGGCGACCAGCTGTAGTCAACCCCGCCCGAGGCCTGCAGGGCATAGGGTATGCCCGCCGGCACCAGGGTGTCGTTGCCGGCAAAAGCGGGTACCGGAGGCTGATGAAATACCATCAAGGTGTCGCTTACCCTGTAGTTACAGCCATATCCGTCGGTTACCGTGAGGATATAGTACATGGGCGTGCTGGAGGGTTGTACCCAGGTTACCGGGCTGGCAGGTGTGCGGATACCGCCGGTTGTAACCGGTTCCCAGCTGAAGTTAGCCGGCACCGGAGCGTTTCCGGCAAATCCGCTCAGTTGCAAAACACTATCCCCGAAGCAAAGGGCCCGATCAGCACCGGCATGGGCAACCGGAACCGGATAACTGCTCACCGTTATATCACCAGTGCGGCTACAGCCGTTCACAGATGAGCCTTTGATATAATAGCGGCCTTCACCGGCGGCGGCGGGTTGCGGCAGCGGATCCAGGGCGGCGGCATCCGTCCAGTATGTAAAGAACAGGCCCGGGGTAGATCCCGCTGTAACAGCCGGGGCCGTAAGATCAGCCTGTTGCGGCAGGCAGAGCGGCGCGGGGTTATTGATCTGCAGTACGGGCAAAGGCAGTTCGGTGAGCGAGAGCTGCAGCGTATCACTGCAACCCTGCAGGTTGGTGGCCTGAAGCTGATAAACCCCTGCCTCGGTAATGGCCGCAGGGTTATTGACAGGCAATCCGGAAAGTGTCCAGATTCGGGTAAGGTTTCCCGTAACCCTTACCGTATCCAGGTTGTACAGAGAGCCGGCACAGAAGACGTCACTGATATCCGGCCCCAGCACAGGCGCTGCCAGCCATCCCAGGGTCAGCATGGCGGTATCCCGGCAACCGAATGTATTCACAGCCTCCACCCGGTACTGACCGGGATCCCGGACGAGAGGTGGTGATGGAATGGCTGCTGCACCGGCATACCAGGTCAGGCTGTAATTACCCGTTGTATAAAAGCTGCTGAGGTCAAGGCGGCTCCCCGGGCAAATCTGCACGAGCTTGTCGTTGCCCAGCACCGGGCGGGGATGCAGGGTAAGCAATACGGTGGCCGTATCGGCACAGCCTTCCGGGGTAACTGCGATCAGGCGATACTGGCCGGAAGCCGTTGCAGACGCCGGCTGATTAAAGGGAACACCGTCCAGCGTCCAGCTGGTTTGAAGCCCTGCGGTATTGAAGAACTGTGTAAGATCAGGAGCAGCGGGTGCACACAGGGTCAGTGCACTGTCATTACCCAGTACCGGCGAAAGGTTAAGCTGCAGGTTGACCATGGCGGTATCTGCACATCCTGTATTGTTTTGCGCAATCAGCCGGTACTGACCACTGGTCCCAACAGCCTGCGGGTTGATAACCGCGCTGCCGTTCTGGTCCCATGAAGCCTGCAGACCGGTGGTTACATATAACTGGAGAAGATTAATAACTGCGGGACTGCAAAGACTGGTATCCCTGTCGGCGCCCAGTACCGGTGTGGGGTTAACCGTCAGCGTTAGATAGGCCGTATCTGCACAGCCTTCCGCTGAGAATACCCTCAGCCGGTAAATCCCTGACTGGGATACAACCGAAGGAAGGGCTACCGGGTTTCCGTTGAGGGTCCATTCCGTACTGAAACCGGATACAGGATAGAAGGAGGTCAGATTCACGGCAGCGGGTGAGCAGCGGGTCAGTAGTGTATCGGCGCCCAGTTGCGGTTGCGCTAACTGTTGCAGCGTAACCCATGCCGTATCCGAGCAACCGTTGTTATTCAAGGCCACCAGCCGGTAGGTGCCGGCCGTTGTTACAGCGGAGGGATCCGATACCGGTGTGCCTGCTGTTGTCCACGTATTCACATCGGCGGCAGGGAACAGGCGGGTAAGATCCACCGGGATCACCCCGCAGGTTTGCAGAGCTGTATCTGCTCCAAGCTGGGGCGGCAACAGCAGGGTGACCCTGAACTGCCGGATCAGACTGTCGCAACCAAAACTATTGCGTACGGTATCACGGTATACACCACCGGCATTCACCCACTGGCCCCAGGGCAGGAGCAGGCTGCTGTTGCAGGTACTGGTATCAGTACTGATCTGTGCGGGAGCCGTCGCCCCGCTGATCCGGATGCTGTCGCGCGCAGTGCAGGTGGCAAAACGCGCTTCCACCCAATACAACCCTGGTGTGGTTACCGGGAAGTTGTTGCCTGTACTGCCATCCTGCCAGCGGTAGTCCAGCGCCCCGGGAGTGGCAGCATTGAGCACAAATGGTGTTACCAGGCACACCGTGGTATCCGGACCAAGCGCAGGTTGGCGATGCACACTCACCCGGTACAGGCGAACCAGGCTGTCGCAACCGCCTGTAAACCGAAGGGTATCCCGGTAATCACCGGGCTGCTGCACCTGCAGGCCCCACGGTAACTGCAACGAGTTGCCACTGCAGAAAGATGTATCGCGCACTTCCTGCAATGATGGCGGGAAAGCGCTGATCTGCACCGTGTCACTCACCTGGCAGCCATTATACTGAATGGTTACATGATAGGTGCCCGGCGACTGTATCAACAGGCTATCGGCCGTGCTGTTGTCATTCCAGCGAAAACCCTGCGCGCCGCTCGCATCCGCCCTGATCGTATAACCGTTACCGTTCAGGCAAACCGTGGTATCGTCTCCCAGCGGATCCGCATCATTGAGGTTGCTCACAGAAAAGGAATCGCGGTAAGTGCAGCTGTAATACTGCAGGTCGGCCCAGTATATGCCGGGTTGCTGCACAGTGATGACCGGTGTGACAGCGCCCGTATTCCAGCGGTAGGTCAGACCAGACAGGCTGCGGTCGGCACTGAGCTGAGCCTGATCGGTACAGATCACCGCCTGGCGGAGGGGTGCTGCCTGTACAGGGCTGATGACCACCTGCACGGTATCCCGGCTGCGGCAATTATTGTAGTCTGCCTGTACCCATGCCGTATAACTGCCGGGGGCAGAGAGCCGCAGGGTATCGGCGGTGCTGTTGTTACTCCAGAGCCAGGTGGCGCCGGGGTGTGAGGCGGCAGAAAGCGTGTAGGCGGTTCCGTTACAGCTGGACACATCCGGCCCGAATTCAATATAGGGCCGGCCGGGAACAAAAACAGAACGGGTGACAGAATCTTTCCTTCCGCAAACGGTATTCTCCACCACCAGTTTTACCTGGTAACTGGTATCACGGGGCAGGGGAGGATATAGGTAAGAGGGGGATACCGCATCGGACACCGCGTTCCCGTTGCCAAAATGCCACTGGTAACGAATCGAGGTGCCGTAGGTGGAATAATTGACAAACTTCACGGAGTCATCCTGCATGCAGTCGAAGACGGAAAGAAAATTAGCAGTGGCCAGGCAGTTGGTAAGCGGTGAACAGGTATCCGTATGCACAACGGCTGACAGGCGCAGTTCAATATTACCCGTTACCGCCTGGTTGAATTTCGTGACAGGTGTAAATACCTGGATGTAATAGCTCTGCCCCGGTGCGAGGCACTGGTAGGTATTCTGGGTAAGGGCATCCAGTACACAGCTCTGCTCCTGCATCGCGCCACAGTCGCCGGTCATCATCCGGTACTTGATATCCGAAGAGGCGGCGTTGGTGTTCTCCACCAGGAAGGTGGTTACATCCAATGTATCTGTCCCCCCTATATCCATCCGGAACCAGCTGGATTTGTATTGCCGGGTAACCCCGTTCTCCGGGCAGGTCAGGGAGGGTCCGAACTCTCCGTAATCACTTCCGATTGTATGACAATTCACCAGCACAGAAGCCGATGCACTGCCGGGTCCATTTACCGAAGCGGGCACCGCCCGGCTGCAGAAGTCGCCGATATTCTCCACCAGCTGAATCTGCGGATACACGTACTGGTTGAGCTGGCCGCAGCCGGTCACCAGCAGGTAATACGTTCCCGGCGCCACACAGGTTTCCGCCCAGTAGGAATTGGTACTGTTATCGTAATAAGCAGTGTATCCCTTTACTTCGAGGCCCCGGGTGGTGGAGTCGCCGGGTATCAATTCCTGGAAAATCTGCACATCGTAATAGTCATATTTAACCGTGCCGTTAATATAAACGCGGTAACGTACATTACCGGTAATGGTAGAAGTAAACTTATACCAGAGTGTTTTACGGCAGGTGGGATTGGTTCCGTAGTAATAAATGGGATCAGAGGGGTCCCAGGTGGCGCAGGAATAGTTATCCGTTTCTCCCGTAAAAGTACCCACCCCTACCGTGCCGATATTGCCGGCCTGGTAATAATGATCAAACTTTGGCAGCACCAGGTTAACAGAATCCACCATCACCGACACTTCAATCTGCGTATTGGGAAGGGTGCCGCCCGGTTCATTGGGATTAGCATTTACATTTTCCACGAGTACATAGTAACGGGTAGGCACAGCCGAACAGGGATCGCGGTAGAAACTCACTTCATCATCGGTCTGGAAACAGTAGCCGGGCCAGTAGATAATCTGGTTCACGCCAACCAGGCTCAGTCCCTGCGCGGTGGTGGAATCCACCTGCCCGCTGCTTACCAAAGTATTGAAGGGCAGACTGGCATCCACATTGCTTTTATATACCGCAAACCTGGGCTGGTAACCACGCAGGTCGTGTTTGTTTTCTACTTTCACTTTCACATCACCCGGGTGATTAATGACAAACGTGTACCAGAGGTTGCGGCGGGCCGGACCATTATCCGGTGAGAAAGCGGAATCATACAGGGGCTTATTGGGACCGCTGTTATACACATTCGGGTTGAGCCTGGTGAAGCAGACGGGATCACCGGGGTTGCTGCTGTCAGCGCCGGTGGTACAATAGAAAAGGTCGCTGCTGGGTTTGCGCAGCGGGTTCAAAGGATTCACATCCCCGGGTTTCCCGTAATGGTAAATGGCATCCGGGGGAATATCACCGAAGTCGTACGCACGTGCCGCGAAATCAAACCGGGAAAATCCGATGGTTTCTGCCATGATCACCGGGGTTACCGACTGGCATACATTGGCATCAGACGCAAAGATGACCAGTGTATAGGTTCCCGGCTGAAAATAGCAGTACTGCAGGTATCCCGGACTGCTGGTACAGGGCTGCAGGGGCCGGAGGCTGTTGAAGAGGGATGAGTCAGTACGGACATCCCGGTCATATAACGCTGCCGCATATCCGCCCGAATGGATGTACAGGTAGCATTCCCGGGTTGTTTGGAATACATAATAAGCCACCCGGTTGGCAGCGGCATTACAGGCAGCAACGGGATGACTGCTGAAAGGCGTATCAACGGTGCAGTTAAAAAATTCCGCAGGCAGGGCATAGGAGCTGTCGGTGCGGGGAAAAGCTGCGGTATGTCCATTCCGGTTTGCCGGCTGTATCAGGTGAGGCTGGCTGCCAGCGGCTACGGAAGCCTTGTAAGGTCGGTTAAACGCCGGGCCCGGGCAGGTAGGCGTTAACGTGATCCTGAACTCATCATAATAACTCACGGCGCTGTTGTACCGGCTTTCGAGGTTGATACCCCGCAGGGTACTGTCGTAGGAAGGGCCATGGTTATACGACACCACCGTGTACCAGCCCGCCGGCAGCAGGTCGCAGCCGGAGGTAGCGCCTGCGGTAAACTGAAAACAGCTCCAGCCATTGCTTACCGGCGTTAATCCGGCCAGCCCATCCGATGCTTTGCCTGAAAATAAGGTTTTAAAGCCATATGCCCGGTTGGCACAGTACCAGTAATAGGGCACTTCAATCCTTACCAGGGAAGGTTGTTTCAGGTAAAACTGCCGGTAAATGGCCTTGGTAGCCGGACGGCCACCCACCATACAGGGCTGGTATCCGTTGATGGGCACGGCATTATCATCACAGCTCCAGGCATCCAGGTCGGACGTAAGGGTACCCCCGCCCGGCCCCAGGGTATCCCATAGGTTACCCATATCCTGCGCATTTAAAGGGTTGGCATGCCGGGTGCGTACAGCCGTAAACGTGAGTGTGGGACGGTCGGTCCTGCCCACATCGCCGATACCGCCCATCGTTACCAGTGTATAGGACCCCGGGGTTACACATACGGTTTTATTGTAACACTGGGTGTTCCCGTCCATACAGTCGGAAACAGGCTTCAGGCCGGTAAACCGCTGGGGAAATGCAAACAGGTTCTGGGCCGAAGCCAGTGCCGCCGCATCTCCCTGGTACAAGCGGTAGCGCCAGCTGGTCCACCAGGGATTCTGCAGGCCCGACAGATCCACCACCCCGCTGTCGCCAACAGCAAACTGCCGGTAGATGGCCTTGGTATTTACCGGGCCGCAACTTGTATCGGCCGGCAGAAGGGTATTCTGGCAACCCATGGTGTCAGGAGCGCTTATATAGGGTATCCCGGGACTCAGTGGCTGGAATATCCCAGCAGTCGCATTCACCGAATCCACAGCTCCGGGGGTTGCCAGCGCAAAACGGTTGGCATCTTTCCGGGAATAGGCGCGCAGATCGAGCCGGAATGCCGTGCCCAGGTTGCTGCTGAGACATTGTTCATAGTTGTATAAGGGCGTATTGGTTGAAAACTGTCCATACCAGGAAGTGGCATCCTGTCCGCTTACCTGTACAATATAGTTGCCAGGCTCCAGGCAATCCATCGTACTGCTGCCGGTGAACCTCCCGAGCAGCAGGGCTGTATCCAGTCCGTTACAGGCAGCGGGAGCGCCCTGCCGGTATACGCTGGTAACAGGAGGCGGACCGCACTGGGTGGCAAATGCGTGAAAACTGACGGCAGCGGCGCCCGCCAGGGTAAAGCTGAAAAAACTGCTGAGCGGATAACGGGTACCGTTGAAAAGCAGGCCACTGTCGGGCATAGCCGGACCGCAGTTGTAATTACTGTGCCGGCTGTTGCATCCCCAAACCTCATCGATATACGTCTGGGTGCCATCCGGGGAAGCCGGAAGGATACCAATGGCGTTGGGTGCCGGGATAGAACCGGCAGCCGGAGTGGGCGCCCTTGAAGGCCCCCGCCCCCCGACCAGGATGCCTATCCGGATATCATCCCTGAAATCCTTGTCGATGAATACCTGGATGCTGTACGTGGTAGCCGTTTGCAGCTCGCCGCACTTATATACCCGGTAGGCAGCATAGTATCCGTCTGTTGAAAGGGAATCACATCCATACAGCCGGTTTAAACCGGGGATGGGGGTATTCACCGCGTTCCCCTGGTAAAGACTGTAGCCAAAGCTGCGTTGTACAGAATAACCGTTAGAGGAAGGAAAATAGCTGCCATTGGTACTGGACAGCTGCACTACGATATAATCAAAATAATCAGGCGTGGTAAATGTGAGCCAGGCGGTTTTGTGATACCGGTAGGGATCGGCAAAAGCGCTGCAGATTTCAGTAGAATCCTCTATGGACTGGCATTCGGTATTAAAATCCACCCGGTTGGCATAGAAACGAACCGTATCAAACGCGAAAGCCTGTGCCGGATGATCGTAGGCCGCGCCGGTTTGATCAGTGACCTCCACCTGCACCTGGATGGCGCCGTTGGCATTGAAGTTGGAAGACACCTGTATCAGGTAATCCCCGGCGGGTACACAGGGATGATAGGTATTGCCAAATGTAACGATCGGGGTGAGTTTCGTACTGATGGCACTGTTGCCCGGTACACAGGCGCCGGTTTGATACACGGTAAAGCCGGCGTCGCCGGCGGTTATACTGTTACCCGGTTGCGTGAGGGTAACCCGTACGGCCCGGATAGTAGCAATGCGGAAACGGAACCAGACTGATTTTTTATCCAGGCCCGCCACAAAAATCGCGGGCGCAAAAGATTCGCCTGATTCAACCGTAGCATCTGTGAGGTCTGCCTGAACCGAGGTAAAATTGCCCAGCCCGAACCCGCCGTTGGGTACAGCAATCTGCAGGGCCTGCGAACAGGCATCATTGAGAGGCGGGGCAGGTGTTGCCTGTAAATGCCGAATCGGCAAAAGCAGGCACCAGCAAAGGAAACATAAACCGGGATAAATATTGCGCATAATGATGAATTCCCCTGGCACTGGATTTAGGTAAGCGAGAGGTCAATGATCTTTGCATGGATACCCGGATATTAAAATCAATCCATGTAAAATTGAGGAAATATGGCAGGTGCGGTTATACCTAATTTGTAGTAGTCGGTTTGCAACTGCAGGATTGTTGTACTTTTAATTACACCAAAATCAAATGGTTTGCGCCTTATTATCCTCCTGGTTACCCTTTGGGCCGGCGCCGAGGTGAGCGTTGCCCAAACCACGCGTATCGACAGCCTCCGCAGGCAGTTATACCAAGGGCGTCCGGGCGCACAGGCACAGTTATCCCTGCTGCTGTCCATCTGCTCACAATATGGATCGCTGCCGGCCGACAGCCTCAGCGGATATATCACCACGGCACAACGCCTGGCCGCCCTGCCCGATAACCGGAACCTCTTTCCCCAGGTACAATATTTCAACATTTTAAATCTCAGCAAAAAGGGGATGACGGACAGTGCCCTGGCCCTCGCCAAAGCATGCGTACTGGATAAAGCCTTCCGCCGGATACCCCCGCTGCACTGGAAAATCAGGCTGGCCATCACCGGTTTGATGGTGCGCCAGAACCGCCTCAGGGAAGCCCTGGAAAATGTATTGTCCCTGCTGGAAGATGCTGAGCAAAACAAATGGGCGGAGGAACAGGTAAAAGCGCTGATCCAGGCTGGCTGGATTTATATGGAGCTGAACGCTTATCCGGAAGCTTTGAACTGGTTCCGGAAAGCATTGGCGGTGAATGAAAAACTGAGAAAACTACCGGAACCCGCCGTACTGAACTCGAATATTGCCGCAGTATTTAACAGCCTGGGAAGGAATGATTCCGCAAGCCTTTATGTGAACCGCGCCATCGCACAGGCAACAACCGAACAGGAACTTACCTTCCTTTGCAACGCTTATCATATTTATGCGGATATCTGCATCGACTCGGGTAATATCCGTAAAGCAGAAGAACAGTTAAAAAAAGGACTGGATATCCGGCGGAAAATCGGGGATCCTTTTTACGTGGTATCCGATCTGGCACAGCTGGGAAAATTCTATGCCAGCAACGGGCAGCAGGAAAAAGGGGTGGCCGTAATCCGGGAAGGAATCGCCATCGCCAACGCCCATAAGCTCTACTCCAAACTCATTTTTCTGTATTCAACACTGGCTCAGAACTACCGTACATCCGGCAATTTTCAGGCATGCAGCCAGACACTGGATACGATTATCCAGCTGAAAGATACCCTCTACAGCCTCAACAGCGCGGAAGCCCTTTCAGGCCTGCAGGCACAATATGAACTGAAGCAGAAAGAAAACACGATTATGCGTCAACGGCTCGATCTGGTGCAGAAAACCTACTGGATGTACGGGGCACTCGGCTTACTGTTGTTTGGAGCGCTGCTGGGATTCATCTATTACCGCAACAGCAGAAGAAAACAACAGCAGCAACTGCAACTGGCCCGCATGGAGGAAAAAAGACAGGCCGACAAAGCCGTACTGCTGGCCAGGGAGGAAGAAAGAAAAAGGATCGCAGCGGATTTGCACGATAACCTGGGGGCCTATGCAGCAGCTATTGCCGCCAATGCCGACCGCATTTCCAACGGAGGCGGTACTGATGTGGTGGAGGAACTGAAAAAAAATGCGCAGTCTATTGTTTCACAGCTGAATGACAGTATCTGGGTTTTAAATAAGGAATCACTTTCCCTTACGGCTATCAGCGACCGGCTGAAAGTTTTCATGCAACGCCTGCAGAACAGTTATCCCGGAGTGTCCCTGGATGTGGAGGAACAGCTGCTCACCGACCGGCAACTGCCGCCGTTACAAGCCCTTCACCTGTTCAAAATACTGCAGGAAGGGATCATTAACGCCCTGCGGCACAGCGGCGGCGACCGGGTGGTTGTCCGGATCAGCAGCAACACCGGATGGCAGGTAAGCATTACCGATAACGGCCGGGGAATGCCGGGTGATGAAAACGGGAAAGCCGGGAACGGACTGAACAATATCCGGAACAGGAGCCGGGAAGCGGGGTGGATAGCCTCCTGGCAACATCCACCGGAAGGAGGTACCCGGTTAATCATCCGGCCTACTACAAATTAATTATACCTTGTACAGGGAAAAGAATAGAAATTTATCCTGTACCCCGGTCAACAATAAAACGGCATGAGCATACGCATCGCACTGGTGGAAGACAACCTGGTTAATCTGCATACTTTTATGCAGAAGATGCAGCTATATCCTGAACTGCAGGTATTGTTCACCGCGGCCAATGGTCATCAGTGCCTCGAAGAATTGAAAAACCTGCCGCATCAGTTGCTGCCGGAGCTGATATTCATGGACCTGGAAATGCCTGGCCTGAATGGCATTGAAACGATCAGGACAGCGAAGGCCCTGTATCCTCCTGTACATTTTGTGGTACTCACCGTCTTTGATGACGATGAAAAAGTGTTTGAAGCCATCCGGGCCGGCGCGTCCGGTTACCTGCTGAAACATGAACCGGCCCAGGTGATCCGGGAAGCCGTGCAGAACATCCTGGAATCCGGAGGCGCACCCATGAGTCCGGCTATTGCCCGGAAAACCCTTCAGTTACTGGGGCGGATGGAAGCAGTGGTAGCGGAAAAAGAACCAGAGTCGATGCCTGAATCCCTGACAGAACGGGAACAGGAAATCCTTCAGCTGATGATCAATGGCTGGGATGCCAAAAGAATTTCGGTAGCACTTTCCCTCAGTGTACTCACCGTGCGGAAACACATCGCCAACCTGTACAGCAAACTCCATGTTACCAGCAAAGCGCAGGTTATCAGCCTGGCCTTTAAAAACAACTGGGTGTAACCTGCCGGCCTTTCTTCTCATTCTTGCCTCCCGCACCCTATCTTTGCGGTCCAAAAATTGCACATCTCATGAAGTGGCTGAACCTCTTTGTTAAATACCGTTTGTGGCTGGGCATCGCATTGCTGGCGCTGGCCATTTTCACCAATATCCAGGCCGGATTCTGGCCTTCCTTTGTGCTGTACCTGCTGGCCGTGATCTGCATCCTGGGCCATTTCCTGATCGGGCCCCTGCGGCTGATCCAGGGGTATATGGAAACCGGCGATATGCAGGGCGCCCAAAAGGTGCTGGACTCCATCTGGTTCCCCGGCCTGCTCATCAAACCCATCCGCTCGGTGTACTACCAGCTGAAAGGCAACCTGGAAATGGCCAGCCAGAATTTTGAAGCGGCAGAGAAAAACCTGAAGAAGAGCCAGGACCTGATGAGCGGCGGCAGCATCCTCGGCGACCAGATGAAACAGGCCGAAGGCGCCAACAAACTGCAGCTGGGCATGCTGGCCCTGCAGAAAAGCGATTTCAAACAGGCGGAGAGTTATATCCGCGCCGCCATCCGCGCGGGTTTGCCTGATAAAGAAAACGAAGCTGCTGCTTACCTGCAGCTCTCCTCCATCATGATCAACAAAAGGGAATTCAGGGCAGGCAAGGACTTTTTCCGCAAAGCCAAGGCCCTGAAGCCCTCCACCCCCCCGATTGCCGACCAGATTAAACAGATGGAAAAATACATCAGCCGCATGCCGGGCTGATCACCAACGCATCCAATAAAAAGGGGCTGCATCCGCGAGGATCAGCCCCTTTTTTCAGCAAGCCTGTCATAAGTATTGAATCGCAAAAGCGGGATTCCTGATCAATGTACGGGGAATGCCTGCGCTGTACAAGCCCGGGCCTCAGCTGTTTACAAACAATTCTTCCACGGCGCGGAACCGGTAATCAAAGATTTCTTTCAGCTGCTTCCGCACCATCAGGCCGTGCGCAAGATCGCCCAGGAAGCCCAGCGGCAGCTTGTAATGCACGATGTCGGTCATCTCCACCCCTCCCGGCACCTCGCGGAAATGATGCTGGTGATGCCACAAGCTATAGGGCCCGAAACGCTGCTCATCCACAAAGAAACGGCCCGGCTCCACATGGGTGATCTCCGTCATCCAGTAGAGGGGAATGCCCAGCAGGGGGCTCACCTTGTACTCAATGATCTGCCCGGCATACATCGTATCGCCATGGTGCTCCGATATGATGCGGAAGCCGAGATGGCCGGGCGTGATGCGCTGCAGGTTGGCGGGATTGCTGAAAAAAGACCAGGCGGTATCCAGGCTCACGGGAATCTGTTGCACGGTTTTGAGGGAATACACTTTGCTCATAGCGGTGTTTGGAGAATAACACCCGCCGCTCAATTTTGTTAAACCGCCGCCCGATTATTTGAGCAAGCCATGGAAAAAGGGCATTTTTGCAGCATCCGCCTCCATCAGTAACCTCCGGATTATGCAAACCTACCAGCAACGACTCCAGCAGCAGTTCAACGATACCTACCGGCAGCTCAACGAACGCCAGCAGGTGGCCGTGGATACGATTGAGGGTCCGGTGATGGTGATAGCCGGTCCCGGCACCGGTAAAACACAGATCCTGGCGGCCCGCATCGGTAAGATCCTGCTCGAAACCGATGCCCAGCCCGAAAACATCCTCTGCCTCACCTATACCGATGCCGGCGCCATTGCCATGCGCCGCCGGCTGCAGCAGTTCATCGGGGCCGATGCCTACAAGGTGAACATCTATACCTTCCATGCCTTCTGCAACGATGTGATCCAGGACAACCTTTCGCTTTTTGAAAAAACAGCCCTCGATCCCCTCTCCGACCTGGAAGCCATCCAGCTCTTCAAACAGCTGATCGACACCTTGCCCAAAAACCATCCGCTGAAGCGGTACCGGGGCGATGTGTATTTTGAAGTGGGCAATCTCCGGGCACTGTTCTCGGCCATGAAGCGGGAGGGCTGGACGCCGGAATTCATCAGCGGCTGCATCGATGCCTACCTGGAAAGTCTGCCCACCCGCGATGAATTTGTGTACAGGAGAAAATACAAGCAGTTCAATGCCGGCGACCTGAAGCAGGAAAAAATAGAGGAGGAAAAAAACAAAATGGAGAAACTGCGGGCGGCCGTGCTGGAGTTTCCGCGCTACCAGCAGCTGATGCGCCAGCGCAACCGGTATGATTTTGACGACATGATCAATTGGGTGATCGGTGTATTTGAAAACAACCGCGCCCTGCTGGCCGCGTACCAGGAAAAATTCCAGTACCTCCTGGTGGATGAATACCAGGATACCAGCGGCACCCAGAACCGCCTGGTGCAGCTGCTGATCAGCTACTGGGATAAGCCCAACATCTTTGTGGTGGGGGATGACGACCAGAGCATCTACCGCTTCCAGGGCGCCAATGTGGAAAACATGCTGGGCTTTGCGGAAGCATACGTCAACCACCTCAAAACCGTGGTGCTCACCAGCAACTACCGCAGCACACAACCCATCCTCGATATTTCCAAAACCCTGATCGGCCGCAATGACGAAAGGCTGGTGAAACAACTGCCCGGGCTGAGCAAAGAACTGGTGGCCGCCAACGATAAAATCAGTCACCTCACCCATCAGCCCCGCATCACCGAATACCTGTCGGTAAGAGAAGAGATGGCCGGCATCAGTCAACTGATCAAATCCCTGCTCGATGGCGGCACGGTGCCCGGCCGCATCGCGGTGATCTATAAGGAAAACAAATTCGGGGAGGAACTGGCCGCCTACCTGCGGCTGATGGGCATACCGGTGTACAGCAAGCGCAGCATCAATATCCTGCAGCAGCCCTTTATCCGTAAAATACTGCAACTGCTCCGCTACCTGCAGTCGGAGCACGACATCCCCTACGGCGGCGATGAACTGCTGTTCGAAATCCTGCACTACGATTTTTACCGCATTCCGCCGATGGAAATTGCCCGCCTCACGGTGGAGGTGAGCCGGCAGCGCAACAGCGGGGAAGCCGTGTCGCTGCGGCGGTTGCTGTATGAGCGGGCCAAGGCCGCCCCGCAGCATCTCTTTGACAACGGCCTGCACGAAGGGCTGAAAAATGCCTCCGCTTTCCTTGAACTGCTGATTGCGGAGGTGCCCAATGTTACCCTCCTGGAACTCACCGACCACCTGATCAGGCAGGCCGGCGTGCTGCAGCATGTGATGCGGCAGCCCGATAAAATCCAGCTGATGCAGCTGCTCACCGCCCTCTTCGATTTCATCAAGGATGAGTGCGCCCGCAACCCCTCGCTCAATCTCGCGGGGCTCATCAGCATCATCGACCTGATGGAGAAAGAAGAACTCCCCCTGCCCATGATCCAGGTATCGGGCAGCGAGCGCGGCGTTAACCTCCTCACCGCCCATGGCAGCAAGGGGCTGGAATTTGAATACGTGTTCCTGGCCGGCACCAATGCCGCCTGGTGGGAGAAAAAACGCAAGCCCGGCGGGGGATACAAACTCCCCGACACCCTCTTCAGCAGTGTGGCCAGCGGCCCCGCCCGCGACCTCGAAGAACTGCGCCGCCTGTTTTATGTAGCCCTTACCCGCGCCGAACAGCACCTGTATATTTCGTATGCCCGTTTCCGTAATGACGGCAAAGAGATGGAGCCGTCGATGTTCATCGCCGAAATCCTGGAACAACATCCGCTGCCGGTGGAGAAAACCAGCCTCAGCGCCGAAGAGATGATGGTCTTCCAGGCCCTGCAGTTCACCGCGCAGGCCCCCGAAATCGCCGCCGCGGAGGAAGATTTCATCACCCCCCTGCTGGAGCGGTTTGTGATGAACGTTACCGCACTCAACAGCTACCTCAAATGCCCCCTGGGCTTTTATTACCAGAACCTCATCCGCATCCCCTCCGGCAAGAATGAAGCCACCGCCTTCGGCAGTGCCGTGCATTTTGCCCTGGAAAAACTTTTCCGGCGGATGCAGGAAAGCGGCACCGACAGCTTCGCGCCACCGGAAACACTGGTGGCGGATTTCCGCTGGTACATGGAACGGCACCGCGAAAACTTCACCCCGGAAGCCTGGCGCCGCCGCCTGGAGTATGGTGAGGATATCCTTCCCCGTTATTACAACCAGTATGTGCAGCAGTGGAACCGCATCGTGGCCGTGGAACGCAATATCCGCGGCGTGCAGGTAAACGGCATCCCCCTCAAGGGCAAGCTGGACAAACTGGAGTTCAACGGAAAAGAGATCAACGTGGTGGATTATAAAACCGGCGATTTCGACAAGGCCGTGGCCAAGATGAAAGGACCGGACGACAAGGACCCGCTGGGCGGCGATTATTGGCGGCAGGCGGTGTTTTACAAACTGCTGGTCGACAATTTTGAGCAGAAAGACTGGAAAGTGGTGAGCACCGAATTCGATTTTGTGGAGCCCGATCAGAAAAAACAGTACCGCCGGCAGAAGATCACCATCACACCGCAGGACCTGGACACCGTGACCCGCCAGCTCACCGGGGTATGGAACCGCATCCAGGCGCGCGATTTTTATACCGGCTGCGGAAAAGACGACTGCCACTGGTGCGGCTTTGTGAAAGACAATCACCTGGCCGTGGCCCTGCACGACCTGGAATCGGAGGAGGAATCGGGATAAGCCGCTATGTTTGCAGCGGCATGCCGCCACCCGGGCGGCGGAAAAGCATTTTATAATCATCACCGCGGGACCCGCCGGGTCAAAACCGCACCACAACATGAAACTGAGGCATTGCTTTTTTTTGCTTATCCCGGCCGCTGCGCTGCTGTACAGCCTGCCGCTGGTGCTGACGGGCTGCGCACAGATCGGCACCCCCACGGGCGGACCGAAAGACACCATTCCCCCCGTGCTGCTGAAGGCTGAGCCGGCCGAACGGAGCCTGAACTTCAACAGCAACAAGATCACCCTCACCTTCAATGAATACATTGATGTGCAGGACGCCCAGAACAATGTGCTGGTATCGCCCCTGCCCAAATCCAACCCGCAGGTGAGCTTCAGGCTGCGCACCGTTACCGTGAAACTGAAAGACAGCCTCCTGCCCAACACCACCTATGCCATCGACTTCGGTGCTTCCCTCCGCGACCTCAACGAAGGCAACCCCTTCCGCAACTACACGTACATCTTTTCCACCGGCGACCGCATCGACTCCTTCAGCCTGAGGGGGCAGGTGTTGCTGGCCGAAACCGGCAAGGCCGACAGCACCCTGATGCTGTACCTGTACCGTGAGGCGCCGGATACGGCCGTGCTCAGCCGCAAACCCGATTTCATGGCGCGCCCCAACGGACAGGGCGCCTTCCGCTTCAACTACCTGGCGGCAGGCCGCTACCGCCTCTATGCCCTCAAAGACGGCGATGGCGGCAAAACCTACAACAGCCCCACCGAACTGTTTGGCTTTGCGGATGAAGACATCCTCGTATCGGATACCGTGCAGCCGGTAACCCTGTATGCTTATGCTGAGGAGAAAGAAACCGCCCGTTCCGCAGCACCTGCCGCTGCCACCAAAGCCAGCGACCGAAAACTGCGTTACAGCGCACCCGGCAACGGGGAACGGCAGGGCCTCAAAGAACCGCTGGAACTGAAGTTCAATGCCCCGCTCCGGCTCGACAGCGGCGCCGTCACCCTTACGGACACGGCCTACCGACCCCTGCAAAAAGCCCGCATCCAAACCGACAGCACCGGCAAAATACTCCGGGTGGAAATGGCCTGGGCCGAAGACACCGAATACCGGCTTTTACTGGACCGCGAAAAACTGAGCGACAGCGCCGGCGCCCGGCTGGGCAAAAACGATACCCTCCGGATCCGCACCAAAATGGCAGCCGATTACGGCAACCTCACCCTCCGCTTTGCCCGCTTCGATACCTCCCTGCACCCGGTGCTGCAGCTGTACAAAAACGACCAGCTGTACCTGAGCATCGCGGTGAGCGGCAAAAGCTGGAACGAACCCCGCTTCGACCCCGGCGAGTATGATGTCCGCATCCTCCTGGACCGCAACCGCAACGGGCGCTGGGATCCCGGCCACTACCGGGAAAAACGCCAGCCCGAACGGGTGATCCCGCTTCCCCGGAAACTGGCCGTGCGCGCCAACTGGGACAACGAACAGGATATTGAATGGAATCCCTAGCCCGCTGAGGTTCATTTGCGCAGGGGCAGATTTTCACATCTGCCTGCCGCCTAACTTTGCAGCATGATTTTTTCTTCAGCCCTGCTGGAAAATGCCGTGAACGAATTTGCCCGGCTCCCCGGAATCGGCCGGAAAACCGCCCTGCGCCTGGTGCTGCACCTGATCAAACAGGAGAGTGCAGCCGTGCAGCAGTTCAGCAACGCCGTGGCCCGCCTGCGCGAGGAAATCCGCTTCTGCAGCCGCTGCCACAATATTTCCGACACCGACCAGTGCAACATCTGCAGCAACCCCTCGCGAAAAGCCGAAACCATTTGTGTGGTGGAGAATATCCGGGATGTGATTGCCATCGAAAGCACGCAGCAGTTCAACGGCCGGTACCATGTGCTGGGCGGCATCATCTCCCCGCTCGACGGCGTGGGGCCGGATCAGCTGGAGATCGACTCCCTCATCCGGCGGGTGCCGGAAGAAGGCATACAGGAAATCATCTTTGCCCTCAACGCCAACGTGCAGGGCGACACCACGGTTTATTATATCGCTAAAAAACTCCGCGGCAGCGGCGTAAAAATCACCACCATCTCCCGGGGCATCGCCTTCGGCGGCGAACTGGAATACGCCGATGAAATGACCCTCGCCCGCAGCATCAGCAACCGCATCCCGGTGGAGCAGTATATCACTTCAGGAAGTTAAACGCCTCTTTTTTGTTAACGTGTTGTAAAGCACCGGAGCAACTGCGGTTGACCGCCTGTTAAACTTTTCTTTGGCATAATAATTGTCAAACTCAAACGGTCATGATCGGAATGATCATGCAAAACCTGACCGTTTTATATCCCCGAAACCTTCCCTTTCCGGCAACTAACACTAACGGATACTCTTTTTTTATAAAGGCCGTCATTCCCGTTGGCGCGACTGAACCGCTGTGCTGCACAGCCACCGTACAGCACGCGCCATCAGGATGATGAAGACAGGATTACCCGGCACTGAGGCCAGAATGTTCAGGTGTGTCATGCAAAACCGGATAACCTTTTGCCATTACGCCGCCATGCGTTCCGTTTAAACGGGCACATCAAAACCTGTCTGATATGAAAAACCTCACCAACCGTTTGACCCTGCTGGCCCTCGCCGGCCTTACCTGCATGGGTTACACCACATCCTCGCTGCTGAGTAATCCCAATTGCCCAACCGGTTATACCGGCGCCCCCAAAGCCACCTCCCCCAGCATCGGCCAGGTTCGTTACTGCACCAGTTGCCATGGCGATTTCAGCATGAATACTGCCGGGGGGGGCATTACCGTTACCGGCTTGCCCTCGGGCACCTACAGCGCCGGACGCGCCTATACCTTCAGCATCACCATCAACCACGCAACCGCCAACCGCAAAGTATGGGGGTTTGCCATCAAGGCGGTGAACACCACGGATAATATGGTAGTGGGCAGTTTCAGCAGCGCCAATGCCAATGCCTCCCTCAAAGGAACCATCACCGGGAATACCGCAGAACTGAGTCATGCTGCAGCACCGGTTACCGCTAACGCAGCCGCCTATACTTTTTCCAATCTCACCTGGACAGCCCCTGCCGCGCCCACCGGTAAGGAAGCCAACATCCGTTTCTACATCACCGGAAATGCCGGCGATAACAACGGAAATGAATCCGGCGACTATATCTATACCAAAACGGTGGACGCCTCCCTCTCTGTGGTACCGGTATCCCTCAGCCATTTTGAAGTAACAACGGTGAAAGGCGTTTCCGTAGTGGCCAGCTGGTCGACCAGCCTGGAGGAAAACACGGCGCTCTTTACCCTCGAATCCAGCACCGATGGTCATGAATGGACGGAAAAAGGCAGCGTGGCGGCAGCGGGTTATTCAGGCAGCACCCAAAACTATTCACTCAGCGACTTGCACCCGGCTTCCGGCAACCGGCATGAACTGTATTACCGGTTGAAGATGACGGATGCAGACGGACGGATAACATATTCCGGAATCCGCAAGGTGAGCTTTTTACCGGGGGCGCACTGGATCAAACTGATGAATGCCAATCCCCTGAAGGCCGGCACGGTGGTGCAATTTGAAATGGGTACAGAAAGCAGCGGGCCTGTATCGGTATCCCTGTATTATGCTGACGGCCGGCTTTGTTCCCGCAAAACTTACCGGTTGCCGGCCGGCGCCAGTACCTGCTCCCTGCCCCTGCCGGCACAATCCGGCATCTACTATATGCGGATAGCGCAGGATGGCTGGCAGCAGACCTTGCCCTGTACGGTTGAATAATCAGTTGCCTCATCCATGGCTTTTACCGGTTCGGTTGCATTTTTTTCCGGTTCGGTAAACAAGAGAAGGGCAGTCAGTCACAATAGAATAGATTTGTCCGAAAGTGCTCATCATGAAGAACAGAACCCGAAACATCATCCTGGCCATCAGCATCCTGGTGGCAGCAGGCGGATTCACCGTGTACACGCTCTGGAATAAACCGCACCGCACAGTGGAGAACGCAAAGGCGGTGGAAATCGGGGCCCGTGAATTATACCGGGTATTCAGTACAGATTCGGCAAAGGCACGCCGGGATTATCTTGAGCAGATTCTGCTCGTTAAAGGAGAGGTGCTGCGCATTTCGCAAAACCTGCAAAAGCAAACGGTGGCATTCCTGGCAACCGATCAGGAAGGGGCCTTTGTGAATTGCACTTTTGAAGGGGTGGCAACCGGCATTGAACCCGGGAAAACCGTGACCATTAAAGGAATCTGTGGCGGAATGGAACCCTCCGATCCCGATCTGGGCATACCGGGTGATTTGTATATGCTGAGGTGTTATGCCAATAATTAAATTTACAGCTACTGATATGATAGATAAAAAGAACATCCTGATCCTGCTGTGCGGCGCCCTGCTCACCGCCTGCAAGCATGAAATCCCGCAAACCCCGGGTGGCGGCGGTAGCGGAGGGGGCAGCAATGAAATCTGCTTCGAATCCGATATCCTGCCCATCTTCCAGAGCAACTGTGCCAAATCAGGCTGCCACGATGCCATTACCCGGGAAGAGGGTTACCGGCTGGATAATTATGGTAACATTGTGGCCAAGGGCATTAGACCGGGTAACGCGGCCGGCAGTAAAGTGTACCGGGTGCTGCTTGAAAGCGGCAACGACCGGATGCCCCCGCCGCCCAATGCACCGCTCAGCGCTGAGCAGATCGGTAAAATCGCCGACTGGATCAACCAGGGCGCCCGCAACAGCACCGGCTGTGCGCCGGTCTGCGACACCAGCACCTTTACCTTCAGCGGGAAAGTGCGGCCCATCCTGCAAACACATTGCCTGGGCTGCCATAACGGTTCCACCTCCACCGGCGGATTCATCGATCTCAGCACTTACGACGGCGTAAAAGAACAGGCCGATCTGGAGGCACTGATGGGCTCCATCAGCCACACAGCCGGCTTCAGCGCCATGCCGAAAAACGGAGCCAAACTCAGCGACTGTAAAATTGCCACCATCCGCAAATGGATCGCGGCCGGTGCCCCCAACAATTAAATCAGCCAAACACATGATCACCGCTCACCTGAAAAAATGGGCTGCCGGCAGCACCCTCCTGTTCCTGATGGCCGGCTGTTACTACGACAAAGAAGAACTGCTGTACCCCGGCAGCAATACAGCCGTGGATTGCAGCACCCTGTCTGCCAAATTCAGCGCCGATGTGTCGCCCATCATCAGCAGCCAGTGCGCCACCACCGGGTGCCACGACGCCACCGCCTCGGGCGGCATCGTGCTGCAGACCTACAGCCAGGTGGCCGCAGCCAAAGACCGGATCCAGACCCGGGCCCTCACCGAAAAAACCATGCCGCCCTCCGGCCCGCTGACCAACCAGCAGATCAACGCGATCCAGTGCTGGATCAACAGCGGCGCACCCAATAATTAAATCCTTCAAACACATCATCATGAAAAAGACATTACTGCCCCTGCTGCTGATCCTCGGCAGCCAGCTCCTGAACGCACAAAAAGTGTACACCAAAAACGGCACCATCAGCTTCTTCTCCAAAACGGATATGGAAGACATCAAGGCCGAGAACAACCAGGTGATGAGCGTACTGAACCTCGCCACAGGCGAACTGCAGTTCTCCCTGCTGGTGAAAGGCTTTCATTTTCCCAAGGCCCTGATGGAAGAGCACTTTAATGAAAACTATATGGAAAGCGACAAGTTCCCCAAATCAACCTTTAAAGGGAACATCAGCGGTATTGACAAACTGAAGCTCACTGCCGATGGCGCCTATCCCGTAACCGTGAGCGGCGACCTCACCCTGCACGGAGTCACCAATAAAGTAAGCACCCCGGGCACCCTCACGGTGAAAGGCGGCAAGGTTACCGGCCATGCCGTATTCAAGGTTACCCTCGCCGATTACAAAATTGAAGTGCCCAAACTGGTGGAGAAAAACATTGCCAAAAGCATTGAAATTACCGTGAACTGCCTCTACGATCAGCAACTCTGAAAAACCCATAAAATCAGCCGCTCATGATGCGAACCCCGCTCAGTCTGCTTTTAGCCTGTATCAGCAGCGCCGCCCTGGCCCAGCAACCCGATACCACCGACCTGATGGCGCAGCTGGAAAAGGAATCCGACAGCCGCAACGCCACCCAGTATGCCACGGCCACCTTTAAAACCACCCGCCTCATCAACGGACATTCGGTGGAAAATACCGGCAAAGGCGTGCTGGACCTGAAAATCTCCCACCGCTTCGGCACCCTGAACCGCGGCGGCTACGAGTTTTTCGGCCTGGACAATGCCACCATGCGGCTGGGCCTGGATTATGGCATCACCCGCGACCTGATGGTGGGCATCGGCCGGAGTACCTTCCAGAAAACCTTCGACGGCTTTGTGAAGATGAAACTGCTCCGCCAGTCATCCGGCGATAAAAAGATGCCCGTTACCGTGAGCTACGTGGCCACCGTGGCCCTCAACTCCACCCGCTGGGCCGACCCCACGCGGCAGAATTATTTCAGCTCCCGCCTCTCCTACACCCACCAGCTGCTGATCGGGCGCAAATTCTCGGAGGGCACCTCCCTGCAGATCATGCCCACCGCCATTCACCGCAACCTGGCCACCCTCGCCTCCGAACCCAATACCCTGTTTGCCATCGGGATCGGGGGACGACAAAAGATCACCAAGCGCCTGAGCTTTAACGTGGAATATTATTACCAGCTGCCGGATTATAAAGTGGCGGGCACCACCAATCCCCTGTCGGTGGGCTTCGACATCGAAACCGGCGGACACGTATTCCAGCTTCACTTCACCAACAGCACGGGCATGACCGAACGCAATTTCATTACCGGCACCACCGGCAAATGGGAGAAAGGCGATGTGCTCTTCGGCTTCAACATCTCCCGCGTATTCACCATCGGTAAAAGCCGTTGATCAGGTCATGGGTAATTTGCTTACCTTAACTTCCTGATGATGAACCCGCCGATCCGATTCAGGCTGCTCGGCCTGCTGGGCCTGCTGCTGGCGCTGCAAACCGCCCCGGCACAGGTGTACAAAGTGCAGAACGGCAGCATCGCTTTCCGCTCCGATGCCCCGCTGGAGCTGATCCAGGCGGCGAGCAACGAACTGGAGGGCCTGATGGACATCGGCCGCAAACAGTTTGCCTTCCGCATCCGCGTCAGCAGCTTCCGGGGTTTCAACGGCGTGCTGCAAAGGGAGCACTTCAATGAAAACTATATGGAGTCTGACCGCTTTCCCTTTGCCAGCTTTGATGGAAAAGTGATTGAAGACATTGACTACAGCCAGCCGGGCACCTACAATATCCGGGCCCGCGGCAACCTCACCGTGCATGGGATCACCCAGGAACGCATCATCCGTGCCGACCTGGTGGTGAAAGAAAAAAACATCAGCCTGCGCTCCGCCTTCACCGTGCTGCTCGCCGATCACAACATCACCATCCCCAAAGTGGTGCACGAAAAACTGGCCTCCGAAATCAAAGTGGAGGTGAAGGCTGATCTGAAAGCCCCCTGATTGTTCACCTATGCGTTCCCGATACCAGACGATCCTCTGCTGCCTGTTACTGCTGCAGCTGCGGCCGGCAGCCTCCGCGCAGGTGCCGGGATACCACGTTTTTAACCCCGAGGAAAAAACCACCCGCCTGCACAGCCTGCGCGCTGGGAGGGACGGATACCTGTACACCGGCAGCACCAACGGCCTGCTGCGCTTCGACGGAAGCCGCTTCAACCCCCTGCCCGTAACGGGCAGCAGCCGCCCCGACACCGTTACCGCACTGTTTGAAGACAGCCGCGGCGAATGGTGGATGGGCATGCACGACGGCCGCATTGCCCGCGGACCCGCCGGCAGACTTCGCTACTTTGAGCCCGAAGAGGGCAGCCCCCGCAAACGCATCACCTGTTTTACCGAAGACGGCAGCGGCCGCATCTGGATCGGCACGGCCGGCGAAGGCCTTTACTACCTGCAGCAGAACCGCCTTTACCTGCTGAATGAAGAAGACGGACTCAGCGACCAGCACATCCACGACCTGGCCGCCACCGGCAACGGCGCCGTACTGGCTGCCACCGACCAGGGCATCAATACCTGCCGCGTAACCGGCAACCGGAAAACCGTGCAGGTTACAGGGCCCGCTCAGGGCCTGCCCGACTATATGGTTACCGTGCTCACCCCAGCCGGCAACGACCTCTTCTGGGTGGGCATGCAGGACCAGGGCATCTGCAGCTTCAATGCCCGCACCGGAAGCATAACGATACCGGATGTCCGCAAACCCTGGCGTGCCGGCACCGTGCATGCCCTTCGGTACGATCAGGGCACCCTATGGATCGCCACACAGGACAGCGGACTGATGTGCTGGCAGCCCGGAGGCAACCCGCTGGCCGCCGTGCCGGCCCTGCCCCGCCACAAAACCGCTTTCAGCATCTGCAACGATGCCTTCGGCAACCTCTGGCTGCTGGCCGATAACCAGGCGCTGGTGCGCACCGCCGGCAACAGCCTGAAGTTGTATCCGCTGTACGACGCCGCCTACTATCCCACCGTTCACGCGCTGCTCGCCGACCGCGCAGGCAACTTCTGGACGGGCACCAATGGCGCCGTGGTGCAGCACCGGGTGAAGCCCGGCGGTTTTACGAGCCGCCGCTACCCGCTGCCCGGCCTGCCGGCCCAGTCCGACATCACCAGCCTCTATGAAGATCCCTACGGGCGCCTCTGGATCGGCACCATGGGCAGCGGCATCTGGTGCCTGCAGCCCGCCACCGGTATTTGTACCCGGGTGCCGGGTATCTCCGCGGCCAGCAGCATCCTCTCCTTAAACGGCCGCGACAGCACCCTCTGTGCCGCAGGCCTGGAAGGCGCCTTCGTGATGGAACTGCAATCCGGCACTCAGCCGCCCCGCGTTACGGTGTACAACAACCTGGCCACTATCGGCAGCCGCTACATCTACAGCCTCTACCAGGACAGCCGGAAGCGCTACTGGTTTGCCACCGACGGCCGCGGACTCACCCTCCTCAGCGAGGGCCGCTTCACCCATTACGGAAGCGCCGAGGGCATCCGCGACGGACATATCTATGCCATCACCGAAGACCACCAGGGCCGGATCTGGTTCAGCACCAGCGATGCGGGCATTTACTGCTTCAACGGGCGGCAGTTCATCAATTATGCCCTGCGCGAAGGCCTCAGCAGCCTCAGCATCGCAGCGCTGAAAACGGATGCCGAGGGCAATATCGTGGTGGTGCACCGGGAAGGGCTGGATATCCTGCATCCCGGCACCGGGCAGTTTTCCTATGTACGCTCCCTGGAACTGAATGACGACCTGGGCGCAGCCTGCACCGATGCTAACGGTAACGTGTACCTCACCACACCGGGAGGCATCCTCCGTTACCGCAGCCCCGCCGGCGCCCGGCACCAGCCCCTCACCGTTATTGAATCGGTGCAGCTGTTCCTCACCGACACCGATACCACGGCACGGCACCGGTTCAGTTATGATGAAAATAATTTTACCTTCTTCTTCCGCGGCCTCTACTTCAGCAACCCGGAGCAGGTGTATTACCGGTACAAACTCGAAGGCTTTTCGGGCAACTGGATCCTGACGGCCGACGACAACCAGTCATTCCCCAAACTGCCGCCGGGGCATTACGTGTTCCGCGTGCAGTCGTCACTCAACAAACAATTCAGCCAGGCCACGGAAGCGGCCTATGCGTTCAGCATCAGCCTGCCTTTCTGGAAAACCTGGTGGTTCATCGGGGGCAGCATCGCTTTGCTGGCTACCCTGCTCATCCTCTTCATCAAAAGAAGGGAAAACCAGCTGCGGCAGGTATCCCGGCTGCAGGCGGAGAAAGCCCGGTTTGAACTCGACGTGCTCCGCAACCAGGTGAACCCCCACTTCCTGTTCAACAGTTTCAACACCCTCATCTCCACCATCGAAGACGACCCGCCGGCGGCGGTGCGGTATGTGGAACAACTGTCTGATTTTTTCCGGAATATTGTGAACTACCGCGATCACGACCTGATCCCGCTGCGCGAAGAGCTGCAGTTGCTCGGCAACTACCTCTACCTGCAGCAACAGCGTTACGGCAGCCACCTGCAGCTGCTGCTCGAAGTGGAGGAAGAGGCCCGCGAACATTGCTGGCTGCCGCCCCTCACCCTGCAGCTGCTGATGGAAAATGCCGTGAAGCACAACGTGGTTTCCAAGGAGGCCCGCCTGCAGATCCGGATCAGGATGGAAGGGGATTATCTGGTGGTGGAAAACAACCTCAACCCGAAGCTGCACGCTGAAAAAGGCACGGGCATGGGCCTGGAGAACATCATCCGCCGCTACGCCCTGCTGAGCGGCCACCCCGTGGAGGTGATCCGGAGCAGCCAGCTGTTCACGGTGAAACTGCCGGTACTGAAAAAATAACGGTTATGGATATCCTCTTACTGGAAGATGAAGAACCCGCCGCACGCAGGCTGGAGAAAATGATCACCGAGCTCCTCCCCGGAGCCACGGTCCGCGCCAGCCTGGTGAGTGTTTCCTCGGCCATAGCATGGCTCGAAACCCACCCCGCGCCGAGCCTGATCCTCTCGGATATTCAGCTGGCCGACGGGCTCAGCTTTGATGTGTTCAGGGCCGTACCCACGCGCTGCCCGGTGATCTTCACCACCGCCTTCGACCAGTATGCCATCGAAGCCTTCAAGGTGAACAGCATCGACTACCTCCTGAAACCGGTGAAGCGGGAAGAGCTGGCCGCGGCGCTGGAGAAATTCCGGCGGCTGTCGGCGCCGCCCCCCGACCTCAGCAAACTCCTCGAAACCCTCTCGGGCTCAGGCAGCCGCTACCGCAAGCGCTTTGCCGTGCGGTTCGGCGAACACCTCAAAACCATCAGCACCGAAGAAGCCGCTTATTTTTATACCGAAGACAAGGTGTCCTTCCTGGTAACCCGTGAAGGGAAACGCTATGCCATCGATCCGCCCATGGACGTGCTGGAAGCCACCCTCGACCCGCAGGTGTTCTTCCGCATCAACCGGCAGTACATCATCGGTATCCACGCCATCCATGAAATGTTTGCCTACTCCAAAAGCCGCGTGCTGGTGAAACTGCAGCCGCCCGCCAAACACGAAACCATTGTAAGCACCGAAAGAGCCGGCGATTTCAAACGCTGGCTCGATGATCAGTCCTGAAAAAAAGCCGCATCATCTTCCGCCAGGGACCCTGCAGGCAAAGCCTGGGCCCGTCCGGATGATGATACGGCTCCGTTCACCGGAGGGTGCGGATCAGGCCGCACGTTCAGACTTCAGCAGGGTGCCATCGGCACTGAACGTAGCCTCCCAGGCCACCCCGATGTAGGTGAAATGCGCCCGCCAGGTACCGTCGTTGCGGAGCTTCCACTGGCGTACGGGGAGGGATCCAAAACGGGCTTTGAAAGCGTTGGCCACAGCGGCAGGCGGCCTGGCGCTGCTGTCGTCGGTGCCCGACTGTACATTGCCTGACTGCGCGGAGCCGGCTGCCGTGCTGTTGTCGTCGGGCAGTCTTTGTTTATTACAGGATACGACTGTGGCAGCGAGGAGCAAAAGGAGCAGGTACTGTTTCATGATGATGGCGTTTAATCAGTTTAATAATTCAATGACAGCAGCAAGATAGCCTGCCCCCCAGGCGCCGGCAACTGAAACTGCCCCAACCGGTATCCTCACTTACTGAACCGGGAAAAAGCGCTTCCGGCCGGGTGCCGCATTTGGCGGTACCGGCCCGTTGCCGTAGCTTTGCAGCTGCTTCAGGCGGATTTGTTTATTGTTCGGCCTATCCTTCCGGCTCAACGGAATACAGAACTAATAAACGTTACCAAAACTCCCTCCCGGGTTTTCATACGTTTACCTCAAGGCCGCTCATCAACGGGAAGCCGCCGCTTCCACTCCCCCGTCTGCTGCAGGATAAATTGTACTGATATGGATATCCGCAAAGCACTGGAAGAACGCATCCTCGTGATTGATGGCGCTATGGGCACGATGATCCAGCGGCATAAACTGAACGAAGCCGATTACCGCGGCGAACGCTTCAAAGACTGGCCGGTGGATGTGAAAGGCAATAACGACCTGCTCTGTCTCACCCGGCCGGATATCATCAAGGGCATCCACCGCCAGTACCTCGATGCCGGCGCCGACATCATCGAAACCAACACCTTCAACAGCCAGGCCATCTCCCTCGCCGATTACCGGATGGAAGAACTGGCCTATGAACTCAATGTGGCCGCAGCCCGCTGCGCCCGGGAAGCTGTGGCCGAATCGGGCCGGCAGGCCTGGGTGGCCGGCGCCATCGGACCCATGAGCAAAACCCTTTCCCTGTCGCCGGACGTAAACAACCCCGGCTACCGCGCCGTGCACTTCGATGAGGTGGTGGCCGCGTATTATGAACAGGTACGCGGACTGGTTGACGGCGGCGTGGACCTGCTGCTGATCGAAACCATCTTCGACACCCTCAACGCCAAGGCAGCCATCTTCGCCATCCAGCAATATTTCCAGGATTCAGGAAAGCCCGCCCTGCCGGTGTCTGTCAGCGGCACCATTACCGATGCGAGCGGACGGACCCTGAGCGGACAAACCCTGGAAGCCTTTTACATTTCGGTGATGCACGCCCGCCCCCTGAGCGTAGGCCTCAACTGCGCCCTGGGCGCCAAAGAAATGCGGCCCCATATTGAAGAACTGTCGCAGCTGGCGGCCTGTTACGTTTCGGCCTACCCGAACGCCGGACTGCCCAACGCCATGGGCGAATACGATGAACACCCCGCCGATACCGGGCATTACCTGGAGGAATGGGCCAAAGAGGGCTGGGTGAATATTGTGGGCGGATGCTGCGGCACCACACCCGACCACATCCGCCACATCGCGGAACAGGTGAAGGGGATGAGGCCGAGGGCGTTGCCGTTGATGGAAAAGGGGTTGATGTAAGAACCACAAAGTCACGAATGCACCAAGACACACGAAGAATATGTACGGCAGACTGACAGAAAATGAGGAGCGGCTGGCGAAAGCAATTGTTGACATCGCTTTTAACATACACAAAGCGCTGGGGCCCGGATTACTGGAAAGCGTGTATGCAAAATGTTTCTGTTACGAGCTGGAGAAAAGAAATATTCAATTTGAAAAAGAGAAGGTGGTGCCCCTCTACTATCAATCCGTTCAGATTGAAGGTGGCCTCCGGCTCGATTTATTGATTGAAGATCTTTTGATTATTGAACTGAAAACACAGGAGAATTTTCATCCTGTGTGGGAAGCTCAATTGCTAAGCTATCTTAAACTTACCGGCAAAAGACTGGGGTTCATCATTAATTTTCATGTACCCCTTATTAAGGATGGAATCCAGAGAATTATCCTGTAAGTGTATGATAAGCCGACCAGCATTCGAGTTGTATTGTATATAACATCATTTTACTTAGTGCCGCTTTGTGCCTTCGTGCCTTGGTGGTTCAAAAAAACATGAATACCATTAAACCCTTCTCCCGGTTCAGCGGCCTCGAACCCCTGGTGGTTCGGCCCGAAACGAATTTCATCAATGTGGGTGAACGCACCAATGTTACCGGCAGCAAGAAATTTGCCCGGCTCATCAGGGAAAACAAATACGAGGAAGCCCTGAGCGTGGCCCGCCAGCAGGTGGAAAACGGCGCCCAGATCATTGATGTGAACATGGACGACGCCCTGCTCGACGGGGTCCTGGCCATGACCACTTTCCTGAACCTCCTGCAGAGCGAACCCGATATTGCCCGCATACCGGTGATGATCGACTCATCGAAATTCGAAATCATTGAAGCCGGTCTCAAATGCGTGCAGGGTAAATGCATCGTGAACTCCATCTCCCTCAAGGAAGGCGAACAGAAGTTCATGGAACAGGCCACACGCTGCCGGATGTACGGCGCCGCAGTGATTGTGATGGCCTTCGATGAACAGGGGCAGGCCGATACCCGGGCGCGGAAAGTGGAAATCTGTCACCGTGCCTACCGCATCCTCACCGAAAAAGTGGGATTCGATCCGCAGGACATCATCTTCGACCCCAATATTTTCGCCATCGCCACGGGGCTGGAAGAGCACAACAACTATGGGGTAGACTTCATCGAGGCCACCCGCGAAATCAAACAACTGATGCCGCTCACCAAGGTAAGCGGCGGCGTCAGCAACCTCTCGTTTTCGTTCCGCGGCAACGAGCCGGTGCGGGAAGCCATGCACAGCGTATTCCTCTTTTATGCCATCAAAGCCGGCATGGACATGGGCATCGTGAATGCCGGCCAGCTGGTGGTGTATGATGAAATTGAACCGCGCCTGCGTGAACTCTGCGAAGACGTGATCCTCAACCGGAATAACGAACACAACGAAGCCACCGAAAAACTCATCGCCTTTGCCGAAACCGTGAAATCGAGCGGCAAGGAACAGAAGAAAGACGATGCCTGGCGCGGCGGCACGGTGGAGGAACGCCTGAAACATGCCCTGGTAAACGGCATCACCGACTATATTGATGCCGACACCGAAGAAGCCCGCCTCAAGTATCCGCGCCCCCTGGATGTGATTGAAGGTCCCCTGATGGCCGGCATGGATGTGGTGGGCGACCTGTTCGGCAGCGGAAAAATGTTCCTGCCGCAGGTGGTGAAAAGCGCCCGGGTGATGAAAAAATCAGTGGCCATCCTCACCCCCTACATCGAACAGGAAAAAGAAATCCGCAAGCAGGAACAACTCGCCGCCGGAATGGAAGGCACGGAAAGTGCGGGCGCCGCCAAAATCCTGCTGGCCACGGTGAAAGGCGACGTGCACGACATCGGCAAAAACATCGTGGGCGTGGTACTGGGCTGCAATGGCTACGAAATCAAAGACCTTGGCGTGATGGTGCCCGCGGATAAAATCCTGGACGAAGCCCAGCAGTTCGGGGCCGACATCATCGGCCTCTCTGGCCTCATCACACCCTCGCTGGACGAGATGGTGCATGTGGCCCATGAAATGCAGCGCCGGGGGATGCAGCAGCCCCTGTTGATCGGCGGCGCCACCACATCGCGGATGCACACCGCCGTAAAAATTGCGCCGCAGTACGAACACGGCGTGATCCATGTACTCGACGCCTCCAGGAGTGTAACCGTTGCCGGTAGTTTGCTGAACAAAGAACAACGCGACGGCTTCCTGGCCGAAGTCAAAAAAGAATACCTCCGGCTGAAAGACGATTTCGACAATAAGAAACCGGCCAAACAACTGATTCCCTTTGCGGCTGCGCAGGCCAATCCTGCCGTTACCGACTGGAGCAGTTACCAGCCGGTTGCGCCCGCCTTTACCGGCACCCGGGTATTCAGGGACTATGACCTGGCCGAACTCAGGAAATACATCGACTGGCAACCCTTCTTCATCGCCTGGGAACTGCACGGAAAATTTCCGCAGATCCTGCAGGATCCCGTGGTTGGAACGGAAGCTACCCGGCTGTACAACGATGCCAATGCCCTGCTGGACCAGATCATTGCCGAAAAACGGCTCAGCGCCACCGGGGTAACGGGCTTCTGGCCCGCGGCGAAAACCGCACCCGATACGGTACAGGTACAGCACGGGGATGAAACCGTTACGCTGGAATTCCTGCGCCAGCAGATTAAAAAAGCGGAAGGCCAGCCCAATCTTTCACTGGCCGATTTCATCTGCCCCTCTCCTGCCGGGCAACAGGGCACGGACTATATCGGCGCCTTCAGCGTTACCATCGGAGGTGTAGACACCTGGGTGAAGCAATATGAGGCACAGCACGACGATTACAATAAAATCCTGCTGCAGGCACTCGCCGACCGGCTGGCCGAAGCATTTGCGGAATGCCTGCATGAAAAAACCCGGAAGGAACTGTGGGGATATGCCCGGAATGAAGCGCTCAGCAATGAAGACCTGATCCGGGAATCTTACCAGGGCATCCGCCCGGCGCCGGGATACCCGGCCTGCCCGGATCATACCGAAAAATACAAACTCTTTGCCCTGCTCGGCGGTGAAGCAGCCACCGGCATTCAACTTACCGAATCGCTGGCCATGTACCCGGCCTCTTCCGTGTGCGGATGGTATTTTGCCCATCCGGAGAGCCGCTACTTCGGCGTGGGGAAAATCAACCACGACCAGCTGGCCGATTACGCCGCCCGAAAAGGCATGAGCACCGAAGAAGCCACCCGCTGGCTGCGCCCGGTGCTGGAATGATCAGCGTGCCTGCACCACCCGGGTGCCCGTCCAGCTGTCGTGCCAGGGAAGGGTACCCAACCCGCTGAGCACTTCAAAAGGAACGAGGCGCACGAGTGTACGCATGAAGGCATCGCGGGTGCGGAGTGGGGTGCCGTCCTGCCGGATGGCCCGCGTGCCGCTGATGAGTTTGCCCAGCGTATAACCCCTGAAGAGTTTTTCGCAAAGGGTATAATAGATGAGGTAATTGAACACCCCGATGAGGAGGGCCAGCAAAATCAAATCCACGGAAACCCCCTTGCCGCCATACACCAGACGGCTCAGCCAGGCAGGCGCCAGCCAGCCCAGCAAACTGCCCACCAGCATGCCGGTAACATAACTCAGGCCAAAACGCATGAGGAGGTTATCCACCAGCCAGTTCAGGAGGCGCTGACCCGGGGTGGCACAGGTGTAAAACGCATCCGGGTCATTCAGCTCGCCCAGCAGATCGGGAGCATCAGGGGGATTGTGCATCGGGATCGTTATTTTTACAAGTATAATTATTTAAAAAGCATGCGCATCATCTCTTACAATGTAAACGGCATCAGGGCGGCGGTGAAAAAAGGTTTCTTCGACTGGCTGAAAACCGATCCGGCCGACATCATCTGCCTGCAGGAAATCAAAGCCACGCAGGGGGATGTGGATGTGCAGCAGCTGGAAAAACTCGGATACGCCTGGCACTACTGGTACAGTGCCCAAAAAAAAGGATACAGCGGCGTGGCGGTGTTATCAAAAATCAAACCCGACCGGGTGGAATACGGCAACGGGCATGCGGCCAGTGATGATGAGGGCAGGGTGATCCAGCTCGATTTCGGGGATCTGCGCCTCATCAACGCCTACTTCCCCAGCGGCACCAGCGGCGATGAACGCCAGCAGTTCAAGTATGCCTGGCTGGATGAACTGCAGACCTACCTCAACCGGCTGAAAAAAAAGCATCCGAACATCATCCTCGTGGGCGACTACAACATTGCGCACCAGGAAATTGATATCCACGATCCGAAGGGCAACAAAAACTCTTCGGGCTTTCTTCCCGATGAACGGGCCTGGATGAGCCGCTTTCTCGACAGCGGATGGGTGGACTGCTTCCGGGTGTATCACCCTGAACCGCACCGCTACAGCTGGTGGAGCCAGCGCTTCCCCAGTGTACGGCTCAACAACAAAGGCTGGCGCATCGATTACATTACCGTTACCGAACCGCTGCGCTCCCGGCTGAAAGATGCCGATATCTTTCCGGACGTGAAACACAGCGACCATTGCCCCGTTTATGCTGAACTCCGTTGATACCTGACCATGATTATTTACAACGTTACCGTTAAAACCGAAGCTGTCATCCAGGATGCGTGGCTCAAATGGATGCTGGAAGAACACATCCCCGAAGTGGTGGGCACCGGTTGCTTTACCCATGCCACCGTGCTGCGCCTGCTGGAAGTTGACGACAGCGAAGGCCCCACCCACGCCATCCAGTACCATGCCCCCTCGAAAGCCCTCTACAACCGCTACATCGACCAGTACGCCGGAACAATGCGGGAACGCGCCTTCCGGAAATGGGGCAACCGCTTCATTGCATTCCGTTCCGTGATGCAGGTTGTTAACTAAATGTGCAAAACAAAAAAAGCGGGACTTGGCAATTCCAAAACGTTTGTATATTCCCCTGAAAGCCGCCAGCACAGCGAATTGCAGCGAATGACAGCTGAAATTCGCTCTGGTAAAGGGTTTCAGGAAGCATGGTGCAGAAAATCAGCAAAACCGCAGCTCGCCTGTTTCGCCTGCAGCGCCCGTCAAATGCGGATTTCAGCGGATTTTTATGATGCAGGAATATTTGCTGAAAAATTTTGTTCGTTTCAAAAAGCATCTATATTTGTCCATACATAAACTTTCAAAAAAACAACTATGAACAAAGCCGAATTAATCGCCAAGATTGCTGATGACGCTGGCATCACCAAAACACAGGCTAACGAAGCCCTCGATTCTTTTGTAGAAGCTGTTACCAAAACCCTGAAAGGTGGTGGTAAAGTAACCCTGGTTGGCTTCGGTACTTTCTCCGTTTCCAAAAGGGCTGCCCGTAACGGCCGCAACCCCCAGACCGGTGCTGTGATCAAAATCAAAGCACGCAAAGTGGCTAAATTCAAAGCCGGTAAAGAATTGTCTGCTAAACTGTAACAATTGCTTACCGGAACTAAAAAGCAAGATGCCCAACACCATCTTGCTTTTTTAATGTACCATCATGCTAAAATCAAAAAATATGGGACGCGGAGACATCAAAACCAAAAAAGGCAAAATCGCCAAAGCGTCTTTCGGCAAATCCAGGCCGGCAAGACCCAAAAAGAAAGCAGCCGCTCAAAAAGCCTGATCTTCCACCCCGCAGCATTTCGCCTGCGGGGTTTTTCTTTCCGGCCCCGCACCCTATCTTTCTGAAAATTCAACTTCCCGGGCAGCATTCTGCCCGCCCGGGGTATCTGCCTTTTACCCAGTTGTTATTATTGAATCCGCTTGACCGAACATCAACTGATAAGCGCCTGCATCCGCGGGGATGCCGCCTCCCAGCGGGAGCTGTATCACCGTTACAGCAGCCGGATGCTGGGGGTGTGCCATCGCTATGCCCGGAATGCCGCCGACGCGGAGGACATCCTGCAGGAAGCGTTTATCCGGGTGTTCGGCAAGTTGAATCAGTTCAAATCGGAAGGCTCTTTTGAAGGCTGGATCCGGAAAATTGTGGTGAACACCGCCCTGAAAAAATACACCCTCACCCGCTATTCGGTGGAGGTAACGGGACTGGATCACCTCAACGGACAAGACAGACCGCATGAGGCGGCCGCCTACAGCCAGCTCACCCAGAGAGACCTGCTGGAACTCATCAACCGGCTGCCGGACGGCTACCGGCTCATTTTTAACCTGCATGTGATCGAAGGGTACCCGCATGAAGAAATTGCGGAGATGCTGGGGATCCAGCCGGGCACCAGCCGCAGCCAGCTGGTAAAAGCCCGCACGATGCTGCAGAAACAAATCCACGCGTTGCAAAAAATAGCAGTATGAGCGACATGAACAGATTGGATGATCTTTTCCGGGAGTCGTTCCGCGACTACCAACCCGATGTGCCCCCGCAGATCTGGGAAAAGATTGCCCAACAGCAGGAAAAACGCCGCCGGCCCATCGCCTGGATCAGCCGGTCCGGGGCCCTGCTGCTGGTACTGCTCACCGCCTCCATTGGTATCGCTACCTGGTGGGCCGTAGGGAGCGGGGAGAGGGGAACAGGGAATGGGGAACAGGGAATGATGAACAGGGAACGGGGAACAGGGAATGATGAACAGGGAACAGGGAATGGAGAACAGGGAATAGTGAACAAGGAGCAGGGAACAGGGAATGATGAAGAGGGAATAGGGAACAGGGAACAAGGAACGAAGAATGAGGAACAGGGAACAGCGAACGGAGAACGGGGAACAAGGAATGGTGAGCAGGGAATAATGAACAGGGAACAGGGAACGGAGGAAAACGGGAATCCTGCCCGGATAACGGCGAAGGCAGAACAGGGATCGGGGAGCGAAGCGGGTACATCCGGCAACAGCAGGCCGGCCACGAAAATCAGGAAAAAAGGCAGCCTGAAATCCACGCTCACCGGAGGCGGAGAAGCGGAAGCCACAGCCCGAACCGGCAGGGTGGAGAAAACCGGAGAGGAGGAAGATGATATCATGAACGAAGCCACCAAAACCGGGGAGAACACCACGCAACTGAACCCAAGGCCGGTGCCCTTTGTACCGCTGGACATCATCACCGCGCAGCGGGAAATGAACCGGGAACTGAAACCGATCCGCATCCCCGACTGTCCCCCGCGCGACGATGAGCGCCGCGACATCAGCGATTACTGGGAACTGTATGCCGGACCGGATTATGCCCAAAAATCCTACAGCGGCAACAGCGACCCGGCCCTGATCGAAAAACGCCGCGAAACCCAAAGCTTTAAAATGGCTTATAGTGCGGGCATCCGCTATACCCGGGTGTTCGCGAACGGCATCAGCCTCCGGGCCGGACTGAACTATACCCAGATCAACGAAAAATTTGCCTACCTGCAGGACAATGTGGTGCAGCAGGTGTTCATCATCAGCCCCGCCGGCGATACCACCGACGCCTATTATGTGCGGGGCACCCGGTATAAAAATTCGGTGAACCGCTACCGCAGCATCGACCTGCCGGTGGTGATGGGTTACGAACTGGGCAAGGGCCGGTTCAGGGCCAACGTCAACGCAGGCATCATCCTGAACCTCCGGAGCTGGCAATCCGGCTCCACCATCGGCAACAACCTGCAGCCCGTGAACATCAACAGCAGCAACAGCGCCTACCAGTACCGCACCCAGGCCGGGCTGGCCTTTACCGGCGCCGTATCCCTCTACTACCGCCTCACCGAGCGGATGCACCTGCTGGCCGAACCCTATTACCGGCATAACCTGTCGCCCCTCAGCAAGGCATCAGGACCGGTACAGGAACAGTTCAGCATCATGGGGCTGCGACTCGGCCTGCGGATGGATATTCCCTAGCACGTGTTTTTCATCGATAGACAGCCTCCGTATTCCTGCGGAGGCTTTTTCGTGCAGTCCTGAACGTGAGTGAAACCGTAAAATGGGAAAGCGGGTCAGCAGGCGCATCAGCCCTTCACCAGGGTGCCTACCTTTTCACCGGTAACCACCTTCATCAGGTTGCCGGGTTCATTCATATTGAAGACAATAATGGGCAGCTCGTTTTCCATGCAGAGGGTGAAAGCCGTCATGTCCATCACCTTCAGGTTTTTGCTGATGCAGTCGCTGAAGCTGATGCGGTTGTATTTGGTGGCGGTGGGGTCTTTTTCCGGATCGGCCGTGTAAATGCCATCCACGCGGGTGCCCTTGAGGATCACTTCGGCCTTGATTTCGATGGCCCGCAGGGAGCCGGCCGTATCGGTGGTGAAATAAGGGTTGCCCGTTCCGGCGCCGAAGATCACCACGCGGCCCTTCTCAAGGTGCCGGATGGCGCGGCGGCGGATATAGGGTTCGGCAATCTGTTCCATCTTGATGGCGCTCTGCAAACGGGTGTACACGCCCACTTTTTCCAGTCCGCTCTGCAGCGCCATCCCGTTGATCACGGTGGCGAGCATCCCCATATAATCACCCTGCGCCCTTTCAATGCCGCTCTCCGCTTCGTTCATGCCCCGGTAAATATTGCCGCCGCCGATCACGATGGCCACCTGCACACCCAGGTCGGTGATCTTTTTGATATCCTGGGCATAGCGGGCAATCACATCACTGTCGAGGCCGAAATTTTTATCTCCCATCAGGGATTCACCGGAAAGCTTGAGCAAAACACGTTTGAAACGGGGCAGCATCTGAAGAAATTTTTGCGAAGATAGCCGATTCCCGCATCCCTTCCGCCGGCCCCGGCCTGCAGAAGCGGAAAAAGCACCGGCTCACCGCCGTGGCTGCACCCGAATTCGTAAACCATCTTTCTGAAATCGTAAGGTCGTACCAATGGATTCAGGTAAATTTGCCGTCCTGAAACCCAGGGTATACCCATATTTCACCGGATTGAAACCATCCCTTCAAATAGCACTGGTCGGCAACCCCAACAGCGGAAAGAGTTCACTGTTCAACGGACTCACCGGACTGAACCAGAAAGTAGGCAATTTTCCCGGGGTAACGGTTGACAAGAAAACCGGGTTCTGCCAGATCAGCGAACAGCTGAACGCCACCCTCATCGACCTGCCGGGCACCTACAGCCTTTATCCCAAACGGGCCGACGAATGGGTGGCCTATAAAGTGCTGCTGCAGGTTGACCCCGAGGTAAAACCCGACATGGTGGTGCTGGTGGCCGACGCCAGCAACCTCAAGCGCAACCTGCTGTTCTGCTCCCAGATCATCGATCTGCGCATACCCGTGGTAGTGGTGCTCACCATGATGGACCTGGCCCACCAGAAAGGCACCCGGATTGATACCGCCGGCCTCGAAAGGGAACTGGGCGTTCCGGTGGTGACCGCCAATCCCCGGAAAAACAAGGGCTTTACGCAGTTAAAGAAAACCATCGAACAAACCTGGAACTCCGGCCCCCCGGCTCCCCGGCCCTTCATCCAGGCCGCTGAACTGGCGCCCCGGGCCATCGAGGCAGCGCGTGACCTGTTGCCCGGCAGCAGCGACTACAAACGGCTGCACTACCTCATCCATCACGAACAGTTTCCGCTGCCGCCCGCCACGCGGCAACAAATTGAAGCCATCGGCACCAGCACGCAGTTCAACCCCACCAAAACCCAGGCGGAGGAGATCATGCAGCGCTATGCCCGCATCAAGCAGATCATGCAGCTTACGGTAGTGGAAGCCGACCCCCTCAAAAAAGCCCTGCTCACCCAAAAGCTCGACAACCTCCTGCTCCACCGGCGCTGGGGTTACCTCATCCTGCTGACGGTGCTCTTCCTCCTTTTCCAGAGTGTGTTCTGGATTGCCCAGTATCCGATGGACCTGATCGACCGGGGTTTTGGCGAACTGAGCCGTTTCACCAGCAGCCTCCTGCCCGACACCTGGTGGGGCGACCTCATCATCAACGGGGTACTGGCCGGACTCAGCGGCATCCTCGTATTCATTCCGCAGATCATGATCCTATTCGGGCTCATCACCCTGCTGGAAGACACCGGATACATGGCCCGCATCAGCTTCCTGACCGATAAGCTCATGCGCAAAGCCGGCCTCAACGGCAAAAGTGTGATGCCCATGATCAGCGGCTTCGCCTGCGCCGTGCCCGCCGTGATGAGCGCCCGCAACATCGAAAACCGCAAGGAACGCCTGCTGACCATCCTGGTAACGCCGATGATGAGCTGCAGCGCCCGCCTGCCGGTTTATACCATCCTCATCTCCCTCATCATCCCCTCCAAACTGTACTTCGGTTTCCTGAGCCTGCAGGGGCTGGTGATGATGGGCCTCTACCTCCTCGGCACCGCCATGGCCCTGGTGGTGGCCTGGGTGCTGAAATGGTTCATCAACATCCGCGAAAAAAGCTTCTTTATCCTGGAACTGCCCGTTTACCGGGCCCCGCGCTGGAAGAACGCCCTCACCACCATGGTGGAAAAGGCCAAAATTTTTGTGTTTGATGCGGGCAAAGTGATCATGGTGATCAGCCTCCTGCTCTGGGCACTCAGCAGCTACGGTCCGCCGGGAAAAATGCAGGAGGTGAAAGACCGCTACGCCGCGATGGCTGCCGCGGCGCCAGACCGGGCCAGTGAACTCAGCAAGGCTGAAAACGCCGAACTGCTGGAGCAGTCGTTTGCCGGCCGCCTGGGCCATGCCCTGGAACCCGCGATCCGTCCGCTGGGCTACGACTGGAAGATCGGCATCGCCCTGATCACTTCCTTCGCCGCCCGCGAAGTGTTTGTGGGCACCATGGCCACCCTGTACAGCGTGGGCGAAGATGCCGACGAAAACAGCGCCACCCTGCGCAGCAAAATGGAGAGTGCCCTGCGCCCCGACGGCACAAAAGTGTATACCCTCGCCAGCGGACTCTCCCTCCTTATTTTCTACGTTTTTGCCATGCAGTGCATGAGCACCCTGGCCGTAGTGAAGCGGGAAACCCGCAGCTGGAAATGGCCGGCCATCCAGCTCCTGTACATGACCGGCCTCGCCTGGGTGCTGAGCCTGGCCGTTTACCAGCTGCTCAAATAAGCGGTGAACAACTATCTGCGCCGGGCTCACCGATTTTCCCCAACTTTGTTATGACTTAAAAGATAACCGTGAAAAAACTGGTATGGCTGTTACTGGCATGCTTTTGCGCTGGCCGGCTCACCGCCCAATGGACCCCCCGCAGCCTGCAGGTGAAACAAATCAAACGGCCGGATTTTTTCCTGCCGCTCTCGCTGCATTTTTCTGACAGCAGCAATGGCTTTCTGCTGAACAGCGGCGCCCTCATGCAGTACCGGCAGGGCGCCTGGTATCCTGCGCAGGCAGGCGACCCGAACGATTTTACCTATACCGCCGTGTTCACGGTCAACCCCCGGCAAACCTTTCTCTGCAGTGCCGACGGCCGGGTGGCCCGGCGCGATGAGGCCGGCAACCTGAGCATCGTTTACAGCATTCCGCCGGAAAGCGGTGCCAATCCCGCCCTGAACACCCTGTACATGACCGACAGCCTGAGTGGCTGGGCAGCAGGCGACGGCGGCACCCTCGTGCAGCTGGACGGCGAAAACAGCAGCCTCCTCACCCTCAACCCGGATCATTACTTCAAAGACATCTGCTTCGACGCACCCGGCCATGGCTGGCTGATCGGGTATACCCAAAGCCAGCTGGGCAATTTCGGGGTGCTGTATGAATACACCGGCGGCCAGTGGACCTTCAAAACGCTCCTCGACGAAACGCTCTACGATATTGAATTTGCCGCCCCCGGCATCGGCTTCATCGCCGGCGAAAACGCCCTCTACCGCTACAATGCTGCAGACGGACTCTGGGAGGCAGAGAATTTACCCGGCTACCAGCGGCAGCTGGATCTCTCCCTGCTGAACGAAAACTACGGCCTCGGCGTTTCCGACAACAGCAGCACCCTGGTTTACCGCAACGGCAGCTGGGAGCCCGGCCCCGCCGCATCCGGCATCACCGACCTGGTTTCGGTTTGGGTGACCGGCGAAGGAAAAGCCTGGGCCGTGTCCCAGTTCGGTACGGGCAACCCGGCCGATTACAACGAAGGCAAGATTCAGCAGCTCAACGATAACAGCTGGCAACCCTTCTCGCTCAGCTACCTCAATACCACCGAACAGCTGCCCGTGAATTATGCCATCACCAGCCTCACCGGCCTCGGCAAAAAAGAACTCTGGATCAACGGTCAGTACCTCAAAATCCCCGAAAACAGCGACTGGCCGGCCGCCGACCCCGTGCTGCAAAGCGATACCTTCTGCAATGCCGCCCGCCTCTTCAGCCGCGAGTTCGGCCTGGGCACGGATGGGGATGTGAAAGCCTGGAACGGAAATTACTGGCTGAACCAGAACCTGGATCCCGTGGATCCCGACACCTCGTACAGCAACCTCTCGATGGCCGTGTTCAACGACACCTCTGCCTTCATCTGCCGCCAGCGGCTGGTTTGGGCCTCGGGCGCCATCCTGAGCCAGGTATCCCGTTACCAGTACAGCAGCAACAGCCTCAGCAGCACCGTTGCCCTCGACAGCCGTTTCCCGTTCGGCATTCATTTTTACGACGCCGGTCATGGCTGGGTGGTGGGCGACAGCGGCCTCACGGCCCGCTACCGCCTGGGCAGCTGGGAACTGCCGCGCCCCGTAACCGATAAACGCCTCAACGCCGTTGCCGTTACCGACACCAACGCGGCCTGGGCGGTGGGCGACGAAGGCACCCTGCTCTATTTCAACGGCACCGGCTGGGTAACGCATCCGCTGCCCACGGTCCAGAACCTGCACAGCATACGCTTTGCCGGGGGCAAGGGCTGGATCACGGGCGACTCCGGGCTGATCTTCCGCTACGAAGCGCCCAACTGGGTGGCCGATTCCAGCGGCACCACGCAGGCCCTGTACAGCCTGTATATGGTAGACAGCACCTGGGGCTTCGCGGGCGGCGAAAACGGCACCTTCCTCCAGTACCGGAAACCACCGGCAGCGCCCCCAACCCGCCAGTTCTGCGAAAACGGCAACAGCTATTTCAGCTACCACCCCGCCACCGGCAGCGGTTACAGCTTCCAGTGGCAGGTAGATACCGGTACCGGATACACGAATATCCTGCCCTCGCCCCTGTACAGCGGCATCCAGGCAGATACCCTGCGGCTGCTGGCCATGCCGCCCTCCCTCTATGGCTACCGCTACCGCTGTATTGCCAGCCTCAACGGCGTGGACTCGGTGAGCAATGAAGAAGTGCTCCGCTTTGTTACCCGCTGGACGGGCGCGGTGAGCGAAGACTGGGAAGACGCGGGCAACTGGAGCTGCGGCGCCCTGCCCGGCCGGGAAACAGATGTGGAAATTGAAGCCGGTGAAATACGCCTCAGCAGCCCCGTAAGCATCCGCAGCCTCCGGCTGGGCCCAGCCGTGGAATTCAAAGTAAGGGAACACGGCGAACTCACCATCCTGCACTAAACCTTCGGCCAGCTGGCCATCGACCTGTATGAACAAAAAAATCCGGCCCGTTGCGGGCCGGATTTTTAATATCCTGAACGGGGTTAGCTGAGCTCCCAGCTCACACTGCCGTCTTTTTCATCTTTTACCAGGATGCCGAGTGCAGCCAGCTGGTTGCGGATCTTGTCGGAGGTCACAAAATCCTTGCGGGCCCGCGCATCTTTGCGGATATCGATCAGCAAATCCATCACCCCCTTCAGGGCCGCATGGTTGGCCGCCGAAATGGCCTTCAGGCCGAAGATCTCTTCCAGGTACAGCCTGAACTGCTCCTGCAGCAGCCGGAAAGTACCGGCCGACAAGGCATTGACCGCCACCTGGCCTGATTTGAGCGAATTGATCACCGGCGCCAGTTCAAACATGTTGGCAATCACTTTCGCGCTGCTGAAATCATCGTCCATAAAGATTTCAAACTCCTCCACCCAGCGACGCACTTTGGCATCGAGTTCAGGATCAGCTGCCGTTTCCTGGCCGGGCGGCGTTAAGCGCTGCAGGTTTTCGTAAGCATCCCACAAGCGCTTCAGCGCCTTTTCGCTGGCCACCAGGGCCTCGCTGCCAAAATCCAGCGGGCTCCGGTAATGGCTCTGCAGAATGAAGAAGCGGATCACCATCGGATGAAAGGCCTGGGTAAGCAGCGGGTGGTTGCCGCTGAACATTTCCGTGAGCTTGATGACGTTGTTATAGCTCTTGCCCATCTTCTTGCCGTTGATGGTAATCATGTTGTTGTGCATCCAGTAACGCACCGGCGCGTGATGGTTGCAGATGGTGCTCTGCGCAATCTCACTTTCATGATGCGGAAACTGAAGGTCCATGCCCCCGCCGTGAATATCGAAATGTGCGCCCAGGTACTTGGTGGCCATCGCCGAGCATTCAATGTGCCATCCCGGATAGCCTTCGCCCCAGGGGCTGGCCCAGCGCATGATGTGCTCCGGCGCCGCGGCTTTCCAGAGTGCGAAGTCAGCCTTGTCGCGCTTCTCCTCCTGCCCGTCGAGTTCACGGGTGGTTTCGATCAGTTCATCAATCACCCGGCCGCTGAGTTTGCCGTAATCATGGCCGGCGGCGTATTTCTTCACATCAAAATACACCGACCCGTTTACCTCATAGGCATAGCCGGCGGCGATGATGGATTTGATCATTTCAATCTGCTCCACAATATGGCCGGTGGCCGTGGGCTCAATGCTCGGCTCCACATTATTGAACTGCAGCATGGCCCAGTGGAAGAGGTTGGTGTACTTCTGCACCAGCTCCATCGGCTCCAGCTTTTCGAGCACCGCCTTGCTGCTCACCTTGTCCTCGGCCTCGCGGCCCTCCTCTTCAAAGTGACCGGCATCGGTGATGTTGCGCACATAGCGCACTTTGTAGCCTTTATGGGTGAGGTAGCGGTACACCACATCGAACGTGATGTAGGGGCGGGCATGGCCGAGGTGACTCTCCCCGCTCACGGTGGGGCCGCACACATACATCCCCACATGTCCCGGCGTAAGGGGTTCAAAGAGTTCTTTCTGGCGTGTATACGAGTTATAAATGGTTAATGGCATGAATAAGGGGTTAAAATCGGTGTGCAATAGTTGACAGGTCCGCAGCGGCTGCAGAAGCCGGTTCGGAAGGATCAGCAGCCTGTACAACAGGCGCGGTTCCGGAATGCATGTGTAGAAGCTGAGGGGGTCATACCCTGCAAATATAATTTTTTATTGCCCCTTTTCGGCCGACAGATCAGCAATCAGCGGAAAATGATCGCTCAGCGCGGGGGTGGGGCGGGTGAACTGACGGGTGATAAACGCCTTACTCATGAAAATATTATCAATCCGCAGCGTGGGCGCAATGCCGGCAAAGGTTCGGCCCAGGCCCCGGCCCTTGTCCACAAACGCATTCCGCAGCCCCCGCCCGATGGTTTGGTAAGCGTAGGAACCGGGCACATCATTGAAATCGCCGCAAACAATCACCGGATAGGGACTCTGCTCAATGGCGGCCCGGATGCGGTCGGCCTGCACCATCCGCTGCACAAATCCCCTCTTCAGTTTCTGCACAATGGTGCGGGAACGCTGCAAATCCTTGCCCGACTCCAGCGTGGGGTTGTCGAGATAAGCCCGGTTGCCGTCGTCAAACTTGAGCGACTGCAGGTGCAGGTTGAACACCCGGATGGTATCGCCGGCCTTCACGATATCAGCGTACTGGAAATTGTGGTTGTACTCGTAGGGCGGAAAGCTGAGCGTTTCGCGGCGGATGATGGGCCAGCGGCTGAAGATCACCAGCCCGAAGTGCTGGTGGTTCAGGAAATCGTCTTTGAAATGATAACTGAAAAAATGCTGTGGAAAGTGCAGCTTCTCCGCGTAGTCAAAAATGGAGTAAAAGCTGTACTTGCGGTAATACGGGGTGTTGAGGTTCACCAGGGTGTCGCCCGCCACCATTTCCTGGAAGCAGGCCACGTCGGGCTTGTACTGGTTGATCAGCGCCAGCATATTGTCGCGGATATCGGGCCGTTGTTTGTTGTAGAGGATGTCGAACTGCGCCACATTCCAGCTCATCACCCGCAGGTCGCCGGCCGCTGGCACCGGATCAAAATCGGGCTGCGCAATGCGGAAGGGCACCAGGTGCTGCAGGGGGCCCAGGGTAAGCAGGATGGCGGAAACCGAAATGAGCGACCACACCCGCTTGGCAAAAAGCCAGAAAGCAAGGAAAAGCAGCAGGATGAGGAAGAGGTAAAAAGCCGCCAGGCTGAGCAGCCCCACCGGCCACCAGCCGGCACGGAAAAAGAAACCGCCGTAAGCACCAAGGAGGTAAAGCAGGGCAACGGCTGTATTGGTGAGGATAAAAAAACGCTTCGACAGCTTCCTGAACAGGCTCATGCGCTAAAGTTAATAAATACCGCCTACCGGTGGCTGTTTCAGAGGTCTTCCTCCGAGGCCCGCCTGAGGATATTCTTTTCCTCTTCGGTCAGGAAGTGATAGCCCTTCTGGTTGATTTTGTCCAGGATTTCATCCACCCGCTGCTGGGTAACATGGGAGGTTTTGCGGTAGGGCCGGCGTTCGCGGGTATTGTAAAACACTTTTTCCCGCACATTGTCGCCGCCCGGGCGGCCGGGTGAAAAGAGGTGGGTGATCCAGTCGTAAAAACGGTTCATCCAGGCGCCGGCATCAATGCCGCGGCGGATCAGGAAAACAAAGAGGAAGCCCGCAGCCGCGCCACCGATATGCGCCAGGCTGTAGGCAGCGGCCTGGGAAAACATGCCGGCAAAATCAATGAACAGGTACACGAGGGCCAGCACCCACACGGGGATGCCGCCGCCCAGGTTCCGGAAAAAGCGATAATCGGGCGCCAGCGTGGCCGTAGCCACGGCCAGGGCCATGTTGGAAGCGTATCCGCCCAGGAGCCAGTACTGGTGGGCATTACCGCGGGTGGCCGGCATCAGGTTTACCGAAAGCACAAACACCAGCGCGCCGGCCAGTCCGCCATAAATGTAAACCGGGATCAGTTTGCGGTTGCCCGTCAGCTCCTGGAAAATATACCCGAAAGCCCAGAGCCAGAGCATATTGCCGATCAGCTCCAGCACCCCGATATGGGTGAACATGAAGGTGAGCAGGGTCCAGGGTTTGGCCGCCAGTTCAGCGCCTTCGGCGGGCAGCATGAACTGGGGCAGCACCTCCTGTGTAAACTGGGTGCCCGGCCCCTGCATGTAGCCGTAAACCGCCCGCAGCACCTGCAGCAGCACAAAAAAGATGATGTTCAGCACAAACAGGCCCACCAGGGCGTTGTTGGTATCGCCCAGCAGTAAACGGCGGCGCTGCGGCCGGTAATCCTGGTATCGGTCTGATTCACCCATACTTGCTGTTCAGGTTGATTGTATGCTTGCTATAACGGTTGTTCTTAAAAAAATGTTCTGCGCTGGTTTCTTTTCCAGATGATCACCAGGATAAAGCCCATCACCAGGCCACCGAGGTGGGCAAAATGGGCAATATCATCCGCCTTGCCCGGGTGCATCCCGCCAAAAAGATCAATGGCCGCATAAATGGCCGCCATGTATTTGGCCTTGATGGGAAAGGGAAAAGGAATGATGAAAAATTCGGTGTTGGGAAAGAGGTAGGCAAAAGCCGCCAGCAGTCCCATCACGGCACCGGAAGCGCCCACCACCGGGCTGTCGCTCAGCAGCATCTGCGCCAAGCCGGCCGCCAGCCCGCAGGCCAGGTAAAAAATCAGGAAGCGCTTCGCGCCCCAGTAATGTTCCAGCGCTGAGCCAAACATCCACAGGGCATACATGTTGAAGAGGATGTGGAAGAACTGGATATTGCCCATCATGTCATACGAGGCATGGGCAAACATATAGCTCACCAGCTGGTAGGGCCTGAAGTACTCCGTACCAGCCGGAAAGAGGGCAATGATATCCGTAAGCCCCAGGGTACGGTCCAGCACCAGCTGGGCAATCCATACCAGAACATTGATGATGATGAGGTTCAGAACAACCGGGGGCGTACGCTGCATGGGAGATAATTATCCCGCAATTTCGGAAATCCGGGGCAAAAATTTTGTGAATACCCGAATCACGGGCTTCTCTCCGCGCTGATTGCGGCTCCGGCGGCGCTTTCGGCACGCCATTCTCCGGACAATCCCCGCCTCCCGCGCGGCGCAACCATTCCGCGTCAACCCTTATCCGCCGATCGCACCGTCAAACTGCCGGTACGCAGCTGCCAGCTGCGCCAGCAGTTGCTGCTTCAGCGTTTCCGGGATAAACGCCGCCCGCAGGGCGTTCACATTGCAGGCATAAAAGTCCTGCACTGTCCAGCCGAAATGCTGCTGTAAAAGCGCATACTCACGGTTCAGGGTGATGTCCACAATCGTGCGACAGTCGGTATTGATGTTGAGCAGCACACCTGATTTTTTCAGGCGGTCGACCGGATGATCCCGGTAGGTATCGTACATGGAGGTTTGCACATTGCAGGCCGGGCAAATCTCGAGGTGAATCTTTTTGTCGCGCAGGTGGGCCACCAGCGCCTCATCTTCCGCACTGCGGGCGCCGTGCCCGATGCGGCTGGGGCCGAACTGCTCCAGGGTTTCCCACACACTCTCCGGACCGGCCGCTTCGCCGGCATGCGCGGTAATGTGCAGGCCCTTTTCCCGGGCATAGGCAAAGGCCTTGAGGTGGGCGGTTACCGGGTAGCCGGCCTCGTCGCCCGCAATATCAAAACCCACCACGGTGGTACCGGCAAACTGCTCCACCAGCTTCACGGTGGTGAGGCTCTGGGCTTCGGAATAATGCCGGAGCGTGCAGAGGATCAGGCGTGCCTCCACCCCGGTGCGGCGGATGGCGGCGGCCGTAGCGGCTTCCACCGTTTCCACCACCTCGTAAGGGGTCAGTCCCTTTTCAATATGCAGCAGCGGCGCAAACCGGATCTCCGCATACATCACCTGGTCGGCCTGCAACTGCGCAAACAGGTCATCCACCACCAGGGTCAGCGCCTCACGGCTCTGCATCAGCGAAAATCCCTTTATCGCCCGTGTCAGAAAATCGTTCAGGTCGGTACACTTGGGCGGGGCAATAAACGCATGCCGGAATTCCTCCTCCGTCACCGAAGGGTCCAGCCGCTTTACTACCTCGTAACTCAGGCTGCAGTCCAGGTGCAGGTGCAGTTCAACCTTGGGAAGTTTTTGTATATCCATAATGATCAATGGTCAATGGTGCATCGCTGACCGGGATCCCGGTTCAACAGGAAAACCGCAAATGTAACGGATAATGGCGGATCAGGGGCTGTCGGCGGCAAAGCTCCGGGGGGCGGTGGTTCAGGCTGTCGCTGCTGCTCCGCCACCAGCCGGGCACAGGGCCTCAGCGGGGTATCCGCTCCATCCTGCAGCCTCCGGGCGACGGGTCAGAGGGCATCCAGCTCCGCCTGCACAAACTGCATCAGGCGGCCGATGGCAGCGGGAGAAAAATCAAAATCAAGACCGGCCGTGCGGAACAGCTCGGGCAGGGTGGCGGTGCCGCCGAGCGAGAGGGCCTGGCAATAGTGATCCAGGGCCTGTTCGGGATGCGTTTTGTACTGCATCCACAAACCAATGGCGCCCAGTTGGGCGATCCCGTATTCAATGTAATAAAACGGCACTTCAAACAGGTGCAGCTGCCGTTGCCAGGCATGGCTCCGGTAGGCCTCCAGCCCGCTGTAATCCACCACCCCGTCGTGGTAGGCTGCCAGGATGCTGTTCCAGGCCGCAGTGCGTTCGGCGGCGTTATGCCCCGGATGGGCATAGAGCCAGTGCTGGAAGCGGTCGATCACGGCAATCCAGGGAAAGAGGGTGATCACCCTTTCGAGCTGGTGTTCTTTGGCCCGCTTCAGTTCGGCGGGATCGCTGAAAAACACATCCCAGTGATCCATGGTAAACAGCTCCATGGCCATACTGGCCACTTCGGCAATCTCCATCGGGTATTCCTTGAAACCGGTGAGTTTCAGTGGGTGCGCCAGGAAGGAATGCACCGCATGGCCGCCCTCGTGCAGCATGGTGGTCACATCATTCATCTGGCCGGCGGCATTCATAAAAATGAAGGGGGCGCCGCTTTCCGGCAGCGGACAGTTGTATCCGCCCGGGGCCTTGCCCTTGCGGCTTTCAAGGTCCAGGTGACCCAGTTCCTTCATCTTCTGCAGGCAGTCGCCGAAAAAGGGGCGCAACCGCCGGAAGCAGGCAATGGCCTTCTCTGTGAGTTCTTCGCCGGTGCGGAACGGCCGCAGGGGTTGTACCCCCTCGGGCTCGGCATCCAGGTCCCAGGGCCGCAAAGTATCGAGCTGCAGCCGCTGGCGGCGCCTTTCCTGCAGGCGGGCCACCAGGGGCACCACCTGTTCGCGTACCGCTTCCTGGAAGGCCTGGCATTCTGCCACGCCATAGTCAAAACGGCCCAGCTCTTTAAACCGGTAATCGGTATAGCTGCTGAAACCCGCATTGAGGGCCACCTGCTGGCGCAGCTGCAGCAGCTCGTCAAAGAGCCGGTTCAGCGTGTCGCGGTCCTGCAGGCGCCGCTCCTGGATTTTGCGGTAAGCCTCTTCGCGCAGCCGGCGGTCGGCGCTTTCCAGAAAGCGGGTGGCCTGCTGCAGCGTGTATTCGTTGCCGTTAATGGTTACCGTCATGGCGCCGGTGATCACCCCGTACTGCTGCTGTTTTACGGCCAACTCCGACTGCAGGGGGATATTCGCCTCCCGGAACAGTTCGATGCTTTTGCGGAGGTTGCGCAGGTAGGTGAAGTACGTACGGGGGTCCAGGGTATCCGTGAGGGGGTGCTGCAGCAGCTTACGGTTCAGCGCATCCGCATATTGCTGCAGCTGCGGCTGTATCTTCGTGCAGAAAAAGTTGAACGCCTCTTCCAGGGCAGGGTTGGTGGTGTCGCAGGTCATGCGGATCTGGCGCCAGCAGGCGTCTTCGCTCACCACGGCCTCCAGCTCACTCAGCTGCTGCAGCCACAGTTCCAGGGCCTCCCGGTCGGGCAGCTCCCGCTCCAGCAATGCTTTGAAATAGGGCTCCACGCCCACCCAGTCGGTCAGCACAAAGCCGGCCGGCACAAACTGCCGGGGCTGTTTGCGGATATCAGCAGTGTACATGGTTAAAAGTTTGGATGATCCCGCGGCGGATCAGGCCATCTTGCGGGGGGCATTCACTTTTTTGGCAGGGGCCTGCCGGGTGGCGGCAGCCTTGGGTTCGGCCGCCTTGGCCTTAGGGGTTTCTACCGCAGGCGCCTCGCTGAGTTCGCCCTGGCCCGACAGTTTGATTTCGATCTGGTTGGCCTGCAGTTGAGCAAACCATTTCACCATCTTCTTCATGTCGCTCACATAAACCCGTTCAAAATCCATTTCAGGAAAAACTTCCTTGAAATAGGCTTTCAGCGCTTTGGCATCGCCCGCATCGGGCAGGGCTTTCCCGCTTTCCTGCATGGCTGTGAAAACGGTGGCCAGGTTAACATTATCAGAGGTGGTGTAAATTTCCACGCTTTCAAGGTGAGAAAAACTGTGCACGCGGCTGCTCACGAATTTCGTGCTCTTGTCATCCAGGGAACGTACAATGCCGCCATCGGCCTTGGAGGCCACCAGTTCAAACAAACCACTCAGTCCGGTGATGGATACTAATTTATGATACTCCATAACTGTTGTTTAGGGCTGCAAGATAACAAAGCGGCCGCAACCGGGGAGGGATACAGCCGCTTTTTATCCGGAAGCCGGCCAATGGCCGGCTTCGCTGGGTGGTTTCAGAAGGTACGGATCATGACAGGCATGACAGACGGTTACACAGGATACGGATGAGGTAATGCCTTGCTGTGGTGTTTCAGGACAGGATCGGATTCAGGGTTGGGCTGTGTTTTCATAGGGTACGGATCGCATCAGGTATTTCTGGGTTGTTTCAGGATACGGATCAAGAACGGGTTGAAGCAGGTTTTCACCGGGTTCAGATCAGGTAAGGTTTTTATCGCAGCCACACTTCCTGCTCGGTCATCAGCAGCCGCAGGTTGGCAAGGCCGGCCCGCATATAGTCGAGGGCATTGGTGACGCTGCACTGCATGCGGGTGGCAATTTCCCGGAAGCTCAGCCCGCCGTAATGGTTCAGGGCAATCACTTCGCGCTGGGGATCCGGCAGCACGCTGATGAGGCTCTTCACGCGGTCGTGCCATTCGCCGTACACCAGTGGCCTTGCGGCGGCCGAGGTTTGCGGCAGGGTTTCTTCCGGCAGGGCCTGCTTCCGCAGCCATTCCAGGCTCAGCTCCCGGGCGAGGGCGTTGGCCCAGGGGATGATCTGGTCTGACTCAGGGCCCTGACCACCCAGCAGGCGGTTGACCAGGGTGTTGAACACATTTCCGAAGATCACCTCAGCAGCTGCTTTATCCTGCACCAGCGCCACCACGGTACCATAAATCCTGTCTTTATACAGGTCGGTGAGGGTAGCCAGTGCGGCCGGGTGGCTGCTGAGGTAAAACCGGATCAGTTTTTCATCGGGCATTTCAGACACTGCTGCAGCAGATTGCTTGTACATAAGGTGTCGGATTAGGATTAATGGATGCGGATAACAACACAAAGTTGCATGGGCATATCCAGAGCCGGCATAGAAATGAGAAGGCATTTGCTGTAGGAGTTTAACTACAGGCATTCATGAAAATCCGGCAGGGTGCAATGAGGGCTGAACCGCATCAGCGGCCGATGCGGTCGATGTCATCCTCCAGCTCATCGTATTCCATCTCCAGCCCGCCATGGTAGCGGTAGGTGAGGTTGTAGAGCGCGGCACAGAGCATGCCGATCAGGAAGGCCAGCAGTCCGTACAACAGGGGCATGAACAGCGCCACGAGCAGGCTCATCCCCGCCAGTCCGGCCCCGATAGAAGAGCGTATACCCGACAGCGAAAGCAGGAGTGCAAAAGGCACAAAAATGAGGAGCAGGAGCGCGGCCGCCAGGATACCGGCTACTTTTCCTGCCTGAAGGGGATCGATGCGGCGGATTCTTTTCCTGGACATATGGAAAGGGGGTGGGTGAACAAGGCGGTGAGTCCGGGCTGTTTCGGGCGCCCGGCTCACAGAAAGATACAGCAAAAAATACGGACCGGTGCCACCCTTTCCGGCCGGCCCGAATCCTGTAATTTTGCAGGGCGCCCCGGCGCTTTAAAAAGGGATTGCCTTGATAGAAAAAAAGAAAGGACTGCAGGAACAGCAAACCGTACTGGTGGGCGTGATCACGCCCGATCAAACCGAGCGGCAGCTGAACGAATACCTCGATGAACTGGCTTTCCTGGCCAGCACCGCCGGCGTAACGGCGGTAAAAAGATTTACGCAAAAACTGGCGCACCCCGACAGCCGCACCTTTGTGGGCAAGGGCAAGCTGGAAGAAATCAAAAACTACCTCCTCCGTCACCGCGAGGTGGATCTCGTTGTGTTCGACGACGAGCTCACCGGCTCCCAGATCCAGAACATTGAAAAGGAGCTGGGCGTTAAAACCATCGACCGCAGCGACCTGATCCTCGATATTTTCGCCACCCGCGCCAAAACCGCGCAGGCCAAAACCCAGGTGGAGCTGGCCCAGTACCAATACATCCTTCCGCGGCTGAAAGGCATGTGGAAGCACCTGGAACGGCAGGGCGGCGGCGTGGGCACCCGCGGCCCCGGTGAAACGGAAATTGAAACCGACCGCCGGATTGTGAAGAACAAGATCAGCCTCTTACGGAAACGATTAGCCGAAATCGACAAGCAGGCTTTCACCCAGCGCAAAGACCGTGGCGAATTCATCCGGGTGGCCCTCGTGGGATACACCAACGTGGGCAAGAGCACGCTGATGAACCTGCTCAGCAAGAGTGAGGTGTTTGCCGAAAACAAGCTCTTCGCCACCCTCGACACCACCACCCGCAAAGTGGTGTTTGAACAAACGCCCTTCCTCCTCAGCGATACGGTGGGCTTCATCCGCAAGCTGCCCCACCACCTGGTGGAGAGCTTCAAAAGCACGCTGGACGAGGTGCGGGAAGCCGATATCCTCCTGCATGTGGTGGATCTCTCCCACCCGCAGTTCGAAGACCAGCTGAACGTGGTGAACAAAACCCTGGCTGAGCTGGGCGCCACCGACAAGCCCACCATCACCATCTTCAACAAAACCGACAAATACGAACAGGAGGCCTTTGACCAGTGGCTGGAACCGGAAGTGAAGCAGGAGATCCTGGCCGACCTGCGGCAGCGCTGGCAGAACGAAACCCGGGGCAACTGTGTGTTTGTGTCGGCCACGGAAAGAACCAATGTGGACCAGTTGCGGCAAACCATCCTGAACAAGGTGCGTGACCTCTACCGGATACGGTATCCCTATAAAGCGGAGTTCTTCTATTAATCTCTAATCACCGGTTCCAGGTTTAAGGTTTAAAGTTTAACGTCAACCTTAAACTTTAAACCTTAAACTTTAAACTGTTTCCACCTTGCTGGTCTGGCACAAAATCGCCCTGAGTCTGGCCGAAATTCCCTTCGGAGAAAACGGCCTGGCCGAGCTGGAGGCTGGGGGTAAAAAGATCTGTATGGCGTCCGGGACGGCGGGAATCCGCGCCTGTGCCGCCAAATGTCCCCATGCCGGCGGCTCCATGGCCGGGGGCTGGATCGATGCCCTGGGCAATATTGTATGCCCCCTCCACCGGTATAAGTTCAGTTTGCAGAACGGCCGGAACGTGAGCGGGGAAGGCTATTTCCTTAAAAATTACCCTGTTGAGGTGCGTGAAGACGGGATTTATGTGGGTATTGAAGAAAAATCCGGGCTTTTTAGCCGGTAATTTTCCGGATTCCATTTGTTTAAAAACCGAAAATCCCTATTTTTGCCCTCCCAAAACCGAAAGGGATTGGGAATGTGTACAGCACACTCCTCCTTAGCTCAGTTGGTTAGAGCATCTGACTGTTAATCAGAGGGTCGCTGGTTCAAGTCCAGCAGGGGGAGCTTGAAAATCAAAGCGTTACGAGTTAAATCGTGACGCTTTTTTCATTATGTGACCTTAAATGTGACCTCGGGTCACAATAGCATAAGAAAGCACAAAACAAGTAAGAGAAAATAAAAATCAGGGTGGAGAGAACAGAAGGCCGAATCATCGGCTTCGCTTAATTAAGGCAGTTAGTTATCGTAACTGCCGGGCAACAATTTCATATTGCAACCCCATGTATTCGCAGAATTCTTGAACAGATACAACCTGGTGTTGCTCTTTCTTGAAATGCTCCTTAATCTTTCTGATAAGATTTCTGCCATACCGTTCGCTTTTGCCTGTGATTATCTGAATGTCCTTCGGATAAATACAGAGTCTGTTCATCAATCAAATAACTTTTTCATACACTATCCATACTTCGGATATACCGTTGATATGAATGTGAATACTCAAAATTACATCATTTTTCAGAGAGGATAAATGGTGTTCTTTGGAATAATGCGGCATAATCGGAACGTATGACCTGCCACATTTGTAAGCGCTTTGCAGTGGCTCTAATTTTGGTTTTGAAAGCTGATAAAACAGTTCATTCAATTCAAAATTTTATTAACCATTAAATTCTTATTAAATGGCAAAGCAGAAAGGAATAATCAAATTAGATGGTACGATCGGTGGAATTACCTTCTATAAATCGCAGGACGGATACCTGGCAAGAGAGAAAGGCGGTGTACCTGCTGAAAAAATTGCAAACGATCCGGCATTCCAAAGGACCCGTGAAAACGGCGAAGAGTTTGGGCGCGCAGGCAAAGCCGGTAAACTTTTGCGAAATGCAATCCGTGCAATGTTGCAAAATGCATCAGACAGCCGCATGGTAAGCCGTCTTACTCAAAAGATGGTGGAAGTGGTACAGGCTGATGTAACCAATCCCCGTGGTCAACGAAACGTAATTGACGGCGAAGCAGAATTGCTGGAAGGTTTTGAGTTTAACATCAATGGTAAACTCGGAACTACTTTGTATGCTCCGTTTACCTGTAATAGCTAGTACTTGATCTGACAGTTGCGGATTTTTCTTTTTTAGTTTAACATGGGAAACGGATTAAATTTTTAAGCTGCTGGACTGGCCTGGTTCAGCAGCTTTTGTTTTGCTAAATGTAAGGATTCTAAAAAAGT
>JAYRPG010000130.1:0-21393 GCA_041911275.1 Ferruginibacter sp. | reverse complement strand
GGTACCGATCACCGGCGAAGCGGCCAGGTCGGCAATATCCTGGTCGGTCATCGTTTCAAGATGATCTGCCGAGCGAGCGCCCAGGGCGATGGCCTGCTGCAGGCCACCGTTGCTGCTGAGCTGGTGGATATGCAGTTTTGCGGGTAACCCATACCGTTGGCCGGCCCGGCAGATGGTGGCCATCTCCTCCGGGGAGAAGAATCCCAGTTCACAGAATACAGCGATATAATCCGCCAGCCCCTCGGCGGCGATCACCGGCAGCATCTCTTCCGTGATGCAGCGGATATAGCCCGCATGATCTTCGCGGTACTGCGGCGGGTAGGCATGAGCGCCCAGAAAGGTGGCGCGGATCTGGAGGCGGGAACGCGATTTGAGTTTTTTGATCACCCGCAGCATCTTCAGCTCCGCCTCCGTGCTCAGCCCGTAGCCGCTCTTGATCTCCACCGAGGCGGTGCCCAGGGCGGCGATGGATTGCAGGCGTTCCCAGGCCTCCGCAAACAGCACCTCTTCGGGGGTTTCGGCGAGTTTACGGGCCGAATGCAGGATGCCCCCGCCCCGGGCTGCGATCTCCGCGTAACTGAGTCCGCGGATTTTATCCACGAATTCATTTTCGCGGCTGCCGGCAAACACCAGGTGCGTATGGCTGTCGCACCAGGCCGGCAGCACGATGCTTCCGGTGGCGTCCACCACTTCCCGCGGCCACTGTGGCAGCTTCAGTTCCAGTTCGCTCATCCGTCCGTAATCGGCGATGAGGCCGTCTTCCACCAGTAGCCAGGCATCGGCCATGGCCGGCAGGGTAGCCAGATCGCTCCCCCGGAGCGGCGCGCCGGCAGTGTGCAGGCCTGCGAGCAGGCTGATATTTTTGATGAGCAGGTTCATAATTATCCGGCAGCAAATTGTTTCCAGAGATCATGGCTGAACGCTTCCAGCCCGGGATCGCGGGCGCCCATGAGCAGCAGCACACAGTCCCCGGTAAGATGAGGCCGCACCGCAGCCAGCAGGTCGCTGCGCTGCTCCACAAAATAGGCCGGTTTGCCCAGCGCGCGGAGGTCCTGCACCAGGTCATTGGCCGAAATATCCTTCACGGCGGTGCCGCCGGCATAAAAGATTTCACTCATCCAGATTTCATCCTGCGGCCGCAGCACGCGGGCAATTTCTTCCACAAAATCCCTGCGCAGAAAACGCGTGGGTCCGTAACCGTGAGGCTGGAACCAGGCCACCACTTTTCCCGCCAGGGGCTGGCAGGCAGCGATGGAGGCGGCGCATTTGGCCGGGTTGTGGGCATAGTCGTCAATCACCCATACCCCCGCATGCCGGCCCAGCACCTGGTGACGCCGGTAGATGCCTTCGTAGCTGCGGAGGGCTTCGGCGCAGGTTTCGGCCGGCACGCCCAGCTGGTGCGCCACAGCCGTGGCCGCCGTGGCATTTTCCATGCTGTGGCGGCCCAGGGCCTGCAGTTCAAACTGCACCCCGAGGAGGCTGAAGCTGAGGGATAATCCATCCTGTTGAAAACCGGTGGCGGCGTAGCCTGCCGGCTCGCCGTTCACGGAAAAATCGTGCTGCAGGTTCACCGAAAGCTGGCGCGAGAGGGTGTTCGACTGGTTCACCACAAACAGGCCGAGGGTATGGGAACGGAACTGTTCAAAGATGCGCATCAGCTCATCGATCTCCTGGTGGTCTTTGTCTACATTCAGCAGCAACCCCACTTCGGGGTGATACTGCACAATGGAGCCATCGCTTTCATCCGCCTCAATCACCAGCCACTCCCCGGCGCCCACTTTGGCGTTGCCGATCCTGCCCTCGCGGATGAGGCTCACCAGGCCGGCGCCGCTGATGATGCTGGGCTGCAGGCCCGCATGCTCCAGGATATGAAAGAGCATGGCGCTGGTGGTGCTCTTGCCCGAGGTGCCGCCCACGGCGATGGTTTTGCGGCTGGCGGCAATCAGGGCCAGCAGTTCCGAGCGTTTGATGACGGGGATGCCCAGTTCACGGGCTTTCTTTACTTCGGGCACGGTGTCTTCCACGGCGGTTGACACCACCACCAGTTGCGTGGCTGCCGTGATGCCGCTGCCGTTCTGTTCAAAGCAGCGGATGCCGGCGGCTTCCAGTTTATCGCGGGTATCGTTGGGGGTACCGGGCGTAAAATAACGGTCGCTGCCGCTCACTGCTTTGCCCGAGCCGGACAGGTATTGCGCCAGGGCGCTCATGCCCGAACCGGCCACCCCGATGAAGAAAATATGCTGGTACTGATTTAACTGCATGCTGTAAATGTAGGGAACCTGCCGCTATCCTGTGCGGGTGGGTTTACTGCTGCAGGTCTTTGCGGATATGGAGGCTGCGGTAAGCCACCCAGAACGCCAGCAGCAGCAGCACCCCGCCCAGCAGGAAAGGCGCGCCCGGCAGCCGCACCAGCGCATTATCGTGGGAGAAATAGAAGAAGAGGTTGTTCATCAGCAGGGGCCCCACGATGGCGCAGGCCGACTGGATGCTGGTGATGGCGCCCTGCAGTTCGCCCTGCTCGTTGTGGGGCACTTTGCCCGTCATCACCGACTGCAGGGCCGGTTGGGCGATCCCGCCGAAACAATAGGGTATCAGGAAAACAAACATCATCCAGCCCTGGGTGGCCACCCCGAACAGGAACATGCCGATGGTATAGAGTAACAGTCCCGTATAGATGCTTTTCTCGTTGCCCAGCCAGGGGTTCACATAACGGGTGAGCCAGCCCTGCACGATGGCCACCAGGATGCCCACCACGGCGAGGGAGATGCCCACCATTTTCTCGTCCCACTGAAACAGGTACATGGTATAAAAACTCCAGTTGCTCTGCACCGCATGCGAGGCCAGGAACATGAGCACGAATGCGGTAACAATGCCCCCCAGGGCGGGATACTGAGACAGGCGCAGCAGCGAAGAGAGCGGGTTGGCCCTTTTCCATTCAAAATGACGGCGCTTGTCCGCAGGCAGTGATTCGGGGAGGATGAAGTAGCCGTAAATCCAGTTCAGCAGGGCCAGCACCGCGGCGGCATAAAAGGGCACGCGGGCACCGAACTGTCCGAGCAGGCCGCCGATCAGCGGACCGATGATGAAGCCCAGCCCGAAGGCGGCCCCTACCAATCCGAAATTCCTGGCCCGGTTTTCAGGGGTGCTGATGTCGGCAATGTAGGCAAACCCGGTGGAGATGGTGGCCCCCGTGATGCCGCTGATCACCCGGCCGATCAGGAGCCAGGTGTAATCCGGCGCCAGGGCCATCACGAGGTAATCCAGGCCAAAGCCGAAGAGCGAAAACAGGAGGATCGGCCGCCGGCCATAGCGGTCGCTGAGGCTGCCGAAAAACGGCGCCCACAGAAACTGCATGCCCGCATAAACAAACATCAGCCAGCTGCCATACTGTGAAGCCCGGCTCATATCGCCGCCCAGCCCCTTCAGTTCAGCGATGAGAGTGGGGGTAACCGGAATGATGACGCCAAAGCCAATGACATCAATCAGGAGGGTGATGAAGATGAAACCTACCGCAGCGTTTCTGTTAACCGCCATGAATTTTTTTTGGGGTGCAAGATAAACATTGCGGCTGCAGCCCGGGAAAAATCATTGTACGCGGATTTTTACGATATGGAATCCCTGATAATTCAGGGATGAGTGGGCGGCAATCCGGGCACTGTCCTGCAAACCGATTACATAAATGAGGGTGCCATCGCTGCGCTGCAGCGGTTTGATGTCCTGCACTTTTTTACGGGGCAGCTGGGTGTACTGCCGGGTATCGCAGATCACCCGCACATTCTCAAATTTGATCTGGTAAAACTGGTCGCCCCGCACGCGGATGGGATTGCTGAGCGGCTGCTGGGTAAAGGGACCGCTGTCTGAACGATAGAGACTGCCCTTGCCTTCATAGGGCGCGAAAAAGGTGAAGACGATGTACTCGAAAGGTTCCTGCACGGTGTTGCGCACGCTCAGCAGGGCGCCGGGTTGGTTGCAGGTTTGGGCAAAGCCGGGCGCTGCGCACCAACCCAGGCAGAGCCCGATACAAAACAGGTATTTCATACCGGTGGATTTACCGGTAAGATACAGCGCCGCAGGGCCTTTTGCAAGCCCTTTAACCTTTGAGGGTCTTTACCAGGCCGATGTATTCCTGCATGGCGGCATCGGCCGTTTTACCCTGCTGCTCCTGCCAGGCATTGTACTTGGCCCTGGCCACAAAATCGAAGGGGTTGGCAGGAGCATCCCCGCTCACATCGCCTTCCGTAGCCTGTTTGTACAGGGCATACAGTTTCAGGAGGGTTTCATTATCGGGCCGGCTGCTGAGGGTTTTACTTTCGGCCACGGCCTGTTCAAAAAGTGATTTGATATCCATCATTTCTGGTATTATGCAATTCAGGGGGTTGCCCGCAGGGGCAGCAACTGCCGCCGGTAATCATACTGCAGGTCTTCATGCAGCCCGCTGATGGCCTTTTCGGCTTTCTGCAGCTGGGTCTGGTAGAGCCTGAGCAGCACGGCATGCTCCCGGTAACGGATACCCGAATCATGCAGCGCCCGGCAAAAATACAGCAGCAGCTCCGCTTCCGCTTCACGGGAGGCCATGTATTTGATGTGGCGGTTCACCATGCGCAGCACTTTGCGGATGGTTTTCTTCGCAAAATACAGCTGGGTGGGATGTGCTTCCGCGATGCCTTCGCGGATCTCGGCTTTCACCTCGTCCAGGTAGGCGGTTTGATCAGCACTGCCCAACAGCAGATAGTGCAACAGTTCCTTGTTTTCTTTTTTAAACCGGGCCAGCCGCAGGCATACCGCCGTCAATTCGGGTGCGGTAAGGTTTTGCAGGGCTGATTTGAGTTCCTGTACGGTAGCGGTTTCCATGCGGCGGGGGTTAATCCAGGGCTTCACCCGTTACAAAAAGCTGCCGGATGGCGGCAGGCTGGCTGCCCGATTGGATGAAACTGAGGATGGCCTGGTCGCCGGGCGCCAGCACCAGGTTCAGGGAAGTGCCCACGTAATTGAGGGTGCTGCCGGTTTGTGAGGGCGCCAGTTTGAAGGGAAATCCCTGGTTCACCTGGAAGGTGAGCCCTTTTACATTCTCGCCGTATGCCAGTACCGTATGGATGCGCAGCCGGTGAGCGCCGGCATTCAGCCGGATGCTGCCATAGCCCGGTTCCTCCGGTTTCTGGGGCGAGCTGATCCGGAAGGGACCCGTTCCGGCAATCTGTGCGGGGGCAGTATGCATGAACAGGCAGCCCAGCAAAAGGAGCAAAAGGCATTGGTTGCGTTTCATCTGCAGATATTTTGCTAAAAGTATCTAATTTTCAATTCGCTGCCGCGCAGATTCCGGGGCATCCTTTATTATTGCAGCAAATTGCCCCTCATGCCGAAAACAACCCTCAGCCTCCTGCTGCTCTGCAGCGTTTGCTTCCTGCAGGCCCAGCCTGCTCCCAAAGCCTCCCCCGATGCCCTGTTCAGTGCGCAGCTCAACAAGGTGCTGATGGATTATCCCGCCAATTTTCAGGGTATCCAGGGCAGCCGCCTGCCGGCGGAAGTGGGCGCCGATGCCTACCTCTCCACCCTCTGCCTGCCGGGCGCCCTGGCCTGCAAAGTGATGCGTTTTCATTCGGTGGAAGACCAGTCTGCCTCCTGGCAGGCCGTTTTCTATGAAGGAGAAAGCTTTGAAGAAGCCCTGAAGCTCTATAAAAAAATAGTCGGGCTCCTCAAAAAAACCACCTTGCGGGGCGCAGAAAGTACCGGGGCGGGATTTGAGGGCAAACTGGAACCCATCGACGAAAATGTGGGCTTTGCCGTGAGCAGCCTGCGGCTCCGCACCAAGCAGGCCCGATACCGCGACCTGGTGGCGGAGGTCAATATTTCCAGCGATTATACCCACTGGCAGGTTCACCTGGACCTGTACACGAAAAAAAGGCTGGAGGAAGAGGCGGAGAGCGATACCCGCAAATGAAAAAACCTCCGTGGGGAGGTTTTTCACTGACCATTGCTGGCCTGGGAATTGATTTGTTCTTCGAAGGTATTGGATGGTTTCAGGGGTTGAATAACCTTACCCGACTAATATGTTTGGTTTATCATGATTTCGGATTAGAAGTCTAAAATGCAGCGAATAATCCACATAACCAAATTTTATCCACTTTTTTTTCACAAAATTATTAACGTATTAAGGAAATATTCCCTGTGATGACCTGGGATTTTCCGTCCGCGCCGGGTATTTCCACGACGTAGAGGTACACATCCTGCGGCATCGCCGCGCCCCGGAAACGGCCATCCCAGCCGGCATTCATATCATTGGCATTGAACTGGTTGCGTTCAAAAACCGGCATCCCTTCCCGGTTGAAGATTTTCATCCGCAGGATGCGCAGCGCGCCGCCGGCCCGGGGATAAAACACCTCGTTGGCGCCGTCGCCGTTGGGGGAAAAAGTATTGGGGAGAAACAGACCGCCCTGGGCCGCTTCCACCTTCACCGCCACCGCATCACTGGCCTTACAGCCCCAGCGGTTGATGGCTTCGGCCGTGTACACCGTACTGGCTGCCGGCTTCACCGAAATCCCGAAGCCGGGCTCGGAACGGAAGACAGTACCAGAGGGCGACCAGTGCAATTCAGTGACATCCGCAGAAACCTCCGGCTGCAGCAGCACTGCCGTACCGGCGGTAATCACCCGCTCCGGCCCCGCTTCCACGGCGGGCAGGGGATGTACGGTAACCGTAACATAAGCGGTATCGGAAGCACAGCCCAGGTTGTCGCGGCTCACCACACTGTAGGTGGTGGTGGTGGCGGGACTGGCCTGGGGACTCGCCAGCAGCCGGTTATCCAGTCCGGTTGATGGCGACCACTGGTACGCCTGTCCACCGGAAACCTGCAGCTTCACCTTTCCGCCGGCACAGAGGGCCGCGGGGGCACTCACGGTGAGGCGGGCAGCCTCATGCACCCGCACGTCCAGCGTATCGGCGGCAGCGCAACCCTGCTGGTTACGACCGGTAACGGTATACCGGGTGGTACCCGCCGGGCGCACCGGGTTGGTGGCACAGTTGGCACAATCCACCCCTGCACCCCACTGGTAGGTATCAGCGCCGGTGGCGCTGAGGTTCAGCACCGCACCGCGGCATACAGCAGTGTCGCCCAGCAGCTTCACTACCGGTGAAGGATATGCGCTGATCAGTTTTTCCACGGTGGTGCTGCAGCCGCCGGCAGTAACGGCAGTGAGCTGAACGGTATAGTCGCCGGCAGCCTCATAGGCCTGCGGCCCGGGTTCCTGCAGGGCCGAATGCCGGCCGTTGCCGAAATCCCAGCTCCACGCCTGCACCGGCTCGCTGCCGGGCAGCAGCTCAGCCCGGAAGGCCGCCTGCAGGGGCGTACATCCGTTGGCGGGCGCCTGCAGGGCCACCGCAGCACTGCGGGCAATGCGCACAGGATGCGGGCTGCGGGCGGTATCGCTGCAGCCGCCTGCGGTATGAATCACCAGTTCGGGATGATACACCCCGGGCTGGAGGTACTGGTGCAGCGGCTCCTGCAGCTGGTTGCTGAAAAATCCGTCGCCGAAATTCCACTCCTGGCGGATGATGGAATCCGTGGAAACCGACTCGATGCTGAACTGTACCGCAGCATTGCCGCATACCGGCTGATCGGGCACGCTGAAGGCGGCGCTTACGGCATGCACCCGCAGGGTATCGGTACCACTGAGGGGAACGCGGCAGCCATTGCTGTCTGAAAGAATGAGTTTGGGCAGGTAAGTGCCGGGCTCCCGGTACAGATGCTGCACCACCGAATCGCGGTGCTGCACCGTTACCCCGTCATTGAAATCCCAGATATAGCCCACCGCATCGTGGGTATGGGCCCGCAGCGTAACGGCGGCAGGCGACTTACAGGAAGTCAGCGGATTGTACGTGAGGCTTCCCCCCGGCCCTTTCACCACCACGCGGCGCCGGAGGCTGCGGCTGCAACCGCCCCTGCCCGTCACCGTGAGTGTGATGGGATAATTGCCCGGCATGGCATAGATGTGCGAGGGCGTACTGAGTGAGGTGGCGCTGCCATCACCAAAATCCCAGCTATACCGGCTGGCATAGGCCGACTGGTTGCCGAAATCCACCACCAGCGGCGGGCAACTCCGGAAGGTATCGCTGAGGGTAAAGGCGGCCACGGGATCTTCAATCTGAATAAAGCGGTTGATGCGGAACGAATCGGTGCAACCGGCAGGATGCAGCACTTTGAGCTGCACCGTATAGGTGCCCGGTGCCGCATAACGATGGCGCGGTATCTGTTGCGTGGAAGTATTGCCATCGCCCAGGTTCCATTCGTAACGTACGCCGGGCTCGGCATAGGGACATACCAGCTTCACCTCATCACCGCTGCAGCGCACCGTATCGGCCGAGAAAAAGCGGGCGTCGGGCTGCTGCACCGTAAGCTGCAGATCTGAAGCCACGGAATCTGTACAGCCATAATCATCACTCACCTTCAGGGCCACCGTAAAATGACCCTTACGGGTATAGATATGCGAAAACGGGCCGGCGCTGAGGGTTTCTGCCTGGCCATCGCCATAGTTCCAGGTCCAGGTACGGATGGGATTGCTGCCCTCCGGCAGGGAACGATCCACAAACATCACCCGGCTGTTGGCACAGGTTTGTCCGGCTGCCACTTCAAAAGCCGCCCGCACACTGTACACCTGAACATACTGCTGCTTCAGCACCGTATCCCGGCAGTTCACCAGGTTGATGGTGATGAGCCTTACCGTATAGCGGCCCGGCCGGTCGTAGGCATGTGTGATGCGGTTCGCCGCCGCACTGGCGGTGTTGCCGTCGCCGAAATCCCAGATAAAGCGGGTGGCGCCACCGGTGGGGATGGTGGAAACGAATTCCAGTTCCTGGTTGCGGCAGGCAACGGAATCAGACACATGAAAATCGGGCCGCAGGTCATGCACCCGCAGTTTTTTGGTGACATTGAAATCGCAGCCGGTTACCGCGTTGCTTACCCGTAAGCGGGCGGTATAGATACCGGTATCGGCATACACATGCACGGGGCTGTGGTCGGTGGTTACTGTGCCATCGCCCAGGTCCCACTCCCAGCGTTCAGCCCCCATGGAGAAATTGCTGAACACAAAACGATACGGATCCTCGCAGGTGAAATCATATTTGAACTTGGCCACTGCCGGACGGATGTACACATATCCGTTCTTCCGCAGGGTATCTGAACAACCGTTGCTGAAAACAATCAACTGTACATCCAGTGCGCCGGTATCGGTGAAAATATGGTGCGGATGCTGTACGGTTTCACTCGTCTGGTCGCCATAATCCCACTGCCACTGGTTCACCTGGCCCACCGACTCATCCCTGAACCGGATGCCGGTTTGGGCGCAGGCCGAAAGCGCTTCGGCACTGAAGGCAGCCTGGGGACGAAGGCCGGCTTTCACGGCGCCGGGGGCAAATACAGTATCCTGGCAGCCGGATGCGGCCGTAGCAATCAACCGCACATCAAAAATGCCCGCTGCACGGTAGGTGTGCTCAGGCTGTTGTGCGGTGCTGGTATGTCCGTCGCCGAATGACCAGTGCCAGCCCGTGATGGGATCGGCGCCCACTGCCTGGGCTTCAAAACGACGGGTAAAGGGCACACAACCGCTGTCGGGCAGGTGCTGCAGTTCCAGGCGGGTTTGGTACACCCGGATGTAGTCCTTACGGTAGAGGGTATCCGAACAGCCGGCGGCGTTGGTCACCCGCAGGGTAATGCTGTACACCCCGGTATCGCGGTACAGGTGACCGGGAGCGGCCAGGCTGCTCTGGGTGGTATCGCCAAAATCCCAGGCATAGCTGAGGCCCGGTTCCTGCACGGCGCTGAACTGCACCGTTGCCGGAGCGTGGCAATAGCGTTGCGCGGGCACCGTAAAACCGGCTTTCAGCGGCATCACCGCTTTTACCGTGGTGCTGAAGCTGTCGGTACAGCCGGCCTCATTGCTCACGCGCAACCGCACGCTGTATTCACCGGCAGCCGGGTACTGGTACTCCGGATCCCGGGCCACGGAACTGTCGCCATTGCCGAAATCCCAGTGGTAACGCAGGTTACCCGCGCCGGTACTGGTGCTGGTAAACCGGAAACGGTTGGGACTGCAGCGCTGGGGTACCGAGGCCGTAAAACCGGCCTTCACGGCACGCACCCCGATCATTCCGGTTTCTACCCGGGTGGCCACACAGCCATTGCTGTTGCGCACCTTCAGGCTCACATTATAACTGCCGTTTTCGCGGTACAGGTGGGTGGGATGCTGCTGCGTGGAAAAGATGCCGTCGCCAAAATCCCACTGCCACTGGTTGCCGGAGCTGCTCTGGTCTGTGAACTGCACCTGCAGCGGACCGCATGCCGCGGTAGCCGAGGCGCTGAACTGTATTTCCGGCGCCGCGAATACCCGGATATAACTGGTCTGGGCCAGGGAGTCCTGGCCGGCGGCGTTTTTAACCGTGAGTTTGATGTTGTAAATACCCGGTTCGAGGTAGGTGGCGGAGGGATGCTGCAGGGTTGAGATGGTGCCATTGCCCAGGTCCCAGCGCCAATACTGGGGATTACCGGCCGACTGGTCGGTGAACTGCACCAGGATCGGGGCACACCCGCTGAGGGGATAGCCGGAGAACCTGGCCGTTGGCTGCGACCATGCCTGCAGTACGGCTGTGAGCATAAGGAAGCTCAGCAGCACGCGGGCTGAAATTGTGTACCGGGGCTTTGTTTTCATTACCGTACCATTCTGAGAAAATCAGCAACCGGTGTTGCGGATTTGCCCGTTCGGGCGCATCTGGGGAGAGGGCAGTCAGTTAGCGAACGGCGGGCCGGGAGGCCTGTCACCGTGTAGTTTCGGTTCTTCACACGCGCTTTCGTACCAGAGCGTACGGTATAAACGACGGATGGGGGAAAATATTATTCCGGATTCACATTTATCCGGGGTCAGTCCAGTTCGGGCAAGGGATACTGCCGCAGAAAATTCACCGACTCCACCATGTCCCCGTGCAGCAGCCGGTCGGCATCATTGAACGAAACCCGTTCCCGGAAGGCAGCCACCACGGCTTCCAGCAAGGGAGCGGTACGGGCCGGGCGCCTGAATTCCAGTGCCTGCGCAGCGGTAAGCCATTCGATGGCCAGCACTTTTTCGAGGTTATCCACCACCCTTTTGCACTGGGTGGCGGCATTGGCGCCCATGCTTACATGGTCTTCCTGGTTATTGCTGCTGCTGATGGAATCCACGCTGGCCGGGGTACAGAGCTGTTTGTTTTCGCTCACAATGCCGGCAGCGGTGTATTGCGGAATCATAAAGCCGGAATGCAGCCCCGGCTGTTTGATGAGGAAGAGCGGCAGTCCGTGCTGCCCGCTGATGAGCTGGTAGGTGCGTCGTTCCGAAATATTGGCCAGCTCACTGAGGGCGATGGAGAGGAAATCCAGCGCCAGCGCCAGGGGCTGTCCGTGGAAATTGCCCCCGCTGAGAATCAGGTCTTCCTCCGGGAAAATATTGGGGTTATCGGTAACCGAATTGATTTCGCGGAGGAATACGGTCATCACATAGTCAAAGCTGTCTTTGCTGGCGCCGTGCACCTGGGGGATGCAGCGGAACGAATAGGGATCCTGCACCTGCATCTTGCTGCGGGCGCTGATTTCACTGCCCTGCAGCAAGCGGCGCAGGCGGCGGGCGGTGGCAGCCTGACCGGGATGCGGCCGGATGGCGTGGATATTTTCGTGCAGCGGTCCCTCCACCGCATCGAAGGCATCGAACGACACGGCGGCGATCACATCGGCCCAGCGCAGCAGGCGCTCTGCCTGCACCAGCGCATACATGCCGTAAGCCGCCATGAACTGGGTGCCGTTGATCAGCGCCAGGCCCTCTTTGCTGCGGAGCTGCAGCGGCTGCCAGCCCTTCTGTTCCAGTGCGGCCGCAGCCTGCATGCGGTGGCCGTTGAACCACACCTCACCCTCCCCGATCAAGGGCAGGCTCAGGTGACTCAGCGGCGCCAGGTCGCCGGAGGCGCCCAGCGAACCCTGGGTATAAATCACCGGCAGCATATCCGCATTGTACATCTCCACCAGGCGGTTCACGGTGGCCGTTTGCACGCCCGAATGGCCATAGCTCAGCGACTGGATTTTCAGGGCCAGCATCAGCCGCACAATCTCTTCCGGCACCTCCTCCCCCATGCCGCAGGCATGCGACAGCAGCAGGTTGCGCTGCAGGGCCTCCAGCTGACTGTGGTCGATGCGCACATTCTGCAGGTAGCCGAAACCGGTATTGATGCCGTAAAACAGCGACTCAGACCGGCCGATCTTCTCATCCAGGTAGCGGCGGCAGGTCTCCACCCTGTTCAGGGCAGCCGGCGCCACCGCCAGCGGCAAACGGTTCATGAGGAGGGAGCGGATATCCTGGAAGCTGATCGTCTGGTCGCCCAGTACGAGGGATTGGTCATTCATATGCAGGCAGCCCGGCGTGCCGGTTTCGTTTTGGTGAAATAAGCTGAATCCGCAAAAGTACAGATTTCAGGGGTTATGGCTGCCGGGCCGGCACCGGCCGGGCGCCCTGCGGCAGGACTCATTCCGTTTCGTAAAGCGCACGGATCACCACACTGGCCACCACACAGCCAAATACGGCCGGCATGTAGGAAATGGTGCCGATGATGGATTTCTTGGGGAAAGCCTTTTCGGTTTCAATGATGCGGTCCTGGTCTACTTCCTCGGGCGAGAACACCACCGTTACCCCTTCTCGGATACCCAGTGCGCGGAGGTACTTGCGCACATATTTGGCCAGGTTGCAGCGGTAGCTGCGGGAGATATCGGTAACCTGTATGCGCAAAGGATCCACCTTCCCCCCCGCCCCGAGCGAGCTCACCACGGGGATGCCCTGATCGAGGCAGGCTTTGATGAACCACACTTTCGGACTGAGGGTATCGATGCAGTCTACGGCATAATCAAAGGCCCCCGACTGCAGCACTTCGATGGTGCGGCCATCGCGGATGAATTCCGTGAGTACGGTCACCTCGATCTGCGGGTTGATGTCGCGCAGCCTTTCGGCCATCACTTCGGTTTTGGGGCGCCCTTCGGTGCTGTGCAGGGCCGGAATCTGGCGGTTGCAGTTGCTGAGGTCCACCACATCCCCGTCCACGATGGTCATCTTCCCCACCCCGGCACGGGCAATCATTTCGGCACAGATGCCGCCCACGCCGCCCAGGCCCACCACCAGCACATGCTTGTTCATCAGCGATTGAATCTTCTCATCCCCCAGCAGCAGCTGGGTTCTGCTCATCCAGTATGGTATCATTTGGCGAAGATAATAAGAGAATGATGAGAGGGTTTAGGGTTTAGGAAAGTTTAGGGAGGTTTAGGAAGGTTTGGGATGGGGAGTGGTCTGAACAACCGGCCGATGCCCATACAGTCCGCAAATTCCCTACCTTACCTCCCAAAAAAATCATGATGCTTTTCCGTTCTTTTCTATTCCTCAGTCTCCTGCTGCGGCAGGCAGGGGCCCAAACGGTAACGGTGCAGCAGCAGGAGCACCGGGCTTCGCTGCGCGGACTGAGCGTAGTGAACGACCGGGTGATCTGGGCCAGTGGCAGCGGAGGTACGGTGGGCCTCAGCACTGACAGCGGCCGCAGCTGGAACTGGATGCAGGTGAAGGGTTTTGAACGAACCGACTTCCGCGATATTGAAGCCTTTGATGCCACCAGCGCCGTGATCATGGGCATCACCCAGCCCGCCTGCCTGCTGCGCACTGCCGATGCCGGGGCCAGCTGGAAGGTGGTGCTGCTGGACACCACGCCGGACCTCTTTCTCGATGCGATGGAGTTCTGGAACATCAACAGCGGCATCGTGATCGGCGACCCCATGGCGGGACGCTTTTTCATTGCCCGCAGCTTTGACGGCGGCCGCAGCTGGCGGGGCATCCCCGAAAAAAACCGGCCGGCCGCCCTGCCCGGCGAAGCCCTCTTTGCCGCCAGCGGCAGCAATATCCGGCGCCTCAATCTGGCTGAAGCCGTTTTTGTTAGCGGGGGCGCCGCGAGCCGCCTGTTCATCCGCGACCGCGCGATTCCACTCCCGCTGATGCAGGGGCGACCGGGCGCCGGCGCATTTTCAGTGGCCGTCAAAGATGCCCGTACCTGGATGGCAGTGGGCGGACAGTACGACCAGCCGGCATTATCCGACAGCAACTGTGTGGTGAGTTTTGATGCCGGCAAATCCTGGCAACGCCCGGAACAGCCGCCCCTGGGCTACCTGAGCTGCGTGGAATACATCCACCGGAAAACCTGGGTGGCCTGCGGGCCCGGCGGCGTACAGCTCACCGAAGACGATGGCCTGCACTGGCGACGCATCAGCGATACCGGCTTTCACGTATGCCGGCGGTCGAAAGAAGGCAATGCGGTGTTTTTCGCCGGCGCCAAAGGCCTTACCGGCAAGCTGGAGCTGTGACGTCATTTTTTGAACATCACATACACGGCCGCCAGCAGGAGGGCAAAGGCCAGGAGGTAGCGGGCCTCAAAAGGCTCCCTGAGGTACCAAACAGCAAAAACGGAAAACACCACCAGCGTAATCACTTCCTGGATCATCTTGAGCTGAAAGCTGCTGGCGCCACCGGCAAAGCCAAAGCGGTTAGCCGGCACCATCAGGCAATACTCAAAGAGTGCAATGCCCCAGCTCACGAGGATCGCCTTCCACAGCGGCACCTGGGTGTTTTTGAGATGACCATACCAGGCAATGGTCATAAAGACGTTGGAGGCTACCAGCAGCGCGATGGTGCGTAACATAAATCTTGGTTAAGGTTTTGCAAAAATCGGTGCCCGGCTGCATTCCGGCAACAGGGATTTTACCCGGACGCACCGCTCCGGAAGGTACGTTTCTTGCTTTGGCATGATTTTGGCAAAACCCGCTTTGTTCACCCCTGGTGAAAACTTAGGCAGGGGATGTATCCCCCGGCTGAATTACATTTGTTATCAACCGGCTTCATCCGGTTTCATCTAAAAACAACAATCATGGCATTTGAAAATTTCCCTTCGGCAACCGGCACCCCTCCCCCGCCGCCGGAAACCCCGAAAACAGACTGGCGCTTCTTCCTCACCGTAGGCCTGGTGATCGCCCTGCTGGGCACCTGGGGCTACATCATTTACGACAAGAGCAAAACCCGGGAAACCATCCAGCAGAAAGACAACCTCTACTCCACCGTGGTAACGGAGAAGGATAACCTCAAAAGCCTGCTCGATGAAGCCACCCTCCGCTACGACGAGCTCAAAACGGCCAATGTAAAAAAAGACAGCATCATCACGGCCAAAGACCGTGAGATCGCCGACAAGAAAGCCCGCATCAACCGCATCCTGGCCGATAAGAACGCCACGGAAAAAGACCTGGCCGAAGCCCGGCAGCTGATCAGTTCCCTCAACAGCGACATCGATTCGTACAAAGTGCAGATCGAGCAGCTCCGGGGCGAAAACCAGCAGCTGACGCAGGAAAAGGCCCAGGTAACCGAAGAGCGCAACATGGCCCAGCGCAGTTACGACTCGGCACGTTCCGTGATCCGCGAAAGGGAAAATGTGATTGACGTGGGCTCCACCCTGCACGCCTCAGGCTTCAATATTGTGGGCATCGACGAGAAGAAAGGCGGCAAGGAAAAAGAAACCACCAAGGCCAAGAAGGCCGACAAGATGCGCATCTCCTTCAACCTCGATGAAAACCGCATCGCACCTTCCGGCACCAAGGATCTTTATGTATGCATCACCGGTCCGGATGGTAAACCCATCGCCGTAGAAGCCCTCGGCTCAGGCATGTTCAACACCCGCGAGGAAGGGCAGAAAATCTATACCCAGAAAGTGCAGATCAACTACACCCAGGGGCAGAAACAAACCGTGAGCTTCGACTGGAAACAAAATGCCCAGTTTGAAGTGGGCAATTATAAAATTGAGGTATACCACAACGGCTTCAAGATCGGCGAAGGCATCGCCGTGCTGAAGAAAGCCGGCCTGTTCGGATGAGTATTCCCGCTTTAAAAGCAAGAGGACGTTCAGCGATGAACGTCCTCTTGTGTTTTCAGGGCTGCCGGCGGGCCGTCACCAGTTTTTTGAGGAAGCCGGTGTAGGCATCTGCCGTGATGCTCCAGTCCGGGGCTTCGATATCGCCCCAGGCCTTGGGTGCATCCGCATCATTGAAGTAGCTGAGCCCCACAATTTCTTTCCGCTTTTCCACCACTCCGGCCGCGGCATTCAGCCATTCCTGCTTGAACTCAGGCGGTCCCTTTACGCCAAACTCCGTGATGAAGATGGGCAGGTGAGCCATCCAGAGGCGGTTGTATTTGCGGATAAAAATATCGTTGAATGATTCCTGGCGGCGGTGATCGGTGATGTTCTTGTCGGGCAGCCCGTAAATGGCAATGCTCACAAAGTCCACCACATCCCTACCCGGGAAGAACTCCATCGATCCCCGGTCGCCGGCGGGTCCCCACACGAAGTAAATGTTCTTCAGCTGCTGACGGCGCACGAAATCCACAAAGTAGCGGTAGGCGCGGATGTACTGCAAGGGCTCCTGGCTTTGCCAGGGATAGCGTTTGATGGGAATTTCCATCTCATGCAGCCAGCGCAGGTAAACCGTTTGGGGGAAGTTGCGCAGCACGTCTGTCATGCGCTGCAGCACCGTATCATATTTTCCGCTGAGGATATTTTGGATCAGCAGGGGGTCTTTCTGCAGTTGCTTGTCCTTCCAGGGTTCCATCGTTACAATCAGGGCATGGTTGCGGCTGCGCACACTGTCGGCCTGTGCCGCAAAGCGTCCGCTTTTCAGCCGCTCCAGGTTCACAAAAAGATGCTCCAGCTCCACCTGCACATCGCGGATGATGCGGCTGTCGGGGTCGTACACTCCCGCCAGCAGGCTGCCATCTTTGCGCAGCAGGTCGGGTGAGAGCGGCTGATCCAGCGCATTCAGCATGTTGTATTCCACCTCCGCATAGCCGCGGAGCGCGGCGGCAGCTGAATCAAAATCGGCCCGGCGGAAATCCGCCTGCGGCAGGCGCGCGGAACCCATCACCAGTACCGGCCGGTCGAAGAAACGGGTGCGGTGCAGTTTTCGGGCAATCAGCCCCGTGAGGGTTTTCTCATCCGGGTATTTATCCGTCATGCCTTCACTGCCGCTTTTCAGCGTTACCGAAACCACGTCAACAAATTCTTTACCCGGCCAGTATTCCTCGGTGCCGGGATAGCCGGCGGGCGCCCACACCATCTGCACCCCGGGGGCCGTTTTGCGGATGAGCTGTGCCACATGCCGGAACGATTCGCGGTACCGGGAGGGGGAGGTCATCTGCCAGGGATAGCGCTCCACATGCACCTCCATTTCGGGGTTCAGGCGCAGCAGTACGGGCGCCTGCTGCCGGGCCAGGAAGGCTCCCAGTTCCTTGATTTTTTCATCGTACTCCCCCCTGATGATCAGGTCAAGGATCTGTTTTTTGCCCACATAGCGGTTGAGTGCCGGTGGCCAGATTTCGAGGGTGAGCAGGGCCGGCTGTTTCGGCCAGCTTTGCCGCAGTTCATCCGACACCCCCTTTCCCGAGCTGTTGTTCCAGCGCAGGGCCAGGTGCTGCAGGGCCGCAAAATCCGGTATCAGGCGGGTGCTGTCGCGGTAGTAAACCGCCAGCACCGGCTCGGTGTTACGGACACCGGCATCATCGGGGAGCCACACCTTACGGTAAAGGATATACGCGCCGGCCAGGAGCATCACCGGCAGGGCGAAGAGCAGCATTTTTTTCCGGGTCATAATCGATCAGGGCTTGTGGGTTTGCTGATAATGGCGGAATACAGAATCCATGAAGGCCGACTGGTAATACATCCAGGCCTTGAGCCAGTGCGCGGCATTCTGAACATATCCGGGTTGCGCCGGAGCCAGGTTACGGCTCTCAAAAGGATCGGTACTGAGGTCGTACAACTCGTAGCTGTTCTGGGTGGCGTTGAAGATGAATTTTTGGTGGCCCTCCCGGAAGCCGAACTGAAAATCGCCGTAGGGACTGAAAAAATAAACGCGGTTGCGCCGGCTGGTGCTGAACAGGCTCTGGCCCTGCCAGGCATCCGGCGCGGGCTGGCGCAGGAGGGAAAGGATGGTGGGCGCCGCATCCGAGATGCCTCCCACCGTTTGCCGGCGCTCTCCGCTGAACAGCTGCGGGTTGATGAGGATGAAAGGGACGTGCAGGTTCTCCTCATAAATATGGCTGGCATGGGTGGTTTGATTGTGCCGGCCGAAGGCTTCGCCATGATCGCCGGTTACCACAATCAGGGTACTGTTGAGCAGTCCGCGCTGTTCAAGCCCGCGCACCAGGGCGCCCAGGGCCTGGTCGGCGCGGTGCAGGCCGTTGAGGTATTTCTCCAGCATGGGCTGCCCCGTTCCGAAATCATGTTCCTGACCCGAGGTAAAATAGGGATAATGCGTCTGAAAGCTCCAGAGCATGGAGAAAAAGGGCCGGCTGGTATCGGTGCCGAGCCAGTTGAAAAAGCGTACGGAGAGGCAGGAATCATCCACGCCGTCCAGCCCGCTCTTACTGTAACGTTTATCCGAAAAAACACTGCTGGCGCATTCATTGTCGCGGAAATCGCGGAGGATCTCAAAACCGCGGTGTTTCAGAAAGCCTTCAGCATTCTGGAAGCGGTTATCTCCCGAGTTGAAAAAAGCCGTGCGGTAGCCCTTTTCCTTCAGTACACCCGACACCGATGGCACGTCGATATCCGGTGTTTCGCGGGTAACGGAACGGAAAGACAGATCGGGATACTGGGCACAGAGAAAAGAGAACATCGATTTGTTGGTGGCCGGCGTATGGGCATAGATGTGCTCAAACAATACGGCATGCCGCATCAGGCTGTCGATGCAGGGAGTGGCCTGAATGCCCGGATTGTAGGGGGTGATGTACTCAGCAGGCGTAGACTCCAGCACAAAGAACACCACATTGCGGATGCCCGCTGCGCGGATGCGTGCCGCAAGGCTGTCGGGCAGGGTTTCGGGCTGACGCTGATAAAATTCAGACACGCCTTTGTACTGCTGATCGGCTATTTTCTGCTGCCGGTCGGTTTGCAGCGACTGCAGGAAATAGATCACCGGGTTGGCTGCCTGCACCGGCGTTTGGCTATAGCGCTGCGCGGTGATGCCTGCCGTGAGGAGCCAAACCAGCACGAGCACCAGCATGGGCCAGGTGCGTTGGCGGTAAAGCTGGTACACCAGCCAGGCCGTGGCCACGGAAGCCCCCAGCAGCAGGAAGCCCGAAGCCAGGTATTTGGCGGTGATGGTGCCCCCTACCGCGAGTATGGCATCATTGCTTTTGAGGAAATCAGAATAGTAAAACCACTGGTAGTTGAAGGGCCGACCCAGCATTTCGGTGATCTTGATGTTGGCAAAGGCAAAGAGGAGGGCCAGGCTGGCCATCACCGTATAGCTGATGAGCGTGAAGCGCCGGTAACGCGGCGCCAGCAGCATGAGCAGGCCAAACACAATCATCAGGCTGATGGCAAACAGCATATCCTGCCAGCTGGCGCTGAAAAGCTGCGGCGTGGTTTCCACCGGATTCATCAGCCAGGGGAAGAGCAGCTCCGCAGTCAGCAGGCGGAAGTAGAAAAGCCCGGCCATCATGCCCAGGCTCACCGCAAAAAAGTATGCCGTGCGGTTAAAAATGCCGGCAGGCTCCCGGAGATAATATTTGCGCCAGGCCCACCAGATCAGGCCGATGCTGAGCATGAAGAGGCAGGTACCCAGAGCGTAATGCAGCGGCGAAACAGCACCCACCGGTTCGAGCCCCCGGGTTTGCGCTTCATAGCTGAGCACGGCATTGCCCTTTACTTTGTGATGATAATAAAGCTGTCCGGATGCCCGGTTTTTGTCCCAGAAGCCGGCCCGCACGCCAAAGGGCCCGGTTTTCCGGGAGCTCACAAAGGCGAAATCAATAATATAGCCTTCCGGCACGTCGAGGGTGGTGGTATAGTAACCGTCCTGCAGCCGAAGGGGCGTGCGGAGGGTTTTGCCATCCTTGCGGGTGCCCTCCGGAATCACCGGGGGACGCTGCCAGTCGTTGACCCCCCAGTTCAGTTTGACCTCGTCTACCCCTGCAATCCGGTAACGGATGGTGATGCTGTCGGCCAGCATGGGCGCCGAGTGCAGCAGCAGGAAGCAAACGATAAAAGTTATTCTACGCATAAACAACAGCTAAATGAACCGGAAGCCGGCTCCCGGAAACAGGATAACGGAAAATCCGGCAGAATCATATATCAGGCGGGTAAATCCGACACGTATTTTTCCCCTTTTAACAGTTCGGGTCAACAACATGCCGGGCTGCTCAGGATAACAGCCAGCCGGTGAAATAGGATTTTTTCTGAATTTATTCCTGGAAAGATACTACAGGCGGACAATTCTCGTTTTTGGAAAATCTGGTGGTATCTTTAAGTAACCGGAAAAGCCCACGTAAAATTACGAATGAATTTCTTCCCTTTCACTGCATACCGCCGCCGGCCAGCTTTTTCCAGGGCGTTTTTCCGCCCGCTGGGCTTTCTGCTCCTGCTCGCCGGGGGATTCACGGCTTGCCGTTCTGCAGAAGAGCAGCCGCCTGCTGCCCGGACGGTTGAAATCCGCCGATCACCGGAAGGCTACCGGTTTTATAAAAACGGACAACCCCTCCTGGTCAAAGGCGTGGTGGGCCATACCCATATCGCTGAGCTGGCCGCATCGGGCGGCAATACCGTACTGATCTGGGACACCACCCTGCTGGAAAGCACCCTCAATGAGGCTGCCCGTTACGGCGTGCAGGTGATTGCCGGCCTGGATATCCCCAGCGGCGATTACCTTGCCTTTTACCGCGACACCCTCAAAGTGAACCGCCTCTTCCAGGCGTATACCCGCATTGTCAACCGCTACCGCCAGCACCCCGCCCTGCTGGCCTGGGCCCTCGGCAATGAGCTGATGATGCCCCTCTCGCCGAAGTCGGCGCCCTTTTACAAAACCTACAACCGTTTCCTGGGGATGCTGCACCGCAATGACCCCCACCACCCCGTTACCACCACCCTCATCAACTACAACAAACAAAGCATCCTGAACATCAAATGGAAGATCAGGGATTTGGATTTTATTTCCATCAACACGTATAACAAGCTGAAAGAGATGCGATCCAAACTAAAAAAGTTTGAATTGCTTTGGGATGGCCCCTTCCTCATCTCGGAATGGTCGCCCAACGGTGGCTGGGAATCGGAAACCACCGTCTGGCAGGCGCCGATCGAAAACACCAGCACCAAGAAGGCGGAGCAATACCGTGAATTTTACCGGCAGTATATGCCGCTGGAAAGCCCCCGCTTCCTGGGATCCCTGGCTTTTTACTGGGGTAACCGGCACGAATACACGCATACCTGGTACAGTGTTTTTGGCGAAGACGGCACCCCGAACGAAATCCAGGAAGCCCTGCG
>JAYRPG010000129.1:0-10890 GCA_041911275.1 Ferruginibacter sp. | reverse complement strand
TTTGTATCATCGCATTTGATTTTTTAATGACTGTTTTCCGGCTTCGGGACTTCCACCCTGAACCAGTCGATTTCCGCATATCCCCCGTCGTTGGTGGCTGCCTGACGGTTGCAGAAAAAACCCATTTTCGCCCCGATCCATCTCCCCTTCACTGCGCTGAAGGTCTCGGGCAGGTCACGGTAAAGCCGGCCATCCGTACTGTAGCTGAAGCGGGCTATGGCGCCACTGTCCAGGCGCATGCGCAGCCAGATTTTGCCCCCCTGCAGCGGCTCCCGGTAAATCACCTGCTCCGGATTACCCTGATCAGCCTGGCGGCAAAGCAACTGCAGGAGTTCAAGGCCCTGCTCCCCCTGTTCAATGGCCAGGGCGGCATAGCTGCTGCCCATCATCACGAGCCCAAACCGGTCGCCTTGACGCGACGGAGAAAATGCAACACAGGCGGTAGCCGTAAAGCTTTCCGCCGGCAGTTTCTGCAGCAGCAGGTTGGAACTTTGCCAGAGATTGGTCCAGCCCGGTAATTGCAGCACACCGTTCAGCCTCAGTACGCCCTTGCCGGGAAAGGGAAGCGCCCAGCCTTCTTCCGGGTTGGCATGCCATTGCCATTGAAGTGACAGGGCGGTATCATTACATTCATCACTCACCGGCAAACTGAAAACCGGTCCCCGGTAGCCCGTCGCCGGTACTTTGTAACGGAGCACCGGTTCTCCGGTGCCATCGCCGTCGGCATCCACCCCGATCACGGGCCAGTTGTTGTTCCATTCCAGGGGCTGAAGGTGTACAACACGGCCATACGCCCCCTTATCCTGGAAATGCAGGAACCAGTGCTGGCCACCCGGCGTGCTTACCCAGGCGCCCTGGTGCGGTCCGTTCACGGGCGATTTGCCCTGCGCCATCACGATTCTGCGTTCATAGGGCCCTGTTATGTTTTGGCTGCGCAGCACAATCTGCCAGCCCGTTTCCACGCCGCCGGCCGGTGCAAACACATAATAAAATCCGTTTCGCTTGTACATTTTCGGCCCTTCCACCGTGGGATCGATCCCATGGCCGTCATATATGAGGGTAGCCGGTCCCGTTACTTTGTCGCCGGCGGCATTCAGGGGTTTCAGCACCAGCAGGCTTTTGAATCCTGCCCGGCTGCCGGCATAGGCATGCACAAGATAGGCCTTGCCGTTATCATCCCAGAAAGGGCATGGGTCAATCAGCCCCTTGCCTGCTTCCACCAGCACCGGCTCCGACCAGGGACCGCCCGGCTGATTTGCACTCACGCGGAAAATACCCAGGTCGGGATCGGGGTAATAAATATGGTACCGGCCCTGGTGATAACGGATGGCCGGCGCCCATACCCCGTTGCCATGCTGGGGTACCCGGTACCGTTCTTCCGGCTGCAGCCGGGGCAGGGCATAACCGAGCAGGCGCCAGTGCACCAGATCTTTGCTGTGCAGTACGGGCAAGCCGGGCACCGCATTGAAACTGGAAGCGGTGAGGTAATAATCCGCGCCTACCCTGATCACATCCGGGTCACTGTAATCCAGATGCAGAACGGGATTCCGGTATTCCCCGGACTGGGCATGAGCCGGCATGCCGAACGGCAACAGCAGCAAGGCCGTCATCAAATACCTGTATCGGAGTAAACGAGTCATTCCATGCTGAAAGAAAAAAGAGGCCTCTGCCTCTTTTCCCTCACTTTTAACTTTAAACCTTAAACAAAATACCGCCCCGCTTACCAGTTTTGCCGCGGACAGGAATCATCATATTTGTTGCCCAGCAGGAAACCGACCATGAGTTCATGGGTGTTGCGGGAATACTGGTTGAGGGCAGAGGGCGCCACATCATAAGCATAACCAATGTTGAAACTGTTGGAAATATTCAGCCCGGCCATCGCAGAGAATCCACCCAGCTGATCACCAAAGCGGAAGTTGGTGCCCACCCAGGCTTTATCCTGGTACTGCAGCTTCAACCCGGCAAAAATCTGCGGCGGAATGGGCTTTACATATTGTACCATGATGGAAGGGGTCAACGAAAGATCATCGCTTACAAAAGTTTTATATCCCGCCGTCACAAAGAAATGCGGCTTGAAGTTGGAACCGTAAATGGAGGAGTCGGCCCCGAATTTCGCCTTCGCCGGAATAATATTCATCACCGACACCCCGGCAAAATACTGGGCACCGTAGAGCCAGAGCCCCGCTCCCACTTCCGGCTTCATTTTGGAAATGGCGCCGGAGAGGTAGCCGATGGCCAGGTCAGACTGGCTGGTGAAGGTGGGTGAACCCCATTCAATTTTGGAAGCATCCACGGTTACCGACGACATGCCCACCATGAATCCTGCCGATAAAGTGGTGCGGGGATTCAGCCCCCGGTGATAAGCATAGGTGGCATAGGCGCCCCAGCGGCTGATGTATCCGGTTTTATCGCTCACCACAATTGCCCCCACGCCATGATGCGGTTCCGGCGCAGTGTATTCCTCCACATAGGAACGACCGCGGGGATTTTCACCGGGTACGCTGTACGAGGTGGCCGTGGTGCGGTAATCCTTCTTGCCTATCGGTCCGTGAATGGACATATAGGTGGTTACCGGCGCTCCGTTGATGCCCGACCATTGATTGCGGTAGCTGAATTTCAGATCCGTATAATTCTCAATGCCGCTGATGGCGGGATTGATAATGTAGTTGTTCAGGATATACTGCGTATACACCGGCTTCTGCTGGGCAAAAGCCATCCCCGTGCACAGGAGCCCAAAGGAAACAAGCAATCTTTTCATAGTCACGCCTTTTAACGGATGATGGTTACATAACCGGTCTGCGGCTTACGACCACCGCCGGTTTCAATCACATAGTAATAAGTGCCGAAGGGCAGATCGGTGCCCCGGTACCTGCCATCCCAGGGCGTATTGTACCCGAAGCTTTCAAACACCAGTTGTCCCGACCGGGTAAACACCCTTACCCGCACATCGGGATACAGGGCCAGGTTTTCAATTTCCCACCGGTCGTGATTGCCATCCCCGTTGGGCGTAAAGGTGTTGGGCACCACATATTTCCGCACCACCTTAACATCCACGGTTTCATTGGCCACACAACCCTGATCAGACAATACCGTGAGCTGATAAGTGATATCGGCTGTGGGCAGGCCGCTCGGGCTGGCTGAACGCGGATTATTCAGGTACGTGGAAGGCGACCACAGGAAGCTGGCGCCAAAACTGATGGCAGGATTCAGCTGCAACACATCGCCTTCCAGCACATTGATGGTGCTGCGGGGGAAGCGGATTACCGGCGTGGGGTTCACCACGATGGATTGGTCAGTGAAGCTGCTGCAACCGGTGAGGGTGGTATAGGTGTACCGGATGGTATGGTTACCCGGTCCGGCTGCCGCCGGGGTAAAGGTGCCGTCATTGGCCACCCCGTTACCGGTGAAGATGCCGCTGCCGGGCAGGTTAAACTGGTCTCCGGCTCCGGTGAGCAGGTAGGCCGGGGCCTCCTGGCATACCGGCGCGGGCGCGGCCAGCTGCGCTTTCGGCGAGGCCAGCAGGCTGATGTCCTGGCTGGCATCCGTAAAGCAACCGCTGCCGTTGAAAGCACGGATGGTGATCCGGTAAGGCACCGTTGCGGGGGTGCCGAATTCGGGATACTGGTTACTGTAAGTGGCATTCAGCGCGGGAACGTTAATGGTTTGCTTTACAGCGGGAGCGCCCAGCTGGTTCCAGAATATTTCAATCTTATCCACTGCGCCATATCCATTCACCACCGACCGGTCGGTAATCGTTACCGGCTGGTTGCTGCAAAGGCTGCTGAGGTTGCTCACATCAAAGGCGGTAGTGGGTGCAGTGAAGATCTTCACTTCCTTTACCATGAAGGCGCTGCAACCACTGTCAGACACCGCCCGCATGCCCACCTGGTAAGCGCCGCCGCTGGCATAGGTGAAGCTGGGGTTGGGCCCGCTGCCGGCCGGTGAACCCACCACGCCGAAGTCCCAGGTATAGGTGCGGATGGTACCGCTGCCCAGGGTCACTTGCTGACTGAAGCTGGCGGTGCCCGGCGGGATACAAGCATTCGTAACGCTGAAGTCGGGCACCGGGTTGGGGTTGATCACCACCTGGGCTGTGGCCGGAGCCGCACTCAGGCAACCGTTGGCATTTTTCACGCTGAGGGTTACGGTGTAGCGCAGGCTGCTGGCAAAGGTATGCGTGGCTGGTGCCGCCGTGGTTTGGGTAAGGGTGCCGCCATCGCCAAAATTCCAGTTCCACTCGGTGATGCCGCCGGCCGCATTGGGCACAGAAGCATCGTTGAAACGAATCAGGCTGTCTTCGCAGCGGATGGCGTCGTAGGTAAAGCCCGCAACCGGACTGATGTTCACATTCACAGTGGCAGTGGCCGGCGCCGAGCTGCAGCCAGCGGCAGAAGTTACAGTCAGCGTAACCGTACGGGCTCCTGAGGCCACATAGGTATATACCGGGCTCTGATCGGTGGAGCTTCCGGCAGCCGGAGCATCGCCGAAATTCCAGTTCCAGCCGCTGACCGTGCTGGCCGGAGCGGTACTGGAGGCGGCGGAGAAGTTGGCCGCGTTGCCGATGCAGATGCCTGAGGGAGCAGTGATCACCGCTACCGGTTGGGCGTACACGCTGTTGTAGGTGCGGGTAACCGAATTCCGGCAGCCGTTGCTGCTGATGGCCGTAAGGGTAACCTGGAAGGGGCCTGTAGCCGTATACGTATGGGAGGGATTCACCGGAGCCGGGGCAGCCAGGCTGTTGCCGTCGCCGAAGTTCCACTCATAGCTCACCTGCGGAAGGGTGCCATCGCTGATGGTGGTGGTATTGTTGAAGAGGGCCACGGCGTTGGGCAGGCAGATGTTGCCCGGCAGGTCAAAGCCGGCCACCGGCCTGGCAGCGATAAAGATATTGCGGGTTACCGGCGTGCTCACACAACCCTTATCGGTACGAACCGTCAGGGTAATGCTTTGCGGGCCATCCGTGGGGAATACCTGGGTGGGGTTCTGCTGTGTGCTGGTGCCCACCGTACCGAAGGTCCAGTTCCATTGGTTGATGGTACCGGAGTTGGGCACCGACAAATCGGTGAAGCCCACTGAACGGGTAGTACAGTTAATCGTATCCGAGAAATCGGCTGTAGGCGCCGCGTTAACAGTAACCAGCAGGGTATCGATGGCCGAAACACAACCGGCTGCAGAAGTCACCGTAAGCTGAACCGTTTTAACACCGGAGCTGGTATAGGTGTGAGAAGGGTTCTGGGCGGTGGAAGTAACGCCGTCGCCAAAATCCCAGTTCCAGCCGGTGAGGGTGCTGCCGGCCGCTGTGCTTGCTGCCGACGAGAAGTTAACCGTGCCGTTCACACAGAGCTCAGCCACCGGGGCAATATCTGCTATCGGACGGGCAAAGATGGCACTGTACTGCCGGCTGGTGCTGTTGGTGCAACCATTCTGGCTGATGGCCGTGAGGGTTACGGTGTAGGGCCCCGTTCCTGTGAATACGTGGGTGGGGCTCACCGCGGCCGGCGGACTCGGGAAGTCGCCGGTGCCGTCACCGAAATTCCAGATATAGGTTACCGTGGCAATGGTGCCGTCGCTGATGGTGGTGGTATTGTTGAAAGCCGGAGAGGCATTCGGCAGACAGGTGTTACCCGGCAGGTCGAAGGAGGCCACCGGCGAAGCCGCGATGGTAACCGTAATGGATTCGGGCACCGTGCTCGTACAACCGTTGGCGGTAGTGACCGTCAGCGTCACCGTATAGGTACCCGAAGCGGCATACACATGCGTGGGATTCTGCAGCGTGCTCGTGGCGCCATCGCCAAAGTTCCAGTTCCAGCCTGTGATGGGCAAGCCGTATCCGTTTGAGGTGTCCGTTACCGTGAGCGTACGGGTGGTACAGTTCAGGTCGTAGCGGAAGCCGGCCTTTGGCAGCTGGTTGACATTGATATCATGCGTGGCGGTGTTGGCGGAGGGACATCCGCCTGTGGAGGTCACCGTAAGGGTTGCCCGGTGCACACCCGGTGTAAGCCAGGTTTTGCTGGGGTTCTGGATATTGCTCGTGGTGCCGTCGTCAAACGACCAGTTCCAGCCGGCTACATTACCGATGGTGATGGTGCTGGCATCATTATAAATCACGGGGTTGCCCAGGCATACAAATGCCGGGTTGGGGTTAATGGCCGCAACCGGCGTGGCTTCCACCACCACCGTATCCTTGAAGATTCCGATACAGCCATTGGAGGTTTCAAGGTTCAGCTGTACAAAGAAACGGCCGGGGTTGTTGTAGGTATAAGTCTGGTTGGGGCTGCTGCTGCCGTTGATCACCACATCGCTGCCTTCGCCAAAATTCCAGGTCCAGCGTACGGGTGTACCCGCCGTTGCACCGGTCACTTCCGACAGGGAGGGATCAAAGGTGATCTGGGTGCCTGAACAGATGGTATCACGCGGCGCAATCGTGAACCGGGGCTTGATGCCGCCGGAAATATCCACCAGCAGGCTGTCGCTGGAGTTACATCCCCAGCTGTTGACCGTGGAAAGCACCACATTGAACAGCGTTTGGTTACCGGCGGCATAAGTATGGTTGATCGGGTTGCTGCTGCTGGTACTGCTGTTGCCGTCACCAAAGTCCCACTTCACGGAATTGATGGTGCCGCCGGCCATGGGCAGCGTGTTATTGGTAAAGGTAACCGAAGGGTTACCGCAGGCAGCGGAATAGGTGAAATTGATGTTGTCGCGGCCAACGATAACGGGTATACGCTGGCGGTCTTCACCCGGACAATCACTGGCAAAGGTTCCGTAGGCGTTGGCAATGATGCGGAAGGTGCCGAGGGTTCTGAACTGGTAGAAAACCGGCGATTCATACTCATAGAAGGTACGGCCTTCCACATCATACTGACGGATGAATTTGGCTTTTAAGGTGATGGGATCCACGGCACCTTTCTGCCGGCCGTTGGGCGTAACCCGCGGATCCAGCACATTTTCGGGATACCATACGATGCTGTCAACCAGGAAGGGATTATACGGAAGCGCAATGCGCAGCTTCATCGGGTTATTGATACAGGTACGCACGGCGGAAGCGGAGGAATCCGTACCGTTGGGGTTCACCGCCAATTTCAGCGAGTTCAGGTTGCGTACGGCGGTACCGGCATTGAAGCCATAACTTTCCCCGTCACTCATCCCGTAAGCAATCGCCACAAAACCGCTGTCGCTCTGGAGCCGCTGGGTGGTACCGGTGGTAACCTTGAAGCGTGCCCAGGAATAAGAAGGATCAGACGGATAAGGCCGGAAGGCACTGGCAATCGGAATGAGTGCAGAAGACCCATACACGGTGCCGGTATAACTGCTGCTGCCGGTATCCACCATCTGGGTGGGGTTGGTGAGCGGGTTGAGGCGGAAAGAAGCCACCCCTCCCGTGCGCACCACTACGTTGAGGTAGCTGGCGCCGCTGGAACCGTTTTTGAAATTGGGGGAGATTACCGAAACCCGGTTGATGGCCTGCTGGGCTGCGCTCAGGATGATCATTTCAGGGTCACCGTAACCGTTACTGCCGATCGGGCTGCTGCCGCCATTGCTGGCACAGGCGCCCGCTGTGATAAACTGGGTAACACTGATCGGCCGGTCACTTTCAATTTTCATCGGCTGATTGGTTTCCACCACATAGTAAAGATTGTTCACCAGGCCGGTGAGGGGGGTACCGTTGTTGATGCGTACCGAAGTGGCCGGGTCCTGCACATAAATCCGGAACAGGTTATACTCCATGGATTTGGTGGGCACCGTAAAGTATTTGGTACCCCAGGCCACCTGCGGAATCATCTGCTGCACCAGGTTATCCGATCCCGATGTGGGGTTCGAACAACGGGTGGGCGTACTCACCAGGCAGCGGCCGTTGCCCCCGAACACCGCGATTTTCTTATCGCAGTTGGTGCGCACGAAAGTGCCGCTGAGGTCAAGCCCCGTGGCGGAATTGGAACCGCTTCCCTGCACAAAACCCATGGCATTGAATACCTGGCCGCGGTTGAGGATCACCGTATCCGGGTTGCCGTAATTGCCACCCGTGGCGTAGCGGATATTGGCTGCAGTATGGCCATCATTGAAAATGGTGGCGTTGCTGGAATCCACAATCGGCTGGGTGGGGGTAAATATCACTTCCGTATTGTTCTCATTCGCGATCACGAAGAAGAAGGAGTTGGGCGCACCGCCCACATTGCTCTTGCCGCCATAAGCCTGAACCGTATAACTCGAGTTCCAGGTAGTGGTGGGGAACACCATACTGCCGGCGGCGGAATTGTTATTGGCATAGGTATAGAGCCATACCGAAACCGGGGCGCCATTGGTGGAGTACACGTGCACCCCGCGGTTGCTTACCCCCGTGTAGTACAGGCGCGCATCCGGCATGCCTGAGGGATTCATTTGATCGTTCGGATCACCCGTGGGGAAGCCGGTTACCTCCGTAATGCTGTTGGCAGGAATATTGATGGTGCGCGGAAAGGTGGGCGCTCCGGGAATGCCAGGCAGTTCCACCACCACGGTGGCCGGCTGATCACCGGCTGCGATGTAAACCGACATCTTCGCCTCTCCGGCGTTTCCGGCCTTCTGGCTCATTTTTTCCTGGTAGCCGAAGCCCAGCCAGAAGTCTGTACCGCGGTTGGTAATGTCATCCGGCGACTGCACAATGGAACCCGATAAGAATACCGTATCGGCATTGGCCGCCGTTACGCCGCCCCCGCTGTGGGTAATGAAACCGCTGAAACTGCCATAGCTGGTGGTGGGCAGCGATACATAGATAGGCGTACTCACAATCCTGCCCCCGGAATAAGGCAGCGTAATGCTGTTGCTGAAACTGGAGGCGGCACCCGTCAGCGAAAGCTGAAAACCACCGGTAACGGTGAGCGTAATGCTGCCGGAAGCAGGATTCAGCAGGTTGCCGCTGAGGAAATAATTCAGGACGATCGGGTTGGAATTGAAGAGGTTCTCACCCAGGTCGAGGATACCCGGGATGGCCGTGAGCACCGGCGCTGCGGCAGCCGTGGTAAACTGCACTTCATTGCCATAGCCCACACCGATGGCATTGATGGCATAAGCCCGCACATAGTAAGTGGTATTGGGCTGCAACTGTTTCATCCAGTCGCTGAACGACAGGGATCCACCGGTGGGGAAAATACCTTTGTTGCCCCCGATGAATGAATTGACCTGGGGATTGGGTGAAGTACTCCATACCAGCCCCTTTTCGCTGATCACCACGCCCCCGCTGTCGATATTGAAACCGCCGCTGATGGCCTTGTTCGAAAGAATATTGCTCACCGGAGCCGTATTCAGCGTGGGAATGGTGGGCGGTGAAGTCGTGAAGCTCAGCTGTGCACCATAAAAAGTGCCGAACTGCGTAGTGATGTACGACCTTACAAAATAGGTGGTGCCGGCGGTAAGTCCGGTAAGGGTGGAGTTGATATTGCCGCCCGAACCCGCGGTATTGAAATTCGCGGAACCGAGTGTGGGGTTGGCGGAGGTGCTCCACACAAAACCCGCCTGGTAAACGGTATGGAAGCCCGGGCCATTCTGGTAGGTGCCCGCTACATTGGCGGTATACAAACCGGTTGCCGTGGCGGATACCGTGGTGACCGTGGGCGCTGCAGCCGGCGGGGCCGACGTGGTACCGTTGAACACCAGGTACTTCAGCCTGAAGTTATCGTTCTTGTCGTTTCCGGGTGTGGCATAAACGTAAAAGCGCACCACATAAGTGTTGCCGCTGTAAAAGGTTTCATTGATGGGGCCGAAACTGAAACCGCCGGAAGGTGTATTGCTGATGGTTACCTGGGAGGCGCCATTCACCGGGCGCCAGGGTCCGGTATTGTTCACCCGGAAGTAGGGAATCATGAACAGCCGCGTGGCGCTGTTGGCATAGGAGTGCACTGAATCCCATCCGGTGATGCTGGTAATGGTAAAATCGTTTGCCCCTACCGGTGAGAGGGGGATATCAAAATGGAAACCATCTGTGGGGGCAGCCGGCCAGGGTACACCCGTGCCGCCTACCTGTGTTTTGATGCGGTAACCGGATCCGTTGAAACTGGAGGGCAATACACTGTTCCCGTCTGCCAGGGTACCTGCATTCACCAGGGCACTGGTTCCGGCCGGCAAGGCCGTTCCCGCAGCAGGCATACCGCTTCCGGTACGGAGGGGATATGTGGCCAGCTGCGCATGAAGCGTGGTATGGGTGAAAAGGGTCATCAATACCAGTGCTGCGGCAAGAAGCCGGGCACTGCATTTCAGCGGATTCCTTTTTTTCATATTCGGTGCATTTTTGCCGGCAAAACTTACAAGCTTGTATCCGGCTTCACATTCTTGAGATACTGTTAATGCTGTTTTCGTTTTCCGGGGTTCCGTATGATTGGTGCTTTTTCACAAAAACCATGCTGCATCCCCTTAGCATTTCTTATTGTTTGAAATGATAGCGCAGGGAAATTTCATGGGCCCCGCTGCCGGCATCAAACAGGCTCAGCGGCGTGCTGTACTGGTCGAAGGCATAGCCAATCGCCAGCTGCTGCTTCACCTTCAGCCCCGCAAAAGCCGAATAACTCTGGTTGTGGTGATAGTTGAACCCCACCCACACCAGTTCGCGGTGCTCCAGCCGCAGCCCGCCCGAGATATCCGCCGGCAGACCCGGTACAAACTGGCACTGGAAATTCGGGATCAGTACATTGGATTCATCCGTGCGGATATTGTAACTGCCGATCACATACAGGTGACGGTACAGCTTTCCCTCCGGGTTGGTGCTCGATTTGATGTAATTGAGCTTCGACTGCAGCAGCTGCTGCACCGATACGCCCAGGTTCAGGGTATTCGACTGGTAATAGATCCCCGCGGCGGCATCCCCCTTCACCGTGGTGCCCGAACTGGCCAGCAGCGGATCGTTCGGAATGTACTGCG
>JAYRPG010000128.1:0-66097 GCA_041911275.1 Ferruginibacter sp. | reverse complement strand
GAGGAATGGCATTCGTCAATCATCACCGCGGCATCATATTGGTCTGCCAGCGCACAGATTTTATCCAGCTGGGCAATGGTGCCATCCATGCTGAAGGATCCGTCGGTTACAATCACGCGGCTGCGCAGATGGGCGGCTGCTTTCAGCTGCAGCTCCAGGTCGGCCATATCATTGTGTTCATACCGGAACCGCTGCGCCTTGCAGAGCCTTACGCCATCAATGATGCTGGCGTGGTTGAGCGCATCGCTGATGATGCCATCCTGCTCATTGAAGAGGGGTTCAAACACCCCGCCGTTGGCATCAAAGGCCGCGGCATACAGGATGGTGTCTTCCGTGCCCAGAAAAGCAGATATTTTCTGCTCCAGTTCTTTGTGGATGTCCTGCGTGCCGCAGATGAAGCGCACGCTGCTCATGCCATATCCCCGTTCGTCAATGTACCGTTTCGCGGCTTCCAGCACGCGGGGATGGGAAGATAATCCGAGGTAGTTGTTGGCGCAGAAATTGAGCACCTTTTTGCCGTTCACCAGGATCTCGGGACCCTGGGGGCTGCTGATGATCCGTTCTTTTTTGAGGAGTCCGGCGGCTTCGATGTCCTGCAGTTCGGCGGCGATGCGTTGTACCAGTGCTTCATTCATAATGGCAGTTAAAGGATACAAAGGTAGGCAGCCCCGCCGGATTCAGCAGCCGGGAACTTCACCAAAATTTAACTTTTACGGTTTCAGCAGGCCGGCCGATGCGGGTAAATTCGTCTGTTCCCCCGGCCAACTGGCATGATCAAACGCTCAGCCATCCTCCTGCTCATCATGATGCTGGTTTCCGGCTGGCTGCTGCTGTTCACGGCAGGCACGGCGGCGCCGGAACCTGCACGGCCTTCCTGCCGCCATCCATCCGGGCAGCCCCTGCGGCCCCTTATCCGGTGGAATCTCGTTATTTACGCATGCTTTCCCGCCGAAACCTGATTATTTTTGAACCGGCTGTAACTTTATTTCCGCTCAGCCGTATCACCTGTACTGCTTCCGGCTTCCAGACCGGCCAACTGTATGACAGAAAAGGACTACAATCACTGTGTAACCCAGTACGCGGACAACGTGTACCGCTTCATCCTCAAAAACCTGGGGCATGCAGAGGACGCACGGGATGTGGTGCAAACGGCCTTCGAAAAGCTGTGGATCAACCGGGAGCAGGTAGAGGCAGAACGGAGCCGGAGTTACCTGTTTACCGTTGCCTATAATCAGATGATTGACCACATCCGCAAACAGAAGCGGGTGGTCCTGAAAGCCGATTTCACGGCTGAAACCCTGGTTACCCGCCGGCAGCCTTCGGGCAATACCGCCAGAATGCTGCAGGAGGCCCTCGCCCGGCTCAATGACACCCAGCGGAGCCTGGTGATGCTGAAAGATTATGAGGGATACAGTTATGAGGAAATCGGTCAAATCACCGGTCTCAGCGCAAGCCAGGTAAAGGTGTACCTCCACCGGGCGCGGCTCCAACTCCGGGATTATATTGTAAAACCTGAAAACATTGCCTGAAGCAATAACCGAATCATGAACATTCACCGCCAGGATTACGAACATTGGTTCCTGCTTTACGTGGACGATGAGCTTACGCCGGCCGAACGGGCTGAGGTGGAAGCATTCGTGGCCGTAAACCCTGACCTGGCGGAGGAACTGCAGCTGCTGCTCAGCAGCCGCCTGCACCCGGAGCCCCTCAGTTTTCCCGGTAAGGCCGCCCTGCTCCGTCAGCCGCAGCCTGATGCGGCTGACGAAGAACAGCTCCTGCTGCTCCTGGACCGTGAACTGCCGCCGGCAGCCACAGCTGCCCTGGAAAGCCGGATCCGGCAGGAGCCCGTGCTCAGCGAAGCCTGGACCCTCCTGCAGCAAACCCGCCTGCAACCTGAGCCGCATCTCGTATGCCCGGATAAAGCCTCGCTTTACCGCCGCAGCAACAACCGGGTGGTCCCCCTCCGCCGGTGGCAGCTGGCTGCCGCCGCCATGCTGATCGGCGCCGGCCTCTGGGGCACCGTGCAGTACCTGAATCCGACCCCTGGCGCCCAACCCGAAACTGCCGGGGTGCAGCGGAAAACGGGGAACAGGGAACAGGGAATGAAGAATATTGAACAGGGAACGCAGAATAACGAACAGGGTATGAAGCAGGATGCAGAGAGAATGGAGAAGGAGGGAACCAATGCGGGAGATGGCCTGGTGCTGAATCAGCCGGTTGCTCCTTCAGCCTCCCGGCATGCGGGCGGCATCAAAGAGCAGCAGGGCCTGATGAAGGAGAAAGAGGGAATAAAGAATACGGTAAAGGGCCTGAAGGAGGATGAACAGCCCATGGAAAATACGGTGGCCGTTCAGTCCAACCCGCAGCCTGCTGCAGAAGTTGATCCGGGATTCAGACAGCCTGCGCAACTCAACGATGCGGGCATGAAGCCTGAAGAAGCGGCAACGGGCAATGTGGTGGCAGCCAATATGCCTTCCACGGCCAATGAGCCCCGGCCCACAGCCAGTCCCTCATCCGCCGGCAGCGAAACCGTATATGCTTCTTTTGACGAAGATAACGACGACCGCCCGCGGAAAACCAAACTGGGCGCCTTTTTCAGACAAGCCAAACGCGTATTTGAACGGAAAACCAAAATAAAAACCGGCAACAATGAAGATGTAAGGATCGCCAACATGACCTTCGCCATGCATTAACAGGCCCTGCCTTTCTTTGCCGGATACCCGAAAAAATAAGTATAACATGAAAAAGCTGTTAACCTTAATGGCCCTGGCCGCTGCATGCAGTGCCGGCGCCCAAAACCCCGCCGGAAACGACAGCATCCGGGTGGGGAACATGATCATCGTATCCCGGCCCGGTGCCGGTAATCCCGAGCCCGCCAGCCCGGCGCGCCGCGATACCACCGTCCCCGCTACCGCGGATACCCTCCGGGTGGGCAATATCCTGATCCGCACCGGCGGAAGCCGCCAGTACTCGGATGACAATGTGCTGGACCGCATCCGCGAACGCCGCCGCCGCCACAACGGGAGCCGTTCCAACATCAGCACCAACTGGCTTATCCTCGACCTGGGCTTTTCCAATTACCTCAACAAAACCACCGATTACAGTGAGGCCGGCACCAGCGGTTACCTCTACAACCGCCCCGGCGCGGCGCCCCTGGGGGAAAGTGATTTTGAACTGCGTACGGGTAAAAGCATCAACGTGAACATCTGGTTTTTCATGCAGCGCATGAACCTCTTCAAACATCATGTTCATCTCAAATACGGTTTGGGCCTTGAACTGAACAATTACCGCTACCGTTCGCAGCTGAGTTACCTGAAGGAAAACCCCTTTGTGAGCGGGGTGGCCCCGGCTCCTGTGATCATCCGCGATTCCGTGTATTTTTCAAAGAACAAACTGGCCGCTGATTACCTCACCGTTCCGGTGATGCTGAACTTCTGCACCAATCCCTATAACCAGAACAAAGGCTTCAGCCTCAGCGCCGGCATCAGCGTGGGTTATCTCTACAGCCAGCGCAACAAGCAAATCAGTGATGAGCGGGGCAAACTGAAGAACAAAGACGGCCTCGGGCTGGAGCAGTTCAAATTTTCGTATGTAGCCGAAATCGGCATGGGCCCCGTGAAAATCTACGGCTCTTATTCGCCCAACAGTTTTTACAAAAAAGGCCTGGACATGCGGCCCTATACCCTGGGTTTCCGCCTCAGCAGCTGGTAAAACCGTTTCCTGATCTGAAGCATAGCCATGAGGGCTGTACCACCCGGTGTACAGCCCTTATTCATTAAAAAACACTTACTTAAGAGCTTGTTAACTGTTTTTCAGAAAATAAAAATATTTTTGGCTGGCACAACGTTTGCAATTGGTTGTGCAAACCGGTTATGATGAAGAAGCCCGTTTTTTTTCCGTTGCTGTTATCGCTTTTATGTCCGCTGATGGCCCACAAACCGGCCCCGGCCGGCAAACACTTCCGTGCCGTTCAGTTCAGGGGTACCCCGCTGGCGGGTACGGATTATTCCATCGTGGTGGATAAAAGCGACTATGAACTCAAGGTGTACGATGATGAAGGCTGGTACGCCACCTACCCGATTGTGTTCGGCAGCAAAGACCCCGGCGATAAAATGCGCGAAGGCGACAAACGCACGCCGAACGGTACATTCAGGGTGCTGCTGAAAAAGCTGCATCCCAAATGGGGCCCCGAACTGCTCCTGGATTATCCCGGCCCGCAGGATGTACAGAAATTCAACGAGCGCAAACAAAAAGGCGTGATTCCCAAAACTGCCCGGATCGGCGGCGGTATTGCCATCCATGCTACCCGGCCTGAAGAGGAATGGACCGTGGATAATTTTTACAACTGGACGGATGGCTGTGTGTCGGTGAAATACACCGAGATGAAGGAATTGTACGAGTATATCCCCGTCGGCACCCCGGTTACCATCCAGCCCTGATGATTTAACGCTCTTCTGCCCGGGCTTCGGGCCGGATGTACAGCAGGCTGCCATCCCCATAGCTCAAGAATCGGAACCCCTCCCGCAGGGCATATTCGTAAATAGATTTCCAATCATTGCCCACCGCAGCAGCCACCAGCAGGAGCAGGGTAGACTGCGGCTGGTGAAAATTCGTGACCAGCGCATCGGCGATCCGGTACCGGTAACCCGGTGCAATCAGGAGTTGGGTGCTGGTGATCAGGCGCTGCAGCTGCCGGGCTTCCATCCATAGCAGCAGCGCCTGCAGGGCCTCCCGGGCCGTTACGCGGCTGCTCACCAGGGGCTCCTCATAAATTTCCCATTGCTGCACCGGCAGGGCGCTGGCCTCCATCGCGGGATCCTGCAGCACTTTCACCCCCATCCAGTACAAACTTTCCAGTGTGCGCAGCGACGTGGTGCCCACCGCGGTGATCTGCCCGGGCAGAGCAGACAGGAGGGTCCTGACCGATGCGGCCTCCACATCAATCCATTCGCTGTGCATCTCGTGGCCCTCCATGGCGGCGGCTTTCACCGGCCTGAAGGTGCCGGCGCCCACATGCAGGGTAAGTTCTGTGCGGCCGATTCCCTTCTGCTCCAGGCTTTCAAAAATGCGGCTGGTAAAATGCAGGCCGGCAGTGGGCGCGGCCACACTGCCTTCATGCCGTGCGTAAATGGTTTGGTAACGGTCACGGTCAGCCGCTTCTGCGTTCCGCTTGATATAGGGCGGCAGGGGCATATCCCCGAACAAACCCAGGATCTCGGCAAAACTGTACTGCGCCGGCTCCCAGGATAAATCCACCACATAGGCATCCGGCAGTTTTTCCGTGAGCCGGGCGCTCATGCGGATCGGCATGCCTTCGAACAGCGCTTCCCGCGTAAGCGGCCCCTCCTTCCATTTGCTGGCCCCGCCGATCATGCATTTCCAGCGGGCCCGGCCCTGCTGCGACATGGCCAGGTTGTACTCTCCGGAAACGCCGTAAGGTTCCAGGCAAAAAATTTCAATCACGCCGCCGGTGGCTTTCTGAAAAAGAATGCGGGCGGGGATTACCCGGGTATTGTTGAACACCAGCAGGCTGCCGGCCGGCAGATGGTCCGGCAGGTTGCGGTACACATCTTCGCTGATCATGCCCTCCCGGTACATCAGGAGGCGGGAAGCATCCCTTTCCGGCAGCGGAAAAGCGGCAATGCGTTCGTTGGGTAACGGGTAAGTATATTCGCTGATCGACAGTTTTCCGGGGTGCATCATATGCTTTATTGGTTCAGGAACGAGGAAACAGTCTGCATCCATTTTTCATGTTCTTTGTCGCAGAGCGATTCATGGCCGGATAATTCGTAAACCACTTTCTGTTTCGGGCCGGCCAGGGCCTCGTAAATGGCATTGGTTTCGTGTTCCAGCACCCGGGGATCGTGCCGGCCCCACTGCAGCAGGGTGGGGGTGCGGATCTGCTTGGCAAAAACCGCCGGCTCCAGGTCAAAGGCCCAGGTGCCGGTTACCAAGCCGCCCCAGAACGTCACCAGGGTGCCCAGGGGTTCGCCCGGCAGCCCCATGATCCTTAACCGGCCCCTGGCCGCCTCGTGCAGCGAGGCAAAGGGCATTTCCAGGATGAGTTTTTCCGGTTTGATCTCCGGGTAACGGTCAAGTGCACAGGTAATGGCCGCGGCACCCATGGAGATGCCCCAGAGGATTACCTTCTTTTCTCCGCGGTCGCGGATATGCCGCCAGGCCAGCAGTACATCCTCACTTTCCCGGTAACCGATGGTGCAAACCTGCCCGGCACTGTTGCCATGCGCCCTGAAATCCACCAGCAGGGTATGGTAGCCCAGCTCACGGAAGGCAGCGCTCTCATCCAGCACGGCTGATTTGCGGCTGCCATGGCCATGAAAGAGGATCACCGTACCCTTCGCACTGGCGGCCGTCCGCGTGGGAATGTACCAGGCTTCCAGCCTTAACCCGTCGCTGCTGTTGAGGTACAGCTTTTCAGCTTCCGGTCCGGGGTCCTGGTTGGCCTGTTTGTAAGCCCGGGCGCCAAAGAGGATGGTTTTCAGGGTTTCCCAGGAGCCTCCGGCCGCCACGACTGCCGGCCGTTCATGCCGCTCATAAAAGCGGGTGAGCTTCCAGGCGTGAAAAACGGTAATGATGTTCAGCAGGATGAACAGCACCAGCGTGGTGCGCAGCAGTATTTTAACGAATCGCTTCATGAAGGGGATGACGGCCCGGGATACCCGTTAAGCCGCTGCAAATCTAAACAGCTTTCTGAAGCGCCCGCTGATTTTTTGATACAGGGCCAGCATGCTGGCATTGCTGTAAAACATGCCGTACTGGATCACAAAGGTGAGCGACATGGCATACACCATCAGGAAGCTGTAGATGCCCAGGTGCATGATGAAGCAAAGCAAGAGGGTGAGGGTGCGGGTTTTACGGAAGTACACGAGCACCGGAAAGCCCAGTTCCAGCGCGAGCGTACCGTAATTGATGAGGTAAAGCAGCCATACAGGGGCCTCTACATGACGGCCGCCGGCGGCAAAGAGGGAGTAGCGGTCGTCGTTGATGAAATAATGCAGGGCCGTGCCGTTCTGCCAGTAGGGGTCAAAGGTTTTGAACAAGCCGGCCAGGAAGTATACCAGGCAGAGGTTGATGATGATGGACCAGGATGCGAGGTTGCTGAGCAGGTTCAGCATTTTTTCGTACCGCTCCGCCAGTGGCTTGCGTTTGCGCAGGGTGAAATATTCATAGGTATTGGCGAAGGAGAGGTAAAACAGCAGGAGCATGGCCATCTCATCGCCGCTGTTCGAAAAGCGGTTGTTGAGGTGGTACAGCACCGTCATGGCGCCAAACAGCAGCAGGGCGGTGAGGTAGCGGCCGATACCGAACAGGTTCAGGAGCAGCAGCACCACACAGGCTGCAGCAATCACCAGGTAAGCGCTCCGGAGGGTATCGGCGGGGATATGAAAAAGAATCAGGGATTCAGACACCGGTATCTTGAGTACGCTCTGGTTGCTGTACAGGATCTCCAGCGCCGGCCAGCGGAAAAACAGCTCTTTGAGGTACCACACACTCAGCAGCACCCGCAGCGCCGCCAGGTAAAAGGCCTTTTCGTTACTGGCCTGTAAACGGCTGATCAGTTTGTTCAGGAACTGCACTTACCGGTAGGGTTTAAAGGGTGACTGAAATACGATTTGCCGCATGCCGCCCGGGGTGCTGCCGGCCGGTGCCGTTTGGGGCGGCACAAAATCATGCACCAGCTGCAGGCTGTACAGTTTGCCGGTGGTGTCGATTTGCCGGGCAGCGATCATCATCCGCATATAGGCTTTCAGGTTGTGCAGGTATCCGTCACGGGCTGAAACACTGTCGGAGGCGATGCGCATCCCACTGCTGTCGGCCAATCCGGGCCGGCTGGCCAGCGCCTGCTGGTACCGTTTGCTCACCTGCGTTTCCAGGCTGTTCATGAAAACATAGAGCAGGTGGTCCAGGGCATCCTGGTAATTATTGAAGGGCGCATGGCCGCGTTTTTCAGCCAGGCTCCACTGCACAATGTCGAGGGTGTCGGTGCGGCCGCTGCGGGGATCAGCCAGCAGGAGGTTGAGCTCCCGGTTGTACGGTTTGGTATAGGCAAACAGGTGCCAGTTCTGCCGCCAGAAGGTGCTGTACACCCCCACCTGCCGGGGGCTGGCGCTGCGAACGGGTTCGTAGAAAAACACCAGGGTGAGGGTCAGCGCCCAGTAGTACAGAAAGGCGCCGATGAGCAGGATCGAGAGCGTTCTGAAGGCAATTTTAGCAGGGGCTGCTGGCATGGGTTCAAAGGTAAAAATTAATGAAAACGACCCTTGCAGACTGATGAAAATCATCTGCTTCCGCGTTCGGGAATTGTTGTAAGCGGTAACCCGGATCTCCCGCCAGCGGCCTATATTTACGCCCTTAAAAATCAAAAACAGGAATATGAAGAAAAACTGGATGCTGCTGCTGGCCCTGGTGCTGCAGCTGGCAGTATGGGCGCAGCCGGCCCGCCCCAAGGCAGCCGCCCCCGGCGGTAAATACCAGTGGCAGACGGCCACTTCGGGCGGATACACCTATAAATTTGTGACCGGTGATCCCATCAAGGCGAGGTTTTATACGCTGCAAAACGGGCTCACCGTGATCCTGAGCCCCACCAAAAAGGATCCCCGCATCCAGTGCTATGTGGCCACCAAGGCCGGCAGCAAAACCGATCCTGCCAATCATACCGGCCTGGCACACTACCTCGAACACATGCTGTTCAAGGGTACGGATCAGTATGGATCCCTCGACTGGGCCAGGGAAAAACCCGAGCTCGAAAAAATTGATGCGCTGTATGAGCAGTACAACTCCACCAAAGACGAGGAACTGCGCAAAGCGATTTACAAACAGATCGATTCAGTGAGCGGGGTGGCGGCCAAATATGCCATTGCCAACGAATACGACAAAATGATGAGCAGCATGGGCGCCCAGGGCACCAATGCTTTCACTTCGTTTGAACAAACGGTGTATACGGATGATGTGCCGGCCAATGCCATTGACAAATACCTGACCGTACAGGCTGAGCGCTTCCGCAACCCCGTATTCCGCATCTTCCACACCGAGCTGGAAGCGGTGTACGAGGAAAAGAACCGTACCCTCGACAACGACGGCCGCAAGGTGTTTGAAACCCTGTTCCGTGAACTGTTCCAGAACAACAACTACGGCCGCCAAACCACCATCGGTACCATTGAGCACCTCAAGAACCCCTCCCTCAAAGCCATCCGCAATTATTACAACACTTACTATGTGCCCAATAACATGGGGGTGATCCTGAGCGGCGACTTTGATCCCGATCAGATGATCCGTAAAATTGACCAGGCTTTTTCGTACATGAAGGCCAAACCCGTGCCGCCCTACAAATTTGATCCCGAGCAGCCCATTGCCAGCCCCATCCTCCGCGAAGTGGTGGGCCCGGATGCAGAAGCGGTGACCCTGGGTTTCCGCCTGCCGGGTAACAAATCGCAGGACATCCTGCTGGCCGAACTGGTGGGCCAGATCCTCACCAACGGCAAGGCCGGCCTGCTCGACCTCAACCTGGTGAAGAAGCAGAAACTGCTCCGCGCCTCGGCCTTTACCTACACCCTCATTGACTATGGCATCCTCTACATGCAGGGCGCACCCACCCAGGGTCAAACCCTTGAAGAAGTAAAGGACCTGATGCTGGGCGAAATCGACAAACTGAAGAAGGGAGAGTTCGATGATGACCTGATTACCTCTATCATCAACAACCTGAAAAAGTCAAAAATCCAGGCCACTGAATCCTACGGTTCCCGCGCCAGCGACCTGATGGATGCCTTTACCAGCGAACTCGACTGGAAAGAGCAGGTAGCCTACACCGACCTGCTGGGCCGCATCACCAAGAAAGACATCATGGCCTTTGCCAACAAGTATTTCGGCGACAATTATGTGGCCGTGCTGAAACGCAAGGGAGAAGACAAGAATGTGCTGAAGGTAGACAAGCCGCCGATCACCCCGGTGGAAACCAACCGCGATTCGCAGAGTGATTTTGTGAAGAAGGTGAATAACATGCCCGCCACCCCGGTACAGCCGGTATTCCTCGATTACAATAAGGACATCCAGAAGGGTAAACTCGGGCCTGCCGAAATCCTGTATGTGCCGAACAAGGATAACAGCATTTTCCGCCTGCGTTACCGCTATGCGATGGGTACCTGGAACGATAAAAAACTGGGCGTAGCTGCCCAGTACCTGCAGTTCCTGGGCACCGGCAAACAGTCGGCTGAAGACATCACCAAGGCATTCTATAAAATTGCCTGCAGCTTTAACATCAGTGCCGGCAATGAGTTTACCACTGTTACCATTGAGGGCCTGCAGGAAAACTTTGGCAAAGCCGTGGCCCTGTTTGAAGACCTGCTGAACAACTGCCAGCCGGATGAGGAAGCCCTGAAATCGCTGAAGGCCCGCCTGAAGAAAGCCCGCAGTGATGCCAAGCTCAACAAGGGCGCCATCATGAACGGACTGGTGAACTATGCCCGCTACGGCGCCAGCAATCCGTTCAACCATGTGCTCAGTAACGAAGAACTGGAATCGCTTAACGCCGAGGAACTCACGCGTATGCTGCATCTCCTCAACCAGTACCCGCACCAGGTGCTGTATTACGGTCCGCAGCCCTTACCGGCCCTCACGGCTGCACTCAAAACTGCCCATGTGGTTCCTGCCTCCTTCCGCAATCCTGGAAAGCAGGCCAGTTTCAGCTTTGCCCAGAACAGCAACAGCCAGGTGCTCTTTGCCGATTACAATATGGTGCAGAGTGAAATCCGCTGGGTGCGCAACACCGTTCCCTACAGCGCGGATGCGGAAACCCTGGTGGATGTGTTCAACAACTACTTTGGCGGCGGAATGGGGGCCCTGGTGTTCCAGACCATCCGCGAAAGCAAGGCGCTGGCTTACTCCACCTTTGCCTTCTATGCCAAGCCGGAGAAAAAAGAAGATCCCTTCTATACCGTGGCTTATGTGGGTTGCCAGGCCGATAAGTTCAATGAAGCCGTGGGCGCCATGAATGAACTGCTGAACGACCTGCCCAATGTGGCCGAGAACATCCGTACCGCTAAAAACGGGATCCGGAAGGATATTGAAACCGAGCGCATCACCCAGGACGGCATCATCCTCAACTACCTGGCCGCGCAGCGCAAGGGGCTGAACGATGACATCCGCCGGAAGATGTACAGCGAGCTGGACAAGATCGGTTATGATGAACTGAAAGCCTTCCACGCCCAGCAAATAGCCGACAAGCCCTATACCTATTGTGTGGTGGCTTCGGAGAAAAAACTGAGTGAGGAAACCCTGAGAAAATACGGCGAGCTCAAAAAGCTTTCCCTTACCGAGATTTTCGGATACTGATTACCGTAAAAGCCTGATCATGAAAGAGGGGCCGCCATGCAGGGCGGCCCCTCTTTCATTTTTAAATCATTATTGATCAGTCATCAAAGGTCCAAACGCCTTTTCAGCCTTCCACCAGGAACACATACACTTCTTTGGGGCCATGCACGCCGGTTACGAGCGTTTTCTCGATGTCGGCGGTACGGCTGGGGCCGCTGGCAAAGCTGATGAAGGAGGGCAGTTGCCCGGCATATTTTTCTTTCAGCACCAGCAGGGCATCTTTGATGTCGTAAACCAGCTGGCTGCTGCGGGCAATGCAGATGTGTACCGGGGCGTACACACTGGCGGTGCGTCCGCCCTGCAGGGCGCTGCTGAGTACGATGCTGCCGGTGCGGGCCACCAGCAGTTCACAGCCGGTGAGGGAGGCATCGCAGCCGGCGAGGTCGGTGCTGCTGCTGTACTTTTCCTGCCAGGGGGTTTCATTGCAGTACAGGTTTTTCCATCCCTTGCTCTCCAGCAGCTGCTGCAGCTGCCGGTCGAGTTCCGTCGTGTCGCTGCAAAACACAAACCGCCCCTGGAGCTGGGTAAAGGCCCGGGCGAAGAGTACGCTGAGGTCATCCGCCGGCGGCGGGAAAACGGCGGCATCCCCTTCGCTGTCCGGAAAAGGCAAAGGCACTGGTGTACTCAGTGCCTTGCGGATTTTTTTCAGTATGTTTTCCTTAGCGCTGTTCAATGGGAAGGATGTTTCTGTTCGGGCATAGACGTGTCGTCGGGCACATCAATGGCTTTCTTGTCATCAAAAGGCCGTTTGCCAATCAGCATCTCCACATCACTCTTGAACAGCACTTCTTTTTTCAGCAGTTCCTGGGCCAGCTTTTCCACGTCTTCTTTCTTTTCGGTGAGCAGGCTGCGGGTGCGGGCATAGGCGCGGTCGATGAGCTGACGAACTTCTTCATCAATCATCTTGCCGGTTTCCTCGCTGTAAGGTTTTACGAAGGTGTTGTCCTGTGCCGGATCGTAATAACTCACATTACCCACCTTATCGTTCATGCCATACACGGTGATCATGCTGTAGGCGATGCGGGTGATCTGCTGCAGGTCGTTGCTGGCGCCGGTGCTGATTTTGCCGAAGAAGATGTCTTCGGCTGCGCGGCCCCCGAGGGTCATGCAGATCTGGTCCATCAGCTGATCGGTGTTGTAGAGGTACTGCTCCTTGGGCGTATACTGGGCATACCCCAGGGCAGCGGTACCGCGGGGTACCACGGTAACCTTTAATAACGGGTAAGCATGCTCGAGGTACCAGCCGCAGATGGCATGGCCGGCTTCATGGTAGGCTATGATCTGCTTTTCTTCGGGCGAAATGATTTTGTTTTTCTTCTCCAGCCCCCCGATCACGCGGTCGATGGCGTCCTGGAAATCACCCATATCCACCGCGTCCTTGTTTTTACGGGCGGCGATCAGGGCTGCCTCGTTGCACACGTTGGCGATATCGGCACCCGCAAATCCGGGTGTTTGTTCGGCCAGTTTATGAATGTCCAGCGAAGAAGAAATTTTAATGGGCTGCAGGTGCACTTTAAAGATGGCTTCGCGGCCCACCAGGTCGGGCTTGTCAATCGAGATCTGGCGGTCGAAGCGGCCCGGCCGCAGCAGGGCGGAGTCGAGCACATCGGGGCGGTTCGTGGCCGCCAGGATGATGATGCCCAGGTCGGTGCCGAAGCCGTCCATTTCCACGAGCAGCTGGTTGAGGGTATTTTCCCGTTCATCGTTGCTCATCATCACATTCTTACCCCGGGCCCGGCCGATGGCGTCGATTTCATCAATGAAAATGATACAGGGGGCCTTTTCGCGGGCCTGCTTGAACAGGTCGCGTACGCGGCTGGCGCCCACGCCTACAAACATTTCCACGAAGTCGCTGCCGCTGAGGCTGAAGAAGGGCACCTGGGCTTCACCCGCCACGGCCTTGGCCAGCAGGGTTTTACCGGTACCGGGCGGACCAATCAGCAGGGCGCCCTTGGGAATTTTTCCGCCGAGGGCGGTGTATTTTTTGGGGTTCTTGAGGAAGTCCACAATTTCCATCACCTCCACCTTGGCTTCATCCAGGCCGGCTACGTCGGCAAAGGTTACATTCACCCGGGAGGCCTTATCGAAAAGGGTGGCTTTGGATTTACCGATATTGAAGATGCCGCCGGGGCCGCCACCCGAACCGCCGGGTCCGCTGACCTTGCGCATCATCACAATGAACAGCAGCCCGATCAGCAGGATGGGGAGGAACATCTGGAGGGTCTGGGTAAGGATTTCACCTTCAGGCTCCGGGAAGTCGGGCACTTTGCGTGCCCCGGGGTTCTTGTCGTAAAACCCGTTCTGGAACATCAGCTCGGTGATGGTTTTGTCTTTCGACACCCCGAAATAGAGCTGGGGCCCGGTATTTTTCACCAGCATGTCATACTGGTTCTTTTCGGGGAAAAGACTTTCGTACAATGCGCGGTTGTTCCGGACGGAATCGCGGTACAGGAATACCCTTACCAGGTCTTTGTTGGGAACGGTCTTGGTTTTCTCCACATGGCCTTTCTTCACCAGTTCATAAAAGGTTACCTCGGAGGTTTCGATGCCCGCGATGGTTACCCCCCTCACCAGGTTGTAGCCGATCAGGGCCACAAAGGCGAGCCCGTAGATCCAGTAGAGGTTAAAACGGGGTTTTTTATTGCCGCTGTCGGGTCCGGATTTTCTGTTTGTTTCAGTCGTGTTTTCGTCTGCCATAATTGCTAGCGTTCGGTTTTAGAGTGGGTTGCAGGGTAATAACAACCACAGGGGCTTAATCGTTGTGTTCCATCATCGGAGCGTCGCTCCACATTTCTTCCAGCTGGTAAAATTTGCGGGGCTCGGGGAGCATCACATGCACTACAATGTTCACATAATCAATCAGGATCCACTGGAGTGCCTGGCGGCCTTCGTGTTTGAAAGGCCGCTCGCCGCATTCCTGTTTCACGCGGTCTTCCACGGAGTCGGCAATGGCTTTCAGCTGGGTGGTATTGCCCGCCTGGCAGATGATGAAGAAGTCGGCCACGGCTTCCGGGATTTTGCGGAGGTCGAGGCTGACGATCTGTTCAGCTTTTTTTTCCTGGATGGCTTTGATGATGACCTTAAAGAGTTTACTGTTCCGGGTGAGCCGTGTGGCCGTATTTTTTTTGCGGCCGGATAATACGGTAAGATTGTTCAAGTTGTTGTTTTTGGTGATCGGGAAGGTCTGCATCCCCGCCGGGTGTTTTTTTTATGACCGGCGGGCAGTAGCTTGCAAAGCGCTTCAAAAATACAATTTCTTTTACCAACAACAGCAGGATGGCCGTTTCGCCTTACCCCTTTCTGGTGCTGGACTCCGTTGACAGTACCAACAACTATGCCATGGCACAGGCCTATGCAGGATTGGCCCGGCATGGCAGTGCCTATTTTGCCCTGCAGCAAACCGCGGGCAAGGGGCAGCGCGGCAACCGCTGGCATACCGGTACCGGTGAAAATATTGCCCTCAGCGTGGTTTTGTCGCCGGCCCCGCTGGAATTGGCGGCCCAGTTCCGGCTTTCTGCCGCCGTTGCCCTGGCCTGCCATGATTTTTTCAGTGCCTATGCCGGGGAGGAAACGGCGATCAAGTGGCCCAATGACCTGTACTGGCGTGACAGAAAGGCAGGTGGTGTGCTCATTGAAAACATCATCGGCAGTGGGCCCGGGGGTACGGGCCGCTGGAAATACGCCGTGGCGGGCATCGGCATCAACATCAATCAAACGCAGTTTGAGGCACCGCTCAGCCGGGCGGTGTCGCTCCGCCAGATCACAGGCGTCCGCCGGGAGCTGATGCCGCTGGCAAAGGAACTGCACCAGCGGGTGATGGAACGGGTGGAAGCCCTGCACAGGCGGCCCTTCGCCGATATCCTGGCCGAATACAACAGCCGGCTCTTCCGCCGGGGGCAGGCCGTGCTGCTGCGGAAGGGGAATATTGAATTTGAAACCGTGATCCGGGAAGTGCTGCCCGACGGGCGCCTGTTCAGCACCGACCGGATTGATAATTATTTCAGTTTCGGCGAGGTGGAATGGATCTTATAAAGCCGGATCAGGGCGCCAGTCTTTCCAGGATCCAGCTGTCGTTCTCCAGCCTGCGGTACTGCAGCCGGTCGTGCAGCCGGCTGGGCCTGCCCTGCCAGAACTCCATGAGCGAGGGCCGGATGCGGAACCCGCCCCAGTGCGGGGGCCGGGTAATGGGCTGGGCAGCGAACTTTTCTTCCAGCCTTTGTACCTGATCTTCGATCACCCGGCGGCTTTCGATCACCCGGCTCTGCGGCGACGCCCAGGCGCCGATCTGGCTGCCTACCGGCCGCGAGAAGTAATAGTCATCGTTTTCCGCATCGCTTAACCGCGTGGCTGTGCCCTCGATTTTAACCTGCCGTTCCAGTTCCTTCCAGAAAAAAACCATGCAGGCCCGGGGATTGGCCGTGAGGGCCCGGCCTTTGCTGCTTTCGTAGTTGGTGAAAAACACGAAGCCGTTTTCATCATAGCCTTTCAGCAGTACAATGCGGGCCGAGGGGATGCCTTCAGGTGAAGCGGTGGCCAGGGTGCAGGCATTCACTTCCTCCACCTGGCTGCGCAGGGCGGCTTCCCACCAGGCGCTGAACTGGGTAAACGGATCGGCTGCCGCATCGGTTTCCAGGAAGCTGTGCAGCATATACTCCTTCCGGATATCAGCAATTTTTTTCATGGGGAGATGTTTGAATCCACAAAGTTCAGGCAAAGCCTTGAAACCGGGGATGATCTTACTCATCCTCACGCGCCGGCATGCGCAGCTTCAGCAGCTCCAGTTCCTCTTCGGCGATGGCCAGCTGGCTTTCCAGTTCGGCCACGCGGGAATTCAGCTGCTGGGCGGCAGCCTGCCTGTGCTGCAGTTCCTGCAGGCGCTCCAGCAGCTCATCCAGCTGTACCTGCAGGTGGTTATACCGGCTGCGGATATCCTCCAGCTGCCAGTTGCTGCTCACGGAGAGGGATACCTGTTTTTCGAGTTCCCGCTCCCGGTCGGCGGCGGCTTCGGCCCGCTGCATCAGTTCCCGGATGTAATCCCGTAACCGCAGCAGCTCATCGTTCTGCAGGTCGTAATAGCTGCGGATCACCGTGCCCGCCGCCGCCTGCTCTCCCAGCTCGCGGATCGTCTGGCTGTGGAGGGCCAGCAGTTCGCGGTACTCGCCCAGTTGCCGGCGCAGCTGTTCATTCTCCGCCAGCAACTGCGGAAGGGGGGGATGTCCGGAAGAATGAGGATCGTTCATGATGTTCGGGTCACCGCTGCCGCTGTGGCCGGGTGCTCCTGCAAAGAAAAGTATTATTGGGCTAGGATCATGCAGGGCTATCCGGGGGCCTCCGGGCATGATCAAAATCAGGCTCTCCACGCCGGAAACGCCTCAGAAAATACCTGTACATTGCGGGCCGCAAAGCGCCACCGTTGGTCTTTCAGCAGGATGACGGGGCTGCTGATTCGGCATGATAAATTTCTCCAGATGAAACGGATATGGATATGGCCCCTGCTGTTGCTGATGGCCTGCAACAGCAAACCGGTACAGCAAACCTATTTTTCAGACGCCTTCAGCTACTGCAAAACCGTGAAGGAACTCAATGAAGTGGTGAAGCATGTGGGCTTTGCGCCCATTGTGGCCAGCCGCAACTATGCGTATGCCAATATCGCGGCCTATGAGTGCATCGCGGCAGGCTATCCGCGTCAGTACCAGTCGCTGGGCGGGCAGCTGAACGGATTGCCTCCCCTCACCCGGCCGGATACCACCCGCCGGATTGATTATCATTTTGCCGCCCTCCTCGCATTTTGTCGGGTAGGCGAGGCCGTTACCTTCCCCGAAGGCAGCATGAAGGATTATGTAGACAGTCTCAAAACCGTGGCCCGTAAACAGGGCATGCCGGCCGATATGCTGGACAACAGCGTGGCCTTTGCCGGCGAAGTGAGCAAACAGATCCTGGCCTGGAGCCGAAAGGATCATTATGCCGAAACCCGCACGGCGCCCAGGTTTACCGTGATCGATACGCCCGGCCGCTGGATCCCCACTCCGCCCGCCTATGCCAGCGCCCTGGAGCCGAACTGGAACCGGATCCGGCCGATGGTGATGGACAGTGCCAGCCAGTTTACCCCGCCGCCGCCCTTTGCCTTCAACATGAAGGACCGCAACAGCGACTACTACAAACAGGTGATCGCGGTGAAAAATGCGGTTGACAGCCTTACGCCCGAGCAGCAGCATATCGCTGATTTCTGGGACGACCTTAACGGCAAACTCAATGTAGAGGGTCATGTGATGTTTGTGACCAAGAAGTTTTCGCCCCCGGGGCACTGGATGAATATTGTGGGGATTGCCGCCCGGAAGGCCAAAGCGGATTTCCCCGAAACTGTAGCCGCCTACACCCTTACAGCAATTGCCATGTTTGATGCGTTTATCCAGTGCTGGGACGAAAAATTCCGCAGCAACACCGTTAGGCCCGAAACGGTGATCAACCAATACATCGATCCGGAATGGCGGCCCTTCCTGCAAACCCCGCCCTTCCCTGAATACACCTGCGGACACAGCACCGTTTCTTCCGCCGCGGCAGAAACCCTCACCCGCGCCTTCGGGGATCATTTTGCCTTTACCGATACCAGCGAGCTGGAGTTCGGGATCGCCAGCCGCTCCTTTACCTCGTTCCGGCAGGCTGCCGAAGAAAACAGCTGGGCCCGCTTTTACGGCGGCATCCATTTTCACCCGAGCTGCGTGGTGAGCAACACGTACGGGCAGAAAGTGGGGGAGCTGGTGGTGCGGAAGATCATCATGAAAAAGCCTTAACTTTCTGCCTGTAGCCCATCTCCGCTTCTCTGCCTCGTGCATCGCTGATGCACCAGCACGGCGCCGGAATCCTGCGGGCATTACTTAAACTAACTGTATGAAACGCATCAAGCTTTCCGGGGTGCTGCTTTGTGCCTTCCTGGCCGGCCAGCAGGCCGCAGCGCAAACGGATATGGACGCCATCATGATGGGCAAGGGCCAGCTCTGCACCGGTCCGGTGTACAGCAGCAGCAGCTGGACGCAGTACTGGGAAGGCACGTCGAAGCGCGAAAACCAGAACCTGGGGCAGGTGAGCACGCGGATGTTTTCCCTGATGGGCGCCTATGGCCTGAAAGACAACCTCAACCTGTTGTACAGCGTGCCTTATGTGCGCACCCGCGCATCCGGAGGAACGATGGCTGGTCAGCAGGGCATTCAGGACCTGAGCCTGTTCCTGAAGTGGATGCCGGTGGAAAAAAAACTGGGCCCCGGCACCTTCTCCCTCTACACCATTGGGGGCGTCTCATTCCCGCTGTCTGCTTACACGCCGGATTTCCTCCCCCTGTCCATCGGGCTGCGCAGCCGAACCCTTTCGCTCCGGCTGATGATGGATTATCAGGTGGGCAGTTTTTTTGCCACGGCATCAGCCACGCAGGTGTTCCGGGATAATATCCGCCTCGACCGTGGGGAGTATTATACCACGCACCTCATCCAGAGCCATGAAGTGGAGATGCCGCATGCCGCCAACCTGCAGCTGCGCAGCGGCTACCGCGGCCACCGCCTCATTGCTGAACTGCTGCTGAACCGCTGGGTAACCCAGGGCGGCTTCGACATCACCCGCAACAACATGCCCTTCCCCAGCAACCGGATGAATGCCACATCGCTGGGCTGCAGTTTCAAATACGATGCCACGGCCGATCATGCCCTTTCGCTGGTAGGCGGCGCCAGCCGGGTGATTGCCGGCCGCAACATGGGCCAGGCCACCGCCTGGTTTGCCGGTGTTTTTTACATCATCGAGTTCAGCCGCAAAGCCCCGGCTGCGAAACCGGCTCTTTCTTCCACTTCCAACTCACACTGATATGAAAAGGATCATTACCCTCATCACCGGCATCACTGTTTTGACGGCCCTGCTGATCACCGCGTCATGTTCCAAAGCGGTGGTGGGCGACACTGAGGAGGCGCCGGCACTGGATCCCCTGAACAGCGACGCGCTGGCCGGAACCTGGAAACCCGTGCTGCTGGCTGCCCCGGATGAGATTGCCGTACCGGCTCCGGTAGCTGTCAACAGCCCCGATTACCGGGCCCAGCTTAACGAGATCAAGAGTTTTCAGCAGGACATCACGCCGGAGGAGCGCCGCATAGTGGCGTACTGGAGTGCCGGTGCCGTGCTGCGCTGGAACGAAAAACTGCGCGAACTGGTGGCCCGCCATAATCTGCCTCCCTACCAAAACGATGATGGCACTTACCCGGTTCCCGACCCCAATAACCCGCTCGCCTATCCGCAGTTTCCCTTTGCCAATCCGCCTTATGCCTCGAGGGCCTATGCCTATGTAACGGCGGCCCAGTACGATGCCCTGGTGGCCGCCTGGCATTATAAACAGCGCTACAACCGGCAGGCTCCTTACCGCGCAGACAGCACCCTGCAGGTGCTGGTGCCCCGCAGTACGCTGCCTTCCTATCCTTCAGAGGATGCCGTGGTGGCCGGCGTGATGGTGGAGATGATGAAACTGCTCTTCCCCGGCGACCAGGCCGATATTCAGCTGCTGGCCGAAGAACACAAAAGAGCCCGCCTGATCGCCGGCGCCAATGTGCGCAGCGACCTGGAAGCGGGTGAAGCCCTGGGCAGGGCCGTGGCCCAGCGTTTTGTGGCCCGGGCCCGTACCGACCGCGCCGGAGCGGCGGTGGGCAACAGCAGTGTATGGCAGCAACTGGAGGCCGATTGTATTGCCCGGGGCGAAAAACCCTGGATGAGCCTCGAGATTCCCAAGCGCCCGCCCATGCTGCCGCTTTTTGGTAAAGTAAGGGCCTTCCTGTTCGATTCGGCTACCGCCGTTTCGCTGCGTCCCGGGCCCCCGCCTTCCACGGGCAGCGAGCAGTTCAGGCAGGAAACCGAAGAGGTATACCAGCTGGCAAAGCACATCACCCGCGAACAGCTGGCCACGGTGCATTTCTGGGCGGATGGGATTGCCACTTCCACGCCCCCGGGCCACTGGAATGCCATCGCAGCAGCCGATTTTATCCCGCAGCGCTTCAGCGAGGTACGCTGGGCGCGGAACCTGGCCCTGCTCAATATGGCGCTGATGGATGCAGCGATTGTTTGCTGGGATACCAAGTACACGTATTTCAATCCGCGGCCCAGCGATGCCGACCCGCGCATCAAAACCCTCACCGGTCTCCCCAATTTTCCGTCTTATATCTCCGGTCACTCTACTTTCAGTGCCGCAGCCGCCACCATCCTGGGGCATATTCTTCCCCTGCGCCGGGAAGCTTACCAGGCCATGGCCCGCGAGGCCTCGCTGTCGAGGTTGTACGGAGGCATACACTACCGCAGCGATTGCGATGCGGGACTGGCAACGGGCGCCCGGGTAGGGGATTTCGCCATCCAGCGGGCCCGCACTGACGGTGCTGAATAAACGAAAATTTTATGCCTGGTTGTCTGCTGCTGCCTGCACGGCTGCCCACGGGCTGCCGGATTGCAGCGGGAGCGGCGCAGCGGAGCTGTTGCTTTACGGCAGGCGGTTGCCGCATCGCTGCGCTGCGGAAGCGGAAAGCCGGAACACCTGCTGCATCCTGCCGCGCTGCTGAAAGCCCCTGCCTTTCCCGGCGGGGAAAAGCTTAGCTTTAATGCATGAAGAAACTGCTCTCTATGGCTGCCCTGCTGGCCAGCGTTACGCTGCGGGCGCAGTATCCGCCCACGCCTGATCAATGGTACGGACAACTGTTCCGTGATGTGCAGCTGCAGGGGGTGTTTGCCGAGCAGAAGACCTTTGCCGACTGCAGCCCGAAACAAAAACCTGCCGATATTCTCTATGATTATGGCATGATGAAGGGTCCGGGGATGGACCTCCGGAAATTCGTTCTTACCCGCTTCACCCTGCCCGATACCACTCCCGCGCCCTGGCCGGCGGCTCCGGATGCCGCCACGGCGATCCGCCTCAGCTGGCCGCTGCTCACCCGGCGCTTCGACCTGCCCCGGCAACCTGCCGGCAAACAGGCTGCCGTGGAATCCCTGCTGCCCCTGCCTGCCGCCGCACCGGTACCCGGCCCCGGCTTCCGTGAAGTGCAGTACGGGCAGAGTTATTTCCTGATGCTGGGGCTCAGGGCTTCGGGTCAGTACAGCCTGATGGAGCAAATGCTGAACAATTTTGATGCCCTCATCCGCCAGTATGGTCATGTGCCGCAGGGCAACCGCAGTTATTACCTCAGCCGCAGCCACCCGCCCTTTTTTTGCCTGATGGTGGAGCTGCTCGCGGAGGTAAAGGGCCCGGCGCTGTACCGGCGCTACCTGCCCTCCATGGAGCGTGAGTATGCGTACTGGATGGAGGGAGCTGAGGCGTTGCCCGCCGGGGAGGCTGTTCATCGCGTGGTGCGCCTGCCGGGCGGCGAGCTGCTGAACCGTTACTGGGATGAACGCGACAGTCCGCGCCCCGAGCAGTTCCGCCCCGATACCGAAACCGCGGAAGCCGCGGCACAGGAGCTGGCCATGCGCATCCGGGTGGCCTCGCCGGAGAAACTGAAAGCGATCCTCGACCGGCAGCGGGCCGAGACCTGCCGCGAGCTGCGGGCCGCTGACTGCAGCGGCTGGGCCCTCAGCAGCCGCTGGCTGCCCGACACCGCCAGGCTGAGCAGCATCCGGGTTTCGGAGATCATTCCGGTTGACCTGAACAGCCTGCTCTACAGCATGGAACAAATCATTGCCCGCGCGGCCACGCTGAGTGCGCAAACCCGTAAGGCAGCCCTCTTCCGGAAACGCGCGGCTGCGCGCAAAGCGGCTTTGCAGCGCTACTGCTGGAGTGATGCGCAGCAGTTTTTCATGGATTACCGCTGGACGAGCGGCACCCCCACCGGGGTGCTGACCGCGGCAGGCATGTATCCCCTGATGCTGCAGGTGGCCTCGACCGGGCAGGCAGCCAGGGCGGCCGCCACCCTGCAGCAGCAGTTGCTCACCGCCGGCGGCATCCTTACCAGTAACCAGCCATCAGGTTTGCCCTGGGATGCCCCCTGGGGCTGGGCGCCCCTGCAGTGGGTAGCGGTATCCGCACTGGACCGCTACGGCCACCAGCAGCTGGCGCAGGAGATCAGCCGCCGCTGGCTGGCGATCAACGATGCGGTGTACCGCCGCACCGGCCGGCTGCCCGAGAAGTTCAGGGTAACCGACCCTGCCGCCCAGGATAACGGGGAGGAATACCCGCAGCTTTACGGTTCCGGCTGTACGAACGGCGTGTACCTGGCCCTGAAGCACCGGGAAAGCGAAGCGGCAAAACCCGGCAGCCAACCTTAAACTTTAAACCTTAAACTTTAAACTCTCAACCTCCACCCCATGCCCGCTGTATGCTGTATCGGTGAAGCCCTCATCGACATGATCTGTACCGACACCGGTAAACCCCTGCAGGACGGTGAACATTTTCTGAAACGGGCCGGAGGCGCGCCCACCAATGTAGCCGCGGTGATAGCGGCCCTGGGCGGACAGGCGCAGCTGCTGGCCAAAGTGGGGGCCGATCCGTTCGGGGAGCACCTGGCCGCACTGCTGGCTGATTTTGGGGTACACACCCGCTACCTGCTGCGGGATGCTGACCATTTTACCACCCTGGCCTTTGTATCCCTGATGGAAAACGGGGAGCGGGATTTTCATTTCAGCCGGGGGGCAGATGCCTGGCTCACCGAAGCCGAAGTGGAGGCAGCGGATCTCAGCGGTGTGTCCATCGTGCATTTTGGTTCGGCCACGGCTTTTTTACCCGGGCCCCTGCAGGCGGCTTATCGCCGGCTATTGCAGCGGGCGCAGGAAGCGGGCATCGCTGTGAGTTTTGATCCCAATTACCGGCAACTGCTGTTTGGCCACCAGTCCGCCAGCTTTATTGCGCAGAGCAGGTACTTCCTGGAGCGTTGTGATTTTTTCAAGATGAGCGCGGAGGAAGCCCTGCTGATCACCGGACGGCGGTCGGTGGAGGAAGCCGCGCAGGCACTCCTCGATACAACAAAGGCCGTTTTTACCCTTACCCTCGGGAAGGAGGGGGCCCTGCTGGGCCTGAAGGGAGCGCTTTACCCCGTACCCGGCGTGCCTGCTGTGGCCGTGGACAGTACTGGGGCGGGCGATGCCTTTGTGGGTTCGGTACTGTACCAGCTCAGCCGATATCCGTCATTCATGCAATGGCCCACCGATGCCGCAGGCTGGCAGCAGATGGTGCAGGAGGCCAATGCGGCGGGCGCCCTTACCTGTGCGCATATGGGAGCCATGGAAGCCTTCAGGCAGCTGAAGCGCAGGTGAAGCATGAATAAGGGATGCGCGGATGGAATGCTGCACGGGGATATCAGCAGCAGGCACCCCGGGGTTTGCCTGTTTCTGCACCGGTATTGCCGCATAAAGCCGCCGCTGCAACAGCTGCTGAACCGCCGCCGGGCCTTCGCCAAATACCTTTAATTTTACTGCCTACGCCTCAGGGCATAGCTACCGGCTTGTTTAATGATGGGAAGACCGCAGCCTGATAACGACCAACTGCTTGAATGGTGGCAGCAATGCCAGGCCGGGAACGCGGCTGCCCTGGCACACCTGCATGCTGCCTTGTTCGACAGCCTGTTTTTGTATGGCGTTAAACTGCTGCGGGATGAGAGCCGGGCGGCCGATGCCGTGCAGGACCTGTTCATCCGCATCTGGCAGAAACGGGAATCACTGGGCGGGATCGGTAAACTGAAGCCCTACTTTTTTTCGGCGCTCCGCCGGCAGATCCTGAACCAGATGAGGGACCAGCGCCTCAGGGATTTACGGCTCAGCCTGATGGGCGACACGGAGATCGAGTTTTCCCGCGAAGAGGTGCTGATGAAAAACGAACAGGACCGGGTGGTGCACGACCGGCTGTTGGTATTGCTTAACACCCTTCCCCGCCGGCAGCGGGAGATCATTTACCTGCATTTTTTTGAAGAAATGCCCCTGGCACAGATCGGGGAAGTGATGAATATCCGCTACCAATCGGTCCTTAACCTCAAACAACGGGCCCTGCAAAGCATGCGCCATGCCGGCCTGCTCTCCCTGTTCTGGATCCTGCAAGCTGCCTTTCTGGAGGGCCGCTGAAAAATTTTTTCGGAAAAATGAGTAGGTAAAGAGGATTCCGGTGTCATAACGGAAAGCCTTTTTCATGAACGATTCCCGCTTGCCCGGTCATGACGAGCAGTTTCCCTTCACCTTCCGTCGCAAAACGGTGCCTGCAGGTCTGCAGGAAGAAAACTGGCAGCGCATCCAGCAATCCCTTGCCGAACCCGCGCCCGTGCGCCGGATCTTCCGTCAGCCCGTAACCTGGGCAGCGGCGGCTACCCTGATCCTGGCACTGGGGATTTTGTGGTGGATCCGGGCCAGCCAGGAATCAGACACCCGCCTTTACCGCACCCAGTATGCACAGGTGAAGAAGATACGCCTCCCCGATGGTTCGCGGGTAACCCTCAATGCCAACTCCACGCTGCGGCTTTCGGCCGACTGGACCGAAGAAGGCGACCGCCAGGTTTGGCTGGAGGGGGAAGCCTATTTTGAAGTGGAGAAAAAACCGGCCACCCGTCAGAAGTTCGTGGTGCATGCCCCTGACCTGGATGTGGAAGTGCTGGGCACCCGTTTCAACGTTAATACCCGCCGCTCGGTTTCGGTGGTGGCGCTTGAGGAAGGCCATATCAAACTGCAGCTGAAAAAGCCCGCCCGGGCTGTAACCGGAGCGGCAACGACGCCCGCCGTGATTGATATGAAGCCGGGCGAAGTGCTGAAACTCGATACCGCCTGCCGCCTGCAACTGGAAACAGAAAACCATATCGACCGCCACTCCGGCTGGCTGCGCAATGAATTTCATTTTGACAATACCCCGCTGCAGGATATAGCGGTAATGATCCAGGATGTGTATGGATACCGGATGGAAGTGGATCCCGCCCTGCTGCACCGTGCCATCACCGGCGATCTCCGGGCTACCAGCCTGAGTGAGCTGCTGGATGTGCTGCAACTGGCTTTCCGCCTGAAAATGACTGTGGAAGACAAAACCATCATCGTAAGCCGTCAATAATTCGGCCTGATGATGGATTGCCATAAACCCGACACCGAAAAATTAGCTGTATGAGAAAAATGATTGCTTCGGGCAAACTCCTGCTCAGCCTTTTGCTGTTGCTGCAGGTTACCTGTTTTGCCAAAGGGCAGAAGGACAATGCCCGCTCCCTCCCCGACATCCTGACTGAATGCCGGAAAAAATTTGATGTGGACTTCGTCTACGAGTCCAACACCCTTCCCGCGGTGAAAGTGAGTTTCGACATCCGCAGGTATGCCACCGTGGAAGCCCTGCTGGATGACCTGCTGAAGCCGCACCAGCTGCATTACCGCAAAGTGCTTTCCCGCGCTTATGTGATTTACAAAACCGGCGAGGAGTTCAAAAGCCTCACCCAGGGTATGGGGCTGCCCCAGCTGGCCTCCGTTTCGGTGGAAACCATTGAAACAGCGAACGGCGCCGCCATCCAGGTGTCGGGGGTGGTAACCGACCAGCTTACCGGTGCGCCCCTCGAAAGCGTGAGCATCAACGAAAAGGGCACCAACAAGGGTACGGTAACCGACCGTAACGGTGCTTTTAAGTTATCCGTGGAAAGCAGCGCCTCGGTGCTGGTGGTTTCCCTGGTAGGCTACCAGACCCGGGAAATCAGTGTAGGCAATACCGTTAGCTTTCAGATCGGCCTTACCTCCACCTCACAGGCTCTTAATGAAGTGGTGGTGATCGGCTATGGCACGCAGAAGATCACCAAGGTGTCGGGCGCCATTGCCACGGTAAAAGGAACTGATATTGAGAAACTGCGCCCCGTAAGGGCCGAAGACGCCCTGCAGGGCCGGGCTTCCGGCGTTACGGTGGTGTCTACCGGTTCGCCGGGCGCCAAGCCCACGGTTCTCATCCGGGGCATTCCTTCTTATACCGGCACCGATCCTGTGGTGATTGTGGACGGTTCTATCCAGAGCCTCGACGACCTGAACGCCATCAGCGCCGCAGATATTGAATCCATCAACGTACTGAAGGATGCTGCCACTACCGCCATTTACGGGGTAAAGGGCGGCAACGGGGTGATTGTGGTGACCACCAAGAGCGGCCGCCGCAACCAGAAAACCGAGTTTACCCTCAACACCAACTATGGCCGCCAGGAAGTGCTGAACCAGATTGGCGTGCTGAACGCCACGGAATATGCCGCCATGGTGAACGAGGGCAGCACGCTCTCCGGTGGCCCGGTGCTTTTTCCGGATCTGTCGGTGCTGGGCAAGGGCATCAACTGGCAGGATCAGATCTTTAAAAACGCCGCCATTCAATCCTATAACCTCTCGGCCCGCGGGGGCAGCGAAAAAACCGGTTTCTTTCTCTCCGCCGGATACCTGGGACAGGATGGCATCGTGGGCGGCGGAAGCAAATCGTATTTCGACCGCCTCAACGGTACGGCCAACCTTAATTTTGATTTTACCTCACGCCTGAAATTCATCGCCAACACCAGCTTCGTGAACATCCGGGGCGCTGGAGTGCCGGAGAACGCCATCAACAGCGTGATCTCCAATGCGCTCAACTTCGATCCCACGGCGCCGGTGTACAACACCAATCCCAACCAGATCGGACGCTTCTCCACCAGCCCCAATATCCTGTCTGAAATTTTCAATCCCCTCACGCAGCTGGAGAACACCTACAACGAATCCAACACCAATAAGCTTTACGGCAAACTGGAACTGCAGTATGAGGTCATCAAAAACCTGAAGCTCACTTCCCGTTACGGGTACACGAATGTGGATGTTACGGGGAAGAGCTTTAACCCGCTCGCGTTTTACGGAGACGGCCACATCAACTCCACCCTGAATGCCGACGGCAGTGCCAAACCCGGCGCCCACAACAGCGTGGCCGAATACAAAACCACGTACTACAATTTTACCTTCGAGAATTTTGCCACCTACAATTTCAAGATCCGCGAGAAAAATCAGTTCGACGTGGTAGCGGGTTTCTCACTGGCCAAAACCACCGGCAACTCCATCAGCGGTTCCCGCCAGGACGTGCCGTTCAACTCCTGGGATTATGCCGACATCTCCTCGGCTACCGGTACGGCGCCCTCATCCGGACTGGATGTAGGTTCCTTCCAGTATGAAAGAAGGAACCTGTCGTATTTCAGCCGGATCAACTATGAATACGACGACCGTTACCTGCTGTCGTTCTCGGCCCGCCGCGATGGTTCGTATGCATTCGGCGCCAACAACAAATTCGCCAACTTCTTCGCCGGTTCTGCCGGCTGGGTGGTTTCCAACGAATCCTTCTTTAAATCCTCTTACATCAACCACCTTAAAATACGCGGCAGCTACGGGGTTACCGGTAACGAAAATGTGAGCCCCCAGTTCCAGCGCATCTCCACCAATATTTATCTCTATAACCTCGGCCAGAATGCCGGTTATACTTTCGGCAACGACCCCACTTCCATCGGGGCCACCATTGCCTCATTCAGGAATGATAACCTGGGATGGGAAAAGCAGAAACAACTGAATGCCGGTTTTGACCTGCGTTTTGCCGGTAACAAGGTTTCCTTCTCAGCCGATTATTTCCGCAAAGACATCAGCGGCCTGCTCTTCACGCCCTCCCTGGCCCTTTATCTCGGCACCGCCGCGGCCCCGGTAGCCAATATCGGTACCACGCAAACCACGGGCTTTGAGCTGAACCTGGGTTATTCCGGCAATGTTTCCCGCAACTTCCGCCTCAACACCAACCTGGCATTCACCACGGCCAAAAACCTGGTTACCGAAACCAACAACGGCCTGATCACCGGCGGTACCTATGGCATTCCTTCGCAGTCGGTTACACGCTTTGAAAAAGGATTTACTCCCGGATATTTCTACGGTTACAAAACCGACGGGCTTTTCCAGAATGCGGGTGATATTGCCAAAGCGGCCACCCAGCCCAATGCCCAGCCCGGCGATATCCGCTTTGTTGACATCAACAACGATGGCGTGATTGATGCCAACGACCGCACCCAGATTGGCGATCCCTTCCCCGATTTCACCCTGGGATGGAGCCTGAACCTGGAACACCGCGGATTTGATTTCACCACCTTTGTGTACGCTTCGGTGGGCAATGATGTGTACCGGGCTTATGAGCGCAACCTGGCCATGACCAATAAGTACCGCGGCATCCTGGCCCGCTGGACCGGTGAAGGCACCACCAACGATGCCCGCAACCCGCGTTATTCCTTCATTGATGCCAACAACAATACCCGCGCCTCTGACCGCTATGTGGAAGACGGTTCTTTTGTAAAGGTGAAGGATATCCAGTTCGGCTATTCCCTCCCGGCCAGCCTGGTGAAGAAGTGGAAGTTCGCCAAAGTGCGCATCTACGCCCAGGTGAAAAACGCCTTCGTTTTCACCCGCTATTCCGGGTTTGACCCCGAAATTTCGGGCGGCATCTTCGACACCGGCATCGACCGCGGCGCCTATCCGCAGGCACGCACTTATTCCATGGGCATCGATTTAAAATTCTAACTCCGCAAATCAACGCTGTATGAAAAAGATTCAGAATATCCTGCTGCTTTCCACCCTGCTGCTGTCGGCAGGCTGCGAGAAGTTTGTGGATTACAAACCGAAAGAAGATTACCAGATCACGGCCGACGATTACCTCACTACCGCCGACGACTACCAGAAAATGGTGGTGGGCACCTATACGCCTATGCAATGGCTCTGGGCCAATGTGGTGATTGGTGATGTGGCTTCCGACAACTCCGTTTCCGGTGGTGAAAATGCCACCGATCAGCTGGGCTTCCAGCAGATTGATGATTACCAGATCATCCCCAACAACAGCTACCTCACCGAGGCCTGGAAAGCCTGCTATGAGGGCATCAACCGGGCCAACTACCTGGAGGAAAACAAAAACAAACTCAGCTTCACCGGTAAGGAAGCCCTCTACGGGGAGGTGTACTTCCTGCGGGCTTACTATTACTTCGAGCTGGTGCGCATGTTTGGCGATGTGCCCCTCTTCACCCAGAAGCGGCTGACGGTGGCCGAATCCGGTACGCTTAGCCGTACACCCCAGGCGGAGGTATATGCGCAGATTGAAAAGGATCTCCGCGCCGCCATCGAGGTGCTGCCCATCACCAATATCCAGAAAGGCCGCATCACCCGCTATGCGGCGCAGGCCCTGCTGGGTAAGGTGCTGCTGTACCAGAACAAATTTGATGACGCAGCCGCCATGCTGGAAAATGTGGTGAATGGTCCCTTCAGCCTCGTTACCGACTACGGCTCCATCTTCCTCCAGTCGGGCGAAAACGGCCCTGAGTCGGTATTTGAAATCCAGTACTCCAATGCCAGCCCCTACTACGACTGGTCGAACCCCGGCCGCGGACAGGGCAACCTGGCCGTACAGGTTTGCGGCATCCGCAACCTCACCGGCACCAGTCCCTATGCCCAGGGCTGGAGCACCAACCTCCCCACGGCTGACCTGGCCAATGCGTTTGAAGCCGGTGATACCCGCAAAGACGTGACCATCCTGGATATTGAAGCTTACAAGGCCGCCAATCCTTCGATGAACATCACCTACCTGGTGGCGCCCTATAAGAATACCGGGCTGTACAACCAGAAGTACCATCCCCGCAAGGGCGAAACTTCCGGCCAGGTGGAACTGAACTACCTCAACAATTTCCGCACCATCCGCTTTGCCGATGTGCTGCTGATGGCCGCAGAAGCCAATAACCGCAAATCTGCTCCGGATGACAGCAAGGCCCGCGACTACCTGAACCGGGTACGCCGCCGTGCATTCGGCAACAACAACCACGATGTGAATGCTTCGGGCGAAACGCTGAAACAGGCCATCTGGCGCGAACGCAGGCTGGAACTGGCGATGGAAGGCGACCGCTACTTCGACCTGGTGCGCACCGGTCAGGCAGCCACCGTGATCACCGGCTTTGTAACGGGAAGGAATGAACGCTTTCCGATTCCGCAGCAGGAAGTGGATATTTCAGGACTGCCCCAGAACCCCGGTTACTGATCCTTTAGCTAACGATTAAACACAAGCATATGAATATTGCCAGATATCTTTCCGCCGCCGCCCTTTTTCTCCTGCTTGCCGCAGGCTGTAAGAAAACGGACTTCGGCGATACCAGCCTCACCGGTACCGACCGGGCACCGGCAGCCTTGTCTGCCCTCTTCGACATCACCCAGGACAATACCGGCCTGGTAACGATTACCCCCAACGGCGAAGGGATCTCCTTTTTTGAAGTGTATTACGGCGATGGCGCCACCGAGGCGGTGAAAGTGCTGCCGGGCGCCAGCATCCAGCACGTGTACCCCGAAGGCGTGTACAATGTGCGGATCGTGGGCCACAGCATCACCGGCCAGGTTACCGAAGCCACCCAGCCACTCACGGTATCGTTCCGGGCGCCTGAAAACCTGGAAGTGAACGCAGCCGTGGATGCATCCAATAATTTCAAAGTGAATGTGAGCGCCACCGCTGATTACGAAACCCTCTTCAAGGTATATTTCGGGGAAGATCCCAATGAAACCCCGGTATCCTTCCTCGAGGGCACCACGGTGAGCCATGTGTATGCCGCAACCGGCACCTATACCATCCGGGTAGTGGCCCTCAGCGGCGGTGCGGCGGTTACCGAAGTAACCCGTTCCATCACCATCGTGAATCCTGTACTGCTGCCGCTTGATTTTGAATCGGCCACGCTCAACTACGATTTCGTGAATTTCGGCGGCGGGGTGATGAATGTGATCAGCAACCCGCAGCAGAACGGCATCAATACCAGCGCCAAAGTGGCCCGTATGGTCAAGAATGCGCCTGAGGTATGGGGCGGAAGCTTCATTCAGCTGAGCAGCCCGATTGATTTTTCGGTGAACAAGGTGTTCCGCATGAAAGTGTTCTCTCCCCGGGCGGGCGCCCGGGTACTGCTGAAAGCGGAAAATGCCACCGACGGCGGCATCTTCTATGAGCAGGAAGCCACCTGTTCGCAGGCCAATGCCTGGCAGGACCTGGCCTTCGATTTCAACGGCATCAATACCGCCAACAGTTACCAGAAAGTGGTGCTGATCTTCGACCTGGGCACCCCGGGTGACGGATCGGCCAACTTCACCTTCCTGGTAGACGATATCCGCTTGACCAACAGCATGCCTTCCACCCAGGTGAACCTGCCGGTTACCTTTGAGGAAACCCAGGTGAATTACAACTTCACCAGTTTTGGCAACGCCTCGGCAGCTGTGGTGAACAATCCCCATGCCACGGGCAGCAATACCAGTGCCCGCGTGGGTAAGCTCACCAAGCCCAACGGCGCTGAAGTATGGGCCGGTACCTTCCTCGAGATGGGCAGCCCGATCGACTTCAGCGTGCGGAATAAAATCCGGATGAAGGTCTGGAGCCCCGCGGCCGGCATCACCGTGAAGATGAAACTGGAAAATCTGGCCAACCCCGGTATCAATATTGAAAGAGACGTGGTGAATACCGTTGCCAACGGCTGGGAAGAACTCACCTTCGACTTCAGCGGCATCAACAATGCCAGCCAGTACCAGCGGCTGGTGGTGTTCTTCGATTTCGGCAACAGCGGCAACGGCGCCGATTACTACTTTGACGACATCGAACTGATTTCGTCGGTAGACGAACTCACCCTGCCGCTCACCTTCCAGTCTGCCACCCTCACCTACGCCTTCACCGGCTTTGGCGGCGCCAATGCCACGGTGGTTGATAACCCGAACGTGGCGGGCATCAATACCTCCTCGAAAGTGGGCGCCCTCACCAAGGACAATGGTTCAGAAGTATGGGCCGGTTCTTTTATCGAGCTGGCCAGCCCCATCAATTTCGCCACACAGTCTACGATCAAAATGAAAGTATGGTCGCCGGCAGCGGGCATTACGGTGAAACTGAAACTGGAGAACCTGGCGAACAACAATATCAATACGGAACGCGACGCGGTAACTACGGTGGCCAATGGCTGGGAAGAGCTCACTTATGATTTCAGCGGCATCGTGAATGCCAACAACTACCAGCGCGTGGTGGTGTTCTTTGATTTCGGCAACCGGGGCACCGGCGCCACTTATTATTTCGACGACATCCGTTTAAACTAATTCCAAAATCACTGCATCATGATCAAGAGAATATTTTCACTGGCTTTCACGGCTGCCGCGGTGCTGCTGCTGGCCGGTTCCTGCAAGAAAACCGAGTACAGTTTCGGTGAACTGAAAACGCCATCGGACCTGGTGCTCAATGCTGTGGTGGTGGGTACCAGCACGGCGATGCCGGACGGCGACGGTTCCGGGGTTGTGCAGATCGCGGTAACGGGTAACAAGGCCCTCAGCTATAAGATCGATTACGGCGACGGCAATACCGAGATGGTGCCTTCGGGAACGGTGAATCACAAGTACAGCGCTCCCGGCACCTTTGATTACACCATTACCGTGAATGCCATCGGTACCGGCGGGGTGATGTCTACCATCAGCAAGCGGATCCGGGTGTTCGTGGCCTTCGAAATTCCGGAAGCCATCCTGACGGCCCTCACCAATGGCGGCTCACGGGTATGGGTATGCGATAAAGAGTCCGGCGGCCACTTTGGCGTGGGTCCTGCCGGTGAATTTGTACCCATCTGGTACTCGGCCGACCCCAACTCCCGGCAGCCCTGTGCCTATGACGATGAGATCACGTTCAGTAAGGACGCTGCCAATAATGTTTTCATGAATCTCGACAACAAAGGGCAGTCCTTTATCATCGGCGCTGCCGCCGGTTATTACGGGCTGGCCAGCGCGGAAGACTGCCGCGACCTGAATACGGCAGGCCTGAGGCGGCTGGCATTCATGGATGCCACGTCTTCCTCCACTTCCGCCAATTCCACCCGCATCCAGTTTACGGTTCCGGGTGATGGCCTGGTGAATTTCGGCGTAGGCTCCAACACCTATGAGATTCTTTCCATCAACTCCACCCAGATGCACCTCCGCACCATCGGTATCGACGGCAATGCCTGGTACCAGAAACTGCGTGTTAAACCCTGACCGATTTAAAAATGCATGCTATGTCGATGATTAAAAAATTACTGATGCTGTGCCTGGCGGTTTCTTTTGTAACCGCCACCGGCTGCAAGAAAGAAGAGCAGGATCCGTTCAGCGCACCGCCCTCCAACCTGCAGATCAGCGCGGTGGTGAGCACGGACGGTACCGGAACCGTGAATTTCAAGGCTACTGCAGACAATGCGGTGAGCTACGATTTTGAGTTCGGTAACGGCGATATCGCCACCATCCCCTCCGGTACCACCGAGTACCGGTATTCCCTGGCGGGCACCAACACCTATACCGTGAAAGTAACGGCCAAAAGCATCGGCCGGCTCACTGTCAGCAAGAGCATTGATGTTACGGTAACCGTAACCGTTACCGGCCCGCAGCTGGTATGGTCGGATGAGTTCAATGTGGATGGTCTGCCCAATCCCTCCAAATGGGGTTACGATATCGGCACCGGCAGCAATGGCTGGGGCAACAATGAACTGCAGTATTATACCAGCCGGGCTGATAATGCTGTGGTGATCGACGGGGTACTGCGCATCACCGCCCGCAAGGAAAGCTACAGCGGCAGCAATTACACCTCGGCCCGCCTGCTGACAAAAGACAAATACAGTTTCAAGTACGGCCGTGTGGAGGCCCGGGCCAAGCTGCCGGCCGGCGTTGGTACCTGGCCCGCCATCTGGATGCTGGGCAGCAATATCGGCACCGTGGGCTGGCCCGCCTGCGGGGAAATCGACATCATGGAACACAAGGGTAGCGATCCGAACCGGATCTATGGCACCCTGCACTACCCGGGGCGCTCAGGGGGTAACGCTGACGGCAATACGCGGGTAATCAGCAATGCCACCACCGAGTTTCATGTGTATTCGGTGGAATGGTCGCCTTCCTCCATTCAGTTTTTTGTGGATGGCCAGCTGGTGCACAGTTTTGTAAACAGTGCAGCAGTGCCTTTCAATCACAACTTCTTCATCATTCTGAACGTGGCCATGGGGGGCACTTTCGGCGGTTCGGTTGATCCGGGTTTCAATGCCGCCTCCATGGAAGTGGATTACGTACGCGTTTATCAATAGGCTTTTGGCTTTTTATTTGAGCTGGCCGCCCCTTTTGGGGCGGCCTTTTATTGCAGCAGGCAGCGGCAATGATTTACCTTTGCGCCATGCATTACGCATCCATCGAAAATATCAGTAAGTCGTTCGGTATCCGCACCCTGTTCAAAGACATCAGCTTTCATATTGAGGAAGGTGATAAAATTGCCCTGGTGGCACCCAATGGGTCAGGGAAGTCTACCCTGCTGAAAATCATCGCCGGACTGGATACCCCCGACAGCGGTACCATCTGGGTGCGCAAGGAGGTGAAGGTGATCATGCTGCAGCAGGAAACCCCCTTTGAGGAGTCCCGCAGCATCTGGGACAATATCCTGCGGCTCGACAATCCCGTGGTGAAGGCGGTCAAGGAGTATGAACAGTTCATCGAATCCGGAACAGATGATGTGGAACAGCTCACCCACCTGATGGGCCGGCTCGATGAATACAATGCCTGGAATTTTGAAAGTGAGCTGCGGCAGATCCTGGGTAAACTCAATCTCCATCACCTGAATGAACCCGTGCGCAACCTCAGCGGCGGTCAGCGCAAGCGGGTGGCCCTGGCCCAGGCCCTGATTGAAGCCCGGATACACGAAGGGCTCTGCCTCCTTATCCTCGACGAGCCCACCAACCACCTCGATGTGGGCATGATTGAATGGCTGGAAGATTTTTTAAGCGCCCAGAAAATCACCCTCCTCCTGGTTACCCACGACCGTTACTTCCTCGATTCGGTATGTAATGAAATTATTGAAATTGATGAAGGCAAGGTATTTGCCTACCGCGGCGATTATGATTATTTCCTGGAGCAGAAAAGCCTGCGCCTGGAAGTACAGGCCAGCGAACTGCAGAAAGACCGCAACATTTACCGCAAGGAACTGGAATGGATGCGCAAACAGCCCAAGGCCCGTACCACCAAATCCAAATCCAGGCAGGATGCCTTCGGCGAACTGGAGGAGAAACTGAACCAGCAAAAAGAGGAGTCGTCGGTGAGCCTGCAGGTGAAGATGACGCGGCTGGGCGGTAAGGTGCTGGAGATGAAAAAAGTGTACAAAAGCTATGGCGACAAAGTGATCCTGAAAGGGTTTGACTATACCTTCAAACGCGGCGAACGCATTGGCGTGGTGGGCAGCAATGGCGCGGGCAAATCCACCTTCCTCAAAATTGCGTTGCAGGAGCTGCCTCCTGACAGTGGAAAGATCAACCACGGAGAAACCGTGGTGTTCGGCAACTTCAACCAGGAAGGCCTGCAATACAAAGAAGACAAAAGGGCCATTGATTATGTGAAAGACATGGCCGAATTTTTTCCGCTGGCCGATGGCAGTAAAGTGAGCGCTTCGCAGTTCATGGAAAAATTCGGGTTCAGCGCCGAGCAGCAGTACACACCCCTGAGTAAGCTGAGCGGGGGAGAGAAACGCCGCCTGCACCTGCTGAGCATTCTTTTCCGCAATCCTAACTTCCTGGTGCTGGATGAACCCACCAATGACCTCGATCTGCAAACCCTCCGCACGCTCGAGGAATTCCTGCTCGATTTCCCCGGCTGCATCCTCATCGTGAGCCATGACCGCTACTTCATGGACCGCCTGGTGGATCACCTCTTTGCTTTTGAGGGCAATGGGGTGGTCCGGGATTTCCCGGGTAACTATTCCCAGTACCGGGCCTTCATCAAAAAAGAACAGCAGGAACGGGTGGAAGAGAAAGTGCAGCCTGCGGCGCCGGCAGTGAAATCAGTCAAAACATCCGGCGGCAAACTCAGCTACAAGGAAAAACTGGAGTTTGAAAACATCGAAAAAAAACTGCCCCTTCTGCAGGAAGAAAAAGCCAGGCTGGAAGCCGGTATGGCTGCAGGGCAGATGAGTTTTGATGAACTGCAGCAGGCCGCTGCCCGCGTAGGCGAACTGATCAGCCAGATGGATGAAATGGAAATGCGCTGGCTCGAACTGAGCGAACGGCTGTGAACGGGATTGCTGTCCCTGAATCAGTCGCTTTTTTTCCCGTAGAAGTAAGAAATTTTTGCTGTTACGTCATCGTAGGTAACGGGTTGCCTGTGCTGCTGCCATTCCATATAACTCAATAACCCGAAATCCCCCGCGCACATGCCTGTGTGGACCAGCAGCGTTGCGGTAACCGTGATGATCCAGCCTGGCTGAACAAGGAAAAGCAGCCTCGTCAACATGAGCGTAATCACCACAAAAGGCGCCAGTGCGATGCTTTGAAACTCCCGTTTACTGGCTACAAACTGATCGGCCAGGGCCATGAAATAGAACTTTTTCAGATTCGCATCCAGTGAGGTATGGATGGCGCCATTCATTTTATAAGCCAGCACATGGAGGTATTCATGAAGGGGCAGCAGCAGCAACGACAGGGCCAGGCCATAACACGCATGTGAAAAGCGTTCGCTGAACCCGTCGGCTGACCCGGGGATGCCGGCCACCAGCAGATAGCCGGTAATACCCGCCAGCAGCAGGTTGCACAGGTAATAAAAAATGGAAAACCCGGTTTTTTTCTTCAGGTAGGTGCGCACAAAAGGAACGAGCTGCTGGTGATCGAGCGCATCCATCAGTTCATATCCATTTTCAGGGAGGGCTGCTGGTTTGAGCTTCATGGATCAGTATTCAGGTTAAAAATCGGGGGCTGCTTACCCTTCCGCCACCTGCAACGAGAAGCGGGTGGACAGATTCAGTTCCGCCCCCGGTTCCAGGGTGATCAGTCCCCGGCCATGGTTAAAACAATCAGGTACGCCGCTCATGTTTTCAATCGCGATGGTTTGCCGGTCGGGAGGCGTGTACACCTGCACGTAAGGATACCCTTCGCCGGGGGTTATGTCCAGCCTTAAGCCGGTAGCCGGATTGCGGAGGCTGATCAGCGGCTGCCGGGCCTGCCTGTCCAGCAGGTAGCAGTCGTCGAACCTAGTGTCTTCAATCAGCCTTCCGCCGGCAAAGGCCTGGTAGGGTACCACCGCACCGGTGGGAATCAGTTCGGTATCGGTTTCAATATGTTCCAGGGTCTGCATGCGTAGTTCGAGGGTGTCTACCGGGGCGCCCAGGGTAAAATAGGGATGCCAGCCGTCCAGCAGGGGCAGGGGCTGCCGGCCCTCATTCCGGTACCGGGTGCTGATGTCCAGGGTATGGTTCGCGCTGAGGCGGTAGGTGATGGCACAGTCAAAAGGGAAGGGATAACCTGCCTCGGTACCCGGGTAGGCATAGGTCAGCGTAACCGAAGCGGCATCTTGACTGATGGAACGTTCGCTTTCTGCAAAGGGGGCGTCGTAGAGCAAACCATGCAGGGCATGCCGCCCCAGCATAAAGCGGCCGACCTGGTATGCCTGTTCCTGCCACCGGTACTTTCCTGCATAGAGCCTCCCGGCAAAGGGGGCCAGTTTACAGCTCCGGAACCCTTTGGCGGTGAGCTGGCCGGCCAGTTCGGCGGCATCGGCGTAGCCGGCGATCACGTTGAAGGCTGTTCCCCGGAAGGGAATACTGAAAGCATGCAGGAGGGCGCCGGTGCTGCGGTTGATGGCCACGGTGGTGCCGGACTGCTCGTTTTTCAGCAGCAGGAGCTGCAGGCCCGATTCGGTAACGGAGTGGATGCTGAACATGGAAGGCGGATGTTTGATGACGAAGCTACCGGAAAAACAGGCTCGGGGCAAATCAGTCTAAGCCCCTGTAAACCTGCCTTTTGGTCATTTTTCCGTTATTTTTGCAGCCAATTCCTGCTGTTGGGGCAAATAGAACCGCCCCGGATGTGGTTTTTCGCTGAAACAGGAGTCTTTCATAAAAGCTTATCGCACAAGTATGAATGGTAGAACCGGCCTTTTGTTGCTGCTGATGCTGGGAGGTCTGCTGCTGGGTCCCGTTACCGGAACGGCGCAGGTGAAATCACTGGCTGCCCAGAATCTGTCCACCATCAATGTGGATGATATACCCGACACGGACATCCTGATGTACCTGCAGAAAGCCCGCGAGAACGGCATCAGCGAAGAAACCATGTACCGCATCCTGCTGCAGAAAGGATTGCCCGAGGCGGAACTGGACAAGCTGATGGACCGGATCAGCACCCTTTCGGTAGCTACCAAGGCGGAGACCGCCGAACCGTTGACGGAATCCGGGAAGGAGGAGAAAACCGCCTATCCGGAGGGAACCAAAATGCAGCCACTGAAACGAAAGACTGGTGCAGGCCTGGCCGTTTTCGGTTCCGAACTCTTCACGGAAAGCTCCCTGGTGTTTGAACCGAATTTAAGGATCGCCACCCCGGCCGGTTATGTACTGGGGCCTGATGACGAGCTGGTGGTAAACGTATTCGGATTCAGCGAAAAGAACTACCGGCTTACCGTGAACGAGGAAGGCAATATCTACATTCCCCAGGTGGGGCCGCTGCATGTGAACGGTCTCACCATTGAACAGGCTTCCACCCGCATCCGCAACAAACTGGCTTCCACCATTTACCGGGCCATGAAGAGCGGGGCCACCCGGGTGCAGATCACCCTTGGCAAAATCAGGAGCATCCGGGTGACCGTGATTGGTGAAGCCCGCAAGCCCGGTACCTATACGGTGTCATCCCTCACTACCGTATTCAACCTGCTCTACCTCTGTGGCGGTCCTTCTGATCTGGGCAGCTACCGTTCCATTGAACTCATCCGGGGCAATGAAGTCAGGAAAAAAATTGACCTCTACCGCTTTCTGATGAAGGGCAGCCAGCAGGATAATGTGCTCCTGAGCGAGGGAGATGTGATCCGCATCCCCTATTACCTCAACCGCGTTATTGTAAATGGCCAGGCCAGGCATAAAGGAAAATTTGAGTTGCTGGATAATGAGAATTTTAATGATGTGCTGAATTACTGCGGGGGCTTTGCCGACGATGCCTACCGCGCTTCGGTTACGGTTTACCAGTACACTGATCAGGAAAGAAAAATTTCGGATCTCACCCGAAGCAGTTATTCCGCTTACCGCCCCCGTTCGGGCGATTCCGTGGTGATCGCCCGCCTGCTCGGGCGCTTCGAAAACAAACTCACCATCAAAGGTGCGGTGATGCGCCCCGGCGAATATGAACTGGGGCAGGGGATAACGCTCAGGGAACTGATTCAGAAAGCGGGAGGATTGAAAGAAGATGCGTACAGCCGCCGGGGTAGTGTGAGCCGGCTCAACGAAAATAATCTGCCTGTTCAGGTATCCTTTGATGTGGATTCAGTGATGCGGGGCGATGCAGTGGTGAAGCTTTTGAAAAACGACAGCGTCACCATTTATTCCATCTTTGACCTGGAAAATAAAATCACGGTAAGCATCGACGGGAATGTCAAGAACCCCGGCATCTACCCCTGGGCTGAGCATGTAACGCTTCGGGATATGATTCTCCGCGCCGGCGGATTCACCGAGCAGGGCGATAACCGCAACATTGAAATCGCACGCCGGATCAAAAACGTTAAGCTGAATGAACTGAATCACCTGCAAACCGAAATCATCACCATCGACCTTTCAGATAGCAGCGGTGCCGGGGATTTACCCCTTCAGCCCTATGATGTCATCAATATCCGTCAGAAGTCTGATTACATGAACCAGCGCACCGTTTTCGTGGAGGGAATGGTGCTGCGTCCCGGCCGCTATACCCTCAAAATGAGCGGCGACCGCATCAGCGACATCATTGAAAGGGCGGGCGGTTTCCGCGCCAACGCCGACACCACGGCACTGGTGATCCGCCGTTTGTCCAAACGGGCACAAACCGTGCAGGACCGTGAACAGACTTTTGCAAAACTGCTGAATATTAATTCAGACAGCCTCAAGTCGGCAGAACGGATCAAACGGGAAATCTATAAGGATTATGACAAGATCAGCATTGATCTCAACAAGGCTTTGCACGACAGAAGCGAAACGGAAAATATGCTGCTGGAAGACGGCGATATTCTGTCGATTGAACAGAACAACAGCCTGGTGAAAGTTAGTGGTGAAGTGTATTATCCCACCATTATTCCGTTCAAAAAAGGCGCAACCCTGAAATATTATATCCAGAAGTCGGGCAGCTTCACCGAACTGGCGCACAAAAACGGAACCCTGGTGGTGTATCCGGACGGTAAAGCCAAGAAGGTGAAACATTTCCTGTTTTTCAAATCATATCCGGAAGTGGTATCCCGTTCGGAAATTTTTGTTCCCCAGAAGAACAATAAAAATAAGGGAGGCATCACCCTGGCCGAATGGTCGGTGATTCTCTCTTCGCTTGCCATCGTGGCCAACGTTATCATTAACCTGCGCAAATAAATTCACCGATCAGTATGTCCCTGGCGCAACCTGCATCACCGGTTTCCTCAAGTTTCAGCGACCTCCCGCTCGTTGGCCTGATCCGGCTGTTCCTCAGAAAATGGTGGCTGCTCCTGCTCGCAGGGGTTGCCGGCGGGCTGGCCGGTATTTTTTACGCCAGTGTTCAGAAGCCGCGTTATGAAAGCCGGCTTACGTTTTCACTGGATGCGGGGGCAACCGAAGGGGCCTTGTCCAGCGCGATGAACCTGGCCGCGCAATTCGGTCTGGGCATCGGTGCCGGTCAGAGTATGTTTGACGGCGACAATATCCTGGAGATCATGAAGAGCCGCAGGATGGTGGAATCGGTGTTACTCACCACCGATAGTTTTGCCGGAAAGCCGCAAACGCTGATTCAGTTTTACCTGGATCATACCGGTCTGGGCGCCGCCTACGCCCGGAAACCCCACCTCAGTAAAATTTCTTTTCCGCCCGGTATCACCCGCAGTGGGTTGTCTTATCTGCAGGACAGTATCCTGTACAATGTTTATCTCTCCTTTGTAAAGGAAAACCTGGTGGCGTCCCGCCCCGACAAAAAACTGGGTATTTATGAAGTGAAGGTAGTGAGCCTGAATGAACAGTTTTCCAAAGTATTTACCGACCGGCTGGTGGAAACCACCACCGCATTTTATACGGAGATCACCAGTAAAAAGGACCGAGAAACCCTCGAAATCCTGGAACAGCGGGTGGCTTCGCTGAAGGGGGAAGTGGGCACCAGCATTCAGAGCCGGGCGGGCAGCCAGGATGCCAATGTGAACCCGGCATTCGCGGCAGCACAGGTACCGGCTATGCGCCAGCAATACAACATCCAGGCTTACGGTGAGGCGTACAAGGAGATGTTCAAAACCCTGGAAATGGCTCGGTACCAGTACCTCAAAAAAATTCCGCTGTTACAGATCATCGACCATGCCGATTACCCGATGCGCCGCATCAAACCCGGCAAACTACGCACCGGCATGCTCACAGGCGTGCTGTCGGTGATGCTGGCCATGCTGGCAGTATGGATCATGGATCTTTCGGCCAGAAGATACCGGGAGCTGAAACCGCAAACGATGGACTAATCCCCGCAACAGCGCTGCAGCATGGAACTCTTTTCCAGATTCAAACGGGATTACCTGAATTACCTGATCAGCATCATCATTCCGGTACTGATCAATGCTGTTTCCATTCCCATTTTCAAACAATTGCTGGGGGCTGAAGGTTACGGAGCGTTTACCATCACGTTTAATTCCCTTTTATTGTTCACAGCGGCACTCACTGGCTGGCTCACGCAGAGCATCATCCGCTTCTTCCCTTCATCCGGCAATAAAAAAAGTTTTGCCAAAACGGTATTGCGTATTACCATGCGCCTGCAGTTGCTGGTGGCACTGCCGGCCCTGCTGCTGGTGGCCTTTCTGAAGCAGGACTGGATCCTGGGATTGCTCTACAGCTGCGTTTTGTTGGTGACCAGTCTGCAGTTTACCATCCTGGCCCTGAGCCAGTCTGCATTTCTTTCGTCAAAGAGCATTTATTCTGAAATCATCCGCACGGTCAGTTACCTCACGCTGGCGCTCCTGCTGCTGAGGGCCTTCCCACAATATTACATGTACGACCTTTTCGGAGCCCTGCTAATTTCCTATCTGCTCTCTTTCCTGTACCTCTACCGCAAAACCTTCAGCCATCTTGCCCGCACGGCTGATGACGAGGCTGCACCCCTGCAAGGGCATTATCTCCGCCAGTTTTTTGCTTACGGGGCGCCGCTTTCGCTGTGGTTTGTGTTTGCCTATCTGATCAGTTATACCGACAAGCTCTTTCTGTTCAGGCAGGCCGGTGCGGGCGTACAGGGCGATTACCAGGCCAATTTTGACCTTTTATCCAAAAGCATTACGGCCATCATATCGCCGGTGATTGTTTCACTTTTTCCGCTGCTCACGGCCGCCTGGCAGCATGGCGACAGGCTGGCCGCCCGCAAACTGATCCGGAGAATCATCACCCTGGAGGCCGCGGGCATGTGCCTTGCCCTCATCCTGTATTTTTTGTTTGGCGCCCAATGGCTGTTTCAGCTTACACATGTTGAGGATACGGCTGAGCACCGAATCAGCGGCGCCATGATCATTGCCGGCACTTTTTTATGGCAGATGGCGATGGTGGTGCACAAGCGTTATGAACTGCGGATGAATACCCGGTTTTTACTGATGATGGTGATGATTGCCGCAGCGGTGCAGGTACTGATTTACCTGCTGGCCGGCCCTGCTCATCCCCTGCTTTATCCCGCGGGTTTTTTAACTGCATCCGGTTTGTACCTCTTCCTGGTATCCGCCGGCTTTCGCGCAGGCACATATTCCTTTCCTGAAAAGAGGGAAATAACAACGATATCGCATTAACTTGTTCCGGAACCGGTGCATGAGTCATGGATTATTTAACTGACATCGTCTTTATCCTGCTGCAGGGGCTGCTCCTCGGTGCAAGCTACCTGTTGCTGGGACGCAAAATTTCCCAGCCGGCTGTGCTTTTTGCCCTGGTGTGGTGGGGCATCCTCCTGCTGCATTTTATTTTCCGCTTTACACTGCTCAGTAAGCTTCAGCCACTGAGCCTGGAAGTGTACAGCGTATTTTTTATAGGGTCCTTTTTTTTTACGGCCGGTTCGGCTTTGGTGGATTATGCCCGGGGGCAGGATTATTCTATCCAGCCCGGTAAACTCTCCATCCCGGATATCCATATCGCCACCCGGGTGGTTTTTTTCCTGATCATCCTGATCGGACTGCCTTTTTACATCCGGGCAGCCTTCCGCATATTCCTCGAATCGCAGGCTGAAGATTTTTTCTCCGGCCTGCGTTACGAACTGAGTTACGGTGATGCGGATATCGGCCCGCTTAAATACCTGATGTCGCTGGCCTATGTATTGTTTGCATTCAACCTCTGTTCCTATTTTCAGAAGCGTAACCTGCTGAACACGGTACTGCTCTTGCTCACTTTTGCCATCCTGGCTACCTATGCGGTTTTTGCCACCGGGCGCACCTACTTCTTCATGATCCTCACCATATACTTCGGCATCAGCTTTTTCTATAATCCCAGGTTTTCAGTGCGGCGAACCTCACTCGCCCTGCTCGCCTTCCTCCTGATGTTTATGGTGTTTGGGGTGATTTACGGCAAGGGCGGCAACACAGAAGACAGTTTCCGGGAAAACCTGCAGGCCGCATCAGAGAATGTGGGGATCTATACCGTTACCTCACTCAACGCACTCGATATTGAACTGAGCCAACAAAATACCGAGTTGGCCGGCGGCGATCATACCCTGCGGTTTTTTTACAAGGCAGCCATGCAGCTCGGGATCACTCCGGAAAGAAAAATCACGCAGTTGATCCAGGAGTTTGTTTTTGTTCCGTATCCCACCAATGTATACACGGTGTACAGTCCCTATATCCGGGATTTCGGAAAACTCTATGCCTGGGGCATGCTCGCTTTATTCGGCGCCCTCCATACCTGGCTGTTCAGGAAGGCAAGATCCGAGAAAAGCGTACGGGTGATTCTGTATTATACCTACATGTTGTTTCCGCTGATGCTGAGTTTTTTCGGGGATCAGTATATGACCCTGTTCTCATTCTGGCTGCAGCTGATTTTTTTTACGGAGTTTCTTTTATTCATTAATCAGGTGACCCAGATTGTTTATGATAGACATCGTGATCGTTAACTGGAACAGCGGTGATTTTCTGCGCCGCTGCGTGCAGTCGGTTTTGGACAATCCGTTTTATGCGCAGGTGCGTGCGGTGATCGTGGTGGATAATGATTCCCGCGATCATTCGCTGGCTGTGCTGCCCGCCGATCCTAAACTGCAGATCATCCGCAACCCCGGCAATTATGGTTTTGCAAAAGCCTGCAACCAGGGCTTTCGCGCCTGCCGCGCGCCTTATGTGCTCCTCCTCAATCCCGATGCCTGCCTTCAGGCCGGTACGCTCTCAGCCTGTCAGCAATTCATGGAAGCCAACCCGGATACGGATATCCTCGGCTGCAGGCTGCTGGATGATCAGGGCAATACCACCCACAGCTGTTCACGGCTGCCTTCACCGATCCGCATTTTCTTTGATGCCACCGGCTTATCCAAAATAGCACCCCGCCTCTTTCATCCGGCCACCATCATGACCGACTGGAACCATGATGAAAGCCGCTATGTTCCCCAGGTGATGGGCGCTTTTATGTTTATGCGCACTTCCATATTTGAAAAGCACGGATACTTCGATGAGCGCTTTTTCGTGTATTTTGAAGAAGTGGATTTTTCCAAACGGGTAACCGATGCCGGGGGGAAGATTTATTATGCGCACAACATCTGTGCGGTGCATACGGGAGAGGGTACCACCTCATCGGTGAAGGCATTCCGGCTTTTTCTCAGTTTGCGCAGCCGGCTGCAGTATGCAAAAAAGCATTTCAGTGCTCCCGGATATGCACTGGTTGCACTTTCCAGTTTCCTGATTGAGCCCTTTACCCGTACGGTTCATGTTCTATTACAGGGCCGGCCGGCCGGTGTAGCGGAGGTGTGGAAAGCTATCCGACTGCTGATCCGTAACCGCCTGCCGGCTTAGTCGGTGCTTACCAGCCGGATACCGGTTTCGTTTTTACCGGCTTCACTGATGTGCAGTTCCTGTAGAAATTTCCGGGGCATGGCAGCGAAAACACGGAAGAAGTTTTTGACCTGTCCCTCATCCCGGCTGCTGTCGCCGGTATTTTCTGACAGAAATATTTTCCGCATACCCGGCGCCTCCGGTTTGTTTTTCGCATAGCTGTCGGTAATCACCACATAACCACCTACGGCTCCGGCATCGGGATTGTCCCGGAACTGTTCAAAGCTGTTCCCGTTAATCCCTACAGAATCCATCCCCCATTTACTGCCCTGGAGCACCAGGCCCGCATAATTCATGCCCGATATCCGGTTGCCGGCTATCCGGCCAGCCTGCAGCGAATGCAGCAGCATGCCCGCCGTCTTCACCGGTACCTTAGCGGCGGGTCCTTCTATTTCATTGCCGACAATCTGCAGGCGGTACAGGGGCGCATTGTTGGCCTGTTTAAAACCATATTCAGCCGCATTGCCGTTGGGGATTTCAATCCCGCTGATCACGGCGGGGTTGTTGCCCGAGGTGGCAGCCGCCAGTGTGATGTGGTTGCCCCGGATCACGATATCATTCAGCGGGTAATGCACCCAGAATGAAATCCCCTTCACACAGCCCAGTATCCGGTTGTTGAGCACCTGCGTGCCGTGCATGGGGTGCCAGCTGCTGCTGATGTAAATGCCCGGATAACATCCGGAAATTTCATTGCCCGAGGCCAGCGAATAAGATCCGTGCAGCTCTATCCCACCCGTATACCCCGTGAGCGCGATGACGGGATTTTCCTGACGGATCAGGTTGTTCAGCAACTGGGTATGATCCCATTCGCTGTATACAAAAGAAAAATCATCCTGCCATTTGTTGCTGACACTGCTGCCCACATAGTGGCCTCCGTTCACAAAGCGGCAGTTTTCGATTTTGGCCATACTGCCATTGCCCTTCAGGATAATCATATTGCGGCCGGCACTGTTGCGGATTTGAACAGCACGCAGCCATACCTCTTCGCCCTCGTCAATAAATAAGGCGGAGTGGTTTTTGATGAATCCGGCCGGTACCATGTTCCTGCTGCCATTCAGGTCGATGCAGATCCGCTGCATGGAAAAGCCCCTGATCCGCCTTCCGTAAAACAGGTGGGCATTGGCCAGGCTGTCGGCCTGGTCGAACAGGTGATCGGCAATCTTCAGGCAGGTGCTGCTGTCCTGCCCCAGGATGGTGAGCCCGGAATGAATTTTCAGGAAGTAATTTTCAAAATAATGATGGGGCAGGGCAAAAGTGCGGAACAGGTAGGTGCCTCGGGGAAAATAGACCGTATCCCCTTCAAACTGACGGGAGGCATCCAGAGCCGCCTGTACCATGGGCGTGTTGTCGGTTTTCCCGTCACCTTTTGCCCCGTACTGTTTTACGTTGATGATCCGGCTGTGGGCCGGGAGTGTAAGGACAGCCAGGAGCACGGCCAGCAAAGAGGAGCACGTAAGCCGTTTCATTTTTTGCACAAAATTACCCGTCATGGGTGTAATATACTCCGGAATAGGCCGCAGGGGAGGCGGCGTCGGTCTTTTAAAGGTTTTTTTATACTTTTGTCCTCCTGATCCTGATCAGGAGATGGCCGGGATGGAGTAACTTATACCCTATGACATTCAAAGGGATAGATGATTCCAGCCCTCCGGTTTACGGGTAACACGCAACGCGGGTATTTTTAATGACGAAAACAGGTAATGGAAAAAAAGAAAGCGATTTTGTTTGTTGCCCAGTACCCTGAAAACCTTTCTCCCGGCCAGCGTTTTCGGTTTGAATTGTACCGGGAGGTGCTGGAGCAACAGGGTTTTGTTATTGAAACGCGTTCCTTTCTCGATAAAAAGGGCTACTGCATCATTCACAAAGAGGGGTATTTTTTCCCCAAAATATGGGCTGTACTCAAGGGTTATTTCCGAAGAACCTTTCAGCTTTTTACCCTCTCCCGTTACGATTACATCTTTCTTCAGCGCGAGGCAGCACCACTGGGGCCTCCTGTTTTTGAGTGGTTCTATACCAAAGTCTTTCATAAAAAAATGATTTATGACTTTGATGATGCCATCTGGATGCCGCATATCTCTGAGGGCAACAGTTTATTTCTGCGGCTGAAGAGTGTAAGCAAGATCAGCAAGATTTGCAGCTGGGCTTATAAGGTGAGTGCCGGTAACGAATACCTCGCCAGCTTTGCCCGCCGCTACAGCAACCAGGTGATTTATAATCCCACCTGCGTGGACACGGAGAAAAAGCACAACCTGCTTTCGAACCACGATGTGCAACGGGTTACCGTAGGCTGGACGGGCAGTTTCTCCACCCTCAAATACCTGGATCTGCTCGAACCCGTGCTGCAGCAACTGCAGCTGAAATATGATTTCGACATCAAAATCATCTGCAACAAGGCGCCGGAACTCAACCTGAAAAATGTTCAGTACATCGAATGGACGCCCGAAAATGAAGTGCCCGAACTGGCTTCCTGCCAGATCGGACTGATGCCACTTACCGATGATGCGTGGAGCGAAGGCAAATGCGGATTCAAACTAATACAGTATCTTTCCCTCGGAATCCCGGCGGCTTCATCGGCCGTAGGGGTCAATAAAAGGATTATCGATAACGGAGTCAATGGCTTTCTGTGTACAACGGCTGAAGAGTGGTATAAAGCAATTGAAACCATGATCTGCAATGCGCAGCTCCGTAAGGATATGGGAAAAGCCGGGCGGGCAAAAATTGTGGCCGAATACAGCCTGCAATCCAATACCCGGAATTTTCTGAATATGTTCAACTGATTTTTCCATCCGTATCCAACTCCTTCCTAAACCGTATCCAATCTCCTCCGAAAAACTGATTCAAACTGATTGCTGAAAAGCAACTGAAATTTATTGCATATGAACAGAATCATGAGTTTCCTTTTCGGGGTTACGGGATTATGGACCGCAGTAGCCAGTTGGCCGGATACAGTTTCGGAAAATCTTGCTTACTCCGCTGCATACCGGCCGGTAACGGCCGATACCCTGATTGATCCTGCACCGGAAGGCGTGCAAACGCTCAACAGCAAGGTTATCATTGGTTCAGACGACAATAACCTGGAAATTACCCCCCAGAGTTCCCTGAATGGCGGCGTGCTGATTGAACCGGTGAATACGCAAACCGGAACCGGACTGAACACCGGTTTCTATCTGAGGGATACCAGCGCCTGGGATTTTTACACCGACGGGCAGAAAAGATTAACCATCCAGGGTAATGGCGACATCAGCACGCCGTCTGCGCTTTTGCTGGGCGCCACGCGTGACTCCTTCTCCCTGCTGCGTGTAAACGGAAACGTGAGGCTCGATTCATCCCTGTACTTATGGCCTTCGGATGACCCGGAAGCCATCATCTCGCTGAACCGTAAAGTACGAAACGGCTTTCAGTCACCCGACGACAGCATCACGCCCTTTACCAGTACCCCCACTGCATGGGCTTTCAATAACGATATCCCCGCATTGCGGATCCGGCATCCCAAAAACGTAACCGGCATTCAGGGGTTAAGAAAAAGCCTGACCCGTGACTTCCTGATTCTGCCCTACGAATTTGGGATGGCGATTGAATACAACGGTGTGGTCGAATGCTGGGTGGGGGAATGGTCAATTCATAAGGGCGTTAATTATCCCGATCCTGAAGGACAGGGTAATGGCTGGGGCGCCGTTTCCTGGGTGGGTAATGATGTTGATGACGGCGGCCTGCGCGCCACGGCCCGCAACAATACCACCCTCGGCGGTACGGTGGCATACGGAGAACTTTCCGTGGAAAAATTCAACGGTATCCCCAACGGCGATCTGCGCCTCCGTCTCCCGTCTACCAATAACCAGTTCCATTTTATTTATGGCGGCAGGGGCAGCAACAACATCATTGCCAAAATAAAAAACGAGGGCCTGGTGCTGCCGAAGGTAACCGGCGCGGGCGCCCTGGCGGCACCGGAAGCTGCCCAGATCCTGTTCGACAGCAGCGACAGTCAGTTCAAAGGGTATAACGGTAACGAATGGGTGGTTTTCAACGAAGATAAATTCCTGACCGGCAGTCACCAGAACAGCGGCAATGGCGCCGACACCATTTATGCCATTCCGCACGGACTGGGTGCCGTGCCGGCCTATTACCAGGTTACCGCCACCAGCCGCGATGCCGGCATCATCAGCTATGTAACCGCAGACGCCGACTTCCTGTTTGTTTATTACAGCGTGGCGCCACCCGCCGGCAGCAACAACCTCAGCTGGAACTGGCAGGTGAAGCGCTGAGCCTACTCCCGTCCGTCCAGTAAATTACCGAGGCCGCCCAGGATGCTGCCCTCTTCCTTGCGGTTGATGGTGCCGTATTGCAGGATTCTTCCGGCCAGCCTGCTGATGGGCAGCGACTGGATCCAAACCTTTCCGGGCCCCCTCAGCACCGCGAAAAACAGGCCTTCTCCGCCAAACATCCAGTTCTTCACGCCCCGGATGAATTCAATGTCGAAGTCAACCCCGGCGGTATAGGCCACCACGCAGCCGGTATCAATTTTCAGCACTTCGCCGGGTTGCAGCACCCGCTCGGTAACATAACCGCCGGCATGTACAAAGGCCAGTCCGTCGCCTTCCAGCTTTTCCATGATGAATCCTTCTCCGCCAAAGATGCCGGTGCCCAGCCTGCGCTGGAATTCGATGCCGATGCTCACGCCCTTGGCCGCGCAGAGAAAGGCATCCTTCTGCGCAATAACCTTCCCGCCCAGTTCATAGAGATCCAGCGGAATGATTTTGCCGGTGTAAGGCGCCGCAAAGCTCACCCGCTTTTTGCCCTGTCCGGTATTGGTAAAGGCGGTCATGAACAGGTTCTCTCCCACCAGCAAGCGCTTGCCGGCACTGAAAATTTTGCCCAGTAAACCGCCCTGCTGCTGACTGCCATCGCCGAAAATCGTTTGCATGCTGATCTCATTGTCCATCATCATAAACCCGCCGGGCTCACCGATAACGGTTTCCTGCGGATCCAGCTCCACTTCCACAAACTGCAGTTCCTCGCCGAAGATGCGGTAGTCAATTTCGTGATTGCTTCTCATGGTTTTTTTTTCTGTAAAAGTATTGCGCAGTTGATCATCTGCACCAAAAAGCCCTGTGATTTTGTCACAAGGCTTCAGGCATTTATGTGCGGTAAAACTCAGTTGCGGTTGAAGCGCAGCTGTACGCGGTCGCCACGGTTGGTGGTCACCAGCAGCTGGTAAGCCCCCGGCTCCAGGATACCGGTTTCCACGGCTGCCATATTCACATTGTTTTTCACTTTCAGGTCTGAAAGCAATACCTGGCCACGGGCATCCGTAATCGCTGCAGACAGGATGCGGGTGTTCACCGGCAGCCAAACCCACATCCGCTCGCCGGAGGTGCCGGGCAGAATTTTCAGGGTGGCATGAATGGCTTTCAGGTCCATGCCTTTCACCGCGCTGTATAAGGATTGGCCGGCTTCATCCACCAGCTTTAACCGGTAGTACTGGGTATGACTGATCAGGTTGCTGTCTTCCACCCGGTAGGCCGGAATGGTGGCGGCGTAAGCGCAGAAATAGCTGAAGTTTACGCCATCCGTGCTCTTCTGCAGTTCATAACGCAGGATGCCTTTGCCAGACGCTGGCTTCCAGCTGATGCAGGCGGTATTGTTGCGGTATTCCACGCTCAGTTCCACATCGGTGGCGGGATTGCCGGCGGCCATTACGATGGTGGCGGCGAGCAGGGCGGCGGTAAGGCTGTAAATTTTTTTCATCGTTCCTGTTTTCATGAGGGTGAGGGATGTTTAAACAGGAACCGGATTGCGGGATAAAGGTCTGCTTTTTTTCAGGATCCGTATCCGCCGTTTTCCTTTCCTGTTGCTATTGAAGCATCCCAGTTTGTGCCAGTTTTTAATCAATTGAAAATCAATCCAATAAATCATTGTTTTTGGGCATTTGCTCCACCGGCCGGATGTTTTTTCCGGATTCTGGAAAGGGGCAGGGAATGGTGAACAGGGGAACAGGGAATGATGAACAGGAATGGGGAACGGGGAATGGTGAGCAGGGAAATTTTCAATATTCAATTCAATGGGCAAGGTTCAGGAGGGCGTTCAGCGTTTTGAACGTTGAAACCTTTGAACGGTTCACACCTTCTCTCTCCGCGGGTGAACTCATAAAAAAAGGTTCAGCAGGTTTTGCAACCTCCTGAACCTTTTGAACCGGCAGCAAGATGGATCAGAACCAGCTCCGGTTGAACACCTCGCCGTAGCTGCGGCGGCTGGCCATCCGGCGGTTCACCTGTTTCCGGTGCCTGAGCAGGGTCACCAGGATCAGGATGAGGAATACCGGCGTGAGCGGGGGGATCGCCAGGAAGCTGATCCATTTGCCGCCAAACATATTCCGCATCGGGCGGCGCAGGCGCTCGGCGATGAGGTACATGGCGGGTACAATCACGAGGGTCATGAAGAAGGCGAAAGCCAGGCCGAAGATGATCGTCCAGCTCAGCGGCTTCCAGAAAATGGCATTATCACCGCCGAAGAAGATATGCGGATCCAGTTCGGAGAACAGGCTTACAAAGTTGATGTTGAAACCCACTGCCAGCGGAATCAGTGCCAGGATGGCGGCCAGTGCGGTCAGCAGTACCGGGATGATCCGGGTTTTACCGGCCTGCACCACGGCCTCGCGTGTACGCATACCACGCTGCCGGAGTTCATCGGCAAACTCAATCACCAGGATGCCGTTTTTCACCACAATACCGGCAAGTCCCACAATACCGATCCCGGTCATAACCACCGACACCTGCATTTTGGTGATGGCAAAGCCCAGCAGCACACCGATCACACTGAAGATGATTTCGGTGAGGATGATGATGGGTTTGCTCACAGAGTTGAACTGAAGCACGAGGATGAAGAGGATTAGCACAAGGGCCACCACCAGGGCTTTTCCCAGGAAGGCGCCGGTTTCGGCCTGTTGCTTGCCCTCACCCGTCTGGCGGATGGTAACGTCTTCGCTCTTGGGCTGATAATTGCTGATGTGTTTGGCAATTACAGCGTTTACGGCTGTGGGGGTAAAGCCCGTGAGTACATTCGACCGCAGGGTGATCACCCGCTTCTGGTCTTTCCGTTTAACACTGCCCAGGGTATTGGTGAGTTCCATTTTCACCACACTGCTGATCGGTACGCGTTTCACCTGCCCGCTGGCCATATCGCGGAACACGATTTCCATGTTCAGCAGGTCGCTCAGGTTGTGTCGCTGCGAAATCTCGTTGCGGATCTGGATCTTGTATTCGTCTTCCCCTTCCTTGATCTTGGAGGCTTCGCGGCCGAAGAGGGCGGTACGCAGCTGCATGCCGATCTGCGCAGTGCTCACGCCATAGATCAGGGCCCTTTCGCGGTCAACCGTTAACGTGATCTCCGGGTTTTTGAGGTCCACATCCATTTTCAGTTCCTCCACGCCCGGCACATTGATGGAGTCCAGGTAGTTTTTGAGGCCCACCGCGGTTTTGATCAGGTTATCAAACTCCTCGCTGGCTACTTCAATATTCACCGGCGGATCGGTGGGAGGGCCGCCCTTTTCCTGGTCAACCGAAATTTCGGCACCGGGGATGCCCTTCAGCGAATTCCGGATCTGGTCGAGGTAGGGTTTGGTGGATTGCCCGTGCCGTTTTTCAAACTCCACAAAAGAAACCTGCACCCGGCCCAGTTCACTCCGGGTGCTGCGGTCACCGCTGGTGGGGTCGCTGGCGCCCACGGCCACATTGGTGATCACGCTTTCCACCATGGGATTGGTTTTTCCGTTTTCGATCCCCAGCACCTTATTCACTTTCGTTTCCAGGGTGCGGGTTACTGAATCGGTATAGTTCACGGAAGTGCCCACCGGCAGTTTCAGGTAAACATAGATGTAATTGGGATCGCCCGAGGGGAAGAACACCACCGGCACCTGCCGCCATCCGAAAAAGATAAACGTAAAGATCAGCAGGGCAAAGGTGCCCAGCAGCAGGTGTACCGGCCGCCAGCCTTTCAGGGCCCAGCGCAGCAGGTTTTCGTAATGACTCATGATCCAGGGCAGGGCCCGGTTCTGGAAGCGATGAATGGCGCCGTCGAGCACATAGCGGTTGAAGATGCCCAGCACGGCAAAGAACAGCAGCAGGTTGCCGAAGAAATGATAGGTGCCGCCGGGCTTTACCAGGTCTTCGCCTTTCACAATGCCTACCACGGCCGCATTCTGCGAGATCCCGATCACATTGAACAGGATGCCGGCGCCCACCAGCGTCCAGAAAATGGGTTTGCGGAAAATGGCGGAGGGCTTTTCCTTCCCATGCTCTTCATGGTTCATGAAATCCACCGCAAAAACGGGGTTCATGATAAAGGCCACAATCAGTGAGGCCGAAAGCGTGAAGATCAGCATCGTGGGCAGGTAGATCATGAACTTGCCGATGATGCCCGGCCAGAAAAGCAGCGGCACAAAAGGCGCCAGGGTGGTAAGGGTACCGGCCAGTACCGGGTACCATACTTCGCCGGCGGCAATGATGGCACTCTTCTCCGAACTCAGCATGCCCTTGCCCTGCACAAAGATGCGGTGGGTGTTTTCAATCACCACGATGGCATCGTCCACGATAATGCCCAGCCCGAACAGGAGGGCAAAGAGTACAATGAAGTTGAGGGTAACATGGGTGCCCACGATCAGGTCGGCCGCGGGCAGAAAAAGAAAGGCCACAAACATGCTGAGGGGCACACTCAGGGCCACAAAGAAGGCATTGGTTACACCCATGAAGAACATCAGGATGATGAGCACCAGGATAAAGCCGATCACAATGGAGTTCACCAGGTCGTTGAAGGAGGTGCGGGTCTGCTTGCTCTGGTCGCCGGTGATCACCACCCCCAGGTCCTTGGGAAAATGGTCTTCCTGCATTTCCTTCACGATGGCCTTGATGCCGTCGCTGGTTTCAATCAGGTTTTCACCGGCTCTTTTGATGATGTTGAGGGTGATGACATTTTTGCCATTCAGGCGGGCATAGCTTTCCCGCTCTTTGATGGTGTCTTTGATTTCGGCAATGTCTTTCAGGTAAATCGGTGAGCCGGAAGTGTTGCGCAGCACCACCTGCTGGATGTCGAAAACATTTTTAAACTGCCCTTTGAGCTGCAGGTTGCGCTTCATGTTGCCCACTTCCAGCAGGCCCCCGCTGATGTCCATGTTTTCACGGGCCACGGCATTGGCAATATCATCATAGCTGATGTTGGCGGCCTGCATGCGGAAACGGTCCACATTGATCTGGAACTCCCGCTCGGGGGCGCCCACCAGGTCAACCCGGTTGATCTGCGGCAGCTCTTCCAGCTTATCTTTCAGCTGATCCGCGTATTTTTTCAGCCGTACCAGGTCGTAGTCGCCGCTCACATTCACATACATGATGGGCTGTTCGCTGAAGCTCACTTCCATCACGGTGGGTTCCTGGGTGAGATCGGTGGGCAGGTCCTTTTTGGCCTTGTCTACCGCATCGCGTACTTTCTGCAGGGCCACATCTGTCTTGACATCCGTTTCAAATTCCACGGTAATGGCGGAATAATCCTGCTGTGAACTGCTGGTTACCTTGTTGATTTTGGCGCCGGTAATCCCCTTGATCTGCTTTTCAATGGGCTTGGTCACCAGGTTCTCGATGTCTTTGGGAGAGTTGCCCACATGAATGGTCTGCACATAAATGGTGGGGATCACAATGTCCGGGAACTGCTCCTTGGGCAGGGTAACAAACTGGAACACCCCCATCATGGTCACAAACAGCATCAGCAGGTAGATGGATGTTTTGTTGCGGATAGACCAGGTGGTGGGCTTGAACTGTTTGAAAGTTTCTTTCACGTGGTTGAATGCGTTCATAGAAATGTATTTGTACATACCGGAGATCCGGTATGCGTATATGCTTTACAGTTGGGTGGTGATGGACTGGCCTTCGTACAGGCTCTGGAAACCTTCGGTAACCAGTACGTCGCCGGGCTGCAGTCCGGATTTGATTTCCAGCTGGTTGCCGTTGAGGAAACCCGGTACCACCATGCGTTTGCGGGCTACCAATCCGCCTTTTTCAGTGGCGGCCACCATCACAAACTTGCCTTTATCGTCGTTCTGCAGGGTGGCTACCGGTACCGTGATGGCCCCGGTGGCGGCATAGTCGCGGATGCGGAGCAGGGCTACCTGGTAGGGTTTCAGGGCCGCGTCGGCGGGCATCCGGGCCTCCACAATAAAGCCCCGGCTCTGGGGGTTGATCACTGACCCCACAAAGCTTACCATGCTGTTAAAGGTTTTGCCGATATCCGGGATATTCACTTCCACCGCCGTACCCTTGTGCACATTGCTCAGGTAATTCTCGGGGATGTTGCCGGCCACTTTCAGCTGGGTGTTGTTCACCACTTTGATGCCCATCATGGTGGCAGTGGCGGCACTGAATACCTCGCCCACGCGGATCGTCACTTCATCGGCTGTGCCGTCAACCTCGCTGTACACATTGGCGGTATTGAGCTGTTCCTGCACCACTTTCATGTTTTCCTCGGCAGCCTTCAGCTGGTTCTCCAGGGTAGACACGTTGTTCTTGGCCGTGATCAGCTGGATCTCGGTACCGATGTTCTGGTCCCAGAGATTTTTCTGCCGCTGGTAGATGGTGCGGGCATATGAGAGCTGGGTTTTGATGGTTTCCAGCCCTTCCCGCGCGGCCAGCAGGCTTTGCCGGGCGATGGCGTCGTCCAGTTTCAGCAGCAGCTGCCCCTTGCTGATGCGGTCGCCCTGCCGCACCAGTACAGCTTTCACCACGCCACCGGTGCCGCGCGGCGTTACGTAGCTGATTTGTTCAGATTCCACGCGGCCCTGCAGTTCGATGTAATGGCTGAAGTCGGCCGCCTCCAGTTTCTGTACCGCCACCAGTTTGGGTTTCTGGGCATTCACGCTGGCAGGATCCAGCCGTGCAATATCGGCTTCCAGTTTTCTGATCTGTTTTTCCACTTCATTGTGGCTGGCTTTCAGTTTTTCGAGTTCCGCTTTCTTGGCACTCAGTTCTTTGTTTTTATCAGCACTGCCGCACGACACCAGCAGGAGGGAGGCGGTCAGGCTCAGGAGGAGGAATGATTTCATATACTAACGTTAAGGGATGGTTGATTCAGTGGGTTTACAGTTTTCCGGTGGCGCGCAGGTAATCAATGCGGGCGGTGATGGCATCATACAGGGCGCTGTAATAGTTGTTCTGCGCCACTTTCAGTTCCGTCTGGGCATTGTAAATTTCCTGGTTGCTGCCGAGGCCCTGTTCATATTTTTTACGGGTGCTGTGGTACACGTCTTCCGCCAGGCGGATGTTCTGCTCCTGGTTGTCAAGCGTCAGGATGGCCGTCTTCATTTTCATCCGCGCGGTGGATACCTCATAGTCCATATTTTCCTTGGCCTGCTGCAGGTTGTTCTCAGTCTGCTGCCAGGCCAGCCGGGCATTTTCTATCCTGGAGCGGCGGGCCAGTCCGTCAAATACCGGTATGCTGATTTTCAGTCCGGCCAGTGAGGTGGTGAACCAGGGGCCTTTGCTGAAAAAGTCAAAGCTCTGCCGCTGTGCATTTTTGGAATAGGAGGCAAAGGCGGCGATGGTGGGGATCCGGCTCAGCTGGTAACGCTTTATATTGTACCGGTTCAGCTTGCTGGCTGCGCTGAGCAGCTGAATCTCCTTGCGGTCATTGTACTGGTAGGATTCATCCAGGATACCCGTTTTCACCAGGTCGCTGCTCACGGTGTCGGTCAGTACCAGGGTGTCTTTCTGCGGCATGTTCATCAGGAACTTGAGCCCGGCATTGCCGGCGCTCAGCTGGTTCAGCATTTTCTCCCTTTCGGTTTTCAGGTTGTTGAGCTGCACCTGCACTTTGTCCACATCGAGCTTTTCGGTAAAGCCGTTTTTATAGATTTCCCGGGTGTCGTGCAGCAGCTTTTCAAACCGGTCGATATTGGCCTGGATGCTGCCCAGTTGCTTTTCGCCTACCACCAGCTGGTAGTAGATTTTCTGGATATTGGCCTTGATCTGTTCGGCTGTTACCGCTGCCGTGCTGCGCGCCAGTTGCATGGCGGTGCTGCGGGCCTGCAGGCCTACGAATACCTGGCCGTCAAAGAGCAGCTGGCTCATCTCCACGCCGGCACTCACGATCCAGGGTACCCCGAACTGTGCGGCAATGTTGCCAAAACCGCCTTCGGGCTGCTTGATCGGCTGGCCGTTCCCGTTCTTCACGCCTTCGTCAACCAGCACCTGGTAAGTGGCCGGTCCGATGAAGTTGGGCAGGGTTTGAACGGCAATGTTGAAATAATGTGTACCGCTGAGGCTGCCGTTCACCTGCGGCAGGGCGGCTGCGGTTACCTCACGGTTGGTTTGCTGCTGCCGCTGCACATCAATCAGGGCATTTTTTACGGCCACGGCGTTTTTCATACCGAAATCCACCGCCTGCTGCACGGAGAACGCGTGCCGGGCCTGTGCCTGCAGCTGTCTGCCGCCTGCCATCAGTGCCAGCAGCAGGATCAGCAGGGGTTTACTGCTTTTTTTCATGGTGTTGTTGTTTTAGTCGGTCCTGTTGGTATTTGGTAATCAGTTTATGTCCTTTCAGGGTGGCCAGCCCGAACAGGAAATGTTCGGTGAGCTGGGTTTCCACTTCAATCAGGGTGTACTTCGATTTCGGATACAGCTGCTGGTTAAAGCAGAGCATCATATTCTCCAGCCGGGCTTTTACAATGATATCCGGATTGATATCCTCCCGGTACAATCCCTCAGCCATGCCCCAGCGGATATTGTCGGTGAGCAGCTTGTACAAAAACTGGTGCTTGTGCTGCAGCAGCTGCTGGTAGGCCCGGTTATGAAATTTCTCCAGGTCGTACAGCACGGAAGGGTTCATGTCCTGGAACATCTCCTGCATCATCTCCAGGGCCAGGAACAGCTCATGTACCGCATCTTTCGCCCGTTGCTTGTCGGTCAGGCAGCAGGCCTGGTTCACCTGCAGCTTATCGGCAATCACCGCTTCCACCAGTTCATCCTTATCGGCAAAAAACTGGTAAATTGTCTTCTTGCTCATGCCCAGCGAACCCGCAATATCATCCATGCTCACGCTGCGGATGCCGTACTGCATCATCAGGTCATTCGCTTTCTGTTTGATTCGGTCTGTGGTTTCCATATTCTATTGATAGCGGCGGCAAAACTACGGAAACTATTTTCGTAACGAAAGTTTCCATCCTTTTTTTTAACCATTGATAACAATTTTTTCACTTTCCCCGCGGGGTAAAGCGGCCGGCGGAGGGTACAAGGGATTGATTACCTTTACTTTTCAAACTGCGGTTATGAAACAGTCCTTCAGCTACCGAAAGCTTTTCCAGTATTTTCTGCAGGGCATCCTGGTGCTGGCGCCCATTACCATAACGATCTGGGCCATCATGGCGGCGTTTAACTTTATCGATGGCATCCTGCCCGGTATGCTGCACAGTCTTTTTCCGAAAATCATGGAAGACGGGGCGGGCAACCTGCGCCGGATACCGGGGCTGGGCTTCCTGCTCGTGATCTTCATCGTGCTGTTCATCGGGTATATCTCCTCTTCCTTCATCTTCAGCCGCGTGGTGGAGGCCTTCGACAAACTCCTGGAGAAAACTCCGGGCATCAAGTTCATTTACTCCACCCTGAAAGATTTTTTTGAGGCCTTTGCCGGTGAAAAGAAGAAATTTACCCGCAGTGTGCTGGCCAATGTGGACGATAACGATGTATGGCGCGTGGGTTTCATCACCCGCGATGACATGGAAGAGTTCGGCCTCCGCGATTATGTGGCGGTATATGTACCCATGGCCTATTCGGTGGCCGGGAATGTGTACATCATTCCCCGGCAGCGGGTAAAGCCCGTTACCAATATCAGCGCCACGCAAACCATGAAATTTGCCGTGAGCGGCGGCGTTACCGAAGTGGAGGAAGATCACCGGTCCAAAACTCCGGCCAGTTAAGTCGGGCCCGCATCCGCCTGCCGTGTCCCATTCCTTGCCATTAACGATTCACCCTTCACCATTTCCTTATGTTCAAGCCTTCATTCCTGCTGATTTTCCTGCTCCTCACCGGGCTGTCTGCCACGTTTGCCCAGCCGGCCGCGGCACCGCTGTGGAAGAATGACCATTATGCCGTTTATGCCGACAGCGTTGTGCAGGGCCGGTACACCGCCCGGGCCCTTTCATCCACCCGCATGGTGTCGGATTACCAGAGCCCGGCTAACCTTTACGTGTCCACGAAAATTGCGTTTAAATTCAGCATCAACGGCAAGGACAACGAAATGCAGCCGGGGGTGGATCATCATTATAATGTACGGAAACCGGTTGACCAAACGCCGCTGATCCGCTTTGGTGAGGCCCTCGCCGACAGTACGGGCGATACCGGAACCTTCCTGGCGCCGGATACCCGCCTCACCATCCGCGTGGATATGCGGCGGGTGTTCAGCGATTTCAAAACACAGGGCTATTTCAGCACGTTTAAAGGCGACCGCATCTATCCGGAAGATTTCAAGGGGCTCTTTGTGGCCGGCAACACGCTGCCCATGATCTGGGATTTCGACAACCTCCATACCAAGGCCGGGCTGCAGCTGCAGGATCCCGACGGCGACGGCATTTATGAAACCACCCTGGTGCTGAATGCGAAGCAGGATGAAAAGCAGACCGATGCGGCCTGGACGCTGAGTCAGGATCTCAGCGCCTTTCCCCGGTACCAGTCTGGGCAGGTGCTGGCTGATGCCCTCTACAACATGAGCCTGGAGGAGATGATCCGGGCGGTGGAGCCCGACAGTACCTTCCGCACCGGCAAGGAATGGGCCGGGGTGTGGACCCGCGACATCAGCTATTCCATCATCCTGTCCATGGCACACCTGCAGCCCGAAGTGGCGAAGAAAAGCCTGATGCGCAAGGTGAACCGCAAAAAACGCATCATCCAGGATACGGGTACCGGTGGCGCCTATCCCTGTTCCACCGATCGCATGATCTGGGCCACGGCTGCCTGGGAAATCTATACCGCTACCGGCGATGAGGCCTGGCTCCGGGAAGCCTACGAAATCATCCGCAATTCGGTGGAAGACGACCGCCTCAATGCTTACGATCCGCAAACCGGACTGGTCAGGGGGGAATCCTCCTTCCTCGACTGGCGGGAGCAAACCTATCCCAAATGGATGCAGCCGGCCGACATCTATGCTTCGATGAACCTGGGCACCAACGCGGTGCACTTCCAGGCCAACCAGGTGCTTGCCGCCATGGCTGCGCAGCTGGGTCAGCCTGCCGACGCGGCCCGCTACCGGGCACAGGCCGCCCGCATCCGCGAGGGCATGAACCAGTACCTGTGGATGCCGGAGAAAGGCTACTATGGCCAGTACCGCTATGGCCGTCATTACCCCCTGCTTTCACCCGGCGCAGAAGCCCTGGGCGAAGCGCTCTGTGTGCTTTTCGATATCGCGCCGGCCGGCCGCAGTGCTATCCTGGTGGCCTCGGTGCCGCAAACCGCATATGGCATCACCTGTGTGTATCCCCAGATCCCGAATATTCCGCCCTATCACAACCTCGCCGTCTGGCCCTTTGTCCAGTCGTACTGGGCCCTGGCAGCCGCCAAAGCCGGCAATGAGGCGGCTGTAATGGCTTCCATCGCGGCCATCTGGCGACCGGCGGCGCTCTTCCTCACCAATAAGGAGAATTTTGTGGCCACAGATGGTGATTTTGCCGGAACGGTCATCAATTCCAGCAATATGCTCTGGAGCCTCTCGGGCAATATCGCCCTGGTGCACAAACTGCTGTTCGGGATCCGCTTTCATGCTGATAAGCTGGAACTCAGGCCTTTTGTGCCCCGGGTCCTGCGGGGTACACGCAGCCTGCGCAATATTCACTACCGGGGAGCCCTGATCGATATTGAGCTGGAAGGCTATGGAGATATCATTGCGTCCTGCACCCTTGATGGCCGCCCGCTGCCCGAAGCGCGGATACCGGCGGATACCCGTGGCCGTCATACCCTCCGCATCCGCCTGGCCAACCGCTTCAGCCGTTCAGGCGCCTACCGCGAACAGCCGGTGATTACCGCCCCGGCCACTCCCCTGGTGCGGGTGGATAACGGCGTGCTGCGCTGGCAGCCGGTGAAGGATGCCCTGCATTACCGCGTATTGCGCAATGGCCGGCTGCACCGCATTACCCGTGGCCTGATCTTCCGGCCAGCAGGCAAGGGCTGTGATGAATACCAGGTGGTGGCCGTGGGAAGAGGAGGGTGGCAGTCCTTTGCTGCTGAACCCGTGCTGAATCCTTCCTGCACTGCTGTTTACCGGGTGGAGGCTGAAACGGCGGCAACGCCTTCGGCTTTGCCTTACAAGGGATATTCCGGAAAGGGGTTTGTGGAAATCAGCACCACGGAGCACCGCAGCCTGCAGCTGGAAGTGGAGGTGCCGGCCGCCGGCCGCTACGCGGTGAGTTTCCGCTATGCCAACGGCCATGGCCCGGTGAACACCGAAAACAAATGCGCCATCCGCACCTTGTTGGCGGGCCAACGGCAACTGGGTGTGCTGGTGTTTCCCCAGCGGGGCAGGGAGGAGTGGAGCAACTGGGGATTCAGCAACAGCCTGATCCTGCAGTTACCCAAAGGCAAACAGGTATTTACCCTCCGGTTTGAGGAGGCCAATGATAACATGAATGAAGCAGTAAACGCGGCAATGCTGGATTACCTGCAACTGGTAAGGCTGGACTGATATCAGCCGTTTTTGCGCTGCATCACTTTTTCGGCGGCAGCCACAATGTTGGGCGCATCCAGTCCGTACTTGGTGAGCAGTTCGGCCGGCTTTCCGCTTTCCCCGAAAGTGTCCTGGGTGCCGATGAATTCGAGCGGAACCGGCAGGTAACGGGCAGCAACAGACGCAATGCTGTCGCCCAGTCCGCCAATGATATTGTGCTCCTCGCAGGTTACCGCGCAGCGCGTTTTGCGGAGCGACTGCAGCACGGCCGCTTCGTCCAGCGGTTTGATGGTGTGCAGGTTGATCACTTCCACGCTGTAGCCTTTCTCTTCGAGGATACGCCCGGCTTCCACCGCTTTCCACACCAGGTGGCCGCAGGCAAAAAGGGTGACATCCGTGCCTTCAGACAGGAACTGGGCCTTGCCGATTACAAAATCGGCTTCACGGGTAAAAATGGGCCATACGGGCCGGCCAAAACGCAGGTATACGGGACCGTTATAATCAGCAATTGCCTTGGTGGCAGCCTTCGTCTGGTTGTAGTCGGCGGGAACGATCACCGTCATGCCCGGCAGCATTTTCATCAGGCCGATATCTTCCAGGATCTGGTGGGTGGCACCGTCTTCGCCCAGGGTAAGGCCGGCATGCGAAGCGCAGATTTTCACATTCTTGCCGCTGTAGGCCACGCTCTGGCGGATCTGGTCGTACACCCGCCCGGTGCTGAAATTGGCAAAAGTGGTGGTATAGGGAATTTTTCCGCCGATGGTGAGGCCTGCGGCCACGCCGATCATATTGGCTTCGGCGATCCCGCACTGGATAAAGCGCTGCGGAAATTCTTTCACAAAGGCGTTGAGTTTCATCGAGCCGAGGAGGTCGGCCGTGAGGGCAACAATATTTTCGTTGGCGCGGGCAGCTTCGAGGATGCCGTCGCCGAAACCGCTGCGGGTGTCTTTATTCCCGGTGATCTCAATGGCTTTTAACATACCGCTTCAGATGAATGGTTGAGGGCGCAAGATACGCGAAGCGGCACACCCGGAAAAACCCTTTTTAAACGGCGGATGCGGCGGCTGTTTTCTGCAGCTGCAGCTCCCATCTCCAGGCCGTATCCATCATGTCTTCGAGGGAGTAGCGCGGAATCCAGCCCAGTTCCCGGCGGGCCTTGTTGTTGTTGGCATAGATGGCCACCACATCCCCTTCACGGCGGGGGCCGGTTTCGTAATTGAGTTTCACGCCGCTCACTTTTTCAAAGGCGGCAATCACTTCCAGCACCGTGTATCCGTCGCCGGTACCCAGGTTAAACACCTCGGTCTGCAGCTTGTTTTTGCCGGCCATCAGGTAATGGAGGGCCAGCGTATGGGCATGGGCAATATCGCTCACATGGATATAATCCCGCACGCAGCTGCCGTCTCGGGTGGGGTAGTCGTTGCCGTAAACCTGCATCGTGGGCAGCTTGCCGATGGCGGTTTGGGTGATGGCGGGAACCAGGTTGGCGGGGCGGCCCACCGGTACCTCGCCCAGGAGGATGGAGGGATGCGCACCCACCGGGTTAAAATAGCGGAGCAGGGTGGCCTGCATGTTGCTGCTGCGGGCAGCATCGCGTACCATCACCTCCCCCATCTGTTTGGTGGCGCCATAGGGCGATTCGGCCGGTTGCTGGGGCGTTTCTTCTGTAACCGGGATGCTGGCCGGGTTACCATATACTGTACACGAAGAGGAAAACACAAAATGCGGCACCTGGAAATCGCGGGCGCATTTGAGGATGTTCACCAGGGAGATGAGGTTGTTTTCGTAATACAGCAAAGGGTTGCCCACCGATTCGCCCACGGCTTTGTAGGCGGCAAAATGGATGATGCCCGCGATATCGGGATGTTCGCTGAATACGGCCTGCGTGGCGGCTTCATCGCAGAGGTTCACGTTGTAGTTGCGGATAGGCCGCCCGGTGAGCTGCTCTGCATTTTTCAGGATGGCCGGGGTGCTGCGCGCAAAGTTGTCAATCGAAATCACTTCAAAGCCATTCTCGATCAGGTCAACGATCGTATGGATGCCGATATAGCCGCAGCCGCCGGTAACAAGAATTTTTTTCATCTGGATGGGGGTTTGCCGGTTTGCACCGTTCCGGAACAGGCATAAAGATACACAATGCCCCGGCCGGCCCGGCAGTTTGCTGATTTAACGGCATTCGTCCCGCATTATTATGCGAAGAAACGGATAATCAGGTAGGAGAGGGCTGCCAGCATGGCGCTCACCGGGATGGTGAGGATCCAGGCCCAGAGCAGGTTTACCGTGATGCCCCAGCGCACGGCACTGAGCCGCTTGGTGGCGCCCACGCCCATGATGGAACCCGTGATGGTATGGGTGGTGCTCACCGGTATGCCCATCTGCTCGGTCATGAACAGCGTGATGGCGCCGGAGGTTTCTGCAGATACGCCTTCCAGCGGGGTAACCTTGGTGATCTTGGTGCCCATGGTTTTCACAATCTTCCAGCCGCCGCTCATGGTACCCAGGCCAATGGCCGAATAACAAGCCAGCGGTACCCAGGTGAGTTCTTTCAGTGCGGTGCCCACATCGTGATAACGGTTCACATCCCAGGCTACAAAAGCCGCGCCGATGATGCCCATTACCTTCTGGGCATCGTTGCCGCCATGGCCCACACTGAAGGCAGCCGACGAAACCAGCTGCAGTTTTTTGAACATCCTGGCGATGCGGTAGGCGTTCGGTGATTTCACTTTTTCGGCATAGAGATAGGCCAGGATAAAGATCAGGATCATGCCCATCATGCTGTTGACAATAGCGGAGTTGTCGGCTTTTTTAAAGCCTTTGGCCAGCATGGCGGTATCCGCCGCCGGATCAGTGGCCGCGCGGATGCCGGCAGCCAGCTGTTCGGCCCCGATGGATTTGTAATCCTTCAGCAGCGGTACGGCGGCTTCATAAAGGGCCAGGGCCTTCTGGTACTCAGCCATTTTAGCCGGGTTGTTTTCCGCGGCCCTTGCCAGCTGATCGGTTTTATAATATTTCGCCAGCGACTCTTTCAGTTTGTTCTGCTCAAAATGGGCAAAGAGGAACCAGGTGGCCACCGCTGCCAGGAGGATCACGGCGATGCGGGCCCACACGTTGCGCATGATGGTTACCAGGTTTACGAATATGGAGATGAACATCCCGAGGATGGGCGCCAGGAAGATGAAGAGAATGATCAGGCTGATTTTTTTGATCTCCACGATGCTGTCCAGCGGCGTGGCCCCGTTTTGCAGGTAGGCATGGGTGATGGCCGCACCGGCAAATCCGCCGATCAGGGTATGCGAGGAGGAGGAGGGGATGCCATACCACCAGGTCAGCAGGTTCCAGAAAATGGCCGCAATGAGCCCGGCCAGGATCACATGCAGGGTGATGTATTCCAAATGCACGGTTTTACCGATCGTGTTGGCCACCGCATGGTCTTTGAAAATAAAATAGGCCACGAAGTTGAAGAAGGCTGCCCAGATCACCGCCTGGAAGGGGGTGAGCACTTTCGTGGATACGATGGTGGCAATGGAGTTGGCCGCGTCGTGAAAGCCGTTGATGTAGTCGAAAATCAGGGCCAGCGCGATGATTACAATGAGGAGGGTCATGAATAAGAAGGTGAATTTAATGATGCCCCGGTGCTGCAGACGGCCACTTTACGCCATCCGCCTGTTATTTATGCATACTTGACAATAATGGACTCGATCACATTGGCCGCATCCTCACATTTGTCGGTTACGATTTCCATAACCTGGTAGATTTCCCTTTTTTTGATCACTTCTTTCGCGTCGGGTTCGGTGGCAAAGAGCCGCTCAATGCTCATGTCAAAAATATCATCTCCCTGGTTTTCAATGCTGTTGATGGCTACCAGGGCATCGGTGATCTGCCGCATATTCTTCATGTTCCGCAGTTCGGTCACGGCTTTGTGTACCTGCACGCACCCGTTCGAAATCAGGTCGGCCATCTTCTGCATGCCCGTATCGTTGGGGTTCACCCGGTAAAAATTGATTTTCTTGGCAGAGGCGTAGATGTAATCGGCGATATCGTCGAGGGCGGTGGCGAGGTAGTGGATGTCTTCGCGGTCGAAGGGCGTGAT